>NZ_RXHJ01000014.1 GCF_003955685.1 Corynebacterium hylobatis
AGCCCCACCTCGTGGTCAGCTACGCACTCTGAATCGTGAAGAGCCAATAAACCTCCTTTGTCTTTCGGTTCACCTGAGTTTTCCGCCCACATTCGGTACAGACATAACGAACTCCCGGAGGTGGCCCTACGTTGGGTGTGTTCCTGGTCATCTACTTCTCTCCCTTGTTAAGCATCCCTAATCTCATGCGCTGTTAAAGCAATCCGAGCCAATGGCCTCAATGATGCCATTGAGCGCACAGGGATCCTGGAGCGCCGGCGTGAAGAGATCGAGTCGGCGAAGCAGCGCAGTCTCTATAAGGAAACGCGGGAGCTAAACCTAGGGCTCACACGAGTTCACTTAAGTCATTCCCGCCAGATGAATCCCTGCCGGCTACGACCGCCAGGTGCTCCCCTTCAAAGAAGAACGCCTCGGTCGCTGCGAAGTTCGCTTTGGGTGCCCCGGCCCGCTCAAAGAGCTCGTCTCGCAGGGCGGTCGGTCCCCATCGTTTATCTGGCTCTAACCCCCAGCGCAGAGGCTCCCGGGGATGAGGATCCCACGTGAAAGCCCATCGGGCCGGGTCCCCCTCGAGCCACGCCTGCACGATAGCGACGCTGTCCTTATTCACCCTGGTCGAAGGGTCAAAGGTGATTCGGGCACCCTCCGGAATCAGGTTCTTTTCTGCAATCCTGACCACTGCGGGTGTTTGTCGTGAACGCTGCTCCTTCGCCACAGAAACCCGGGGAGATTGAGCGCGCAGCCGGATCCTCTCCATGTCCTCCACTGGGAAGATGCGGTTAAAACTGACCATCACATCAGACTCGTTATTTCCCGAAGAGAGGTCGAACAGTTCGTACTGGTGGCATTCAATCGTCACGTCCGGGGCAACCTCACTCAGCCACTGAACTGTTGTCAATACCGGTGAGGGGAAATCCGGGGCAACCAGGACGATCCTGGGCAAGGCGAAGACTAGCTCTTCTTCCCCATCGTTCTCGGCCTCGACGAAGCCCTTCAATTTCTCCTTGGCTTGGGCGTCAATCATTTTCTCCACCGGCTGGATACGCTTGTTATACCAGGCAGCGTGCACTTGGGCGAGGAGATCGAGTGTAAAGCTGGACACCAGCGCAGCGTAAGTCAACGCCTGCAGATGAACAGTCTTATCCTTGACCCGCTTGAGCTCGATAACGACCAGCTCGCCGGAGGTCGACAAACCGAGAATATCGAGGCGTTCCAACGACGCCCCCACTGCTGAGGCCCATCGGTCGAACTGGGTCGTAACGACCATCATTGCGGGATCGATAACTTCGGGATGCTCGATGATCCACTCTTCCAAGTCGGAGGCTTCTCCGAATTTTTGTTCCTCCATGCTCGTTCGCTCACATACGGCTGAAGATTTACCTTGAACTCGGAGAAGATTCGCCATGTCTCCACACTATGCTTTGGAAAAGGTTGCGTGGAGGAGCCAGGGCAGCCCTCCACGCAAATACATCTCCCAACTGGGAACCTCTTCCAGCGCTAACATCCCTTTCATGTAAATGAACTGTTTCTAGAGGAGAACAACGCTTCCTTTTTGGAGGAGCTGAGCGAAGAGCCTGCCAGCGATATAAGACCGGGCCAGTTCCTGCTGAACGACTAGGACACTCCCGGTGTTCAATCGCGTTTCACGAGACGCTGAGAAGCTACGTCGTAGGTGTAGTTGACAATGTCTCCTGTGGTGATGAGATCAATTGCTTGGTTGATGACAGGAAGCGGCACGCTGAACCACTCGGAAGGTTCGTAGGTACGGCCATCCTTGCCCACCTGGCTCACCTGGAGCCGCGCTTCGGCAAACACGCGGTGCAGGAGGTGCTCCAACGCGGAGGCTTTGAGGTTATAGGTGCGGTAGCTCGCGATGATTTCCACCGGGGCCATGAGGTAGGTAGGTGCATGTTTTGCACCGGCAATACGCTTCTCGACGGGGCCACGGGAGAATCCCACCTTGTACAGATTGGGTACGTTCGTGATCTGTGGGTCATCACTAAGGGAGCGCAGTACGTAGACATAGCCGGTTGCGGTGTCCTCGGCGAGAATAGAATCAGAAGTTGCGGGCACGATAATTCGACCGTCACTTTGTCCGTCACTCATCCTGTTTCCTAGCGACTGTCGATACATAGATGATTCAGTACCATTTTCGAAGATCACCCGCAGCCGTTCTCGAAGATTTTCGCGTGTAGTGGTTTTCTTATATTCAGGGTCACCGACTTCCGCGACAAACAACATAACGCCGTTGAGAACGAAGAACGCGCCCTCAACGATATGTTGCCTACCAGGGAAAGGCATAAGTTTCGCAGCCCCATTAGCAAGTTCCTGATGTTTAGCCTTAAACAGAGGCTCAAAGACCTCGAAATCCATGGCTTTCTTCCGCTGCGCACTATCAAACTTCTCAGTAGGACTCTTGCGGGCGGGAAGATCAGAGACATCGAGAATACCGGTCTCATCACCCAAGAGATCGAAGTCATCACCATCGAGCAAATCATCAATCGATGCCGGCGGTTCTAGCTCATCGAGGAGCCCGAACTCATCGAGGTGCTTGAGTGCTGCGATCTTCTCTTCGTTGGCGAGAATCCCGTCGAGTCTGGCTCCGAGCTTGCGTTCGGCGATTTCCCGGGTCGTTGAGCTTGGGATCCTCCCGTGCTCGCGATGAAACTCAACCACCTCGAGAAATGCTCGTTCAAGCCGGTCGCTTGAGGTAACTTTCTTCGGCTTCTCCGGAGCGTCAAGTAATCCGTCGACATCGGAGTCGAGTAGGCGCTGGAGTGCGTCCTCAACGGAGGATTCGTGTGATCCGGTGTCTACTGTCTGCTTCTCAGAATCTGTCATGACAATTCTCCTGCTTGTGCTGCCTGTTTCTTCTCGGCCAGACGTTGTTGCTTGAGGCGCTGGAGGAACACCAACACCTCGGCGTAGCGCTTCTCTGTCAGGTCCTCGGAGCGACGATCAGGCTTTCGACCATTAACTTTGAACCACTGCTGAATCTTCGGGAAGAGCGCCAGAGCCTCCTCCTCGGAAATCTCCACGCGGGTCGCGGCGATTGAGTCAGAGATAATCCGCAGTACCGATGGCGTCACCGACTTCGACATGACCTCAAATGCCCGCTGGAAAGGATTCACGGAGTCAATGAGATTGATATTGATGTCGTCGATGTTGACGAACTTCTCGGCCATCTTCACGAACCGCTTATCGCCGACTTCGCGGACCTCACCGTTCTTGATGACGGAGTCGACGATGACCTGCTGGCGCAGCTCTTCTACCTGGCCATCGTCCAAGTCGGGGTAGCGTTCGCGGATGATCTTCGGGATCAGCACTTTGTTCGTCATCTGAGGGTCCAGGTTCCCTGCGGCGGCCCGGGCAAAGGCGTCATCCTGGAGGATGTTGGCTTTTAGATCATTGAGATCGGTTTCGACGATCTGTTTTACCCGTTGGGTCGAGGGTTCTTTGAACCCGTGAATCTTGATCGTGCCAGGCTCCGGGACGTCGTCGTTGCCGCGTTTGGTCTTGAAGTTGAAGTTCTGGGCAAGCACCTGCTCCATCAGTAGCGACGCGGTGATGGCTTTGAGCATGTTGTTCACCGAGAGCTTTACCTCGCCCTGTGTGGCGTCGGGCTCGGCGATGAGGTTCGTGAACTGGGCGTGGGGTTTTCCGGGGCTGTCTCGGGTGACCCGGCCGATGATCTGGATGATCTCGGTCAGCGAGGCCCGGTATCCGACGGTCAGGGCGTGCTCGGCGAAGGGCCAGTCGAAGCCTTCCTTAGCCATGCCAAGGGCAATGATGATGTCCGCAGCATCGCGATCTTTAGATGCGACTGTCGCGAGGTAGTGGAGCGTGTCCGCCCGCTTTTTCTGGTCAGCGTCGTCGACGAGATCAGCGACACGCAGCACCTGACCATTATCTTTGCGGCGGATGCGGATGATCCCGGTATCGGGCTCAGTGTCAATAACATCACCGATAGTGTCGATGATGAACCCGACCTCTTCGATCTTGTCCTTCGTCGACTCACCCGAGTTCACGTTCGGTATGTGTAGGATCGTCTTCTTGTCCAGGTCCAGGACCTCGTCGATCGCCTCCGTATAGCGGCCCTGATAGAAGTGGTGACCAATGCCGAGCGACTTGAGATGTGCATACCCGTTGAGCTGGTCGTAGTAGTTGAACGCTACCGGCGTGAACTGCGCTTCGTCCTCAGGGGACAGCACGGGCACCGAGTCACCCCGGAAGTAGGAGCCGGTCATGGCGACGATGTGCACGTCCGAGCCCGCCATCACGTCGCGCAGCAGCGCCCCGAGACGACTGGACTCGGTGTCTGCCGAGACATGGTGGAACTCGTCGATGGCCAGCACCGTCCCGTTGAAGGCGTCGGGAGCGAGCCGCTCGAAGGCGAAGCGCAGCGTTGCGTGCGTACAAACCAGTGTCGCGTCAGGACCATTGAGAAAGTCGAGGAACTTGTCGACTTTGCCCGCCGAGGAACCTGGGGTGGTGAGGTTGTGCTCGGGTTTGATCTCCCAATCCGCGAAGAACCCGTGCGAGGTCAACTTCGTTGAGGAGAACGATGCGCCGATTGAGCGTTCCGGGACTGCGACGATGACCTTCTTCCGTCCCTGGTTATAGAGCTTGTCGAGCGCGACGAACATCAGCGCCCGGGACTTGCCCGAAGCTGGCGGGGCCTTGATAAGTAGGTGCTGAGCATCCCTCTTGGCGAAGACCCGCTGCTGCATCTCTCGCATTCCGAGCTCATCGGTATGTACTGAGGCACCCGTCTGCGCATAGGTAACATCAACAATGTTCGCGCTCTTCGTCATTTTCTACCCCTCTTTACAGGCTTTTTCGCCTCTTCTTCAGTAACCATTTTCTCGTACATGGCGAAAAGGTCCGACAGACGTTCCTCGTCCGTTTCATACTTGCGTTTCGAGTAGAGCGAATCCACCAGTAGGTCTACCTCCGCGTGCGCTGCCCGGAGGTCATTGGGCATCTTTTCGGGGTCGTAGAGCTCGGCGGGCGTTTTCTCGCAGTGGTACTCACGTACATCCAGTACCCGGAGCGCGACGACCGTCAGCTGCTCCTTCACCCTGTTCGAGAGCGGCGGGACGGGGAAGTTGTTATAGACAATCGTATTGGAATAGCGGTAGTCAGTCTTCAACTTGCCGCCGACGGATCTTAACCAAACCATATGAGATTTTGAGGTTAGTAAGGCAAACACCCACGGCTTGACATCATATGCAGCGTTTGCGGAGTTGGAGATCACAACATTCTTATCGAGATAGCCAATGGGGATGTATTCGCGACGCTCAGACGAAGTCGCGGGAACAATCACGGATTCAGTGTCCTGATGTGCCCAAAAGTAGAAGTGGTTCGGAGTTGCGGCTTTGGCGTTCGTTGATTTTTCTGTGCTCTTCTCCCGGTGAGCGCGGATTCCATCGAGCCGTCGCTTGATTGCGGGAATCTTAGAAGCTTCGCTGACGGCGTCGTCCGGGATAACCAGGCACCACCGGGTTTTACCCTTAATGAACTCGTCAGAGCCACTAAACCCTCGAAGGTAAGGACGCAGTTGTGGTGCTGTAGCGAGAAGATCATCTTTCTCTGAGTCGGTTAGGATCAAATTCCCACCGTCATTCGGCATGGATCCGAATCCGAGCTTAGGTAATTCAGATAAGGGGGCGCTACGTCGACTGATCCAGATGTCAGGACCATCAGCGAGATACGGATTAATACGCTTGGCGTCAAGTCGGATTTCATCCGTAAAGATATATTTCGGATCGGACGATATGTTGCGGATCCCAAGCACAACACAGGTGACCCCCGCAGATTTCTTGGCATGATTGGACCATTTGAACGACGTGTAAGCGAATCCGATTTCAAGGTCTTGAGCTAACACTTGCGGCCAGAGAAGCCCCACTTGCTCGCCTTGTGTGATTGAGTTCGTAGTGACGAACGAGAGTTTTGCTGCCGTATCACGAATGTAGCCAGATCCCTTGATTAGCCAAGCGGATACATAATCAAGACTCTTGTACTTCGATGTAACTGCTGCAAGATCCTGTTTTTGTTCGGCAGATTGATTACGGCTCCCCAGGTATGGAGGATTGCCAAGAACATAGATCTCATCTATACGGTTGTTTGGACATACGGAATCCCAATCAATGGTGATTGAGTTACCTGGTTGGATTCGACCGGTCTCCTTGAGCGGAATCAAAGGGATAGAGACACCGAACTTTTCCTTGAACTCGGCGTTCATTTGGTGCTTGGCAATCCACATCGACAGGATCGCTATTTCCACTGCGAAATCGTCAATCTCGATGCCGTAGAAGTTCTCGATGTTGATCTTCGACTCAGCGAAAAGGACTTGGTGTTTGGGGGTTAGTTCGGCGAGTCGTTCCAGGATTGCGTGCTCGAGGCGGCGTAGTTCTTTGTATGCGATGACGAGGAAGTTTCCTGACCCACAGGCCGGATCAAAAATCTTAATCTCACTGATCCGGTCGAGCAGGGGCTCAAGCTTCTTCACGTTGTCGAACCCGGCGTCGAATTCCTCCTTGAGTTCATCGAGAAATAACGGCTCAATTGTCTTGAGAATATTCGGCACTGACGTATAGTGCTGCCCGAGATCCGACCGCTTCCCCGGTGTGACGATCGCTTGGAACATGGACCCGAAAATGTCCGGGTTGATCTCCTGCCACATCAACGTGCCCAGCTCTATGAGCAGGTCGCGGGCGCGCTTCGTGAACTTCGGGACGACGTCCTTCTCGCGCACTGTGAACAAGCGGCCGTTCACATAGGGGAAGGCCGCGAGACGCGCGGGTTTATCCTGTGGGTCAGCGGTATCGAGAGCTGTGAACACATCGCTAAGGAAATCATCGACATCCGATCCATCAGCTTGCGTGTGTGAGCCAACGGCGTTAGTGAACTGGTTATCGGTGAAAATGCCCGTGTCTTCGGCAAAGAAGCAAAACAGCAGTCTTGTGAAGAACACATTGAGCGCCTGCCGGCCGTATGGGAGATCCAGCAAGTCAGGGTTTGTTTTGAGCAACTCGTCGAAGAGCTTGCCCATGCGCTCGGCCGCCTTGACGTCGGCGTGTGCCTCGGCGACATAATATGCCTTCTCCATCCCGGCCCAGGGCAGGAAGAAGGTGAAGTGCTTATCGATGTCCCGGATCGGGATCATCAAGTTCTCGCTCGTCTTCATGTCGACGGCGAGGAGCTCCGAGTAGTCCGTGGCGATGACGAACCGGGGGTTGTAACGCACGACGTGGGGCGAGGTCCGTAACTCCTCCACGTCGCGGAGCGGATCCCCCGTGGTCTCTCGGAAGTAAACGACGTTCTTCTGTGCGACCTCGTGATCAGGATCGGCTGCGACGTTGAGCGATCCCTTGCGGAGTCGCGTTACGTTGCCCTTCGGTTTCCCGTAAGCCAGGAGCAAGTCGAAGATAAAACCGCGATCGTAGGATTCATGCCCTCCGAGCGGTGCTACACGGTCTTCTACCGCTCGCAAATTGAGTCTAGCCACACCCAAGCTCCTTATTTATCATTAAATTTCTTTGCTCCAAGCTTATCGGAGTGCCAGCACCGCCCTCTTAACGACTGTTGGTAAAGGGTGACGGACCCCACGTGGCTGCGTTGAACAATAAAGGTCGATATAAAAGGCGAGATAATCTAAACTCCTCCAAAGTGACTGGAGACAGCCTGAAACCAGAACTTGCGCCCGAAACTCCCCCAAAGCACATTTCATGGCCCCCGGGTGCCGAAAACAGACAAAACCGGAGGTCACATACTCTTTCGAGTTTGTGACCTCCGGCTGCCGCAGTTCGAGAACTGCACGTTGTGCCCGGGGGGGGACTTGAACCCCCACGTTCTTGCGAACACTGGCACCTGAAGCCAGCGCGTCTGCCAATTCCGCCACCCGGGCGGGTGGTGCTACAGCTGTACGGCGTGTGCCGTCCTGCTGTGCGGACTTAATTAAGATAACAGGGGGTGGACGGAAAGGACAAATCCGCAGCACATCTCATATTTCCATGGCCGACAGGCGGACGGAAACACCCGTAGACAAGGTGGAAACCCCACCAAAACCGATGTTTCGGACCGCTTGGTCGGTTTTCCTGCCTACGTTTCCCACCCATCCGGACCCTATAATGGTGCACATCATGCGCGCGGGGGTGGTCCTCCGCGCCATATTGCTGGTTTGCCGTCTGTTGGAAAGGAGGCCGCGTGTCATGTCCCTCATGGCCCGTTTTGCCAGGCTCGACAGTGCTCTGCAGCGCGGTCTCGATAACGGATTCGCGCTGATCTTCGGCGGGAAGGTTGTTCCCGCCGAGATCGAGGAGTTGCTGAAACAGGAGGCGGAGGACAACCTCGTTGATGAAGACGGGGTGGTCACCGCCCCGAACATCTATCTGGTCGGTGTGTCCTCGAAGGATCTGGAGAACCTCTCGCAGGCGAACCCGGATCTGCCGCGCGCCTTCGCCGACCAGATGACCCGCTACTGCCGTAACCGCAGCTGGCACGTGACCGGCCCGGTGCTCGTCCGCATCGCGGAGGAGTCCGGTCTGCACACGGGCCAGCTGCGGGTGTCCTCCTACCGGGATGACGCACCGTCGGATGACAGCGGTTTCGATGCCATCAGTACTGACCAGCCCGCACCTCAGGAGGAGAACATGACCGAGCACGATGCCCCCACCGAAGTGACCGAGGCACCGACACAGCCGGTGGTCACCCTGCTGCTGCAGGACGGGTCAAGCCGGACCTTCCTGGTGAAGGACGGGTCCAACATCATCGGTCGTTCCAACGACGCCGATTTCCGGCTGCCCGACACGGGTGTGTCCCGGCAGCACGCGGAGATCACGTGGGACGGGCAGGACGCCGTGCTGGCGGACCTGCAGTCGACGAACGGCACCACTGTCAATGACACCCCGGTGGACAACTGGCTGCTCGCCGACGGTGATGTCATCACGATCGGCCATTCGCATATTGAGGTCCGGATCGTGGATCCGACCCGTGCATCGGCCAGGAGGTAGCAGTGGATTCGATTGTCCTGCAGATCTTCAGGATCGGCCTGCTGCTGCTCCTGTGGTTCTTCATCTTCATGGCGGTGCGCGCCATGTACCGGGACGTCAAACTCGCCGGTGGTGTGCAGACCAGCGCGCCGGCGGCTCCGCGCCGGACGGTGGTCCCGGGGCGTCGAGAAGCGGCGAAGCAGCTGGCTGTGGTGGAGGGCCCCCTGAAGGGCTCGCACATGGCCGTGGGCACACTGGAGGAGGTGGTGATGGGTCGTTCCCCCGACAGCGATTTCCAGTTGGGTGATGACTTCGCCTCGGCACGCCACGCGCGGTTGTTCCGGCGGGGTTCCGACTGGTTCGTGGAGGACCTGGATTCCCGTAACGGCACCTTCGTCAACGGCGCACGTATTGATCAGCCCGAACAGGTGGGCGTTGGCTCCGACATCAAGGTCGGCCGGACGACAGTGAGGTTGGTTCCGTGAGTCTGAGACTGAATTATGCGGCGCTCTCCGACCGCGGCCTGGTCCGCGGCAACAACGAGGACTCCGCCTATGCGGGCCCCAACATGCTGATCATCGCCGACGGCATGGGTGGCCACGCAGCCGGTGAGATCGCCAGCCAGATGATGGTCACCCATCTCGAGCGCCTCGACGCCGACCCCGACGACAACGACATGCTCGCCCTGCTGGGCAGCGTGGCCGATGACGCAAACCGGGAGATCGCCGAGGCGATCCACCAGCAGCCGGAGCACGACGGCATGGGCACCACCCTGACCGCCCTGATGTTCAACGGCCGTGGCTTCGGCCTGATCCACGTCGGTGATTCCCGCGGTTACCGGTTGCGCGACGGTGAACTCAGCCAGATCACCGTCGACGACACCTTCGTGCAGTCGCTCGTCGACGAGGGCCGCCTCGACCCGGAGGATGTGTCCTCCCACCCGCAGAAGTCCCTGATCCTCAAGGCCTACACAGGCCGGCCGGTGCAGCCGACGCTGGCGAACATCGACGCCCGCCCCGGCGACCGCATCCTGCTGTGCAGCGACGGACTCTCCGACCCGGTGACGGCCTCCACCATCGCCCAGACGCTGGTGGAGGGCACACCCACCGTCGCCGCACAACGGCTCATCGAGCTGGCGCTGCGTTCCGGCGGCCCGGACAACATCACCGTCGTCGTCGCCGACGTCGTGGAGACCGACCGGCTGGACGAGGCCGCCCTGGCCGAACTCCCCGCCACGCCAGTCACCGTGGGCGCCCTGATGGGGGAGCCGGAGGAGCAGTCCCATCCGGACACCGCCGCCGGCCGCGCGGCACTGCTGTCGCGCCAACCGAAGACCATCACCCCCGAGGGGGAAGTGAAAGCGGTGCCCTCCGGGGCACAGGAGGTGACTGCCGGCACGGCGGATGATGCCGCCCCCCGGGGCGGATTTCGTCTCCCTGCACTGATCGTCACCCTGCTGGTGCTCATCGCCCTGGTCGGCGGTGGCTGGTGGGTGTACTCTGCCGTCAACAACTCCTATTTCATCACCACGAACGAGGAGGACCGTCTGGTCATCGAGAGTGGAGTCAACTTCTCCGTCTTCGGCCGTGACCTGCACTCCCCCTACCAGGAGACCTGCCTCAACGAGGCAGGTGCACTCCGCCTGGTCGACGTGGGCAGCACCGAGACCTGCTCACCGTTCACCCTGCAGGCCCTGCCCGAATCAGCCCGCAACTCCGTCGCGGGACTGGCCACGGGCTCCTACGACGAGGTCACCCAGCAGCTGCGCCGCCTGGCTGACCAGGCCCTGCCCGTGTGCATCGACCGGGAGAACCCGCCGGAAGGCGAGGATCCTGCAACCACCGGCGGGGATCTCTCCCGCCCGGGCATCAACTGCCGGGAGGTGTCCTAGATGTCCCGCTTCCTCTCCCGCCGCACTGAGCTGAGTCTGCTCATCCTCGCGGCGATCGTCCTCACCATGATGCTGGCCGGCCTGGAGCTGAGCCAGGGCAACGTCCTGAGCACCGACATGCTGTGGCTCATCGGCGGCTTCATCGTGGTCTTCGCCGTCGCGCACATCGGGCTGCTCATCTTCGCCCCGCAGGCGGACCAGCTCATGCTGCCCATCGCCGCCCTGCTCAACGGCATCGGCCTGGTGACCATCCACCGCCTCGACCTGGCCACCGGCACCTCGATGGCCAGCCGGCAGGTGATGTGGACGCTGGTGGGCATCGTGCTGCTCATCGGCGTGCTGGTGACCATCCGGGACCACAAGGTCCTGACCAAGTACTCCTACCTCCTGGGAGTGGTGGGCCTGGTGCTGCTGGCCCTGCCCCTGGTGTGGCCGACGTCCATCAACGCCGACGCCCGCATCTGGATCTCCATCGGCCCGTTCTCCGTGCAGCCCGGTGAGTTCTCCAAGATCCTGCTGCTGCTCTTCTTCGCGCAGCTGCTGGTGACCAAGCGTGCCCTGTTCACCGTCGCCGGCTACCGCTTCCTGGGCATCGACTTCCCGCGTCTGCGGGACCTCGCGCCGATCCTGGCGGTGTGGGCCATCGCGATCCTCATCATGGCCGTCTCCAACGACTTCGGCCCGGCGCTGCTGCTGTTCACCACCGTCCTGGGCATGATGTACCTGGCCACCGGCCGGGGTTCCTGGCTTCTCATCGGCCTGGCGCTGGTCGCCGCCGGCGGCGCCGCCGTGTACCAGGTCTCGGACAAGATCCAGGAGCGCGTGACCAACTTCCTCGATCCCGTGGCCAACTACGACTCCACCGGATACCAGCTCTCCCAGGCCCTGTTCGGCATGTCCTGGGGCGGGGTCACCGGCACCGGCATCGGCCAGGGCAACCCGGAGATCGTGCCCGTCGCCCACTCCGACTTCATCCTCGCCGCCGTCGGTGAGGAGCTCGGCCTGATCGGCCTGGCCGCCGTCCTCGTTCTCTTCGCACTGCTGGTGGCCCGCGGATTCCGAGCCTCCCTGCAGGTGCGCGACTCCTACGGCAAGCTCGTCGCCGGCGGCCTGTCGCTGACCATCGCCATCCAGGTCTTCGTGGTCACCGCCGGCATCTCCGCGCTCATGCCGATGACCGGCCTGACCACCCCCTTCATGTCGGCCGGCGGTTCCTCGCTCATGGCCAACTACATCCTGTTGGGCCTGCTGTTGCGGATCTCCCATTCCGCCCGCCGCCCGGCAGAGCAGGCCCCGGGCATCGAACTGCCCTCCGGCACCGGTCTGTTCCCCTCCCAGCCTGAACCGGGAGTCACGCGATGAATCGTTCCATCCGTTTCGTCTCCATCTTCGCCCTCCTCCTCACCCTGGTCCTGCTGGTCAACCTCACCATCATCCACGCCTTCCGCGAGGAGGAGTACGCCAGCAACCCGCTCAACCAGCGTGGTTTCTACGAGCTCAAGTCCACCCCGCGCGGGCAGATCTCGGCCGGCGGCATGGTGCTGGCCTCCTCCGCCGCCGATGAGGAAGGCCTCTACCAGCGTTCCTACCCCTCCGAGAACCCTGCCGCCTTCGGCTCGGTGACCGGTTTCCTCTCCGACCGCTACGGTGCCTCCGGACTGGAGTCCTCCTACAACGGGGTGCTCAACGGCACCGACTCCTCGCTGTTCGCCTCCCGCTGGATGGACGTGCTCACCGGCCGGGACACCGCCGGCGCGAACCTGGAGCTCACCATCGACCCGCGGATGCAGGAGGTCGCCCACCAGCAGCTGACGGCCAACAACTACGAGGGTGCGGTCGTCGCCATGCGCCCCTCCAGCGGCGCGGTCCTGGCCCTGGCCTCCTCCCCCGGTTTCGACCCGAACCCGCTGGTCAACCCGTCCACCGCTGATGCCACCTGGGAGGCCCTGAACTCGGATCCCGGTAACCCCCTGATCAACCACGCCAGCCAGGAGACACTGCCGCCGGGGTCGATCTTCAAGATCATCACCACCGCCGCGGGCCTGAACAACGGCTACTCCGCCGGCTCATCGCTGACCGGCGCGCCGTCGATCACCCTGCCGGGCACGAACACGTCCCTAACCAACTACGCGGGCCAGGCCTGCGCCGGCGGCGGATCCGTCACCCTGGAGACCGCCTTCGAGCTGTCCTGCAACACCGCCTTCGTGGAGATGGCCATCGACGTCGGCACCGACGAGATGCGTTCGGCCGCCGAGGCCTTCGGCATCGGCGAGGACTACGACCTCGGCCTGCCCACCTCCCCGGGCAGCCTCGGTGACATCCCGGATGCCGCCGCCCTCGGCCAGACCTCCATCGGCCAGCGCGACGTGACCATGTCGGCGCTGCAGGCCGCGGTGATGGCCGCGACCGTCGCCAATGACGGGCGCCGGATGGAGCCCTACGTCGTTGACCGGATCACCGGCAGTGATCTGGAGGAGCTGCGCAGCTCTGAGCCGAACGAGATCACCCAGGCCATCTCCCCGGAGGTCGCCGGCCAGCTCGAGCAGCTCATGCTCGCCTCCGAGCGCAACACCTCCGGCGGGCGGGCGGGTATCGCCTCCAAGACGGGTACCGCCGAGCACGGCGCCGACGGCACCCCGCCGCACACCTGGTACGTGGCCTACCTGCCCGACCAGGATGTGGCCGTGGCCGTGGTGGTCAAGGACGGCGGCGGTTACGGCCGCGGCGCCACCGGCGGCCAGGTGGCCTCGCCGGTCGGGCGCGCTGTTCTCGACGCCGCGGGGGGTGCATGATGAGTGACACGGCAGGCCGCGAGCGGCTCCAGGAACTGGTCGGCGAGGACTATGTCCTGCAGTGGATCATCGGCCACGGCGGCATGTCCACCGTGTGGCTGGCCGATGACGTCCGCAACGACCGGGAGGTGGCGGTCAAGGTCCTGCGCCCGGAGTTCTCCGACAACCGCGAATTTCTCGACCGATTCCGCAACGAGGCGGAGACCGCCGAACTGATCGACTCCGACAACGTCGTGCGCACCTACGACTACCGCGAGGTCCCTGACCCGGCAGGCCACACCTTCTGCTTCATCGTCATGGAGTATATCCGCGGTGAATCACTGGCCGACATGCTCGCCCGCGAGGAGACCCTCGATGAGGAACTGGCCCTCGACGTCCTCGAGCAGTCCGCCCACGGACTGTCCGTCATCCACCGCATGGACCTGGTCCACCGCGACATCAAGCCCGGCAACCTCATGATCACCCAGAACGGGCAGGTCAAGATCACGGACTTCGGCATCGCCAAGGCCGCCGCCGCGGTGCCGCTCACGCGCACCGGCATGGTCGTGGGCACCGCCCAGTACGTCTCCCCGGAGCAGGCCCAGGGCCGGGAGGTCACCGCCACCAGCGACATCTACTCGCTCGGCGTCGTCGGTTACGAGATGCTCGCCGGCCGCCGCCCCTTCACCGGTGACTCCTCCGTCTCTGTGGCACTGGCCCACATCAGCCAGGCCCCGCCGGCCTTGTCCACGACCGTCAGCGCCCAGACCCGGGAGCTCATCGGTATCGCCCTGCGCAAGGACCCCGGCCAGCGCTTCGCCGACGGCAACGAGATGGCCCTGGCCGTCTCCGCAGTGCGTCTGGGCCAGCGCCCGCCGCAGCCGAAGTCCGCGGCGATGACCCGGCAGGCGCCCGAGCCCACGCCCACCGAGTCGACCCGCATGCTGGGGGCCACCGCCCACCCGACGACCCTGCGCCCCGCGACGGCAGCCCCGGGCACAGGCGCAGCCGCCGCCCCGCAGACCATCCCGCCGCACCCCGCTGTCCGTTCCACCCCGACCCGCGGGACCGGTGCCGGTGCCGGAACCGGGGGCGGGGGCGGGGGTTTCCGCACCGGGCTCGTCATCGCCCTGCTCATCGCCGCTCTGGGTGGCGGCGCGGCCTTCCTCGCCTGGCAGGCCGGCCTCTTCGGCGGGGATGAGGGGACCGACCCGGATCCGACGACCACGGCGACCACCACCCAGGAGGTCGTCACCGAGTGGGTGACCCCCACCGTGCCTGCTCCTGTCCCGCAGCCGGCGCCCCGCCCGCAGCCGACGGTCACCGAGGGGGTCCCACCCACCACAGTGGCCCCGACCCCGACCTCCTCGCCCGGACCGACCGGCACAGCGACGCCCACGCCGACCGCAACTCCGACGCCCACACCGACGGTCGCACCGACCCCGACGCCCACGCCCGCAGTTCCCACGCCGACCCAGGCACCACCCACGACAGCCGACGCATCCCCGGCCGAGGACGATGAGTCCGCAGGCAGCCCGGCGTTCCTGACCAACGGAGAAACGTAGTGACCCTGCTCAGCAACCGCTACCAGCTCGCCGAGGTCATCGGTTCCGGCGGCATGTCCGAGGTGTACGCCGCCCAGGACACCCTCATCGGCCGTGACGTGGCCGTGAAGATGCTCCGCCCCGAACTCGCCCGCGACATCAGCTTCCGGGAGCGTTTCCGCCGGGAAGCGCAGAACTCCGGTCGACTGAACCACCCGGCGATCGTCGCCGTCTACGACACGGGTGAGACGGACATGGACGGCACCGACGTGCCCTACATCGTCATGGAACGCGTCCACGGCCGCACCCTGCGCGACATCATCCGGGAGGAGGGACCCCTCGAGCCGGCCCGGGCGGCGGAGATCCTCATCCCCGTCTCCGAGGCGCTGCAGGTCAGCCACGACGCGGGCATCATCCACCGCGACGTCAAGCCCGCGAACATCATGATCACCAACACCGGTGAGGTGAAGGTGATGGACTTCGGCATCGCCCGCGCGCTCGACGACTCCACCTCCGCGATGACGCAGACCTCCGCGGTCATCGGCACCGCCCAGTACCTTTCCCCGGAGCAGGCGCGGGGCAAGGCCGCCGACGGCCGTTCCGATGTCTACGCCCTGGGCTGTGTCCTCTACGAACTGCTGACCAGCCGACCGCCCTTCGAGGGGGAGACCCCCTTCGCCGTCGCCTACCAGCATGTCCAGGAGGAGCCGGACGCCCCCTCCTCACTGATCAGCACGCCCCTCTCCCCCACCGCAGCAGTCAACGTCGACGCCGTGGTGCTCACCGCCATGGCCAAACACCCCGCCGACCGCTACCAGTCGGCCGCAGCCATGGGCGATGACCTGCGCAAACTGGCCCGCAACGCGGTCACTGACGCCGCCCGCCACCACATCACCACCGTGGAACCGGCCGAGGAATCCGAGGACACCCCCACCACCCTGACCGCCGCTGTGCCCGCACGCCGGGAGAGGGCGGCACAGAGAAGCAACCGCTGGATGGTGTGGCTCGCCGCGCTGCTCACGCTCATCGCCGTGGGTGTGGGTGGCGCGTTTGTGTGGGATATGCAGCGCAACGGCGGTGCCGGCACGTTATCGCAGACCGTCGCGGTCCCGGATGTCACCGGCCTGCCCCGCCAGGAGGCGGTCACCCGGCTCGAGGAGCTGGAACTGCGTGTCGACATCAACGAGGAACCCTCCCCCGACGTCACCCGCGGTGAGGTCATCCGCACCAACCCCACCGCCGGTTCCCAGCTGCAGAGGGGCACCACCGTCACGCTGACCGTGTCCAGCGGCCTCGAGATAACCGATGTGCCCGACCTCATCGGCTTGACCCCGCAGGAGGCCGCCGACGCCCTGACCGAGGCGGATCTCCTGCTCGAGCAGCACGTCGAGGAGGAGGTCTCCGAGACTGTCCCCACCGGGCAGATCACGGACCAGAACCCACCTGCCGGCTCACAGATCTCCAAGGGCTCGCGGGTGACCATCACCGTCTCCACCGGCCCCGCCCTCATCCGCGTACCCGCGCTGACCGGCATGCAGATCGGCCAGGCCGAGGCCACCCTCAGCAGCCTGGGACTGACCTCCCGGGTGAGCATGGTCGACTCCGCGGAACCCGAGGGCAGCGTCGTCTCCGTCAGCGACGAAGGCACCGAGGTCCCCCGCGGTACCACCATCACCCTGCAGGTCTCCGCCGGCCTGGCACTGACCATGCCCGACATCACCAGACTTGATGAGTCCAAGGCCCTGGACTACCTGCGTGAGCAGGGCTGGACCGGCCGCCTGATCACCGGGGATCCCGTGGCCACGGGCGCGCTTCTCGACACCGGCCTCATCGCCGTCTCCGAGCCCGCCGAAGGCACCCGCATCCGCAGTAACCAGGACATCACCGTCCGCTACTGGGAGTTCGATGTCGGTGTCCTCGTCCCCGGCGCATAGTCCTCAACGGACGCTGAGCTGCTGCTAACCTGAACCTGACACTCCACGGAAAGGCCGACACGATGCCCAAGGCAAAGATCACCAAGAGCCCCCTCGCCCACGCGACCTCCTCCACCAACCGCGCACCGGTGAAGATCAACACCGGCGGCACCCCGCTCTGGTACAAGGTCGTCATGTTCGGGCTGATGCTCGCGGGACTTGCGTGGCTGATCATCAACTACCTCGTCGGCCCCCAGGTGCCCTTCATGGTCGACCTCGGCGCCTGGAACTACGGCCTCGGCTTCGGCCTCTTCGTCCTCGGCCTGCTCATGACCATGGGCTGGCGTTAACGTTCCCCGGTTGTCAGGAGTACCACTCGACCACATCGGCGATGTCGGCCCGGGTCGTCCTGAATGAGTTCACCGGATGGCCCGTGTCCCTGTAGCCGAAGGCGACACCGCACACGATCTTCCGCTCCTCCCCGAGACCGAGTTCGCGGCGGATGATATCCGGGTACATCGCGATCGCTGCCTGGGGCACCGCAGCGATGCCCAGGCTCTCCGCGGACAGCAGCAGACTCGTGACATAACCGCCGCAGGAACCTCCCTCAGCCACCCTGCCGACAACCGCGGTATCCGCACCAGCGGCCTCTTCCACGCGGCGGCCGATGCCGGTGTCCACCATTCAGAGTGCAATTTGTCGAGATTCTTCCGTAGTCACCAACTTCACAGGTCTTCAGCACAGCTGAATATCCCGTGGGCACGATTGCCCTCAACCTCAATCCACCGATCGGTTTTCGGTGAGTGACTGATCTCCGCGGTGAGTAGGGGCGCGTTGATCATCCTCACCCGTCTCGCACTTCCCCGCCTTTCGTCATCTCCGGGAAGTGCTCCGTCGACGCGGAGATGTGGTCGACGAACTTCCGGATCCTGAGTGGTTCCCCGGAGGGGAGGGTGCGCCACACGACGAAGACGTCGATGGGGGACGGCCGGGGTTCCAGAGGCAGGGGGACCACCTCGGATCCGTCCACGGTGTAGTTGTGCCCGTAGGGCTGCAGCAGGATGGTGTACCCGAGGCCGCGACCCACAAGGCCGCGCGCCAGGGCCGCCTCCTTGGTGACCCATTTGATCCGGGGCCGGATATTGGCCTCCTCGAACCAGCTGAGGGTGTTCTCCCGGCTGGGGTAGAGGTCCAGCAGGATGAAATTCTCGTCCTGTAGTTCAGCGAGCGTGACGCTGCTCTGCCCCGCACGTGGATGATCTCTGGCCAGGAGGACGTAGGGGTGGCGACGTTGAATCCTACGGAAATTCACGTCGGGGGTCAGGAAACGGTTGTAGGTCAGGGCAACGTCGATCTCACCCTTGTCGAGCATCTGTCTCAGCTCGTCCTGGTTGCCGCCGGGAAGTTCGAACAAGACCTGGGGGTGGTCCCGGGAGAACTCGGCGAGGAGGATCGGCAGCAGGGTCGCCGACAGCGAGGAGTAGCTCCCCAGGCGGATCGTTCCCTGGATCTCCTGGTCGGTCTCCGCCACTGCGGAAGCGGCCGCGGCGGCCCCCTCGAGCAGTGTTGAGGCAAAGGTCTTCAGATGCTCCCCGTGGGTGGTCAGAAGAACTCCTTTGGAGCGCTTGCGTTCGAACAGGGTGACGCCGAGCCCACGCTCCAGTTCCGTGATGGCGGCCGAGACTGCGGACGGTGAGCTCAGCAGGTCGTCGGCCGCACCGGTGATACTCCCCGCACGGGACACGGCTATGAAGGCCTCCAACTGTCGAAAGGTGAACGGGATCGACATAAGTCCATTCCTCTATTTTTCCGTGGAAGTTGAACGAAATAATACGCTTGACCCAACTATATGCGACAAGTCACAATACGTTCACATCACCACACAAATCACAGAAAGGCGGGCCCATGACCACTGCCGCTCTCAACACCACCGCGATGGAGGCTCCCGTCGCTGACTGGGTCACCATCCCGGAGCTCTACCACGATCCGTACCCGATCTACCGCCGCCTGCGGGAGGAGGCGCCCGTGCACTGGGTACCTGCCATCAACCGGTACCTGGTCGTCAGCTACGACGCCTGTCACGAGATTGACCACGATACCGAGAACTTCACCGCGGATGAACAGGGTTCGCTGATGAAGCGGGCCATGGGGCACTCGATGCTCCGCAAGGACGACCCGGAGCATGCCGACGATCGCCGCGGCTACGGAAACGTGCTCAAGCCCAAAGCGATCAAGAGCATCTGGACCGGAATCTTCCAGGAGAACACCGACCACTACCTGAAGCATTACCGCTCCCTGGGGCCCGGCGCGGACCTCCACACCGAATTCGCCGCTCCCCTGGCCGCCGAGAACCTGCGTGCCATCCTCGGCTTCGAGAACATCACTCAGGAGGACCTGCAGCGGTGGAGCCAGGCGCTCATCGACGGCACCGGAAACTACGCCGATGATCCGGAGGTCTGGGCCCGCAGCGAGCGCGCCTACGACGAGGTGGACGCCGCCATCGATGAAATGCTCCCGCGCCTGAAGGCCAATCCGAACCACACGCTTCTGTCACAGGTGCTGGAATACGGCATGCCGATGACAAACGTCCGCGCCAATCTCAAGATGACCATCGGCGGTGGACTCAACGAACCGCGCGATGTCATCGGCACCCTGGCCTGGGCCCTGCTGTCCAACCCGGAGCAGGCTGAGGCGGTCCGCCGCGACAAGTCGTTGTGGCTGCCCGCCTTCGATGAGGCCGTCCGATGGGTCGCCCCCATCGGCATGTACTCCCGTCAGGTGGTCAAGGACGTCGAGTTGCAGGGGGTGCATCTGAAGGCGGGCTCTCGGCTCGGTGTCAATGTCGGTGCCGCCAACCGCGATCCCGGCCAGTTCGAGGACCCCGAGTCCTTCAACATCTTCCGGGAAAAGCTGCCCCATCTCGGGTTCGGCTCCGGCATCCATTTCTGCGCCGGTGCGTGGATAGCCAAGGCGATGGTCGCCCAGATCGCGGTGCCCCAGCTGTTCCGCGAATTTGACGGCCTGGCGCTCGACCCTGCCAATGAGGCGGTTGAAGGCGGATGGGTCTTCCGCGGGATGCTCAGCCTCCCGCTCATCTGGAATACCTAAACCCCAGACACTCCAACAGAAATGAGGAAATTCCATGTCCACCATCACCTTTAACCTCACCGACGGCACCCGCCGTGACATCGAGACCGACCCAGAAACCTCTGTGATGCGTGCGGCCCTGTCCAACGGGGTAACCGGCATTGTCGGTGAGTGCGGCGGGCAGGCGATGTGTGCCACGTGCCACGTCTACGTCCACGATGAATACGTCGACCAGCTACCGGACATGTCCGAGGATGAGGAGGAGATGCTTGAGGTCACCTCCTCGGAACGGGATGAGCGACGCAGCCGGCTGGGCTGTCAGATCACGGCCGGGGGCCCACTCGACCGTATCGAGGTCGACGTCCCCGCCACCCAGGTATAGAACGCGAGGTCTTCCATCATGTCACTGCATCACACCGTTATCATCGGTGCCGGTCAGGCGGGGATCCAGGCAGCTGATTCGCTCCGCGCCGAGGGTTACCGCGGACGGCTCACAATGCTTTCGGACGAGACCGTCCTGCCGTATCAACGCCCCCAGTTGTCCAAGGATTTCCTGGATGCCCGCGCAGCCTCAGAAATGCCGGAAGCTCTGCCGCTGCGCGCCGAGTCGTTCTTCACCGACAACCACATCGACCTGCGCCGCGGTACAGCCGCCCTATCGATCGAACCTGACCGGAGACGGATTCACCTGGCCACGGGTGGTTATCTGGATTACACCGACCTGATCATCGCAACCGGCACACGGGCGCGCCAACTGCCGGTGCCCGGCACACATCTCGCCGGCGTTCATACCCTCCGCACCATCGAGGACTCCCACGCACTGCGCGAGGACCTGATGAACGCCCGGACGATGGTCGTTGTCGGGGCCGGTTTCATCGGTCTGGAGATCGCGGCCGTGGCCCGGGGCCGGGGCATTGACGTCACGGTCCTGGCAGGAGCGGCTCCCCCGATGGCCCGCGCCGTCAGCCCCGTCATGTCCGACTGGTTCGCCGGCTGCCACCGGGACAACGGGGTCGATCTGTGTGACGCGGAGTCGGCCGTCGAATTCCAGGGCAGCGGTGGACGCGTCCGACGCGTGATCTCCGACAAGGGACGACGTTACGACGCCGATGTAGTGGTCGTGGGCATCGGTGCTGTCGCCAACGTGGAAATGCTCTCCGACACCGGCATTGACGTCCACAACGGGGTGATCGTGGACGAGTTCCTCCGCACCTCCTGCCCCGGCGTCTGGGCGCTGGGTGACTGCGCCACCCTCCCCACAGGGCCAGGTGGTGCCCGCACCCGCATCGAATCCGTGCAGAACGCCACCGACCAGGGACGTCTCCTGGCCCGGAACCTCATCGCCTCCCACAGCGGAGCACCCCTGACCGCCTACGGGGCGTTGCCGTGGTTCTGGTCCCACCAGGGGGCTTTCAAACTGCAGATCGCGGGTGTGAGTGGCCCGGATTCCACCGACAACCTGGTGTTGGGCAATCCTGCATCGGGTAAGTTTTCCGTGCTCCGTTTCACCTCCGACGGCAAGCTGGCAGCTGTCGAGTCGGTGAATTCACCGGGCGAGCACATGGCCGCCCGCAAGCTTCTCACCCAGCCCGTTCCGGTGACGGTGGCTGAGGCCTCTGTTCCTGGCTTCTGCCTCAAACAACACTCCCGCCGGGTGCTCGTCCCCGCCTAGAAATTCCGTCCCTTCTCGAAATTTCCCCCAGAGCCGTGATTAGCACGGTCCTCCACCATCGACAGCCTGCCTGTGGCGCGTGTGCTCCGAACTGCCTGAAAAGCACCGCCGTCGGCCACTTCCCCCATGCCTCCCCGAGGAGCCCGCCATGTCTGTGCTTCAACCCACCCCGACCGTTGCAGTAGCGGAAACCAGTGCGAAGCCTGTCAGTCAGCGCCGCGTCGCCTTCGCCACCATCGCCGGCACCACCGTCGAATGGTACGATTTCTTCATCTACGCCCAGGCCGCTGGCCTCGTCTTCACACACCTCATGTTCGAGCCTGCCGGCCAACAGGTCGGGCTCATCCTCTCTTTCGCTTCCGTCGGGATCAGTTTCCTTTTCCGTCCGTTGGGGGCCTTCCTCGCCGGCCACCTGGGTGACCGGGTAGGCCGCCGTGCCGTGCTCGTAGCGACTCTCATACTGATGGGCGTGGCCACGACGATGATCGGCCTGCTGCCCACCTACGCCACCATCGGGGTGGCGGCCCCTCTTCTCCTGGTGTTGCTGCGCATCCTGCAGGGCATCTCCGCTGGCGGTGAGTGGGGCGGGGCGGCCCTGATGGCCGTCGAACACGCCCCCGCCCACCGCCGCGGACTGGCGGGCACCTATCCGCAGCTGGGTGTTCCCCTCGGCATGCTCCTGGCAGCTGGTGTCTTTGCCCTGATGACAGGGGTGATCACTCCGGGTGATGCCTTCCTCGAGTGGGGGTGGCGTGTGCCCTTCCTCCTGAGCTTCGTCCTCGTGCTCATCGGCCACTTCATCCGACGTTCAGTGGATGAATCCCCCGTGTTCCAGGAAATCGCAGAACGTAAGGAGCAGACCTCGGCACCGGTGGCCAAGCTCTTCCGCTTCCATTGGCCGCTGATCATCGTGTCCGCCCTGCTCTTCGCAGGCAATAACGCCGGCGGATACATGACCACCGGTGGTTTCATCACCGCTTATTCCACCAACCCGGAGGGGCCGGTCGGTCTCGACCGGACCGAGGTTCTGCTTGCCGTCACCGCCTCCGCCGCCGTCTGGTTCGTCGCCACCCTGGCCGCCGGTTTCCTCAGCGACGCCATCGGGCGCCGCAAGACCTTCCTCATCGGTTACGCCTGGTTGTTGACCATGGCCTTCCCTCTCTTCCTCCTGGTCAATACCGGCAATATCTGGATGCTCACCTTGGGACTGAGCTTATTCGCCATCGGCCTTGGTCTGACCTACGGCCCGCAGGCCTCCTGGTACGCCGAGCTGTTCCCCGCCAATGTCCGGTTCTCGGGAGTATCCATCTCCTACGCCCTCGGCGCCATCCTCGGCGGCGCCTTCGCACCCCTGATCGCCCAGGCCCTGCTCAGCGCCACCGGAACTACCCTGGCGGTCTCCACTTACCTGTCGATCATGTTCCTCATCGGTACCGCCGCCGCCCTGGTCCTTCAGGACAAGCCCGGCCGCCCGCTCGGAATTGGCGAACAGGAGGAGCAGGAGAAGTACGCTGTTCTCCGTACCTCACCCCGCTATCAGAAGCGGGAGCAGGAGATGGTCGAGGTCTGATCTCCTCCTTGACCTCTCCGAAGGACCATGTGACCCGCCTGGCATCGTGACTCTTGGGTGGCTCCACCAGATTCAGCGTGTTGTTCAACCGGGGATTTTCCCGGCGGGTTGAATAACAGGGTTCCGGGCGGTGGCTCTCCTTGCGGGTCAGGATACGTGGGTGCCACTCATCGGATTTTTTTAACACCACTGATCTACGTAGATGACGGGGCCCTGCCCGACCAGAATGGTCGGACAGGGCCCCGTCATCATCAGAAGGGTCGAACCGGGTCAGCGGCGGAGGGTGGGGTCACCCTCGATGTCACCGTCAACGGCGCCATCGACGTCGAGCTCCTCGCGGGCGACATCCTCGCGGACGGTCTCCTTGTGCAGGCCGACCTCCTCCACCGGGACGGTCTCCTTGTTGACGTTCACGCGCTCCTCGCTGAGGGTCACGGAGGCTTCATCCTCACCGAGGTCGCCGCCACGGACGGCCCGGTCACTGTCGACCGGGGTTCGCTCGATGCGGACCTCCTCACGCTCCACCGGAACCTCGACGGTCTCCGTGTCGTGGACGACGTACTTGCGCAGTCGGACTGCGCCGGTCTGGACGCGCTCCTTGTCCACGTTGACGCGCTCCTCGGAGAGCGTCAGGGAGGAGTCGGCATCAACATCGTCGCGCCGGCCGGTGGTGACGTCGGTGCCGCCGGCGAAACCTGCGGCCTCGCGGTCCACCAGACGATCGCGGTCGTAATCGCGGAGATCAGCGTCGTAGTTCTCCGTGTTCTGGGCACCCTCCAGGCCGTAGTGACGGTAGATGAGGGACTGGTCCTCATCAGTGAGATGGGCGTCATCGTTGATGTCGGGGGCGTCCTGAATACGGTCCTTGGTAAAGCTCAGGCGCAGTTCCTCACCGGTGAGCTGGTGGCCGCGGAGAGGCACCAGGCTGGAGCTCATGCCGAAGAGACCGTGCCCCACCTCCACGAAGTCGGGCTGACCGGTGGCGTCATTGACGTACACCTGCTTGACGGAGCCCAGCTTGTCGCCGTTCTTGTCATAGGCGGTGGCGTGGGTGAGATCCTGAATATTGCGGTTGACCATTTGTTGCACTCCTTCGTTCGGTGATCCATCCGTCCGGGACTCTGCCCTTGAGCGGCTACCGGTCTCCGGCGGATGCTTCATATTCGTTCTTGGTTGTGCACGGCCCAGCCTAGGAGCGGAATCCATGCACATGCACTTATGTCGCGGCACGGGTAGGGACCTGTGACTTTTCCCACATGAAACACACAGGAACCTGAAAGCCTCACCAGGGAGAACAGGATTTTCTGTGCGGATGAGCAAGAGAAAAATCCTGCTGCCTTCAGCCGGGTGCGGTCGCCCCCACTGTCGCCTGAGCGCCTCTGGGCGCTATTCCGGAGGAGTGCTGCCATCCCCGCCACTTGGCCCCGTGGCCCGGAGAACAGACTGAATGTGGACAACCCGCGAGTTATCCCCAGGGCGGTGGATAATCTCCGGGCATTATCTCCCGCCCCCCAGGGGCGGAATTCATCCACAGATGTTATCCACACTGTGGATAGTTACATTCTTGTAATTTCCAGAATATGGCCGTTTCCCTGCTCGGAGACATGTCACTGACCTGCCATATCGGTGATTTTATCGAACATCTGCGCAGGTGGGGAAAACTCTCCACAAAGTTATCCACAAGCTGGGGACAACTTAGGACAAGGTGTGACGGTGACAATATCCACAGATTGATCCACAGCCTGTGGATAACTTTTTACCCACAATTTACACAAGCAGCACCAGCACACAGGCGAGGACAAACACACCGAGGACACCCGCCCAGCGCACCCGGGGCTGAGGTTGGACCAGGAAGAAGACCATCAGCAGGCCGAAGAACAGGCCACCGAGATGCCCCCACAGGGAGACATTCGGGGCGATGAAGGTGTAGACCACATTGACCAGGATGAGGATCATGGGGGCGCGCAGGTCCCCACCCCGGACGCGGGTGATGCCGACGAGCAGGACCATGAGGGCGAAGATCGCCCCGGAAGCCCCTGCGGTGGGGGTGGACCAGTCCAGCCACAGCACGGTCGCGGAGGCCCCGATCCCACCGGCGAGGAAGGCTGCGGCGTATAACGCGGTCCCGGCAAAGCGCTCGATCTCCCGGCCGATGAGCAGCAGCAGAAAGCCGTTGATGGCCACGTGCCCCAGGTCGATGTGAAGGAAGACCGCACCCAGGGCCCGGAGCCGGTCCAGTCCGCCTGCGGAGACCTCGGGCCCGTAGAGGAGCCAGCTGTCGCCGAGGGAGGAGCCGGAGAGGTTGTACATCAGGGAGCGGGACTGCAGGGCGGTGATCGCGTAGACCGCAACGGCCACGAGGGTGAACAGGGTGGTGGCGGGGACGTCATGCCACCACCGGCGCAGGATGGTCACGGGGAGGAACTCCTGGGGAAAGGGGAAGGCCCGCCGCCGTTGCTGGACAACGGGGGCGGGCCTTGCGGGAAGACTGGGTCAGGCGATGGTGATGGACTCGATGACGACCGGCTCAACCGGGCGGTCCATGCGGTCGGTGCCGGTGGTGGCGATCGCGTCGACGACCTTCTGGGACTCCGCGTCGGTGACCTCACCGAAGATGGTGTGATGGTTGTTCAGGTGCGGGGTCGGGCCGACGGTGATGAAGAACTGGGAGCCGTTGGTGCCCGGGCCGGCGTTGGCCATGGCCAGCAGGTAGGGGCGGTCGAAGCCCAGCTCCGGGTGGAACTCGTCGGCGAAGTTGTAGCCCGGGCCACCACGGCCGGTGCCGGTCGGGTCGCCGCCCTGGATCATGAAGCCGTTGATGACGCGGTGGAAGACGGCTCCGTCGTAGAACGGGCCGGTCTTCTCGCCCTTGGCGTTCTCGGTGGAGTAGTCCTTCGTGCCCTGGGCCAGGCCGACGAAGTTGTCGACGGTCACCGGTGCGTGGTTGCCGAAGAGCTCGATGACGATGTCGCCGCGGTTGGTGTGCAGCGTCGCGGTAGCGGTCTTGTTGGTCATGTGGGACATCGTAGCGAAACCTACGCGCCCGTGCGGGGCCGGCAGGCTACTTACCGGCCACCGTGGGCATGTCCTCAGGCAGATCGCGCAGTTCCAGCCCGGCCACCGCCCGCCAGATGATGTGGTGCAGACACCCGGGGTCGATCTCCAGACGACTGGCTGTCTGCCGGAGTAGATTGTGTGCCGCGGGCAGGGAGATGCCGGTGTCCTGACCCAGCAGTTCCGCCAGAAAACGCAGCACCATCCAGTCGGGGGTGGATGCAGGCAGCCCGGCGAGCATCAGCAGATAGTCGTAGGTGATCCCGGCGCTCTGGCTCTCCAACTCCAGCCAACCGGTGCGTACCGGATTGTCCCGGGGATTGTCTGCCACCACTCGATGCAGGTCATCCACGGTGCCGAGGCCCAGATCGATCATCAACCGTGCCCCCTGCTGGATAATCCTGCTCTTCAGCTCCACGCCCGAACTGGTCTCGGCGGGATCGACGTTGCGCGTCACGGCCTCCGCCCACAGCCGCGGCCCATTGGCCTCGGTGATCGACTGGAGCAGGTTCTCCGCCCCGTGCTCGCCCCCGTAGGGGTGGCGGACCCGGTAGCGCAGCATCACACCGACCACCGACTTGTAACTGGAGCCGGGCGAATAAAGCGCATCAATGAGGCACATCGCCAGGCTGTCGGGGTAACCCGCCGGGGTCCGCCACAGGATGGGGTCCCCCAACTGCTTCTCGCAGTAGTCGATCAGGGTCTGGGTCTCAGGGATGGTGGTATTCACGCTGATTCTCGATTCGGCGGCCAGGGTGTGATGTAGGCCATAAGCATACTCTTATGGATCGCCGGAATCAGGTGGGACGGGGAAATGGAAAAGCAGCGCGCTCAGCCGACCGGCTGAGCGCGCTGCCCTCGGAGCGGGAGAGCGGTTTAGAGGGTCTCGACCACGAGGTCGCGGGCAAGGACCATGTTGCGCAGGGACTGCTCGGTCTCGGCGTAACCGCGGGTCTTCAGGCCGCAGTCCGGGTTGACCCAGAGGCGCTCGGTGGGCACGTTGACCAGGGCGGCCTTGATCAGCTCGGTGAGCTCACCGACAGAGGGCACGCGCGGGGAGTGGATGTCCCAGATGCCGGGGCCGATCTCGGAGTGGAAGGAGTCCTCGAGGTCCTCGAGCAGCTCCATGCGGGAGCGGGCGGCCTCGATGGAGGTGACGTCGGCGTCGAGGGCGGCGACGGCGTCGATGATCTGGCCGAACTCCGAGTAGCACAGGTGGGTGTGGATCTGGGTGGTCGGTGCCGCATCCAGGGAAACCAGGCGGAAGGAGCGCACGGCCCAGTCGAGGTACTCGGGGCGGGCATCGGCACGCAGGGGCAGCAGCTCGCGCAGGGCGGGCTCGTCGATCTGGATGATCTGGATGCCTGCCTCCTCGAGATCGGAGACCTCGTCTGCCAGCGCCACACCGATCTGATCGGCGGAGACGGACAGCGGGACGTCATCACGCACGAACGACCAGGCCAGGATGGTCACCGGTCCGGTGAGCATGCCCTTGACGTGCTTCCCGGACAGGGACTGGGCGTACTTCGCCCACGCGACGGTCATGGCCTCCGGGCGGGAGACGTCGCCGATGACGATCGGCGGACGGGTGCAGCGGGAGCCGTAGGACTGGACCCAGCCGTTCTCGGTGACCACGAAGCCGTCGAGAAGCTCGGCGAAGTACTGGACCATGTCGTTGCGCTCAGGCTCGCCGTGGACGAGGACGTCGATACCCAGGCGTTCCTGCAGCTCGATGACGGACTTCACCTCGTTCTTCAGTGCCTCGGTGTACTGCTCGTCGTTGAGGGCGCCGGTGCGGTGGTCGGCGCGTGCCTTGCGGATCTCGGCGGTCTGCGGGAAGGAGCCGATGGTGGTGGTCGGCAGCTTCGGCAGGTTGAGGGCCTTCTGGGCCTCGATGCGGGCGGCGAACTCCGGCTGGCGGGCGACCTGGCCCTCCGGGAGTGCCGCGACGCGGGCCTGGACGGCCTCGTTGTGGGTGCGTGCGGACTCACGGCGGGTGCGCACCGCGCGGTCGGAGCGGGCGAAGTCCTCGGCGGCGGCGACGGTGCCGCCGGCCAGTGCCGCAGCCAGGGCCCCGGCCTCACCGATCTTCTCGTCGGCGAAGGAGAGCCAGCCGGCGACGTCGACGGGCAGGGAGGTTTCGGCGGCGACGGTGTGCGGCACGTGCAGCAGGGAGACGGAGGAGGAGACGGTGAGCTTCTCGACGCCCGCATCCTTCAGCTCCTCCAGCACCGCGAGGCGCTCACGAAGGTCAGCTGCCCAGACGTTGCGGCCGTCGATGACACCGGCAACCAGGGTGGTGCCCTTGTCCGCGGCCTTCACGGCCTCGGCGACACGGGTGGCGTAACCCGCATCGGCGGCGAGGGTGGCCGGGGCCAGGTCGACCTGCAGGGCCTCCGGACCGGCCTGGGCCAGTGCCTGCAGGCCGGCACGCAGGGAGCCGTAGGGGGTGGAGAGGAAGACCTGCGGTCGGTTGGTCTCACCCAGGATCTCGGCGTAGGTGGTGGCGGCGTGCTGCGCCAGCTCCTCGTCGGTGGCGATGGTCAGGTCAGAGACCAGGGCCGGCTCGGTCAGCTGGACCCACTCGACACCGGCCTCCTTCAGGGCGGCGAGGACGGTCTTGTAGGCCTCGGTGAGTTCAGCCAGGCGCTCAAGCGGGTTGCCCGCGCCCTCGACCGGCTTGGACTTGGCCAGCAGGGTGACCGGGCCGACGAGGAAGGGACGGACGAGGTGACCGGCGGCCTTCGCCTCGGCGACGATGTCGAGGATGCGCTGCGGGCGCGGGGTGAAGGTGCCGGCGTCGGCAACCTCGGGGACCAGGTAGTGGTAGTTGGTGTCGAACCACTTGGTCATCTCGAGGGGGGAACGCTCGGCGTTGCCGCGGGCCAGGGCGAAGTACTCGGTGAGGTCGATCTCCTCGGCCGCGCCGCCGATGAGGCCGACGGTCAGTGCGGTCTCCAGCACGTGATCGTAGAGGGCGACGTCGGCCGGGATGGCGTAGTCGGCGTCGAGGCCCAGGTCACGCAGACGGGCGTAGTTCTCCAGGCGGATGGAGTGCGCGGAGGAGGTGAAGGTCTCCTCGTCGATGCGGCCGGCCCAGAAGGACTCGAGGGCCTTCTTCAGCTCACGGTTGGCGCCGACACGGGGGTAACCCTCGATAGTGAAGGTGGGGAAAGAAGACATGGAAAGGAGGCCTTTCGAGAAATTTCGCAGGTAATGAGGAGAAGCTGAACCGCGCTAGGCGATGGTCCGGGGTGAGATGCCGATGCGGTCCAGCAGTTCTGTGGTGGTGTCTGGCCGGTTGAACGTGTACACGTGCATCCCACCGGCACCGGCGGCCAGGATGGTCTGCGCGAGCTCGGCTGTGAGGTCGAGGCCCGTCTGGTACTCGCCCTCCGGTCCCGCGGTCTCCAGCCGGCGGATCAGCCGGTCGGGGACGTTGAGTCCGGAGAGCTGGCCCATTCGGCGCAGTCTCGCGACGCTCGTCATGGGCATGATTCCCGGTATGAGCGGGATACGTACCCCCGCCAGGCGGGCTCTCTCCGCGAAGCGGAGATAGTCCTCCGCGTCGAAGAAGAGCTGCGTGATGGCGAAGTCCGCGCCCAGGCGCTGCTTGGCCAGGAGGACGTCGATGTCCTCGTCCCGGCTGGCGGATTCCTCATGGCCGCTCGGGTAGGCGGCCACGCCGATGGCGAGCCGGCCGGCGCCGAAGCGGGCGCGCTGCTCGTTCTCCATCGAGCGGATGAGGCTGATCAGGTCGGTGGCGTGCGGGAGGTGGCCCTCCAGCATGGCGGTCTGGCCCTCGGCGTAGTCGCCGCGCAGGGCCAGCAGGCCGCGCACGCCGGAGTCCATGAGCCGGTTGATCCAGCCGATGAGCTCATCGCGGTTCCCGGCGGTGCACGCCAGGTGGGCGAGGGTGGGGATCCGGGTGCGGGCGGAGATCTTCGCGATGAACTCCGCGGTACCCTCCAGCCAGCCGGAGTTCCGTGAGCTGGTGACGGAGATGTAGTCCGGGTTATAGGACTCGAGGGTGGCCAGGAGCTCCTCGATCTTCGCCTCGTCCGCGTCGTGGCGCGGGGGCATCACCTCGAAAGAGAGGGAGGTGCGGGCGGGCACATGCGGCTGGTGTGCCTCGGCGGGATCAAAGGTGTCCAGGGGTGCGGAGGCGGAGAAGCGGCGCTTCGTGCTGTCGTGTGCTGCAGTTGTGTTCATGTCCGATCCTCCTTGCTGGTGTGGGGCCTGTCCCCGGTGGGGCGAATGGCTGTGAATGTAGCAACGGAACGGAAGACGCGGGGTAGTTTTTTCAAAAATATCACGTAGTACCAATGCTGTGACCTGCACGTATGTGCCAATGATGGTATGAATATAAATCGCCTCAAAAGCCGTTTTTTCGGCCCAAAATGAACCAAGCGGTCCAGTTTGTTTTCGTACCGGATTCACAGCCCCGGACCGAGGGCGGGCGCGGACCAATCTGGCTACGCTTGAGGGAGAAGAATCCGAACTGAAGGAGCGTGGCCGTGAACACCGCAACACTGAAGATGGCGCTCAGCGCCGCGAGCGCGATCAGCGCACGCGTCAAGGAGTACAACGAGAAGAAGACCCGGGAGGCCTACGAGCTGCTTTCCGACGCCGCCTCGCGCGTCGACCTCGATGACCTCCGCTCGCGCGGCGAGGCGCTCATCGACGAGGGGCGTCGTGAAGCGGGCCAGGTTACGCAGGCCGCCCACGCCCGCCTCGACTCCGCGAAGAAGCGCCTGGAGAAGGCCGCCGACAACCGTCCCTCGAAGCAGCGCGCCCGCGCCGCGAAGCGCCGCCGTACCTTCACCCTCGTGGGGCTCAGCGCCCTCACTCTCTCCGCCGTCGCCGGCGCGGTCTACTGGTACCTGCGCCAGCAGCCGGAGCCGGGCGATACCCCGCCGCGCGTCGAGGACTTCTCCGGCGCCGGCACGGCCGACGAGAAGGCGGCGGAGGCCGAGGCAACCCTGGTCTACTCCACCACCACCGGTGACCCGGAGGAGGGCGTGCCGGCGGAGGTCGATGAGGAGCTCATGCAGTCCCTCGACGAGCAGCTGGAGAAGCACCGATCCGCAGCCATGGACGAGGCCGGTGAGGACGCCGAGGAAATCGACGACACCGAGGAAGAGCACGCCTCAGACGCCCCGGTTGCCGGCACCGAGGAGTTCGCCCCGAACCCGGACGAGGACGGTTCGAAGAAATAGGGCTGCATGTGACGGTGGGCACAGGTAAAATCATCGCCATGACGACCAACGTGCTCACCGTCACCACCATCAACGACCAGACCTACCGCTTCCGGGCCCAGTCCGAGGAGAAGGATGAGAACGGCCTGCCGGAGGTCAACAACTTCGAGCGCCTCCGCGCCGTCGTCGAATCGGAGAACCCCGACGCCGTCTTCGAGTGCGATGACCTGGAGGGCCATCCCCGGGCGGTGCGGGCCGCGGAGGTCGCCAAGTTCAGCGTGGGGCTGGGGACCTAAGGCCCGCAGACCTCCTCGCTGTCAACGTGGCCCGGATGCTCCAGCTGGATCGTGGAATGCTCGATGCCGAAACCGCGCAGCACCTCCTGCGCATCGCCGAGCACACCGCAGCCGGCGGCCGGCACGCACGATTCGTCGACCACCAGGTGGCAGGTGGCCAGCGGTGTCACCCCGTCGGTGGACCACAGGTGCATGTCATGCACCGCCAACACTCCCCTGACCCCCCGGAGCGCTTCCACCACCTCGCGGGTGTCCATACCCCGGGGCACGCGTTCCAGCAGGACCTCCACCGTCTGCCACAGCAGCGTCAGCGAGCGCGGCAGCACGAAGGCCACGATCGCCAGTGAGGCGATGGTGTCGGCCATGGTCCAGCCGGTGAAGCGGATGACCAGGGCGGCGATGATGACCGCCACCGAGCCGAGCATGTCCGCCAGCACGTGCAGGAACGCCCCGCGGATGTTGAGGTTGTCCGAGGCGTGCCGGGAGAGCACCCAGGCCGACAGCGCGTTGGCCACCAGGCCGATCACCGCGACGCCCAGCATCAGCGTGGTGTCGATCTCATGGTCATGGCCGAAGCGCCCCACTGCGCGGATGAGAATCCACACCACCACCCCCGTGACCGCCAGGGCGTTGACCATCGCCGCGAGCACCTCGACGCGGCGGTAGCCGAAGGTCGCGCTTCTCGACGTCGCCTTCTTCCCCACCATCGCCGCCAGCAGCGCGATGATCAGCCCCGCGGCATCGGAGAGCATGTGCATGGCGTCGGAGAGCAGCGCCAGCGAACCCGAGACGAGGCCACCCACCAGTTCCGCGAGGAACACCGTCGCGGTGATGCCGAAGGCCACCGCGAGCGCGCGCAGCGGGGCGGACGTGGCGTGCGTGCCGCCGAGGCCATGTTCGTGCGCATCACGGGGGTGGGCGTGGGTGCTCATGACCCCAGCCTAATCCCGCTCCCCCACTATTGAAACCTTAATGAAAATGGGGGCGGGCAGCGCCTACCAGGACAGCTGCATGGTGCTGTAGGCCTTGCCCGCGGTGTCAAAGGCAACGCCCACTCCGACCTTGGTGACACCCGCCTCAAGCATGTTGCGGTTGTGGCCCGGGGAGTTCTTCCACTGATTGAAGAAGGTGGCCGGACCTGCCTGGCTGTTCATGGCCACATTCTCGAACACGTTGTGATTGCTGTGGCGGGTAGCCGCCCCATCCGCCAGTCGCTGCGACCAATCGCGTGCCTGGGCGGTCAGACCGGGATCCACGGCGAGGCGGTTGAGGCCGTGCGAGACACGGTAGTCGTTGAGGAGACGGATAGTCTCGTTCTCGATATGTGCGGCATTCTGGGCGACCGGACCACTCGGCATGACATGCAGACCCAGGGCCGTGGCAAGTGACGGCAAGGAGGACTGCGCATTGGCTGGGGAGATGATCCCGCCGGAGATAGCTACGGCAGATGCCATGACAATTGCAGCCCGCTTCAGATTCTTCATGTTTTCCACCTTCGGTATGATGAGAGATTGTAACGAAATGATATCGTAACCGATCCGTTATATAAACGCGGTTCAATACCCTTTCATGTCGTTGACTCACAGAGCATTCTTAGCTGGGCGACCTCAAGCGCAGGGATCCCTGAACCTTCCCTGCACCCCTACATGCGAGACTACCCCCGACGGCAGGTGTCCGGGCAGGGTTCGCGCCCGTTTTGAAGCGCCGCCCCGAAAGTCCGACCGGGAAGGGGAATGTCGTGGGATAGGCCCCACCCGGTGGCTCCCCTCAGTCAGATCCCGACAGGGATCTCCCGAGGGACGCCGGAGAGAACCTGTCCCACCAGACCTACTTCCACGCCCGGAGCGGGGAGGAGGAAAAGGAACAAGGGCCGCTCACCTGCACAGTGTTTGTGCTGGTCAGCGGCCCTTTATTGTGTGGAGCATAGGAGAATCGAACTCCTGACCTCCTGCTTGCAAAGCAGGTGCTCTACCAATTGAGCTAATGCCCCATGTTCCTGGTGGGCCTAGCAAGAATCGAACTTGCGACCTCATCGTTATCAGCGATGCGCTCTAACCGACTGAGCTATAGGCCCTGGGAACGAAAAGTAACATTACCCAGTAGTTCCCCAATAAGACAAATCGCCTGCTCAGAAGGGATGATTCCCTCCGGGCAGGCGATGCCGGACCAGACCTTCAGGCGGCCTCCTCCTGGTGGGTGACCTGGAAACCACCGAAGAGGTCGACGATCGCGTTGTAGACCACCGCCCCCAGCGGAGCGAGGACGGTGGTGAGGATGGCACTGATGGCTCCCAGCAGCGCCGCAACCGACATGACGAGGCCGAAGGTCACGGCCTGGTCGCCGCCGATATCACCGAGCAGGGAGTTGAGCTGGTCCCAGATGCCGGCCGCGCTCATCCCGATGTAGAGAATGGCGACAGCGATCAGCCAGGCGGCGAGCCCGACCAGTGACATTGCCAGCCCGACCCGGAAGGCGGACAGCGGTGACACCCGGGTCACGGAGACGACACGTGTTGCCATGGCTTATTCCTGCCCCTTCTGCTGCGCGCGCTCGGTCGGACCGGCGACGTCGCCCTTGGCGACTGCCTCGGCCTCCTCTTCACCCTCTTCCTCGACATTCTTGTCGATGGCCAGCAGCTCCACGTCGTCCTGGAGGTTAACCAGGCGCACGCCCATGGTCGCTCGGGAGGAGGGGCGGATCTGGTTGACCTCGGTGCGGATGACGCCGCCGGCGGAGGTGATGGCGAAGATCTCGTCATCCTCCTCCACTGCGACGGCACCGATGAGGTGACCGCGCTTCGGGGTGTACTTGAAGGTGACCACGCCGAGGCCGCCGCGGCCCTGGGTGGCGTACTCGTTGATCGCGGTGCGCTTGCCGTAGCCCCCGGAGGTGGCCACAAGGAGGTACTCACCGTCACGGACCACGGTCATGGCCAGCAGCTGGTCATCACCCCGGAAGCGCATGCCCTTCACGCCGGCGGTCGCGCGGCCCATGGGGCGCAGCTGCTCGTCATCGGCGGTGAAACGGATGGACTGGCCGAGCTGGGAGACCAGCAGGATGTCGTCGCCTTCGTCGACGAGCGCGGCGCCGATGAGGCGGTCGCCCTCGTTGAGGTTGATGGCGATGAGACCGGCGGAGCGGGCGGACTCATAGTCGGTGAGTCGGGACTTCTTCACCCGCCCCTGGGCGGTGGCCAGGACCAGATAGGGGGCATCCTCGTAGGTCTGGATCTGGATGACCTGGGCGATGCGCTCCTCCGGCTGGAACTCCAGCAGGTTGGCCACGTGCTGGCCGCGGGCGGTACGGGAGGCCTCCGGCAGCTCGTAGGCCTTGAGGCGGTAGACCCGACCGAAGTTGGTGAAGAAGAGGATCCAGTCGTGGGTGGAGGAGACGAAGAAGTGGCGGACGATGTCGTCCTGCTTCAGCTCCGCACCGCGCACGCCCTTTCCGCCGCGCTTCTGCGATTTGTAGGCGTCGACCTTGGTGCGCTTGGCGTAACCGGTGGAGGTGATGGTGACCACCACGTTCTCCCGGGCGATGAGGTCCTCCTCAGAGACGTCACCGGTGGCGGCGACGATCTTGGTGAGACGCTCATCGCCGTAGCGCTCGACGATCTCAGCGAGCTCGTCGCGGACGATGGCGCGCTGGCGCTCCGGCTTGGCCAGGATGTCCTTGAGGTCCTCGATGATGAGCTCGACCTCGGCCAGCTCGTCGATGATCTTCTGCCGCTCCAGGGCCGCGAGTCGGCGCAGCTGCATGGCGAGGACGTGATCGGCCTGGAGCTCATCGACGTCGAGAAGCGTCATGAGACCGGTGCGGGCCTCGTCGACGGTGGGCGAGCGGCGGATCAGGGCGATGACCTCGTCGAGCATGTCGAGGGCCTTGACCAGTCCGCGGAGGATATGGGCGCGTTCCTCCTTCTCGTCGAGACGGAACTGGGTGCGCCGGATGATGACCTGGATCTGGTGGGCCACGTAGTAACGCAGCATCTGGTCCAGACGCAGGGTGCGCGGCACGCCGTCGACGATGGAGAGCATGTTCACGCCGAAGTTCGACTGCAGCTGGGAGTGCTTGTACAGGTTGTTGAGCACCACGCGCGGCACGGCGTCCCGCTTCAGGGTGATCACGATGCGCAGACCCACGCGGTCGGAGGACTCGTCCTCGATCTTGGAGATACCGGCCAGCTTGCCGTTGGAGACCTGATCGGCGATGTTGGCGATGAGGTTGTCCGGGTTGACCTGGTAGGGCAGCTCGGTGATGACGATGGTCTGACGGTTGCCCACCTCCTCGATCTCCGTGACACCGCGCATACGGACCGAACCACGGCCGGTGGTGTAGGCGTCCTTGATGCCCTGGTCACCGACAATGAGGCCGGCGGTCGGGAAATCCGGCCCCTTGACGAAGCCCATGCACGCCTCGAGGGCCTCCTTCTCCTCCGCGTCGGGGTTCTCCAGCAGCCAGTAGATGGCGTCGGCCAGCTCATTGAGGTTGTGTGAGGGGATGTTGGTGGCCATGCCGACAGCGATGCCACCGGAGCCGTTCATCAACAGGTTGGGCACGCGGGAGGGCAGGACATCCGGCTCCCGGGTCTTGCCGTCATAGTTCGGGGAGAAGTCGACGGTGTTCTCCCGGATGTCACGGACCATCTCCATGGCCAGCGGGCTCATCCTGCACTCCGTGTAACGCATGGCGGCTGGGCCGTCATTGCCGCGTGAGCCGAAGTTGCCCTGGCCGTCAATGAGGGGATAACGCATGTTCCACGGCTGGGCCAGCCGCACGAGGGTGTCATAGATGGCCGAGTCACCGTGCGGGTGGTAGTTACCCATGGTTTCCGCAACGGGGCGTGCCGACTTCACGAAACCGCGCTCCGGGCGGTAGCCGTTGTCGAACATCGCATACAGGATGCGCCGGTGGACGGGCTTCATGCCGTCGCGGACCTCCGGCAGCGCACGACCCACGATGACGGACATCGCGTAGTCGATGTAGCTGGTCTGCATCTCCTCATTGATATCAATGGGCAGGATGCGGTCGAAGAGGTCTCCTCCACCGCTGGTGGTGTCGTCGCTCATGATCACCTTCTTGTAGGGGGTTTAGATTCCTCCACCTTAACCCGTGAGAGCCTGAAGACCGTTTTGAGCGCTTCTCAACGTTCAACCCATCCCTGCTGATATCAAAGTAGTAGCAATCAGCATTTCCGCCGAGCAGGAATTAAGCCTGGATTCACCGATGTGCCCTCAGTAAGCGCTTGATATCGGTCTCGGGCACCGTCAGGGAGTCGACACCGGCGGCCATCCCGGTGATCAGGGTGGTGATCTTCGCCCCGGCATGGACACCCTTGTCGCCTGCGACGGTCATCCGGTGCTGGGCCAGGGCAGTCAGCCCGGCTTCGTCGGCCAGGCGCATGGCCGGGACCAGTCGGGGGGGTTGACACGAGGGTGGGGTCATCGAAGGACATGGATGGTGCTGTGTGAGTGTGGGATACGTGTACCTGTGAGATGCCCTCCTGGATGGGTGATACAGACCTTCGGCAAGTCGTGTCATCCCAGTTCGGAAGGGTATTTCTCTTTTTCCCGCGCCGCTAAACCCGAATCACATCGGCAAATCCAGGCTAAGCAGCAAACTTGACTTTAGGCCACTGCAACACCCTCAAAATCGTCCCGCGCTTTCACATGAGGCGGTTTTTGATTCCCAGCTGCTCTTCCCTTTCAGGAGAAATCGCAGTCGGGCATCCGACCCGCTGGTGAGCAGGAAATGTCCCCCATCCACCCCATGCCGTCACCGGTAGTCGATGAAATTTTTCGCTGCTCAGAGACGATTGATTCCACGCGAAACTACCTTCACTCTCATCGTCGGAGGCATCCGGACCGAAGTCCAGTACCGCCCCGCCCCGCTGTCAGATCCGCCGAACGGGATTCCCCACCAGAGCCAGTGAGATACTCGATCAGAACACCCCGAAACTGCTCCGCAATCATTCGACGGACAGTTTCCGGCAGTTGTGCTCTGGTACCAATGAATCATGGCCATGACCCTTCGACTCACCCCGGATCAGGATCGCGCCCTCATCCTCCTCGCCGAGGCACAGGGTTCCAGCAAACATGAGGCCGCGGTCCGCGCCATCATGGCGGCGGCGAACCGACTACTCAACGACGCTGCCGTGGCTGAGCTTGCCCGGGATATCATACCCGGCCAAGCCGCCCTAGAAGCCCGGATCCGGCAGGCTCGCCCGTGACCCCGCCGCTCGCCGCGGAACAACTGCTGCTGATTGCCGACCAATTCTGCAGAACCCACCAGGTACAGATCCGCGATTTCAGTGGTCTCGTCGCAGCAGCGGCCGTGCCGGGAGCCCGGATCGACGGCGTCCCCGTCCATGGGGATCCTTATGCCGCGGGTGAAGCCCTGGCAGTTGCAGTGACGCGTCTGGAGCCTCTCAGCAAGCTCAACAAGGAATTCGGTGCCGCCTGCCGGGACATATACCACCGTCTCGCCAGCTGAATCATCCCCTGCGCCCCGCTCCTCAACCATATACAGGGGTTTTCTTCCAGCTGATGGCAGAAGATCGGCGAGTTGAAGACGGCCGTCCGGATCCTGGACACCCCCGATAGGGGTCATGCACTGGCCTTTATGAGCCACTTCTTAAAGAATGCCTGCCATTCCTATGGCAGGTTCTTGTGATGTTGCATAACGTGATGCAAGCGGAAGGGTATCGGTTGTATTACAGCTCGCTTCCGCCGTCACAACGTGTCCCACGTGTCGACGCGAAACTGCAGACCGACCACCTCCTACTTTGAAGGATTTTACATGACCACGAAGCGTATTTCCGCTCTCGTCGCCGGCGCAGCACTCGCCGCTTCCGTCGCAATTGCACCGCAGGCCATCGCCGGCGAGACCCACAAAGAAATCACCGGCGTCTCCTCCCACGATGACAGGGAAGACGACGCCTGCGAAAAGGACTCCTCGGGCAAGGTTGATGAGGATAAGTCCTGCGGGGGCGGCGTGGTCCCGGTCGGCGGCGGTTCCGGTCTCGGCCTGTCCGCTCTCGCGGGTTCCGCTCTCCTGAGCTCCGCCCCCCTCCTCAGTGCGGCTGCCTCGGCCGACCAGGTCGATCAGGACCCGGCTCCAGCCCAGTCGGCCACTCCCGAGCAGCCTGCCCAGGAGGCTGCACCAGTCGACGATCCGAAGGCCGTCGCACAGGCCCAGGCTGAGCACGTGGAGGACCCGAAGGCTGTCGCACAGGCCCAGGCTGAGCACGCTGCCCCGGCACCGGTCGCCGAGAAGGGCGCTCCGGTCCACGCCGCTCCGGCACCGGTCCAGCACGCTGCCCCGGCACCGGTCGCTCAGCCGCAGCAGCTGGCCAACACCGGCGTTGAGAGCACACTGGTTGCCCTGGCCACCGGCCTGCTGGCCGCCGCTGCCGGTGCCGCGCTGCTGGTCCTGCGCCGCCGCGCTGCCTAAGTCAGTAACACATCCGGGCCCCATCCGGACCGAACCGCTCTGCACCTCCCGGTGCGGGGCGGTTTTTTCGTGTGTGCTCCGTTGGCGGGAGACTTTGACCATGTGTAGAGTCGATAACGTTGTGGCTACAGTAAATCAAAGTTACTTATGTGACTGTGGTGGCTGTGGCGGAAGAGCCATAACACCGGAGCGATCACAGTCGTTGTCCCCACCCGGAAGAAAACCGGATGAGTTCAACCATGGTGATCGCTCTGCTTTTCCGCAGTAGGCTGGCAGACATGACTGATCTTTCCTCGCTTCTGACCGACAACAAACGCGACGCTGTCGTGGCTGACCTCGCTGCGCTGGCGGATGCGGCCGTCGGTAGGCAGTCGGGCATCTCCGGAACCGCCATCAAGGCTGCCGTGGCGGCCGCCAAGAAGATCGACGCGGACATCGTCGCCAAGGGGGTCAACCGGATGCTCCCCGACGTCCTGGGTGACCTCCAGCCGCACTGGCAGACCTTCCAGGAGGATGCGGAGCAGGACTTCGGTACCTTCCTCGCTGGTCGGAATGACGCGGTCGTCGATTCGCTCATGGCCGTCGCGGACCGCAACGCCGAATCCATCACCGTGGCACCTCTGGCCAAGGCCTACAACTCCCTGCGCGGCAAGGGGGCGAAGGTCATCGGACCGGAGATCCCCGAATTCGGCCGTATCCTGCAGAAACACATGTCCTAGGATTCCATGTCCACGGTCCGGCTCGCGGTCTTCGCTGACCTCCACCTGGGCAGGCCCTCCGCCCCCGGTATGCGGTGGGCCTGTGAGTCGCTGGCCGGGGCCGTGGAAAACCAGCCGGACGTCGTCGTATTCACCGGGGACCTGGTGGACAAGAAGAAGGCCACGCGTACCGATCTGGACGACGGCGCAGACCTGTTCCGCCACATCACGCAGGAGCTGAAGCTCCCCCTGGTCCATGTGTGGGGAAACCACGACGTCGGCTCGGGACTACTTCCCCACTTCCCCGAAATGCCCGGCGTCCACCGCCCCCGGGGTGCGGGAATCGAGGAGATCCGGGTGCCCGGCGTGCCGCTGGTCTTCCACGCGGTCAATGTCGTGCAGGACCCGGATCCCCGCGACCTGCTCAAGGACCTGCCACAGGTACAGGAGGCGGGGCATATCGGTGTCCTGCACACGGAGGTCGAGGGGCAGTACACCAACAATCCGTGCCTGCCCACCACCCTGGAGCATCTGCTCTCCCGGGGCTACGGGGCATGCCTGCTGGGGCATGTGCACGCCCCCGTCGTGCTCAACGCCTCCCCCTTCATCGGATGGCCGGGCATGGGCCGGATGCTCGAAATCGAGGTCCCGGCCCTGCCCTGAACCTGCCTAGACGTCGAGGAAACGGACGTCCTTCGCCTTACGGGTGATGAAGGAGCGGCGGGCCGCGACATCATCACCCATGAGGATGGAGAAGAGCTCGTCGGCACGCTGGGCGTCCTCGATGTCCACCCGGCGCAGGATGCGCATCGTCGGGTCGAGGGTGGTCTCCCACAGCTCGTTCGGGTTCATCTCACCGAGACCCTTGTAGCGCTGGATGCCGTCATCCTTGTTGATCTTGCGGCCGGCGGCCAGGCCCTCCTCGAGGACCCGGTCCCGCTCCTCATCGGAGTAGGCGAAGCCCGGCTCACCCTTGGACCACTTGAGCTTGTACAGCGGCGGGTTGGCCAGGTAGACATGACCTTCGGCGATGAGATCCGGCATGAAACGGAACAGCAGCGTCAGCAGCAACGTTGCGATGTGCTGGCCGTCGACGTCGGCGTCGGCCATGAGCACGATCTTGTGATAGCGCAGCTTCGAGATGTCGAATTCCTCGTTGATGCCCGTACCCAGCGCGGTGATGATGGCCTGGACCTCGGCGTTCTTCAGCACACGGTCGAGACGTGCCTTCTCCACGTTGAGGATCTTGCCGCGCAGCGGCAGGATCGCCTGGTACATGGAGTCACGGCCGGCCTTGGCGGAGCCGCCGGCCGAGTCACCCTCCACGATGTAGAGCTCGGACAGGGCCGGGTCCTTGGAACGGCAGTCAGCCAGCTTGCCCGGCAGGCCGCCGAGATCCGTGGCGGACTTCCGGCGCACCAGCTCACGCGCCTTACGGGCCGCGATGCGCGCCTGGGATGAGGCGACGGCCTTGTTCACGATGGTCTTGGCCTCCGCCGGGTTGGCGTCGAACCAGAAGGCCACGTGCTCGTTGACCATGCGCTGCACGAAGGAACGGATCTCCGTGTTGCCCAGCTTGGTCTTCGTCTGCCCCTCGAACTGCGGGTCCGCCACGCGGACGGACACGACCGCGGCGAGGCCCTCACGGCAGTCCTCACCGGTGAGCTTGGGATCCTTCTCCTTGATGAGCTTGTGCGCCAGAGCGTACTTGTTCATCAGGGAGGTCAGCGCCGAACGGAAACCCTCCTCGTGGGTGCCACCCTCATGCGTGTTGATGGTGTTGGCGAAGGTGTGCACCGACTCCTTGTAGCCGGAGTTCCACTGCATGGCGATCTCGACCTCGTGCTCGGTGGCCTTCGCCTCGAAGCCGACGATCGAGGGGTGCATCGGCGTGCGGGTCTTGTTCAGGTGGTTGACATAGTCAACCAGTCCGTCCGGGTAGTGGTAGACGACCTTCTTCTCACGCTTCTTCGCCGGCTTGGGTGCTTCCCCCGCCGGGGCCTCCTCCACCTCAGTGTCGGCGTCGTCGAAGGAGGAACCGTCGATGGACTCGGCGGTGTCCCCGGCCTCGGCGAGCGCCTCCAGCTCGAGTTCCTCGTCGGTGACCCGCTCATCCTTGAGGGTGATGGTCAGACCCTTGTTGAGAAAGGCCATCTCCTGCAGACGACGCGAGATCGTGTCGTAGTCGAAGTGGGTCGTCTCGAAGATCCCAGCGTCCGGCCAGAACCGGATCGTCGTGCCCGCACCGCGGGCATTGCCACCCTGGATCAGGTCATCAGGGACCGAGTTGTTGAAATACTGGTGCCAGTGCTTCCCGTCGCGCTTGATGTCGGCCTCGACACGGGTCGACAGCGCGTTGACCACGGAGATACCCACGCCATGCAGACCACCGGAGACCGCGTAGGAATCCGAATCGAATTTGCCGCCGGCGTGCAGCTGTGTCATGACCACCTGGACTGTCGGCGCACCGGAGGGGTGCATCTCGACGGGGATACCGCGGCCGTCGTCGACGACCTGGACGCCACCGTCTGCCAGCAGCGTCACCTCCACCTTGGTGGCGTGACCGGCCATCGCCTCATCGACGGAGTTGTCGACGACCTCCCACACCAGGTGGTGCAGGCCGCGGGGGCCGGTGGATCCGATGTACATACCGGGCCGCTTGCGCACGGCCTCGAGGCCCTCGAGGATCGTGATCGATGACGCGCCGTAATTGTTTTCAGCGTTTGCCACGTGAAACGAGCTCTCCTCGCTAGAAGATAATTTAGACCTCTTTAGTCTACACCTAATGGGGAGACACCAGGGAAGGGGTCACTCGCGGCGGAGGGGCGTTCTCGTGCGTTTTCGGACGGTTGCTGTATCAGGAAAACTCTGCCCGCCCATTTTTGAGCCCTATCCGTAGGTGTCCCGCGGGCCGCGGCCCTTCACGTGCAGCGGCCCTTTGCGCCAGCTCGGCGCCCGCGGCCCGAAGATCTTCAGTTCCACGATGATGTTCGGCCCTACTTTTTCGGCGATGACCTGCAGAATCTGTCTCTGCATCATCCGCAGGTTCGTGGCCCAGGCCGTGGAGTCGCAGATGATGAACAACTTCTTGTCCTTGATCATCTCCACGCGCGTGTGCTGCGCGATCTTCTCCCCCACCAGCTCATCCCAGTGGCCGAATACCCAGCCGCCGGCGATGTCCTTCTCCCAGCCGCGTTTCGAGAACTCATCACCGAGTACCGCACCGATCGAATCGACGTCGAGGGGGCGGCGCCGGCGTCGTCCGTCGCGCCCCGTGGGTCGGCCGATCCGGGGCGGCAGCCCCCTGCTTCTCGACGCCGCCTTCCGGGGCGGGAGCGGCGTGCTGCCACGCTTCTTCGCCGCCTCCTGCATGGCCTCGAAGGCGGCCTTCACCGGGTCCGGCTGCTCACTCATCGGCCTGCTCCAGGACGCTGATGCGTCCCTCCCCGGCATCCTGTACGGCGACGGTGTAGCGGGTGACTGGCGCGTCGATAAGCTCCGTGAGATTCCCCGGCAGATCCCCGTCCACCGCGGCGGTGATGAGCACCTGCTCCGCATCCGCGGCCAACTCCACGAGTTTCTCCCGGCGGCGGGCATCCAGCTCGGCGAACACGTCATCGAGGATGAGCACCGGGTCCGATCCGTCCCGGCGCAGCAGTGTGAACTCCGCCAGTCGCAGGGAGATGGCGTACGACCAGGTCTCGCCGTGGGAGGCGAAACCTTTGGCGGGTTGCTCCCCCAGGTCCAGCAGCAGGTCATCGCGGTGTGGGCCCACCAGCGACATGCCGCGGTCGACCTCCCGCTGGCGGGTACGCCCCAATTCAGCGAGCATCTCCGCCTCGAGGACATCCACATCCCGGCTCTCGGCCGTCACCGTCGAGCGGTAGCCCACCCGGGCTGGACGGGACTCCGGGGCGATGCCGGTATAGGCCCCGGCGATCAGTTCCCCCAGTTCATCGACCAGGTTCAGGCGCGCCGCCAGCACCTGGGCACCGAGGGCGGCGAGCTGGCCGTCCCACACGTCGAGGGTGGCCAGCGCGCTCGCCCCGTCGCTGTCGCGATAGCCGCGGCGCAACGAACCACCGGCAGTCTTCAACAGGGCGTTGCGCTGGCGCAGCACCTTGTCGTAGTCGGCCTTGACGCCGGCCAGCCGGGTGCTGCGGGTGGCGATGATGTCATCCAGGTAGCGGCGGCGCTCCGCCGGCTCCCCCTTGATCAGCGCGAGGTCCTCGGGGGCGAATAACACGGAACGGACCACACCCAGCAGCTCACGGGGAGAATTCAGCCGGGTCCGGTTGATCTGCGCCTGGTTTGCGGCGTGCGGTTTGATCAGCAGGTGGGCGGTCAGCTCCCGCCCCTGATTCACGGCCGTCACGGAGATCCGGGCGTTCTGAGCCCCGGCACGCACCAGCGGCGCATCGTGTGAGACACGGTGGGAGGCGAGGTGTGCTGTGTAGCCCACGGCCTCGACGATGTTGGTCTTGCCGAAGCCGTTGCGTCCCACGAACAGCGTGATCCCCGGCCCGAGGCTGAGGTTCAGCTGCGACCAGCTGCGGAAATCCCGCAGGTCAAGCGTCCTGATGTAGATGTGCCCTCACCTCCCGGACGAGCCCGGCTATCCCGGCAGACGAACAGGCATGAGCAGGTAGGTGAAGTCCGTCTCGGGCGTCGGGAAGATGCCGTCAGTATCCGCCTCGGGCAGCTCCGACGGCTCCGGAATGAGGATCGCCGGACGGGAGGGCTCGGTGAAACCGAAGACCACCCGGTCAGTGCTGATCACGGACAGCCCGTCACGCAGGTAGGTCGGGTTGAAGGCGATGACCAGCTCATCGCGGCCCGTGAACCCACAGGGCAGACGCTCCTCGGCGTGGCCGGACTCCATGCCACCTGCAGTGAGGATGAGCTCCCCCTCGTTGAACTGCATGCGGATCTGCGCGTTGCGTTCGGTGACCAGACTGACGCGGCGGATGGCCTCCTGCAGCGGGGCGATCTCCACGGTGGCCATCGACGTGTGCGTCTTCGGCAGCAGCGGCTGGATGTTCGGGAAATCAGCGTCGAGCATGCGGGCGGTGGTCTCCCGGCTCTCGGTGTGGATGCCGAACAGGCCGGCAGCAGCAAGCTGCTCACCGGTGCCCACCGCGATCTCCACCGGATCGGAGACGTGGGTGTCCAGGGTCCGGGCGTTATCGAGCAGTGTCTTGGCCGGGATGAGCAGCTTGGTCTCCACGTCCGGAGCCACCGGGTTCCACTCGAAGGTGCGCAGCGCCAGACGGAAACGATCCGTGGCCGCGAGCTTGACCTGCGCACCGGAGATCTCCATGTGTACGCCGGTGAGCATGGGCAGGGTGTCGTCCTTGCCTGCGGCGGTGGCCACCTGGGTGACTGCCTCGGAGAACAACGCCGGGTCGATGGTGCCGGTGACCTCGGGGAGGTTCGGGATCTGCGGGTAGTCGTCCAGCGGGATCAGCGGCAGCTCGAAACGCGAGGAACCACAGGAAAGCAGCGCCTTGCTGCCGTCGACGCGCAGCTCGACGGGCTTGTTGGGCAGAGTGTTCACGATCTCCGCGATGAGTTTGCCGGCCACCGCGATGCGTCCGGGCTCCCCGATCTCTGCGGCGATGCGCACCCGGGTGGAGACCTCGTAGTCGAAGCCGGCGAACTCCAGGCCGCTGTCATCTGCGGTGATGAGCATGGCGCGCAGCACCGGTTGGGTCACCTTGGTTGGCAGGCTCCTGGCCACCCACGCGACGGCGTGGGCCAGGTCATCCCTGGCCACCCGGAACGACACTGCTTGTGACTCCATGCTTTCGGGCTCCTCGAAATACTTGTGGTCCCCCGACACGGAAGGAACGGGCGGACCGGAAACAACAGACTCCAACGTACCCCACGGTCCGGAGAGTCGAAATCCTGTAATTCCAGGAATTCCCTCCGCACCGCGCTCGCCGAGCGCAGATCCGGACCATTCTCCCCACCTCCCCTTTCTTCTCTAGTAATTACAAGTTTTAAAGAGAGTAAGAACAATAGGTCCTGTGCAACCTGTGGATGGCACCGTGAATCCCAAGGTAGCCGCTTGGATCGAGCCTGTGATTCAGGGTGTGGATAACCTGTGGACAACTCCGGGCGATTGTGGATAAGTTATCCACAGGCAGACTTGTCCACAATTGCTCCACATGCGATCCACCGCTTCTCAACAGCGGAAACGTAGTTATCCACAGGTCCGGCAGTAAGGGTGTCCCCAGTCACACTATGACGAATATCTCTGAAGTACAAACATGTAATTACACAGCTGTGGAGAGGGTTGTGGATTGCCGGAACTGCCTTGGGTGAATGCCAGAAACCCCTGGTGGCGCCGGTGTTCTGCACCAACGTCACCAGGGGTGGGCGTCGAGAAGTGGCGTACCGTCAGCCGCGGCCGCGGTTCTTGATCAACTGCGTCAACTGCTGGATCTCGTCGTAGACGTCACGCTTCTCCGTCATCTCCTTACGGATCTTGCGGTCCGCGTACATCACCGTCGTGTGGTCCTTGCCACCGAACTCGTTGCCGATCTTCGGCAGGGAGAGATCCGTCAGTTCACGGCACAGGTACATCGCCAGCTGGCGGGCGTGTGCAACCGCACGCGTCTTGCCGGCACCGGTGAGGGTCTCCATCGTGATCCCGAAATAATCGGAGGTGACTTCCATGATCGTGGAGGCCGTGATCTCCACATCCGCGGCATCAGGGAGGATGTCGCGCAGGGCGATCTCCGCCATCTCCTGGTTGATCGGCTCATTGATCAGCGAGGAGTAGGCGGAGACACGGATGAGCGCGCCCTCGAGCTCACGGATCGAGGACTCGAAACGTGAGGCGATCAGCTCAAGCACACTGCGGTCGACATGCGTGCCGTCCGCCTGGGCCTTTTTCTCCAGGATGGCGATGCGGGTCTCCAGATCCGGCGGCTGGACATCGGTGATCAACCCGCCCTCGAAACGCGTGCGCAGCCGGTCCTCGAGCGTTGTCAGCTGCTTCGGCGGCCGGTCCGAGGACAGGATGATCTGCTTGTCCGCCTGGTGCAGGGCGTTGAAGGTGTGGAAGAACTCCTCCTGGGTGCCCTCCTTGCCCTCCAGGAACTGGATGTCATCCACCATGAGGATGTCCAGATTCCGGTAGCGACGCTTGAAGGATTCCTGCCTGTCATCACGCACGGAGTTGATGTAGTCGTTTGTGAATTCCTCACTGGAGACGTACTTCACACGCAACCCCGGCTGCAGCACCTGAGCGTAGTTCCCGGCAGCGTGCAGCAGGTGGGTCTTGCCCAGTCCGGAACCACCCCAGATGAACAGCGGGTTGTAGGCGCGGGCGGGATTCTCCGCCACCGCAACTGCCGCACCGTTGGCGAAACGATTCGAGGAACCGATGACGAAATTCTCGAAGGTGTACTTCGGGTTCAGCGAACGCTCGCGGTTGGGGTCATGCGCCGGCGTCTCACGCGGCAGACGCTGCCCCTGCTGATAGACGGGACCGGAGGGATCCCGGTGCTGCGGCACAGCCGGCGCATTCGTCGGGTACTGCGCGTAGGAGTGCGGAACCGGGTCCTGGACCTGCTGCTGCATGGGGTACATCGGCGGGGCCGGCGGGTTGGTGTGGGTGGCCTCCCAACCGAGCTGGTGGTCCGCGATCCGCTGCTGGATTCCCCTGGCAGGAGGCTGGATCGGCGGTGGCGGTGGCGGAGGCGGGGTCGGCTGGGCGGCTTCCGGCTGGATGGATACAGCCAGGCTGCAGGGGCGGCCGGTGCGCTCGGAGAGCACCTTGACGATGTGCGGACCGAGGTCGTCCTCGATGACCTGCTTGGCCATGGCATGCGGGGTGGCCAGGACCGCGTAGCCGTCGACAAGCACAATCGGTTTCACCAGACCGAGGAAGGCACGTTGCTGGTGGGTGAAGGCGGGGATGTCGGAGTCGGGACGCTCCGACTGATCGAGTAATTCTGCCTTGATCGCCTGCCAGGTCTGGGCGAGTGACTGTTGCTCATCGGTCACCTGGTGTTGCTCCTTACATGGTTCGTCCGGTTCGCTCAGGCGCGGCCGGACTCCCCGGGGAAGGAGTCGGTGCTCTGCCAGTCGCTCACAGGATGACGCGGTATCGGTGGGGTCGGGCCGGGTATGGAGGTTGCGCACCGCATCTTTTCACAGACCTTGTCCCCAGGGGATTAGGGCCGTAACCTCGCTATCCACAGAGTTATCCACAGGTGTGGACAACTTCGGCCGACGAATCTCTCCACAGCTTACTTCATTGCCTGTGGATAGTTCGATTCGCCGGAAAAAGTTCTCCCACCTGCGAGGATGGGGCCCCTCCGGAAAACTCTCAACTTTAAACCGACCGTTATCCACAGGGGTGTTGATGGAGCTATGTGATTCTGTGTGAGTCCTTCCATTGTTACCCAACGCCGCTGCTGCATGTCCATCTCCGGAGATTGCAGTTCGGTGTCTCTGTGGACCGGCCAGGCCCACCCCCGTCGGGTGTATCCGGGTGGTCCTGCAGCACCACCCGGCAAATGCCCCGGTGGCTGCGGCAAAAATCCCACTGTTGTTATTTCAGGTGCCCCCGCGGGACTACCTGAGACGCACCGGCGGGTCAATTTGTTCGACCACGCCGGAATCGCGTAGTCTGTGATGGTCTGTCACACCGCCGGATGCACCCTTATTCCAGGGACGCGCCGACGGATGTGCGTGAGAGCAGCGTCAGCACCGAATCTTCGGGCCGCGGCACACCAGTCGCGCGTCTGTGCCGGCCTGCGCGCCACCTAGGGCAGGACATGATCCATTCCGGTTCCGTCCACAGAGGCACTCACACCGTCAAAACATAATTCAGCGGCTGACCGGTCCCGTCCGGCCCGCCGCCTCACACAGAGGAGAACACCGTGGCAAAGGGCAAGCGGACGTTCCAGCCGAACAACCGTCGTCGCGCACGCGTGCACGGCTTCCGTATCCGTATGCGCACCCGTGCAGGTCGCGCCATCGTCTCGGCACGTCGTCGCCGGGGCCGCGCCAAGCTGACCGCTTAAAGCAGCTGCAGCGGTGCTACCGAAGCGGCACAAGTTCACGTCGCCCGCCGATTTCGGCCGGACGATCAAACGTGGACGCCGCGCAGGTACCCGCACCGTCGTGGTCCACATGCTGGACCGCAACGCCGGGCCCGACGCCGGTATCGCCCAGCAGGGCGGTCCCCGCGTCGGGCTCATCGTCTCCAAGTCCGTCGGGAACGCCGTGATCCGTCACCGCACCTCCCGACGGCTTCGGCATGTCTGCGCCGGGCTGTTCGAACTGGTGCCGGCCTCCACCGATCTGGTCGTCCGGGCGCTACCCCCGTCGGGTGCGGCATCGTCGGCCGATCTGGAGCGTGACATCCGGAAGGCGTTGAGGAGACTGGGGCTCGCGGATGCGTGAGCCCTCCCCCGCCGCCCGCGGTCTCGAGGCCGCGATTTCGTTCTACCAAAAGTACCTGTCGCCCCTTAAGATGGGGTCGACCTGCCGTTTCGAACCAACGTGCAGTGCCTATGCTCTCGACGCCGTACGCGGTCACGGGGCTCTGAAAGGTGCTGTCATGGCGCTGGCGCGGCTGAGCAAGTGCGGCCCCTGGCATCCGGGCGGGTACGACCCCGTGCCGGGTGCGGACCTGACACCAACTGACACCAAGGAGTCCTGACACACAGTGCTCAACTTCATCTACTGGCCGATCTCGGCCGTCCTGTGGTTCTGGCACAAGGTCTTCAGCTTTGTGCTCGATCCTGGCCTCGGCATCACCTGGGTGCTGTCGATCATCTTCCTGACCTTCACGGTCAAGGCCATCATGTTCAAGCCGACCATGAACCAGCTGCGCTCGGGCAGGAAGATGCAGGAAATGCAGCCGAAGATGGCTGAGATCCGCAGCAAGTACAAGAACGACCAGACCAAAATGATGGAGGAGACGCGCAAGCTCCAGAAGGAGATGGGCGTCAACCCGGTCCTCGGCTGCCTGCCGATGCTCGTCCAGATCCCCGTCTTCATCGGCCTGTTCCACGTCCTGCGCTCCTTCAACCGCACCGGTGAGGGCGTGGGCCAGCTGGGTCTGTCGATCGAGGAGAACTACAACACCCCGAACTACATCTTCGGTGTCGAGGACGTGCAGTCCTTCATGGACGCCACGTTCTTCGGTGTCCCGCTCTCCGCCTACATCTCCATGCCCGCCGACATGTACTCGGCGTTCCCCAACGTCGACTTCACCCGCATGGACACCATCCTGGTGGCTGTCCCGCTGGTGCTCATCATCGCCGTGGCGACCCACTTCAACGCCCGCATGTCCATCGACCGCCAGAAGCAGCGCATCGCCTCCGGCAGGCAGGCGGCCCCGACCGGCGACAACGCCGAGATGATGGCCATGCAGATGGGCATGATGAACAAGATGATGCTGTGGATCATGCCCGCCACCATCCTGTTCACCGGCTTCCTGTGGCACATCGGTCTGCTGTTCTACATGGTTTCCAACAACATCTGGACCTTCTTCCAGCAGCGCTACCTCTTCCAGAAGATGGACCAAGAAGAGGAGGCCGAGGAGGAGGCACGCAAGGCACTCAAGCGCACCACCGCTCCCGCACCCGGCGCCCGTGCCGGCTCAAAGAAGAAGCGCAAGAAGGACTGAGCCCCTGCTCCACCGCAGCACCACCTGTACAGCCACCGCGTTCCCGCCCCGGGAACCCGGTGGCTGTATCGTTATGAATCATGAGCGAGACCCCTGAGCTGGCACCCGCACCCGCCGCCGCAGCCGAAGTCTTCGGTGAGCGTCTGCCCCTGGCCGAGGCCTACCACCGGTCCCTTGCCACCGACGGTTCCACCCGTGGCTTCATCGGCCCCCGGGAGGTTCCCCGTCTGTGGGACCGGCACATCCTCAACTGCGCCGTCATCGGCGAGGTCATGGAGGCCGGTGCCAGTATCGCGGACGTCGGCTCCGGGGCGGGCCTGCCGGGCATCCCCCTGGCCATCGCCCGCCCCGACCTGCGTATCACGCTCATCGAGCCGCTGCTCAAGCGTTCCGTCTACCTCGCCGAGGTCGTCGAGCTGCTCGGCCTGGACAACGTCACCGTCATCCGGGGCCGGGCCGAAGAGAAGTCCGTGCGCCAGGCCCTGGGCACAGGTGTGGACCTCGTCACCTCCCGGGCGGTGGCCCCGCTGGGTAAACTCGCCGGCTGGTCCCTGCCGTTGGTGAGAGTGGGCGGGGCCATGGTGGCGATGAAGGGTTCCTCCGTCACGGAGGAACTCGAACGCGATGCCGCCCTCATCCGCCGGACCGGCGGTGGCAGGGCGGAGATCCTCACCGTCGGCGCGCAGCACCTCGCCGAGCCTACGACGGTTATTCGTATCCCGCGGGTGCACTAACATGGGGGAAACCAGCAATTGAAGAATGTGATTCAGGAAGAGGTCAGGTCGCAAGCAATGGTTGACCAACTGCCGAAGCCGGAAGCGCCGCGTCTGATCACCGTCGCCAACCAGAAGGGTGGCGTCGGCAAGACCACGAGCTCCGTCAACCTGGCGTCGGGTCTGGCGATGCTGGGCTCGAAGGTTCTCGTCATCGACCTGGACCCGCAGGGCAACGCCTCCACCGCCCTGGGTGTCGAGCACCGCGCCGGCACCACCTCCAGCTATGAGCTGCTCATCGGTGAGGCCTCCGCGGAGGAGGCCATCCAGCAGTCCACGGCCCACGAGAACCTGTTCTGCATCCCGGCGACCATCGACCTGGCGGGTGCGGAAATCGAGCTGGTCAGTCTCGTCCGCCGCGAGTACCGCCTCCACGACGCCCTCCGGAACTCCAGTTTCCTCGAGAAGAACGACTTCGACTACGTCCTCATCGACTGCCCGCCGTCACTGGGTCTGCTGACCATCAACGCGATGACCGCCGTGGACGAGGTCCTCATCCCCATCCAGTGCGAGTATTACGCCCTGGAGGGTGTGGGCCAGCTGCTCAACAACATCTCCATGATCAGGCAGCACCTGAACCCCAACCTGCACATTTCGGCGATCCTGCTGACTATGTACGATGCACGCACTAAGCTCTCGGAGCAGGTGGCCACCGAGGTCCGTGAGCACTTCGGGGATGTCGTTCTGGGTAACATCATCCCCCGGTCGATCAAGGTCTCCGAGGCCCCCGGTTTCGGCCAGTCCGTCCTGAACTACGACCCCACCTCCCGGGGTGCCGCCGCCTATTTTGATGCGGTCATCGAGTTCGCCACCCGTGGTGACTACCAGCCTGTCGAGGCCACCGGTCCCATCGGCGTCAGTCCGGAGACGGCCAAGCGGCTTGCCGCAGAAGCAGAAAGGTAAGTGCCATCAACCAGGAAATTCGGAAGGGCGGCCTCGGTCGCGGTCTCGCCGCCCTGATTCCCTCCGGCCCCGCCCCCAGCACCCTGAAGTTCGGTGAAGGTCCGAAGCTCGGAGCCGTCCCCAAGCCCGGGGACAGCCCGAAGCCTGCGGATGACACGAAGGCGGAGGAGACCCCGAAGCGCCCGGACCGCGAGGACCATGAGGAGCGTGCCGAGGGCGCGAAGCGCAGTCACAGCGCGAAGATGCGGGACGACGGCCCCCGTCTCGGCGACAGCGCCGCGGATGTGATCCTCGGTGGCACCAGGGGTGCGCGCGGCCAGGAGAAGCTGCGGTCGGTACCGGGCGCCCCCGCCCCGGAGGCCGTCCGTGGCACGGTGCGCGAGCCGGGCCAGAAGGCTGCTGAGAAGCCCCCCGTGGACGTCGGCGCCACCTACCGGGAGATCCCCATCGCGGAGATCGTCCCCAATCCGCAGCAGCCGCGCCACACCTTCGACGAGGAGGCGCTGGCCGAACTCGTCCACTCCATCCGCGAGTTCGGCCTCATGCAGCCGATCGTGGTCCGTCAGGCGGAGACGGGTTATGAGCTCATCATGGGTGAGCGTCGCTGGCGGGCCGCCGGACGCGCGGGGTTGAAGACCATACCGGCCATCGTCCGCGACACCGACGACGGCGCCATGCTGCGCGACGCTCTGCTGGAGAACATCCACCGGGTGCAGCTCAACCCGCTGGAAGAGGCCGCCGCCTACCAGCAGCTGCTTGAGGAGTTCGACGTCACCCAGGCCGAACTCGCCGGACGCCTCGGCCGTTCCCGTCCGGTGATCACCAACACCATCCGCCTGCTGGCCCTGCCTGTGCCGGTTCAGCGCCGGGTGGCCGCCGGGGTGCTCTCCGCCGGCCATGCGCGCGCACTGCTGGGACTCAAGCTCGGTGAGAACACCGCAGAGGCGCAGGAGGAGCTGGCCGGACGCATCATCGCCGAGGGCCTGTCCGTGCGCGCCACGGAGGAAGCCGTCACCCTGCTCAACCGCGGGGAGGGTGCCCCGGAGCGTAAACCGGTGGAACCGGCCCCGCAGCCGGAGCTGCTCACCCGCGCGGCCGACCGTCTCGGTGACGTGTGGGACACGAAGGTGACCGTCACCATGGGCAAGCGGAAGGGCCGCATGGTGGTGGAGTTCGGCGATCCGGAGGATTTCGAACGTATCCTCTCCCTGATCGAAGGACGCGACGACTAGGAGGCGCCGGCCGTGTTCGCCAGAGTGAACCCCCTCAGCCCGGATGCGCTCAGCAGTATCCATCCGCAGGCCGGGCGCAGCATATTCTGGGAACTGGACCCCGATGCCGCGGCGGTCGTGCAGGCCTCCGGGGATCCCGGCTTCGAGAAGGAGGCGTGGCTGACCACCACGCTCCTGGAGTACGGCCCCTGCGGCTTCTCCCTCGAGCGCAGCAGCCGCGAACGCGCCGTCGCCACGGTCCTGTTCTGCTCACGGGAGAACGCCCCCGGTGCCGGACAGCTGCCCACCGCGCCCGTCTCCGAGGATGCGGAGGTGCTCACCTCCCTGTTCATCGATCCGGGATTCGCGGGCATCGGGCTGGAGTCGGTGCTTCTCGACGCCGCCATCATGTCGCTCGTCGAACGCGAGGCGCAGGCCGTCGAGGCCTTCGGTTGGCACACCGACTTCTTCGCCCGCGCAGACGTCGATGAACTCCTGGAGGGTCCCGTGGGCGGTATTCTGCGCTCGGCCTCCGAGATCGGCCTGATGTCCGTGTCGATCCTCGAGTCCGCCGGCTTCAGGATTATCGCGGACCACCCGGTGCTCCCCCGCCTGCGTCTTGATCTACCACCCCAGCAGTCACTGCTCAGTGCCGCCGGCCTGGAACTGCTCTACGGGAACATGGCGGTTACCTGACAAGGGCGGAAGATACGGAGGCGTCGTCATATGTCACATCAACAAATTATTTCGCCCCTGACGAACTGGGGCTATACGGAAAAATATGCTTGTTGATGTGACATATGACGACGCCACGGAACACTCAGCCCAGCTCGGCCTGCAGCAGCTCCGAGAACTTGTAGGTGCCGGTCGGCTGGTCATCCCGGTCGAGGAGGTAGAGACGCTTCACAGCCACCACGACAGATTCGGCGATGTCGTCCCGCACGGCCGGGTCAGTCAGGCGGGCGACATCCTCCGGGTTGGAGAGATAACCGGCGATCAGCTCCACCGTAGGGGCCTGTGTCAGGCGCAGCAGATCCCAGGTGCGGGCGTGGGTGCCGCAGTTCTGGAAGTCGGTGCGGGCGACGATCTCGCGTTGGATGTAGCCGGAGAGTGATTCCCCGGTCAGGGAGCTGTTGCCGGTATCCGAACCGAAGTAGAAGGTGGCCACGCCGTGGGCCTTCTCGTTCGGGTACTTGTCCGCCTGGACGGAGATGACCAGGTCGGCACCGAAGGCGTTGGCGATCTCGGCACGTGCTGTGGCGGAGGGGTCGTCCATGCGGGGACGGGACTTTATCGTCTCCATGCCGGCGGCGATCATGCGCCCCTCGATGCGGGAGGCGAGATCCCAGATGATCTCTTCCTCGGTGATCTCCCCGTGCAGACCACGCACTATCCGGCCCTTGTTCACGCCACCCAGGGCGGGGTCGATCACCACCCGTTTGCCGGCGAGCTTGGGGCCGGCGTTGCGGACCTGCTCGCGTTCCCGGATGGCCAGGGGGCTACCGCCGGTGATACGCCTGCCCAGCAGCTTCAGGGCACGGATCGTGTCGGGGCCGCAGACCCCGTCGTCCTGGAGTCCGGAGTTCAGCTGGAAGGCCGCCAGTGCCTCGTGGGTGCAGCGGCCGAAGTGGCCGTCGATGCGGTGGGAATAGAAGCCCAGCTCCTGGAGCTGATCCTGGAGCTGGGAGACATCGTCGCCGACGAGTTCGTTGTTCGGCTGGTAGGACAGTACGCGGGCACCGAGCTGGTAGGAGGCGTGGCGCAGTTCCCGCAGGGTCATCTCGTCGATGTGGCCCGAGGGGACGATGCCGCGGGACTGCTGGAAGGCCTTGAGAACCTCGGCGAGTGCGGCGTCGAAAAGCTTGTCCTCCTCCGCGTACTTGTCGGAGAGGTCGGCCTCGTAGCCGGGCAGCAGGCCCAGCCGCGCCAGGGTGGAGCGTGCCTCCGCCACCCTCGGGCTGCGGTCACCGACACGAAAAGTCATGGTCACGACGCTCCTTCCAGGGTCAGATAAACCAGATCTTATCCGAACCGTCGAGAGTCGGTCGGTACTGTTTTATCGATCCCAACGGTACCAGCTACATCAGTGGTTCCAGCTTCGCCATGATGTGGGAACGCGGGCGAACCCCCACGAACTCGTCGATCTTCTCGCCATCCTTGAAGAACAGCACGGCAGGGATGGACATGATCTGGAACATGGCACCCAGGGTGCGCTGCTCGTCCACGTTGACCTTGGCGACAGTGACCTGCTCGCCCAATTCCTCCGCTACCTCCTCAATGATGGGGCCGAGCTTCTTGCACGGGCCACACCACTCGGCCCAGAAATCGACGATGACGGGCTTGTCGGACTCGACGACGATCTCCCGGAAATTCTCCTGGGTGACCTCAATGACCTTGCTCATGTGATTCTCCTTACTGGTCGGTGTTGATCGGTTAGAGAGCGGCGAGATAGTGCTCGGCGTCGGTGGCGGCGCGGCAGCCGGAACCAGCGGCGGTGATGGCCTGCTGGTAGTGGTCGTCGACCAGGTCACCGCAGGCGAAGACACCCGGGACCGAGGTGGCGGTGGAGGGCTCGTCGACCTTGACGTAACCGCCCTCCTTCAGCTCGATCTGGCCACCCAGGAACCCGGAGCGCGGGTCATGGCCGATGGCCACGAACATGGCGGCGACCGGCAGTTCGCTCAGCTCACCGGTGACGGTGTCGCGCAACATGACGCCCGCGACCTTGTTCTGGTTGTCCCCGGTGCCCTCGATGACGTGGTCGACGACCTTGTTCAGGGCGAAGTCGATCTTCTCGTTGGCGCGGGCACGCTCGAGCATGATGGCGGAGGCGCTGAAACCCTCCCGGCGGTGGATGAGAGTGACCTTGTCGGCGAATTTGGTCAGGAACGTGGCCTCCTCCATGGCGGAGTCACCGCCGCCGACGACGGCGATCTCGGCGCCCTTGAAGAAGAAGCCGTCACAGGTCGCACAGGTGGACACGCCACGGCCCATGAGCTTGTCCTCACCCGGCACGCCCAGCAGACGGGCGGCCGCGCCGGTGGCCAGGATGATGGTCCGGGCCAGGTGGACCTCATCGCCCACGTGGACCTTCTTCACGTCGCCCTCGAGTTCGACGGAGTCGACCAGTTCCATGCGCATGTCCGAACCGAAGCGCTCGGCCTGGGCACGCATCTCCATCATGAGGTCAGGACCCATGATGCCGTCCTTGAAACCCGGGAAGTTCTCCACGTCGGTCGTGTTCATCAGCGCTCCGCCGTACTCGTAGCCCTCGAAGACGAGTGGCTTGAGCTCCGCGCGGGCGGCGTAGACGGCGGCGGTGTAGGCGGCCGGGCCGGAACCGATGATGATCACGTCGTGGATGGTGTCCTGGGCGGTCATGAATTCTCCTGCGGTATTCGGGTGATGTCACCCCGAGTCTAGTTTCCCGGCTCAGCGGGCTCACTCCATGGTCAACGTCCGCCCCGCGAGGAACATTCCGCCAGCAGTTCCGAACGCAGCATCTCACGTGCCCGGGAACGCCGCGACTTGATGGTCCCCGGCTGCACACCCTCCCGCTCGGCGACGTGGCTGACGCTGTAACCCTCGACGTCGATGAGCCACAGTGCGGTGCGCTGGTCGGGGCGCAGGCGGGCCAGCGACTCCTCCAGCTGCAGCAGCTTGTCCCGCTCCCCGATCGGGTCGATCGCCAGGTGCGGATTGATGTCGTGGGGCAGGGCGTCGTCGTCGAGTGTGGTGACCTCGATCTGCCGGCGGTGGTTCCGGAAGTCCCAGCCGGAGTTCATGACCAGGCGGTGCAGCCAGGTGCTCAGCGAGGACTCGTGGCGCCAGGTGTGCAGGTTGCAGCTGGCCTTGAACAACGCCTCCTGCAGGATGTCCTGCGCATCGTCCTCGTTATGGCCGTATTTCCGCGCGACCCACAGCAGCCGCGCCCGGTGGCGCTCCACGATCTCGGTGAAGGCGCGCAGGTCGCCGCCGATGAAATTCTCGACGAGCCGTCCGTCGGTGTGTGCCAATTTTCCCCCCGGAAATTTCGCTGACACCCATATTGGACCCCACCGCCGACCGCTGCGCTGGACAGGGGGCGACGGTGCCCACTGCAGTGGGCACCGTCGCCGCCTTCAGGGGGTGCTTCTCGACGCCGCTTCCGCGCGGGCCCTATTCGCAGACGGTGCCGTCGTTATCCCCGTCGCGGTACCAGTCGTATTCGGCATGAACTCCGGCGACATAGGGCCCGTAACCGGCGTCCTTCGCCTTCGCACAGCTGCTGAAGCGGGGGTCCGTACCGGCCCCGACGGGAGCGGCCAGGGCCATCGGCTGCGTGGCCGGGTCCTCGAACACCGGCACCTCGGCCGTGGTGGTGGTGTTGATCCGGTAGGTGGTCTGCTCGTCGGGCAGCGGATGGTCGGGGCAGTCCGCGAGCACCCGGCCCATGGCGTCCTTCTCCGCGGCGGTCACCCACAGGTCGTAGCGGGCCTTCACCGCGATCTGCCGGGCGACGTAGTCGCAGCGGAAGGAACGGTTGGCCGGCAGCCAGGTCGCGGCATCACCGTCGCCCTTCTGCATGTTGGCGGGACCGTCGACGGCCAGCAGGTTGAGCGGGTCGTTGGCGAACTCGGTGCGTGCGGCGGTGTCGAGCTGCTGGGCGCCCTTCTGCCACGCATCGGACAGCGCGACGACGTGGTCGATCTGGACTGCCGTGGAGGTGTCCTGGCCGCGCTGGAAGTGGATCTCGGTGGCTGTGTAGGGGTCGTCCAGCACGCCGGTGAGCACCACGCAGTCGTGGGTGCCGGGGCGGAAGGTCTCGGACTCCAGGTCGCGGGCGAGGATGTCGTTGCGGGTGTCGCAGCCGTTGTGGTCGGTGTCCGACCAGGCAGGCCCGAACTCCTCACGGTCATAGCCGGTCTTCGGGGCCCGGCCCTTGACAGCGAGGGCCTCCAGCGCAGCGGCGGCACCACCGGTGGTGGCAGCGGTGCTGGTGGTGGGGGCGGGCGTGGAGTCTGTGGCCACCGGTTCGCCGGAGGTGCAGCCGGTGACGGTGAGGGCCAGAGCCAGGACGGCTCCGGCAACGGTGTGCGGTCGACGCAGCATCATGATGTTTTCCCGGGGTGGTACTGAAACTGATAACCGTTGCAGTATTCCACGCGCGGGAAACACGGAGGTCAGCGGCCACCTGCCTCCGCCTCAGTCCACGCCGACGACCTGTACCTCGGAGATCTCCGCCGGGGCGGTGAACCACACGAGGACTCCCCCGCCTGTCTGCCGTTCCAGCTCCAGGCTGTTGCGGCCTTCGTGGAGGGTGGTCTCCGCCAGCAGGGGTAGCCCTGCCGGGTCCTGCGTCTCTGCGCCCTCTGCGCCCTCCGGCACCGCGTAGACCGCCACCGGCACGTCCCCGTCCGGGACGTGGATGACCAGGTGCTGCAGTTCGGCGGGCTCCTCGAGTGTCAGGGTGACACCTGCCGGGACGGTGGTGGTGGACCAGACGGTGCCGGTGTCGCCGTCGATGAGCTCGGGGGCGGTCGCGGCGGTGACCTCCTGGACCCGGCCCAGCGGGCGGGGTGCGGTCTCGGTCGCGGAACCCTGGATCGACTCGGAGGTGACCGGGGATTCCTCCCTGCCGCCGCTGAGGAAGCTGACCAGGTAGGTGGTCAGACCGGCGACGAGGACGACCGCGCCGATGGAACCCACGGCGAGCAGCGTGGCTGATTTCCGCGAGTAGGCCTTGGCGCCGAAGCCACCGGACTGGTCCTCGGGCTGCGGGTCCTCATCGTCCTCGACGACGAGGGCCTCGGGCTGTTCGTCGTCCACGCCGGCGAAGGCACGGAGCCGGGCGGCGAGCCTGCCCATATCGGTCTCGGTGGTGAAGTCCTCCAGGCCCGAGCAGGCCCCGGAGAGTAGTTTCAGGGCGGAGGTGACGGCGGCCTGGTCGCGTTCGACGGTGGCGTCGGTAAGCACCGCCGGGAAGGCCAGGACGGCCTGCCCGTCCGTGGAGATGCGGATCCGGGCCCGGTTGTCCAGGCCGATGGGGCGGGTGCCGGTGGTGGCGTCGGCGAGCGGGGCGATCGCCGCGGCGACGGCGTGCGGGTCCAGGGGGCCACCGTCAGCCACCACCCGCAGCGCGGAACCCGGTACCCAGTCGGCCACGACGAGGCAGCCGTTGCGGTACGCCAGGACCTCGATGTTGCCGGCCACACCCGGGGTGCCGGCAATGTTGCGGGTGCGGCGGGAGACCTCGGCGGCGGCGCCGGCGGCCGCGGCCGGGGAGGCCGGGGCCAGTGGTGCGTTGCCGGAGGTGTCCACGAAGGTCAGTGCCACCTCACGGCCGGTGGCCTGCTCGCGGGCGTGCCAGAAGCGGGCTCCCGGCACCGAACCGTGGTCGGCCAGCAGGCGGAACCGGCCGTCGGAGACCGGCGCACCGGGTACCAGCCGCGGGCCGCGGACGATGCCGGCGGACATGGGGGCCGGTGGCGGAGAGGAGTTGAAGGGGTCCATCGCCACGTACTGGGCGGAGATCTCCTGGGGGTCCGGCTCCTCGACCTTGATCTCCTTGCTCGTGTCCGGCCGGATGAAGCGGGAGGCACCCGGGATGCGGGTGAGGGCCCGGCCGAGGTTCTGCACCTCCGGCAGGCCGGAGAAACTCAGTGCGATGCCGGTGGCGATGAGGAAGATGATGCCGTCGATGCCCACGCGGACCAGCACGCCGAGGGAGCCCAGACCGTCCAGCGGGCCTGCGGCGAAGGTGCGCAGGAGGAAGTCGGCGAACAGGGCCACGGCCACACCGATGAGGGAGGCTGCACCGGCCCACATCGTCGTGCGGATCTGGGAGCGGGTGCCCAGGTGGCCGAGCTTGCGGCGCAGCAGCAGTGCACCGATGACCGCACCCGCGACGAAGCCGAAGCCGTTGGCCGCACCCAGCAGGATGACCACCCGGGAGGGTGAGGTGGCCACCAGCGGGGCCAGCAGGGAGAGGACGATCTTCGTGGCCGTGATACCGGCGATGATGAAGGTCGGGGTCCAGGCTTCCTCGCGGGCGTAGAAGACACGCAGGTGCAGCAGCACCAGGGCGTAGGGCAGCAGCGTGAAGGCGGAGAAACTGAGTGTCAGGCCCAGCAGGGTGCCCGATTCGGTGTCGAAGTTCCGGTAGGAGAACAGCGCCACACCGATCTGCGGGCCGAAGGCGGTGAAGAAGAAGACGATGGGGATGAGCGCGATGAACGTCAGCTTCGTCGACAGGTTGAGGTCGTCGACCACCGCGCGGTCGTCACCGTCGGCGGCGTTGCGCGACAGGCGCGGCATGATGGCGGTGAGCAGGGTGACGCCGATGATGCCGTAGGGCACCTGCAGCAGCAGCCACGCCTGCTGGTAGATCAGCGGGGCCGCCTTGTCGGACAGGGAGGCGATCTGGGTGGTCACCGCGTAACCGACCTGGGAGATGGCCACGTAGACCACGATGGCCAGGGCCATGCCGCCGAACTGTTTGAGGCGGGCGTCCATCCCCCACAGCGGGCGCAGGTCGACGCCCGCCTTCTTCAGGTAGGGCAGGAGAATCAGGGCCTGCACCACCACGCCCAGCGTGGTGCCCAGGCCGAGCAGGAGGACGTGCGGGTCGGTGATGCCGGCGGGGGCGTCGTCAAGCAGGGCCCCCGGCAGCGTCATGTAGGCAAGCAGCACGGTGATGGACACGACGTTGTTGGCCACCGGCGCCCACGCGCCGGGTTTGAAGATGCCGCGGGTGTTGAGCACCGCCATGAACAGCGCGAAGATGCCGTAGAAGAAGATCTGCGGCAGCAGCAGGTAGGCGAAGGACGTCGACTGGACGATGTTGACCTCACCGTCCGGGTTCAGCAGCATCCGCGTCAGCAGGGGCGCGCCGATCACCGAGAGCAGCGTCACCGCAACCAGCAGCGTCGCGGAGAGGGTGAACAGGCGGCGGAAGAAGGCGGCACCCCGGTCGGGATCCTCCTTCTCCGCGCGCACCAGCACCGGCACCACCAGGGAGGTCAGCACCGCGCCGAGCACGATCTCCGTGATCAGGTTCGGCAGCGTGTTCGCCGTGTTGAAGGCGGAACCCACAGCCGGTCCCAGTGTCGCACCGATGAGCAGGTTGCGGATGAAGCCGGTGATCCGCGAGATGAGCGTCGCGATCGCCATGGAACCGCCGGCGCGCACCACATCCGCATCGGAGGCCACCTTCGTACTTCCGGTGGGGGCCTCCTCGACGGGTGCGCCGGGTGCGGCCGTCAGCCGCGAGCGGTCAGGGGCGGGGGCCGGCGGCGGCGCCGGCACCCGTTGCTCCGGCACGGGGGACGGAGGTTCCGGGATGACGAAGCGTGACCGCTGGCCGGATGAGAGGTTGTCGGTGGAATTCACTCACAAAGCCGTTCTAAAGGTTTTCAGGGGCGCTGCCGGTTGCCGCGGCGTTGGCGGCCGAGGCGGAAGAGCAGCGCCAGGGACAACCCCACCACCAGGAGCAGGGCGATGCCGTAGGTGCCGACGATACCGGTCCGTGTCTGCACCGTGATGTCCACCGCCGTGGAGATGGGCGAGCCGTCACGGGTGGCCAGCCACAGCGTCAGCTGCGTCTGATCCTGATCGGCGGGCAGGTCCGCGGTCATCTGCACCGTAATGGATCCGTGCGCCGGAATATGCACCCGCCCGGGCACGTCGACAGTCGCCCCCGGCGGACCGTCATGGACCAGCTCGGTATCCACCGGCAGCGGCAGGCCGTTCTCCGCGACGATGAGCAGTGGTGAACTCTCCGAGGCCCGGGTGTAGACGTTGCCCGGCGGGATCAGCGCCACCGAACCCCGCAGATCCTGCAGGGTCCGCCGGTTGCCGTCCAACCGCCGGTCCGTCGCCGCCACCGCCGCCTCGTGGTGCCCGAGGCTGCTTCTCGACGTCGCCGACAGACTCATCAGCACGTCGCGGCGCAACGGCAGCGTGAAACCATAGCGGGTGAGGTTGATACCCCGGTCGTTGACCATCATCCGCGTGAGATCATCGGTGTAGCGGGCCTGCTGGCTCGCGCGCAGCACCTCCGTGTCACTGAACACCGCCGGATCGGCGTAGGGCGAACCGAAACGCGTCACCCCCAGCGTCGGCGGGGACAACGGCTGCGCGTCCAGCGTCTCCGCCTGCTCCCGCGCCGGGGTCACCGCCTGGTCCAGCGGCAGCGGAGTCGCCGCATCCTCGGCGAGCAACCCCGCCGTGGCGGTCAGGAGAGCGGCGGCGGTGGGGGCGTCGATAAGCGAGGCCGGGAGGATGAGCACCGGCTCCGGTGACTGCGCCCAGTCGGCGGGCAGCGTCTGCTCCGCCACCGCCAGCCGCACCGCCGAACCGGCCGTCAGCGCACGGGCGAGGGGGGAATCGAGGCGGGCGTCGAAACGTGCATCCGGGTTGGAGTAGCCCGCGGTCTGCGGTTCCGGGCCCGTCGCCGCCAGCAGTGCCCCCAACGCGCCGGGGTAGGTCACCGCGTTGATGCCCGGGGCCAGGCGGGCGATATTGTCCACCTGGGGCACCCCCCAGACCGTGTTGTCGGCCACGAGCACCTGCACCGGGGTCTGCGGCACCGGCGCACCCGGCTCCTCCGGCAGCACCGGGGACTCCAGCGAGGAATGATCCGCCCCCGCCTGCTGCGGTGCCCGGCGCGCCACCGCGGCCTCCCACGTCGCCTGCATCCCATCCTCCAGCACCGTCGAACCCGTCTGGTCCGCCCAGCCCAGGGCCGTGGCCGCCTGCTCGGTGACGTAGCCGACGGCGGGGATGACGACATTGCCGGAGGGGGCGGCACCCAGCTCCGCCTGCAGGGTGGCCGGGCCACGCTGCACGGCCTCCCGGAACAGCCATTCATCCTCCGTGGCGGCCACGGCGTTGAGGTCCGCGTTCGCCCAGGGCAGCGCCACGGTGCAGCCCGCACCCGCGGTCGTGCTCAGCCGTGTCAGCCACTCCTGCGCGTCCGCCGCACCCCGGCCCGGCTCCCCCGGATCGGATTCACCGGCGGAACCCCAGCTGTCGCGCAGCCGCTGGGCCTTCTTCGTCAGGGAGGGTCGTTCCGGTGACACGGTATAACCCTCCGCCATACGCGCGACGGTGTCCACCAGGGCCGGGTCAATGGCCAGGCAGGCGCCCTGGCTCAGCTCCGCCGCGTTCGGACCCGTGGTCGTCGCCGTAGCGTAGGTGTTGAGCAGGTCATTGAGCCGCCCACCGGGGGCCAGCTGGTCCGCGAGCTGCTCCGATTCGAGGATCAGCGGGGGATCCTCCGCCGCCCGGCCCGTCTCACCGGGAACGATGTCCACCGGGGCGGTCAGCGGCACGATGAGGCTGACATCCGGGACCTGGGCCTCCTGCCGCTCCCCGGCCGTCGTGGTGAACAGCATCCGTTCCGTGCCCAGCTGTCCCACCCCCTGCTGCCCCACCGCACCCGTCAGCGCGAACATCAGCGGGTAGGTCGCGCCCGGCTGCAGCGCCAACGGATCCACCGGGATGGACACCTCCCGGCGCTCCCCCGCCGCCAGCTCCCCACCCAGGGGCCGGGCCGTGCCGAAATAGGGGTACGCATCCCTGCCCAGGGCGAGGATCCGGCGGGCATCGCCCACCGTGGCGGCGGCGTCCGCGCGCCGGGGCGTGACCGTGAGGTCCGAGACCGTTTCCCCGGAGTTGTTGAACACCGAGAGCACGACCCGCGCGGCATCTGCCTCGACGAGTTCCACACCGACGTCGGTGGGCTCGTCCGGGCGGGCGAAGGGATTGGCCCACTGGGCGGCGACGGCGGGGTCCGTCGGGGAGACCGGGGTGGGGAGGGCATGGGCGGGCATCGACAGGCACAACGCCGCCGCGACCAGCAGCCCCCCGACCCTACGGATCACCGCGGGGTCGCCCTTCCTGCGGCCTTCTCCTCCCGCGCCAGGTCCGGCAGAAGATCATGCGCGGTGCGCGCCAGTTTGCGTTCATCCGCATAGGCCAGATGCTCGATGAGTTCGGAGACCGGGATCCACGCCACCTCGGTGACCTCCGGGTCCTCGTCATTGAGGTCGCCGTCGATGAAACGCAGCAGATGGTGGTGCACCGTCTTGTGGATGCGTACCCCCTCGGAGACGAACCAGTAGTCGATCACGCCGAGATCCGCGAAGGTCTCACCGTGGACACCGGTCTCCTCCCACACCTCACGTTCGGCGGTGGCGCGGCGGTCCTCCCCCGGCTCGACGTGGCCCTTGGGCATCGACCACAGCAGGCGTCCCCGGCGGTCCAGGCGGCCGATCAGTGCCACATAGATGCGGCTGAGATCGACCTCGCCGGCGTCATTGACGGCCTCCGCCAGGCCGGAGACCACCAGGCCGCCGGCGGAGGTCTCATCGCGGGTGACCATCCGGTTGTTCTGTTGCGCGCGGTTGGGCGAGCGGTGCTGCGACTTCTGCGGGTTACGCTGCGGGCGGCGCCGGCTGTTGCGGCGGCGGCCCTGCTGCGGCTTCTGCTCACCGTCCGACTTCTGCTGGGGTGCCTTCTGCTCGCCGGACTGTTTCTGCTGCGTCTGCGCTGTGCCTGACTGATTTCCGGAACCACGACGACGCGAGCGGCGACGGCGCCGACGCTTGGGGCTCTGGGAATCATTCTCAGTCATCCCCATGATCGTATCCGCTGGACCCCCCTTTCGAAATTCCCTGGCCGGGGCGTGTCCCGCTAGACTCAGCGGGTGTGACTCCCGACGAATCTCTGACTCCCCTGGCACTCCTGGCGAAGGCCGAGCAGGCGATCTCGTCTCTGGAGGATGTGCTCGTCGACCTCGTCGCCGAGTTCGCCGCCCGTGACCTGCCGCTCTACCTCGTCGGTGGTTCCGTCCGCGACGCCCTCCTCGGCCGTCTCGGCAACGACCTCGACTTCACCACCCCCGCCCGCCCCGAGGTCCTGACCGAGATCCTCAGCTCCTGGGCCGGCACGGTGTGGGACACCGGCATCGACTTCGGCACCGTCTCCGCGCAGCACCGCGGCCAGCAGATCGAGATCACCACCTTCCGCTCCGACACCTACGACGGGCAGAGCCGCAACCCCGAGGTCGTCTTCGGCGACACCCTCGAGGGTGATCTGGTCCGCCGTGATTTCCGCATCAACGCCATGGCCGTCGAACTGCTTCTCGACGACACCGGCTCCCTCACCGCACGCTTCCATGATCCGGTCGGCGGTCTCGAGGACCTCGTCCACCGGCGCCTGGACACCCCCGACACCCCGGAGATCTCCTTCCGCGATGACCCGCTGCGCATGCTGCGCGCCGCCCGCTTCGTCTCCCACCTGGGTTTCGGCGTCGCCGGGCGGGTGCAGCAGGCCATGGTGGACATGGCCGAGGAGATCAACCGCATCACCGTCGAACGCATCCAGCAGGAGCTGAACAAGCTCATGGAGGGCACGGAACCCTGGACGGGGCTGGACCTGCTGGTCAGTGCCGGCATCGCGGCGCACATCTTCCCCGAGATCCCCGCCATGCGGGACATGCAGGACGAACACCGCCAGCACAAGGACGTCTACGCCCACTCCATGCAGGTGCTGCGCCAGGCCATGGACCAGGAGGAGGACGGCCCCGACCTGGTCCTGCGCTGGGCTGCCCTGCTGCACGACTGCGGCAAGCCGCAGACCCGCGCCTTCAACGAGGACGGTCGCGTCACCTTCCACCACCACGAGGTCGTCGGCGCGAAACTCGTCCGCCGTCGCCTGCGCACCCTGAAGTACTCCAAGCAGATGGTCGCCGACATCAGCCAGCTCGTCTACCTGCACATGCGCTTCTACGGCTTCGGCGAGGGCCAGTGGACCGACTCCGCCGTGCGGCGCTACGTCACCGACGCCGGCCCGTTGCTGCCCCGCCTGCACAAGCTTGTCCGGGCGGATTCCACCACCCGCAACCAGCGCAAGGCGGCCCGCCTCCAGCGCACCTACGACCACCTCGAGGAACGCATCGCCGACATCGCCGCCCGCGAGGACCTGGCACGCGTACGCCCCGACCTCGACGGCAACGAGATCATGCAGATCCTCAACCTGCCCCCCGGACCCCAGATCGGCCAGGCCTGGACCTTCCTCAAGGAACTGCGCCTCGAGCGCGGCCCGCTGGAGCGGGAGGAGGCCATCGGGGAGCTGAAGAAATGGTGGGCCGAGAAGGGTGAGTAGGACCGCCGCAGAGATCCGGGGCGGGATCACCGAGACCTGGGCGGTGGGCCTCGGCCTCATCCCGCTGGGTCTGGCCTTCGGCCTGCTCATGGTGCAGTCCGGCTACGCCTGGTGGTGGACGCCGATCTTCTCCGTCATCATCTACGCCGGTTCAATGGAATTCCTCGCCATCGGGCTGATCTCCGGCGGCGTCGGCCCCTTTGCCGCGGCGCTGACCGGGCTGATGGTCAACTTCCGCCATATCTTCTACGGGCTGACCTTCCCCCGCCACATCATCGCCTCCCGGGCCGGAAAGGCCTACTCCACCTACGCGCTGACCGACGAGTCCTACGCCATCGTCTCCGCCCGGCCGCCAGGCAGGATCAGCGGCGTCCGGGTGCTGACGATCCAGCTGACCTGCCAGTTACTGTGGGTCATCCCCGGCATCATCGGCGCGGTGGCCGGTCAGGCCGTCCCCGATGATGTGCAGGGCATGGAATTCGCGCTGACCGCCCTCTTCGTGGTCCTGGCCTGGGAGTCCTTCGCCAACAGCCGCGACCTCTCCCTGCCCCTGATCGCCGCAGGACTGGCCATCGGCTCCGCCTTCATCGCGCCGGCCCAGATGCTCATCATCGCCCTGAGCCTCTACTTCCTCCTCCTGCTCGTCCGGTTCCGGATGCCGCGTCTCGACGCCGCCCTGACCCTGCACATCGGAGGCGCCGACCGTGGGTGAATTCGGCCTGCCCGAGGGCGTCACCCTGGCACAGGTCTTCGGCGTGCTCATCCCCGTCGCCGTCCTCACCGTCCTGCTGCGCCAGCTGCCCTTCTCCGCACTGAAGCTGCTGCGCACCAGCCACCTGGTCGGTGCGCTGGGCACGACCATGCCCATCGGGGTGATGACGGTCCTGGTCATCTACACCCTCGTCTCCCAGGTGGAGGCCCCCGGCGGGCTGCTGGCATCCCTGCTCGCCGTCGGCGTCACCGTCGTCCTGCACTGGTGGCGTCGCTCTGCCGGATTGTCCATCGTGGGTGGCACCCTGGCCTACATGCTGCTGGTCAACGTGGTTTTCTGAAGCCGGATTTTCTCAGCCGACACCCTGTTGAGGGCTGCTCCCGCCCGGTAGCATGAGCCCCATGACCAAGAACCTCATCCGTAAGATCGGCGCCGTCGCCGTGGCCCTCGCCTTTTCCTTCGGTGGGGTAGCCACCGTCACCGCAGCCCCTGGTTCCGCCATCGTCGAATCCGTCGGTTTCGCCGGCACCTGGACCGCCGACGGGCCCAAGACACCCCGCGTGACCTTCAACGTCGACGGCACCTACGGCGGCAACGACGGCTGCAACACCATGAGCGGCCGCTACACCGTCGTCGACGGCCGCGTCCACCTGGGCGACGCCATCAAGACGAAGATGTACTGCGGTGATGACGTCTGGTTCGAGAAGGCCGACAGGCTGGAGCGCGACGGCGATCACCTCCGTGTCCTGGACAAGGAGGGCAGGGGGATCGGCACGCTCAAGCGCGACGGCGATGCCCCAGATCCCATCCGCGGTCTCTCCTCCGAGATCCTCAAATTCTAGGAGACATCATGAAAACCTCCCGTATCGGCCGCCTCGGTGCCCTCGCTTTCATCCCGCTGCTGCTCGTCGGCTGCGCCACCGAATCCTCCGCCGTGGAACCCGAGGGCACGTGGGGCACCGAGGCCCAGGGCGAACCCCACCTCGTGCTCGCCGGGGACGGCCGCGTCAGCGGCAGCGACGGCTGCAACCGCCTCACCGGAACATGGGAGCTGGTCGATGACCAGGTGGAACTCGGACCCCTCGCGTCCACGATGATGGCCTGCGAGGGTGTCGAGACCTGGCTCGGCGGTGCCGAGACCCTGACCTTCGACGGCGACACCATGCACGTCCTCGACGGGCAGGGTGCGGAGCTGGGCACCCTGGAACGGCAGTAGCCCCGATCCCTTTGCAGAACTTCACCTGTGATGGGAAGCTGGATACTCATAAGTCAAGCCCCCACAGGAGGTAGTCGCCGTGTCGATGTCAGATTTCTACGCCGACCGTCTCTTCAACGCCCTGGAACGCAACGATCCCGCCCCCGGCATGCTGCTGGTGGCGGCCCCGGGCATGCTCTCCGACGAGTTCAGCCGTTCGGTTGTGCTCGTCATCGAGCACAACGAGAACCTGACCTTCGGCGTCAACCTCGCCTCCCGCAGTGACCTGGCGGTGTTCAACGTCATGCCGGACTGGCTGCCGGCGGTGTCCAAACCGCAGGCGCTGTATATCGGCGGCCCCCTCAACCAGCAGTCCGTCGTCGGCCTTGCCATGACCAAGGCGGGCGTCGACATGGATGAGGCCCCCCAGCTCAACCGCCTGGCCAACCGCCTGGCGCATGTTGACCTGCGTGCCGATCCGGGCGACATCGTCGACCTGGTCGAGGGGATGCGCCTGTTCGCGGGCTATGCCGAATGGGCGCCCGGGCAGCTGGCCGGGGAGATCGAGCGCGGCGACTGGTTCGTCACCCCGGCGCTGCCGACCGACGTGATCGTGCCCGGCCGGGCGGATCTGTGGGGCGACGTGATGCGCCGCCAGCAGATGCCCCTGCCGTTGTTCTCCACCTTCCCCTCGGACCTGGTGGACAACTAGAAATCAGGGAAGGCAGCCATCGCCTCAGCCCACAGTCCCTCGAATTCCTCGGCGCTGAGCGCCCGGTGTTCGATGTCCGGGAAGTCGGTGTAGGTGTCGGGGTGGGGCACCACCGGATTCGGGGCGTTGGCCATGCCGACAGACTTCTCCTGGGTGGCGCAGCCACGGATGGTATCTGCGGGATCGAGTTCGATGATGCGGACCAGTGCGCAGGTCTGCGCATCCATCTCCGCGAGCTCAGCCACGTGGATGACCGAGCCGGCCCCGGGGATCGACAGTTCAATGCGGACGTGGATATTTTGCTTCACGTCGAACATGGTGCGTCGCGGGGCGTCGAAAAGCAATCAGGCGAGCTGGCGCGCATAACGCGCGGCGAGCCACGAGCACATCATCAGCTGAACCTGGTGGAAGATCATCAACGGCAGGATGAGCAGGCCGATGCTGGCGCCGCCGAAGATCACCGAGGCCATCGGCAGGCCCGTCGCCAGCGACTTCTTCGTGCCGCAGAACTGGATGGCCTTCATGTCCTTCTGGTTGAAACCCAGACGCAGCGACACGGAACGCGTCAGCCACAGCATGATCGCCACCAGGACGATGGAGAAGACGATGAGGAAGATGATCTCACCCACCGTCACCTCCGACCACACACCCGCGACCATGCCCGCCGAAAAAGCCGAGTACACCACCATCGTGATGGAACCCCGGTCGACGATCTTCGTGGCCTTGTTCGCGGCGATGCCCTTGACCCACCTCCGCAGGAGCTGACCCAGGACGAACGGCAGGAGCAGCAGCACCGCGATGTCGAGGAACACCTGCGTGTCCACGTTGATGCCGTTACCGGTCGACATGAACAGCATCACCAGCAGCGGAGTGAGGAACACACCCGCCAGGTTCGAGGCACTCGCCGCCACGATCGCCCCCGCGTAGTTGCCCTTCGCGATGGAGGTGAAGGCCACCGAGGACTGCACCGTCGACGGCACCAGGCACATGAAGAGGATGCCCATGTACAGCTCATCCGAGATCACCAGCGTCAGCGGCCGCAGCGCCAGCCCGACCAACGGGAACACCAGGAAGGTGAAGGCCAGGATCAGCAGGTGCAGACGCCAGTGCATCAGGCCCTTGAACGCCTCCCGCGTGGACAGGCGGGCACCGTAGAGAAAGAAGAGCAGGGCGATGGCGATGTTGGTTGCGGTGGCGAACCACTCCGCGAAACCACCACGGGCGGGGACGATGATCGCCACCACCACCGCCAGAACAATCAGGAGGATCAGCGGGTCAGTCCGCTTGAGGAGGGACAGCATGACTTGCAGTGTACGACCCACCCTAGAGTGGGTCACATGACCTCACTCTTCGAACCGATCCGACTCCGCGACCTGGAAATCCGCAACCGCATGTGGCTGTCGCCCATGTGCCAGTACCACGCCTTCGACGCCGACGGCACGCCAGAGGACTGGCACACCGTCCACTACGGGGCGCGCGCCGCCGGGGGTTTCGGTCTCATCATCGCGGAGTCCACCGGTGTCACCCCGGAGGGCCGGATCTCGCCCCTGTGCACTGGTCTGTGGAACGACCGCCAGGAGAAGGCCTGGGCGCGGATCGTGCAGTTCGCCCACTCCCAGGGAGCGAAGATGGGCATCCAGCTCAACCACGCCGGGCGAAAGGCCTCCAGCGTCCCCGCCCGCCCCGGACAGGAGCCTGTGAACGACACCGACACCATCCCCGTCGGCCACGGCGGCTGGGAGATCGTCGGTCCCTCCGCCGTGGCAAACGACGGCCTGGCCGTCCCCCGCGAGATGACGGTCGAGGAGATCGAGGCCCTGCCCGGACAGTTCGCCGCCTCCGCCGAACGCGCCGTCCGCGCCGGTTTCGACACCATCGAGCTCCACGGCGCCCACGGTTACCTGCTCCACCAGTTCCTCACTCCCCTGGCCAACCGGCGCATCGACGACTGGGGCGGCTCCTTCGACAACCGCACCCGTCTGCTCCGGGCCGTGGTGCAGGCCGTCCGCGAGGTCATCCCCGCGGGCATGCCGTTGCTCGTGCGTCTGTCCGCCACCGACTGGATCGACGGTGCCTGGGACCTCGACCAGACGGTGGAACTGGCAAAACTGCTCAAGGATGACGGCGTCGACCTCATCGACGTCACCACCGGCGGTGCCGCCCACGCGCAGATCCCCGTCGGGCCGGGCTACCAGGTCCGCTTCGCCGAGGAGATCCGCGAGCGCGCCGGCATCCCCACCGCGGCCGTCGGCATGATCACCGAGTCCGGTCAGGCCCAGGAGATCGTCACCGATTCGCTTACCGACGCCGTCCTCATCGGCCGCGCCGCCCTCCGCGACGCCTCCTGGCCCCTGCGCACCGCCCACGAGCTGGGGAAGACCCGCGAGGAGATCCCCTATCCGGGTTCCTACTGGCGTGCCGCCTGGCGCTAACCGCCGATGCTCAACGTCCCGCCTGTCTGTTCCAGATTTGCCGGCGTGAGCGGGTCACGGGCGATCCCTGAGATGACGGAACCGTCCCGGATGTCGAATACCGAGTTGTGGTACGTGCAGATCACGGTGTCCCCCTCGACCTCCGTGATGGGGTTGCGCTGGTGCGGGCACTGCTGGGACCAGGCGACGTAGGTGCCGGCGGTGGGCTGTGCGATGATGAAGCCGTCGAAGATGACGGCGCTGCCCACCGGCACGTCCGCCGCGGCGACCTCCACAGGCGGTGCGGCGCCGCAGGCCGCGAGAAATGCCCCCACGAAGGTGGTCGCGGTGCCCAGCAGGAACATACGGCGGCTGCAGGTGGAGCGGGACTCAGTCATGATTTACATTATGCCCCGACAGAAAGTTCCGGACGGGGCAAATGGTCAGACGGTTCCAATGTGGGGTACACCGGCTGTCTGCTTGGACAATGACAGGACTTCCCTATCTTTGGTTGATGGGCAAGTTCCCGGGGCCGGGAATTAAGTCACTGTGACTTTATGCTTCCGGCCCTGAGTTGGGTCAGTAGATCTCCCTCTGCCGGGCCCCGAGGAGCCCCAGGCCGGTGAGCACCACTGCCACCACCCCCATGCCCAGATGAACCGCCCAGGAACCGCTCTCCACTGTGACGCCGTACTCGAAGGGGGAAAGATCGATGAGCCACTGGGGTGCATTGAGGATCGGCCCGAACAACGTGAGCACCGCCGCCGTGATCACGGGTGCCCACGCGAAGTGGGCTAACCGTGGGAGAAGTCCCACGAGTGCTACGGCCACCGCAGTGAGCAGAAGCGCCGGGCCCAGTTGGGACCAGGCTGCCAGGAGAAGGTTGTCATAGTCCCCCGCCGTCGTCGATTCCTGGGACCAGAGGCCGTACACCCCACCCGCCATGGTGGCCGTGGTTCCGGACAGGACGGCAATCCATCCGATGAGTGCGGCAGATCCGAGTGGCACCCACCGCCGGATGCCGGTGGAACGCTGGAGATCCACCGTCCTGTCGATCTCCCCGGAGCGGTACGTGACGATCGCCTGGATTCCCATCGTCGCCACCAGGATCCCGCAGAGCTTCGCCACGTAGGTGATGAACTCCGTCTTCATGTCACCGGTGTCGAAGATGTCCTTGAAGATCTGACCGATGTTCTCCTCCGCTTCCATCCACTCGCTCAGCGAACCGGTGATCGCGATGAAGAAGGCTGCGAGGGCCGCGACCACCAGGGTCCAGGCCACGATCGTTCCGCGGTTGAGCACCATCGACAGATGCGCCGGCCCCCGGACGCGGCGGACCCGTCTCTGTGGCAGCACCGGCAGCCGGAAGAGAGCCTGACCGTATTCACGGTGACGTTCGGCGAACAGCGCCGCCGCGGAACCGAGGAGACACATGGCCGCTATGGCGGCGAGCGCTGCCCAGTCATCATGGACGAAGGGACGGACCAGCGTTTTCCAACCCAGTGGGGACAACCAGTTGAGCCATTCGATCCGTTGCGAATCCGCCGTGGCCCGCACGATGACGGAGGCGGCGATGGTCATCAGTCCTACCCTGGTCAGAGCCGCGGGGTTATCGACGAACAGTAGCACCAGCTGGGCCAGAAGCGCGGACCCGAACATGACCAGGGCAAAGGTTGCCCCGGCCACCACCGCCCCCTGAAGCGGCATCTCATCCACATACAGACCCGAGACAGCGAGGGCCACCCCGCTGCCGGCCCCCACGATGAGGGAGGTGACAGCGGTGGTCAGCAGCGCCGCGGCTGCCGGCGCCATCCGGTTGATGCCGGTGGACAGTCGCAGCTCCATCTGCCCCTGGTGCTCCTCCTTGCGGTGCAGTCCGACCATCATGAGCACGGACATGACCGAGGCAAGGATGCTCAACAGTGATCCCGCCTCCCACATGACAATCTGCCCCAATGAGGCCGGTGTCTCCAGCGGCCCCCATATGGCCGTCATGCCGGCATTCTGCTGGATGCCGGTGAGGAAGGCTGTCCGGTCCGCCGGGGTCGGATAGTAGTTCTCGTAGGCGGGAGGGAAGATCGCCAGGAATGCCCACAGACACACCGACCAGATGATGAGGAAGTTTCTCCGCAGGCGGAAATTAAGCCGGATCATTCCTGCCCTCGCTTCTCCACGTCCCCGTAGTGCGAGAGGAACATCTCCTCGATGCTCGCGGGTCGCGAAACAATGTCCTCGCCCCCGGCGTCGAGAATGATCCGCAGGATCTCGGAGACCTGTTCGCGGGCAGCGGTGACCTGGATGAGATGACCGTCCAAGGTGGCATCGGTGAGTGAGAGGAGGGCAGGTGTTTCACGTGAAACCCTGGCGGTGATCTCATGGGTGGAAAGGTGCTTCAATTCGGCCATGCTGCCCGTCTCGACTGTGCGGCCGTCCCGGATGATGGTCACGTCGTCGCAGAGCTTCTCAACTTCACTCATGATGTGGCTGGAGAGCAGGATGGTGGCCCCCCGCTCTCGCTCGCGACGCAGTTCCTCCACGAAGACCTGCTCCATCAGAGGGTCGAGTCCCGCGGTGGGCTCATCGAGGATGAGAACTTCGGCAGCGGCGGACAACGCGGCAACAAGGCTGACTTTACGTCGGTTGCCGGTCGAGTAGTCGCGGCACTTCTTGTTCGGGTCGAGTTGGAAGAGGTCGATGAGTTCCTCCTCCCTGTCTTTGTCGACGGGGCGACCCCGGAGTGATTCGAGGGTGCGGAATACCTCGCGTCCCGTCAGGCCCGGCCAGAGGGCGACGTCGCCCGGGATGTAGCCAATGCGTTTCAGTACGGAGGGAGTGCGGCGCGGGTCCTCCCCCAGGACCTCGGCGGTCCCGGAGCTGGCGTGGAGGACCCCCAGGAGGGTTCGGATGGTGGTGGATTTGCCGGATCCGTTGGGGCCGAGGAATCCATGAATGGTGCCTGGCCGGACACTCAGATTGAGTCCATCCAGAGCGCGGAACGTGCCGAACTTCTTGACCAGGTTGCGCACTTCAATGGCGGAAGGCATGCCGGTCCCCTCCCCGGAGTTTCACGTGAAACATGGCTCGTCGACGGTCGCGTGGAGCTATGGGTCTGTTTCTCATGCCCCCAGCATGCCTGTTCGGATCACTCCGGTGGTGGGTCGTTACCATCCGCCAGCCGGGCGCTCTCCCGTCTCTTCCTCTCCTGGGATTCCGTCCGGATCCGTTCCCGCCGCTTATGGATTCTCTGGGTCACTGTCTGGAGCCAATGACGTTCCTTCGGTGCCAGGGGGCCGGTGGGTTCGGCGGAGACCCAGCGCCCGTCCTCGAAGAGCCAGAATTTCTCCCGGGTGGCGGGGTCGATGATGTAGCGGACCCGGCCGTCCGTCTTGATGTTGTGGTGGTGCTGGCAGATGGCAGCCAGGTTCGCTGCAGTGGTGGGACCGCCGTCCTCGAAGTCGATCCGGTGGTCCATCTGGGCCCGGATTCCGTGGCAGAGGCAGCCGGGGAAACTGCAGCCACCGTCCCAGCCGATCACCACCGCGCGGATATCTGCAGGCGTGGCGTAGGAGCCGGAGACCTTGTCATAGAGCTGGTCCATGTCCCGGATGGTGGCTGCCTGGGTTGCGAGCCGGTCGGCCTCCCGGACGCTGAGCCAGCCGATCCCGGAGATCCAGCCGGGAGCGTCCTTGACATCATGTGCCCGGTAGATATTGAGGACGATGTTGGTGGTGCCCTCCCCGCGGACGAGTTCCGCGAGGGCCTGGGCGAGACTGATCTCCCGGGTGGCGGCATGCTGCCGCACCCGCTCATCGATCTCGTGGGCCGTCACCGCATCGGTGACCACATCGATGAAACCCTGCGCCCCGTCGATGCCGACGGAGAACGCCTCCCCCACTCCCCCGGCGGGTGAATCGTCGACGGAGATCGAGGTGTCGAGCGTGAGGATGATGGCATTCAGCTTCCGCCGGATCGCGCCGGCGGAGGGCAGGTTCTGGTTGGGTCGGGTGGGCGTTAGGTAGGTGGTGAGTTCCCCATCGACGATGCGCATGTGCTCAGTGATGTCCGCGTCAATTTTGCACAGCACGGTGTCGATGGCCTTCAGACGGCTGAGGTCCAGGTGGAAGAGACGCTCCTGGAGCTGCTTGAGCCGGGGCAGTTCACGCAGTCGGTGGTGGGCGAACAACGCCTTCTCGATGTGTGGTTCGCCGTAGCCGGTGGAGCGCCGCAGCGCCGCCAGCACCTGCTCGATGTCCTCGATGTCGTCGGGCACATAGGACTGCCACAGCTCGTGGTCCTCCCGCCGGATCCGCGTCGCGCGGATGGCGGCGGGATCATGGGGCGAGCACGCCGAGTAGTAGTTCCTCGGGTACAGCAGGTCCCGCAGCGTCCGGTCGACGACCGACTCCAGTATGTCCATCACATTCCCCCCGGTTGTATGTTCGAACTCCACGTTAGAACAGCTGTCCGATATCCGCAAGGGCTGGAAAAGAAAAAACCCGCCCACTGGTGGGTGGGCGGGTGTCAGGATGGACGAGCTACGCGCGCTTCGTCGCTGCCTTCATGGCGGAGACGAACTCAGCGAGTTCAGCCTTGAGTGCGGCCAGATCGGTGATCTGGCCCGGCTCGGGGTGGTCCCCCACGACGTAGTTGTCGATGATCTTGGTGATCGCGGAGCCGGAGATGGCTCCCGCGGCCCCCGCGGCGATGGCATCGGCAACATGCTCCGGGGTGGAGATGCCGAAACCGAGGAGGATCGGGGGACCACCGAAACGTTTCACGTTGGCCACGACCTCGGCGAGGCCGGTGATCTCCGATTCGCGTTCGGTGCCGGTGACACCGTGGCGGGAGACGGCGTAGATGTAGCCCTTCGACTGGGCGGCGACACCGGCGAGGGTCTTCTCGGCGGCCTGGGCCGGGGCGATGAAGATGGGGTCGATGCCGACGGCCGCGGCGGCGGTGGCGAAGGGCTGTCCCTCGCGGACGGGGACGTCGGGAAGCAGGACGGAGTCGGCACCGGCCTCCGCGAACTCGCGGTAGAAGGTCTCCAGTCCACGGGTGAAGGGGACGTTGCCGTAGATGAGCATGCCGATGGGCAGGTCCGGGAACTCCGCGCGGATGGTGCGGATCTGCTCCAGGGCACCGTCCACGGTCGCTCCCCCGTCGAGGGCGCGGATGTGTGACTTCTGGATGGTGGGGCCGTCGGCCACCGGATCGGAGAAGGGGACGCCGAGCTCGAGGGCGTCGGCACCCGCCTCGACGACCGCGCGGACGATCTCCAGGGCGTCCTCCGCGGTGGGATCACCGAGCATGAGGAAGGGGACGAAGGCGCCTTCGTTGCGCTTGTCGAGGGCGTCGAAAAGCTTCTCGTAACGGGTCATGACTACTGCGCCTCCTTGGACAGGACGAGCTCGGGGTTCTCCTCGAGGGTGCGGCGGACGTGGTCGACGTCCTTGTCTCCGCGGCCCGACAGGGACACCAGGATGGTGATGTTCTCGCCGTTCTCCTCGGCCAGCTTCGCGCGCTTGAGGGCGTAGGCCATGGCGTGGGAGGACTCGAGGGCGGGGATGATGCCCTCGTGGAGGGAGAGCAGCTGGAAGGCCTCCAGGGCCTCCGCGTCGGTGATGCCGACGTAGGTGGCGCGGCCGGAGGCGTGGAGGTGGGCGTGCTGCGGGCCCACACCCGGGTAGTCGAGGCCGGCGGAGATGGAGTATGACTCCTCCACCTGGCCGTCGGAGTTGCGCATGAGGTAGCTGCGTGCGCCGTGGAGGATGCCGATCTGGCCGTTGTTGATGGTCGCGCCGTGTTTGCCGGAATCCAGTCCCAGGCCGCCGGGCTCAGCGCCGACGAGCTCGACGCCCTCCTCGTCGATGAAGTCGGCGAACATACCGATGGCGTTGGAGCCGCCGCCGACGCAGGCGACGACGAGGTCCGGCAGGCCACCGGTGCGCTCGATCATCTGCGCCTTGGCCTCCTGGGAGATGACGCGGTGGAATTCCCGGACGATCGTCGGGAAGGGGTGGGGGCCGGCGGCGGTGCCCAGCAGGTAGTGGGATTCGTGGAAGGTGGCGGTCCAGTCGCGCAGGGCCTCGTTGACGGCGTCCTTGAGGGTGCCCGAGCCGGTGTCGACGGGGATGACCGTGGCGCCCATGAGCTTCATGCGGAAGACGTTGGGCTGCTGACGTTCGACGTCCTTGGCGCCCATGTAGACGACGCACTCGAGGCCGAGCAGGGAGCAGGCCAGGGCGGTGGCGGTACCGTGCTGGCCGGCGCCGGTCTCCGCGATGATGCGGGTCTTGCCCATGCGCTTGGCCAGCAGCGCCTGGCCGATGACCTGGTTGGTCTTGTGGGCGCCGCCGTGGACGAGGTCCTCGCGCTTGAGGAAGATCCGGGCGTGGCCCCTCCCCTCCCCCGGCAGGGGCAGGTTGGAGCATTCGGTCAGGGGAGTGGGGCGGCCGAGGTAGTCGCGCAGGTAGGTGGCGAGCTCCTCCCGGAAGGAGGGGTCGTTCTGCGCGTCGACGAAGGCCTGCTCGAGCTGGTCGAGGGCCGGGATGAGGGATTCGGGGACGAACTGTCCGCCGAATTCACCGAAGTAGGCCGGCAGTACGGTGGCGCCGCCCTCGCGATCTGTGGTGGTGGTCATGAGTGTTGATCCTATTGGTAGCTGAAGCTGCGGATGGTGGCGAAGGCCAGGCGGAGGGCACCGGCGTCCTTGCGGCCGGGCTGGCCGGGGTACTCCACGCCGGAGTTGAGGTCGAGGCCGAGGCAGCCGACGGCGAGTGCGGCAGTGAGGTTGGCGGGGTTCAGGCCACCGGCGAGCAGGCTGTGCTGCTTCACCTCGGCGGGGATGGTCGACCAGTCGAAGGTGGTGCCGGTGCCGCCGTCGCCGGAGTCGAGGACGAGCTTATCGACGTCCCCCGCAATCGCCGCGGCCACCTCTCCCCCGGTCGCTGTGGTCATGGAGACGGCCCGCCAGACCTCTGTGCCCTCGGGCACCTCGGCACGGGCGGTGGCGATGAGGGCGCGCTCGGCTGCCACGGAGCCCTGGTACGGGGCGTGGAGCTGGACGGCCGCGACACCGTCGAGGCAGAGTTCCGCAAGACCGGAGGTGCGGCGCGAGACGACGACGTACTTCAGGCTGCCCTCCGAGCTGATGATCTGCTCCGCAGTTTCACGTGAAACATTGCGCTTCGAGGTCTCATCGAAGATGAGCCCGCCGTAGACGGCGCCGGCTGCGGCGGCGGCCTGGGCGGCGGTCGGTGAAGTGAGTCCGCAGACCTTGTTCGGTCCGTAGACGAGTTCGCGGGCGGCCAGGTCGATGTCCGGCTGGGAGGTCAACTGCGAGCCCACGAGGAAACCGTTGGAGTGGCCGCCGAGCCGGCGGACGGTCTCGCTGTCGCGGATTCCGGACTCGGAGACAACGACGGCGTCCGCCGGGAGCAGCGCCGCCAGTCGGGCGGAGCGGTCCAGGTCGATGGACAGGTCGTGGAGGTTGCGGTGGTTGATGCCGAAGATCTTCGCACCGAGACGGACGGCACGCTCGGTCTCCTCCTCGTCGATGACCTCGGTGAGGATGTCGAGGTCGTAGCGGGCGGCGACGTCGGCAAGCGCGGTGTACTCCTCGTCGGAGAGCACGGAGAGCATGAGCAGGATGGCGTCGGCACCGAAATAGCGGGCGGCGTGGATCTGGACCTCGTCGATGATGAAGTCCTTGCACAGCACCGGCAGGTGCGAGGAGGAGGCGACGGTGGCCAGGTGGTCGTAGTCGCCGCCGAAGCGGTCGGGCTCACAGAGCACGGAGATTCCCGAGGCATAGCGCGAGTAGACGCGCGCGATGGCGCCCGGCTCATAGTGCTCGCGGATCATGCCGAGGGAGGGTGAGGAGGACTTGCACTCCATGATGAAGCGGTTGCCCCCGCGGCCGTCGGCACGCAAGTTGTCGTAGAGGGAGCGGGTGGACTTCGTCAGGGTGGACAGGTCCACGTGGGCGATGCGCGCCCGGATCTCCCCGAGATGGCCGCGGCGGCCCTCGACGATGCCCTCCAGAACGGTCGGAAGTTTATGCGCCATAATCGGTCCCTTCATGCTTGTTGAGCCACTCCCCCACTGTCCCGTCCGCGATGAGCCTGAGCGCCAGTTCGGTGCCCTCGCGCAGGGAGTCGACGCGGGAGTTGAGGTAGAACATTGCACCGGCGTTGACGGCCACGGCGTCGCGGTGCGCGGTCGGGCCCGTGCCGTCGAAGATCGCGCGCATGTGACGGGCGTTCTCCTCGCCCTCACCGCCGACGAGACCCTCGAGCGAACACTTCTCGACGCCCAGTTCCTCCGGCGTCACCTCGTAGGTGATGATCTCCCCGTCCGCCTGCAGCTCCCACACGGTGGTGGTGCCGTGGACGGCGATCTCATCGGTGCCGGCCCCGTGGACGACCAGGGCGCGGGAACGGCCGAGCTCCCGGAAGACCTCCGCGAGCATCTGGCCGTGGGCGGGGTTGGCCACGCCCATGATCTGGAATTCGGGGCGCACCGGGGAGAGCAGCGGGCCGAGGACGTTGAAGAGGGTGGGCACCTTCAGCGCCTTGCGCACCGGCTGGGCATGCGCGATGGCCGGATTGTAGGCCGGGGCGAAGAGGAAGGTGAAGTTGGAGGCCTCGAACTGGCGCAGTGCACGTTCCGGGTCCAGATCGAGCGGGATGTTGAGTGCCTCGAGCACGTCCGCGGACCCCGACTTGGAGGAGACGGAGCGGTTGCCGTGCTTGATCACCTTCAGTCCCCCGGCGGCCGCGACGAGGGAGGCGCCGGTGGTGATGTTGATGGTGTTGGCGCCGTCGCCGCCCGTGCCGGCGGTGTCGAGCACGCCTTCGCCGATGACCGGGAAGGGGCGGCCGGCGTTGAGGAAGGCCTTGGCGGCGCCGGCGATGTCGGCGAAGGTCTCGCCGCGGGTGCGGATGGTCGCCAGCAGCGCCGCGATGTGGACGTCGTCGTATTCACCGATGGTCATGGGGGTGAAGACCTCGACGGCGTCCTCGACGGTGGGGGCCGGGTTGTCCAGGTACCTGATCAGCACCTGCAGGTTGTCGGGATGGGTCATCAGCGGGAACCTTCCTTCTGGGAAATACTGAGCAACTGGCTGACGCAACGTGTCAGGATGATCGGGCCGGAGGGGCTGAGCACACTCTCGGGGTGGAACTGCAGGCCGATGGCCATGCCGTCCGGGGTCTCGGCGGCCATGACGACGTCACCGATCTCCGTCTCCGTGGTGGCCAGCGGGTGCATGCCCGCCGCCTCGCGGCAGCCGAGGGAGTGGTAGCGGGCGACCGGCACGAGGCGGCCGACCTTGCCTGGGAGGTCAGCGTCGATGGCCAGTCCGGCGAAGACGGGGTGTTCCACGCCGGCGTCGGTGAGCGTCATCGGCACGGAGACACCGTGGACGGGACCACAGGGTTCGACCTTTCCGCCGTGGTGTTCGAGCAGGGCCTGGAAACCCAGGCAGATGCCGAGCACCGGAATCTTACCGATCACCCGTTCGACGATCGCCGGCAGGTTGCCGGCGGTGGCCGGGTAACCCGGGCCGGGTGAGAGGCAGATCAGGTCGGGCTCCGCCGCGAGGACCTCCGCCACCGTGACGGTGTTGCGGAAGACGGTGCAGCGGTAGCCGGCCTCGGCGAAGGCGTCGACGAGGTTGTAGACGAAGCTGTCGTGGTTGTCGATGAGGACGATGTGCGTCATCGGATGACCTCCAGGGTGGAATCCGCGGCGAGCGCGATGGCGTTGAGCACGGCATAGGCCTTCTGCAGGGTCTCGTCGGCCTCGGACTGGGGGTTGGAGTCACGGACCACACCTGCGCCGGCCTGGACGGAGGCGGTGCCGTCCTGGACGAAGGCGGAGCGGATGACGATGCAGTTGTCCATGTCGCCGTTGCCCCGGATGTAGCCGATGGCCCCGCCGTAGGAACCGCGGCGGCGTTTCTCCACGCCCCGCAGCAGTTCCATCGCGCGGATCTTCGGGGCGCCTGACAGGGTGCCCATGTTCATGCAGGCGCGGTAGGCGTCGAGCGCGTCGAGCTCCGGGTCCAGTGTCGCGGTCACCCGGGAGACCAGGTGCATGACGCGGGAGTAGCGGTCGACCTGCAGCAGGTCGGCGACCCGGCGTGTGGCCGGGACGGCGACGCGGGCGAGGTCGTTGCGGGCGAGGTCAACGAGCATGGTGTGCTCGGCGATCTCCTTGGCGTCGGTACGCAGCTCGAGTTCCATGCGGATGTCGAGTTCGTCGTTGATGGAGCCGTCCGGGTTCAGGCCGCGGGGGCGGGTGCCGGCGATGGGATAGAGCTGGACCTCGCGGGTGGCGGAGTCGAATTTGAGGTTTGATTCCGGGGAGGCTCCGAACAGTTCGAAGGGCCGACCGTTGGTGCCGGTGCCGCGCTGGTAGAACATGTACGGGCTGGGATTGGTCTCCCGCAGCTGCCGGTAGGCGGCGAAGGCGTCGGGGCAGGGCGCGGTGAAGGTCCGGGCGGGCACGACCTGGTAGATGTCACCGTTGTGGATGTTCTGTTTGAGTCCCTCCACCTGGCCACGGAATTCCGCGTCGGGGATGTCGGTGGTGACCCGGAGGACGTCCGAGTGATGGACGGTGGGCTGGTAGGTGTGCTCGGCGGCGTCGATGAGCGCGGCGAGTTCGTCGAGGCGGTCCGCGAGATCGTCCTCGGCGAGGGAGACACCGGTCAGGTGCGCGGTCTGGTCGCCGTGGTTGATGGTGAGCACGATCTCGGCGAGCACGAACTGGTAGTCCGGGTAGGTGTTGGTGCTCTCCCCTACCGCGGGAAGTTCCTCGAATGTCTCCAGGAAGTCGAAGGCGATGCCCCCGGTCAGCATGGGCAGGGTGTGGGTGGGGTCCTCATAACCGGCGTCGCGGGTCAGGGCGCGCAGGGGTTCCACGGGGCTGACGGCGGTGAGTCGCTCGCGTTCGTTGACGGCGTCAGTGCGCGGGAAGGTGAAGGTGTCGTGGCCGTAGTCGGCCAGCTGTCCGTTGAGCTTATCGACGATCACCTCACCCGAGGCCGTCAGCGGCGTCGCCGTCACCGACTGGCCATGGCAGGTCAGCCGCACAGAGGACGTGAGCACCGCAACGGAGGAGATCCCGGACTTCGTGGTGATGTCGGCGGATTCCAGGAGAATGGAATCCTCCGCGGTGGTGCCGCCGAGGTGGGCGAACAGGCCGGAGGCGTCGGCGTGGTAGCGCACCTGACGGGTTAGCACCACTGGTGGGGAACTGCTGGTCATCTGGGTATTCTACTTTCCTGGGGGCGGGTGGGTCATTCGTGCTTCCCGCTGCCGGCCAGGTGGTGTACCCGAGAAAAATACAGGGCCCGCAGCGCTTCCTGGGAAGACGGCGGGCCTGGGATGGAGTGCAACACGTGTGGCTCGCCGGTTAAGCGCGCCACCACCACTGGGTGCTTCGGAGAGAAGTCGAGTTGTTCACGTCACAGACGTTAATGCGCTGTCGGGCAGGGCGCAACTCCACCGGGGGTGAGGGCCTACTGCTGGTCTGCCTGGCTGGCGGCACGACGCAGCGCGTCGATGTCCACTTCGGGGGTTTCGGCGGGGGCACCGCAGTTGCAGTTTTCACCACAGCCGTGGGAGTCCTCCGCCTCGGCGTCGAGAAGCGAGGCCTTCTGCGCACCGACGTGGGCACCCAGGCTCATGGCCACCAGGGCGACGAGGATGGTGAAGAGCGTGAAGAGCCACATCCAACCCCCCGAGACCAGGCCGATGAGGCCACCGAAGAGGAGGGCCACGCCACCGAAGGTCCAGACCGGGCCGGCGGCGGAGTGCGCGGCCCGCCACGTCTCCTCCGATTTGCGGACCTCGGGGATCCGCATACCGATGATCGAGTTGCCCGGCAGCTTCTTCGTCCAGGAGACCACTCCGAACAACAGCAGGCACAGGGCGAGGATGATCAGAACCAAAGCGATGACCGTCATAACGGGTCAGTCTATCCGGTGCAGTAGATTTTCTGGTATGGACCTCAAGCGCCTCACCTCATCGCTGCTGTTCTGGGTGGTCGTCGCGATCATCCTGGGCATCATCTGCAGCCTCTTCTTCCCGGAATGGTTGGCCCGGGTTTTCATCACCTTCAACAGCCTCTTCGGCGGTTTCCTCGGATTCTTCGTCCCTGTACTCATCTTCGCCCTGATCACTCCCGCGATCGGGGGCCTGGGCCGGGGGGCCGGGAAGTGGTTGGCCATCACCACCGCCATCGCCTACGCCTCGACGATCCTGTCGGGTCTGCTCGGCTACGCGGTCGCGGTCGGTCTCTTCCCCAGCCTGCTGGCGGGGCAGACAGTGAACACCGTCGAGGAGTCGGAGTCGGCCCTCACCAGCTACTTCTCCATCGAGATGCCGCCACCCTTCGAGATCATGACCGCCCTGCTGCTGGCCTTCTGCCTGGGTGTGGCCATGACGGTGGTCAAGTCCGACACCATGTACGCGCTCAGCCGGGATCTGGAGCGGGTGGTCATGAAGGTGATCTCCGCCTTCGTCATACCGCTGCTGCCGGTGTTCATCTTCGGCATGTTCCTCTCCCTGGGCATGGACGGCAACCTCGGCGCGACGATGGTGGCCTTCGGCAAGGTGATCGTGGTCGCCGTGGTCATGACCTTCATCTTCCTTGCCGTGCTCTTCGGGGTTGCGGGTGCCGTCGCGAAGGTGAACCCCTTCGTGGCCTTCAAGAACATGCTGCCCGCCTACGCCACCGCGCTGGGCACCTCCTCCTCCGCCGCGACGATCCCGGTCAGCTACAAGTCCACCCTGCGCAACCGGGTCGACCCCAACGTCGCCGGTTTCGTCATCCCGCTGTGCGCGACCATCCACCTCGGCGGCTCGATGATGAAGATCGTCCTCTTCGCCTTCGCCATCGTCCAGATGGCCGGCATCGAGGTCTCCCCGGGCATGGCCATCGGCTTCCTGCTCATGCTCGGCGTGACCATGATCGCGGCCCCCGGTGTGCCGGGTGGGGCCATCATGGCCGCCGTCGGTCTGCTCTCCTCCATGCTGGGCTTCACCGACGCCCAGGTGGCGCTGATGATCGCCGCCTACATCGCCATCGACTCCTTCGGCACCGCCGCCAACGTCACCGGTGACGGCGCGATCGCGCTGATCATCAACCGCTTCGCCAAGGGGAAGATCAACAAGGTCCGTGAGGTCGAGACCGTCGAGCCTGAGCCCGTACAGTAGCTCTCCCCATACTCCTCCAGGACCGCGAGTTTCTCGCGGTCCTTTTCTTTGTTCGCCCTATTCCCCGCGGATCGTGCACCCGCTCGGGCCGTCCCAGCTCGGGTAGATGGGCTGGACATCACCGGGGCCCGGCACCCGGAGCAGGTTGACCGAGGTGTAGAGCGCGGGTACGTCGGCGGTGTTCTCGATGGCCTGCAGTTTCACGGCGGCGTCGTGGAACTCCCGCAGCTGCTCGGGATCGTGGTTCCACACCCGGTGGATCTGCTCGTCCATCTCGAAGATGAGCCAGTGCCCGTCCTGTCCGAGGACGGTGATCTGTTTGATCTCGCCGGGCTTTTTCCAGGACAGCCCGGCCTGGATCCAGTGGACGGCATGGCCGGGACGGTAGTTGGTGCATCGGTGGTGCATGGGAGTTCTCCCCGTGATCGCATGTTTCCCGCACCGGTTCCTCCGGTGGGGCGGATCTTCCCTCGAGGGCACCGGTGGGCGATTCCACGGTTGCCAGTCAGCGTGTCGGGGGGCTTGTCGCTGAGCTTCTGGATCCTGGGGACACGATAGCACAGATCTAGACCAAGCTGTCTGAAGGGGGAGGGCGCTACCCTGACCGGTATGGAGAATTTCGTGCGCGTCGCAGCCGTGGAGGACCTCTCCCCCGGCTCCACCCTGCGGCTGGTGGATTTCGATCCGCCCGTCACCCTCGTCCGTGATCTCGGTGGTGACTTTCACGCCCTCGATGATGCCTGCCCCCACGTCGGTGCCTCCCTCGTGCGGGGTGTCATCCACGAGGACGCTGTCATCGAGTGCCCCCTCCACCACGGCCTGTGGTGCCTGCGGACGGGTGAGCCGAGGAAGTATCCGGCGCGGGTCCCGGCCACCGTCCACCGCGTGGAGGTGCGCGACGGGGGCGTCTGGTTGTCTGTCTGAGAAAACAGCGGCACCCCGCTGAACCGGGTGTGGTTCAGCGGGGTGCCGTGTGACGGGGCGGGTCAGTTCTTCGTCTCCACCTTCTCACCGGCGAAGATCGGGGCGAAGAAGTCGGCCAGGCCCTGGGTGTCGGTCAGCGGCAGGACCGTGGCCACGTACTGGTCGGGGCGGACCACGACCACCGCGCCGTCGCGGCTGATGCCGCGTGCCTCGAAGATGTTCTCCTCCGGGAGCGCGGACCAGACGTTCTCGAGGTCCTTCAGCTTGTGCGGTCCGACCTTCGGCAGGAAGGCCTCGGGGGCGTCGGTGACCTCGAAGTCATGGTGGTGCTGCTGGTAGATGACCTTGACGTCGAACCAGGCGTTCTCGTCGCCGTCGGCCGGGGTGTAGGCGCGGACCGGGGACTCCGGGGAGTTGAGCCACTCGGCCCAGTCGGTCAGCTTCGAGGGCTGACCTGCGGCCGGGGCATCGGCGAAGGCGTAGATGCGCCAGCGGCCGTCGGCACGGTGCTCGTGGCCGATGTGCAGATCGTGGGCGTCGCAGCGGCGCATCGCCCGGTAGGACTTGAAACGGCGGCCGACGGGGAAACCGGTGGCGAGATCCTGGTGTTCAGTGGTACCGGTGATGAGGTTATCCGCGTACTCCGTGAGGAAGCCGGCGGCGAACTCCTCGGCCTCGACATAGAACCTGGCGATGTCGTCCGGGTTCTCCAGCTGGTCGAGCGGGGTGGCCATGAGGGTGGACCACTCCTTGTCGAAGTTGATCAGGTTCTGAGCGGCCGGCTGACGCTCACCGTGGTAGGTGTTCAGCAGGTCGACGGGGGCACGGCCGTCGACGACGTGGCCGAGCTTCCAGCCGATGTTGAAGCCGTCCTGCATGGAGACGTTCATGCCCTGGCCGGCCTTGGCGGAGTGGGTGTGGCAGGCGTCGCCGGTGAGGAAGACGCGCGGGTGGCCCTCGTCGCCGTCGATATCGTCGAAGGCGTCGACGAGGCGGTGGCCGACCTCGTAGATGGAGTGCCAGGCGACATCCTTGACGTCCACGTAGTACGGGTGGAGGATGTCGTTCGCCTTCTTGATCACCGTCTCCAGCGGGGTCTTGCGGACAGTGCCGTGGTCGCCCTCCGGGACCATCCCGAGGTCGACGTACATGCGGAAGAGGTAGCCGCCCTCACGCGGGATGTGGAGGATGGAGCCGGCCTTGGAGTGGATGGCGCACTTGGTGCGGATGTCCGGGAAGTCGCTGTCGGCCAGCACGTCCATGACGCCCCAGGCCTGGTTCTGCTGGTCACCCTCGAGGTGGCGGCCGATGGAGTCGCGGACGCGGGAGCGGCCGCCGTCGCTGCCGACGACATATTTGGCGCGGACGGTGCGGATCTCCTCCGGCTGGCCGGGCATGACGCGCTTCAGCTGCACGGCGACGGGGTACTCCCCCTCGTCGGTGACCTGCAGGTCAATGAACTCCCAGCCGTAGTCCGGCACCAGGCGGGACGGGGAACGCTGGGCGAATTCGGCGAAGTAGTCCAGCACACGGGCCTGGTTGACGATCAGGTGGGGGAACTCGGAGATCCCGAACTCATCGTCGAGGGGACGGTCGGTGCGGATGATGTTCTCGGGCTTGTCCGGGTCCTGGTTCCAGAAGGACATCTCGGTGATGCGGTAGGCCTCATCGGTGATCTCGTTGGCGAAGCCGAAGGCCTGGAAGGTCTCCACGGAACGGGCCTGGATGCCGTCCGCCTGGCCCAGTTCGAGGCGACGGGGGCGACGTTCGATGATGCGGGTGTGGACGTCGGGGAACATGGATAGCTGGGCGGCGGCGATCATGCCGGCCGGGCCGGAGCCGACGATGAGCACGTCCATCTCGTCAGGCAGCTCCTCGGGGCGGTTGAGACCGATACCGGCGGCGTTGAGGCAGCGGGGGTTTTCGGAGACGTATCCGTAGTGGTGGAACTGCATGGTGACCTCCTGGGGTTGGGACGAAGGGACACTGTCCCGGCTGTTTATGTGATGGGGAGCGGGGTGTAGATGAAATATGATCCAGATCATCTGTTGAAGTGGATCATATATGAAATCCTTCTATTTGGCGGAGATCTTCTCAGTCCGGTTCTGACCGAAGGTGAAATGCCCCTTCGACTGGATCTCCTCATGGTCCGGTCCCAGCGGGATTCCGGTGCGGTCCCGCAGCAGCACCGCGGCGATGAGTCCGACGGTGACCATGGTCAGCAGGTAGATGGTGACGGAGGTGGTGGTGCCGGTGGCCTCCACGAGGGCGGCCGCGATGGAGGGGGCGAAGGCACCGCCGACGATGGAACCGATTGCGTAGGTGATGGACACACCTGAGAATCGGATCGAGGCCGGGAAGAGCTCCGCGTAGGTGGCGGCCTGCTGGCCGTAGGTGAGTCCGAGGCCGACGGTCAGCAGGATGAGGGCGACGTACAGGATCGCGAGACTACCCGTGTTGACCAGCGGGAACAGGGCTGCCGCACCGATGCCCAGCGCGATGTAACCGATCAGGTAGGTGTTGCGGCGGCCGATGTGGTCGGAGACCCAGCCCGCGAGCAGAGTGAAGAACATCCAGGTGGCCGCGGAGAAGGTGACGGCCAGCAGCACCGGGCCGCGCTCCATGGCCAGGCCCTCCGGGTTGGTGGCGTAGTTCTGGATGTAGCCGCCGGTGGTCATGTAGCCCACGGTGTTCTGGCCCGCGAAGAGCAGGGCGGCGGTGATGACCAGCGGGGTGTACTTGCCGAACAGCGTCTTGACGGGGTTGGCCGTCGTACCCTTGCGCTGTGCGATCTGCGCAAACACCGGGGACTCGTCCACACCCATGCGGATGAAATAGCCGATGAAGACCAGCACGATCGACAGCAGGAACGGCACGCGCCAGCCCCATTCGAGGAAGGCGTCACCCGGGGCGATGACGTTCATGAGGGCGAGGATGCCGGAGGAGAGCAGCAGGCCGGCGGGGACGCCGACCTGGGGGCCGGAGCCGAAGAGTCCGCGCTTGTTGTCCGGTGCATGCTCGACGGCGAGGAGGACCGCACCGCCCCACTCGCCACCAGCGGAGATGCCCTGGATGATGCGCAGCAGAATCAGCAGGATGGGGGCGAGGATGCCGACCGTCTCATAGGTCGGTAGGAGGCCGATGAGGGCGGTCGCGCCACCCATGGCGAACAGGGTCACCATGAGCACCACGCGGCGGCCGTAGCGGTCACCGAAATGACCGGCGAGGAACGCGCCGAAGGGGCGGAAGAGGAAGGACAGGCCCACGGTGAGGAAGGCCACGATCGTCGCGCCGCCGGTGCCGAGCGGGCTGAACATGAGCTGGTTGAAGACCAGCCCTGCGGCAGCGGCGTAGAGGAAGTAGTCGTACCACTCGATGGCGGTGCCGATGGTGGTCGCGGCGACGACCCGACGTTGTTCCCGCCGTGCTGCGGCGGTCTTCTGGGGTGCGGTTGTGCTGGGCAAGGTGACTCCCGGTTGATTGTGTGGGTTGCCATAGGCGACTTCGTTATGTGAGCCGAAGCACTTGCAGGCTTGGAGCAAATGATATACGATCTAGTCAGAATTGCAAGAGCGTTCCTGATCAATCCGATAAAAAGGGGGTCCCGTGGCACCTATCTCCGCGTTGCCAGTGCAGCCAGGCAAGGTCATCGCCGTCCACCTGGCTTTCGAATCGCGCGCCGCCCAGCGCGGGCGTCGTCCGAAGCAGCCGTCCTACTTCATCAAGGCCACCAGTTCCCTGTCCCCCTCCGGGGCCGAGGTTGTGCGCCCTGAGGGGACCGAACTGCTGGCCTTCGAGGGTGAGATTGCGCTCATCATCGGGGAGCCCGCCCGTAACGTCCCGCTCGAGCGGGCGTGGGAGCACGTCTCCCACGTCACCGCCTCCAACGATCTGGGCATCTACGACTACCGCGCCCAGGACAAGGGCTCCAACACCCGCTCCAAGAGCCGGGACGGCTACACCCCGATCGGCCCCGAACTCATCGACGCCCGCGCCATCGACCCGAAGGCCCTGCGCCTGCGCACCTGGGTCAATGGCGAGCTCGTCCAGGAGGACGGCACCAGTGACGAGCAGATGATCTTCCCGCTCGCCCAGTTCGTCGCCGACCTGTCCCAGCACATGACCCTGGAGACCGGGGACATCATCCTCACCGGCACCCCGGCCGGTTCAACCGTCGTGCAGCCGGGCGACGTCATCGAGGTCGAGGTGGACGCCCCCACCGCGCCGGGCGTCCCCACCTCCGGGAAGCTGCGCACCCCCGTGGTCTCCGGCCCCGGCGATTTCGACGGCTCCGTCGGCATGCTGCCGAACATCGACGACAAGCAGAGCGAGGAAGCCTGGGGCGACCGCGCGGCCGCCGGCCTGCCGGCGGACCCCAACGCCATCAGCGCTGAGCTGCGCGCCAAGCTGGAGGCCGCACCCACCGCCGGCCTGTCGGCCCAGCTGCGCAACCGCGGACTGAACCAGGTCGTCATCGAGGGGGTCTACCCGCAGACCCGCGGCACCAAGATGGTCGGCGTCGCCCGCACCCTGCGCTTCCTGCCGGAACGCGAGGACCTGTTCAAGACTCACGGCGGCGGCTTCAACGCCCAGAAGCGGACCTTCGACGCTGTGAAGCCGGGTGAGGTCCTCGTCATCGAGGCCCGGCGCCAGTCCGAGTCCGGCACCATGGGCGACATCCTGGCGCTGCGCGCCAGGTTCCGCGGCGCCGCCGGCGTGGTCACTGACGGCGGCGTCCGGGACTACGAGGAGGTCAAGGAGATCGGCCTCCCGGTCTTCACCCAGGGCGCACACCCGGCGGTCCTCGGGCGTCGTCACGTGCCGTGGGACCACGACCTGGCGATCGCCTGCGGCAACGCCACCGTGGTACCGGGTGACATCATCGTCGGCGACGATGACGGTGTCATCGTCATCCCGCGCAACCTGGCCGAGGAGGTCGCCGACGCGGCCCTGGTCAAGGAGCACGAGGATGCCTGGGTCGCCGAGCGCGTCGCCGAGGGTGGTCCCCTTGATGGCCTGTTCCCGCCGACCGGCGCCAACAAGGAGGCCTACCAGGCCTACCTCGCCGCGAACCCGGTCGAGTTCCCCACACCGGGCGGGGGAGGGAGTTGAGCCATGACGGAGCCTGACCGGTTGAACAAGGCCGAATACGCCTACGTCTGGCTGCGGGACCGGATCCGCAGCCGCGAGTACGAGCCCGGCCACCGGCTGGTCCTCAGCAGCATCGCGGCCGAACTGGAGGTCAGTCCGGTACCCGTCCGCGAGGCCATCCGGCAGCTTGAGGCCGAGGGCCTGGTCACCTACGAGCGCAACGTCGGGGCGCGGGTCTCCACCCTCAACCAGGACGCCTACTTCGAGACGATGGAGACCGTCGCCCTCCTCGAGGGCCGCGCCACCGCGCTGTCCATCCCCCACCTCGGGCCGGGGCAGCTGGCCAAGGCCCGGGAGCTCAACGAGAAGATGGAGGCCACCCTCCAGGATTTCGATCCGCAGGCCTTCACCGAACTCAACCGCAAATTCCACCGGACCCTGTTCGGGGCGTGCCCGAACAAACGTCTGCTGGAGCTGCTCTACGAGGAATGGGACCGCCTGGACTACTTCCGGGACTCCACCTTCAGGTTCATCCCCCAGCGGGCCCGGTCCTCGGTCGCCGAGCACTTCCAGCTGGTCGGACTCATCGAGGCCGGGGCGGACCCCACCTACGTGGAACAGAAGGCCCGGGACCACCGCCTGGCCACCAGCACCACCTACCGCAACATCATCGAATCCACCGACTCCCCTTCCACCGCACACGATTAGGAGCCACCCCATGGTGAACAACGACGCCGCCAAGCCCAACGACCTGCCCGAGAAGATCCGCCACTACATCAACGGCGAGTTCGTCGACTCCATCGACGGCGATGAGTTCGATGTCCTGGACCCGGTCACCAACGAGAACTACATCAGGGCCGCCTCCGGCAAGCCCGCCGACATCGACGCCGCCGTCGCCGCCGCCAAGGAGGCCTTCGACAACGGCCCGTGGCGCCACATGCTCCCCCGCGAGCGCTCCCGTGTCCTGCACAAGATCGCCGACATCGTCGAGTCCCGGGAGGACACCCTCGCCGCCTGGGAGTCCTTCGACTCCGGCCTGCCGATCACCCAGGCCAAGGGACAGGCACGCCGTGCCGCCGAGAACTTCCGCTTCTTCGCGGACCTCATCGTCGCCCAGATCGACGACACCTACAAGGTGCCCGGCCGTCAGGTCAACTACGTCAACCGCAAGCCGATCGGCGTCGCCGGCCTGATCACCCCGTGGAACACCCCGTTCATGCTCGAGTCCTGGAAGCTCGCCCCGGCGATCGCCACCGGCAACAGCGTCGTCCTCAAGCCGGCCGAGTTCACTCCGCTGTCCGCACAGCTGTGGGCCGGCATCTTCGAGGAGGCAGGCCTGCCCAAGGGTGTGTTCAACCTCGTCAACGGCTTCGGCGAGGAGGGCTACGCCGGCGACCCGCTGGTCAAGCACCCGGACGTGCCGCTGATCTCCTTCACCGGTGAGTCCCGCACCGGACAGATCATCTTCGGCAACGCCGCCCCGTACCTCAAGGGCCTGTCCATGGAACTCGGCGGCAAGTCCCCGGCGGTCGTCTTCGAGGACGCCGACCTGGAGGCCGCCATCAACGCCACCGTCTTCGGTGTCTTCTCCCTCAACGGTGAGCGCTGCACCGCCGGCGCCCGCATCCTGGTCCAGCGCAGCGTCTACGACGAGTTCGTCGAGCGCTACGCAGCCCAGGCCAAGCGCGTCAAGGTCGGTCTGCCGTCCGACCCGGCCACCGAGGTCGGCGCCCTGGTCCACCCGGAGCACTACGACAAGGTCGTCTCCTACATCGAGATCGGCAAGTCCGAGGGCCGCCTCGTCGCCGGCGGCGAGCGCCCGGAGGGCTTCCCCGACGGCAACTTCGTCCAGCCCACCGTCTTCGTCGACGTCGACCCCTCCGCCCGCATCTTCCAGGAGGAGATCTTCGGCCCCGTCGTCGCCATCACCCCCTTCGACACCGAGGAGGAGGCACTCGAGCTGGCCAACAACACCCGCTACGGCCTGGCCGCCTACATCTGGACCTCCGACCTCAAGCGCGCCCACAACTTCGCGCAGAACGTCGAGGCCGGCATGGTCTGGCTGAACTCCAACAACGTCCGTGACCTGCGCACCCCCTTCGGTGGCGTCAAGGCCTCGGGTCTGGGCCACGAGGGCGGCTACCGCTCCATCGACTTCTACACCGACCAGCAGGCCGTCCACATCAACCTCGGCGAAGTCCACAACCCGGTCTTCGGCAAGGCCGAGGACGCCGAGCTCATCGACGGCTAAGCCCCCGCGGCGTCGAGAAGCACCACCCCACACCCCGAAAGGAACCCCACCATGTCCGAGAACATCACCGCCCCCGACATCCTGCGCTGCGCCTACATGGAGATCGTCGTCACCGACCTCGCGGCCTCCCGCAAGTTCTACGTCGACACCCTGGGCCTCGTCGTCACCAAGGAGACCGAGGACCGCATCTACCTGCGCACCTTCGAGGAGTTCATCCACCACAACCTGGTGCTGACCAAGGGCCCCGAGGCCGCAGTCGCCGCCTTCAGCTTCCGCGTCCGCTCCCCGGAGGACCTCGACCGCGCCGAGGAGTTCTACCGGGCCCGCGGCTGTGAGGTCCGCCGCAACAGGGACGGCTACGTCGACGGCATCGGCGACTCCGTCCGCGTCCAGGATCCGCTGGGCTTCCCCTACGAGTTCTTCCACGAGGTCGAGCACGTCGAGCGTCTGGCCTGGGCCTACGACATCCACATCCCGGGCGCCCTGGTCCGCCTCGACCACTTCAACCAGATCACCCCGGACGTGCCCACCGCAGTCGGGTACATGACTGACCTGGGTTTCCGCACCACCGAGGACATCCGCGACTCCGAGGGCACCGTCTACGCAGCCTGGATGCGCCGCAAGCCGACCGTCCACGACACCGCCATGACCGGCGGCGACGGCCCGCGCATGCACCACATCGCCTTCGCCACCCACGAGAAGCACAACATCATCGCCATCTGCGACAAGCTGGGTGCCCTGCGCGAATCCGACCGCATCGAGCGTGGTCCGGGCCGCCACGGCGTCTCCAACGCCTACTACCTCTACCTGCGCGACCCGGACGGCCACCGCGTCGAGATCTACACCCAGGACTACTACACCGGCGATCCGGACAACCCGGTCGTCAGCTGGGACGTCCACGACAACCAGCGCCGCGACTGGTGGGGCACCCCGGTCGTCCCGTCCTGGTACCGCGACGGCTCCCGCGTCCTGGACCTCGACGGCAACCTGGTCCCGCTGGTCGAGCGCACCGACGCCTCCGAGCTGGAGGAGACCATCGGCGCCGACGGCTTCTCCTACACCCGTGCAGAAGAGGGCGAGGAATCCATGCCGGAGTGGAAGCAGGGCGAGTACAAGCTCGGCCACTCGCTCTAGTCAGAACCTGACACACCTAACCCAAGGAGAAGCGGAACATGTTGGATAAGGCGCAGATCACCGCCATCGCCGACGAGCTCGCGGAAGCGGACCGGACGCGGACGATGATCCCGCTGCTCACGCAGCGTTACCCGGAGATGACCGTGGAGGATTCCTACGCGGTCCAGAATGAGTGGATGCGACGGGGCGTGGCCGCCGGCCGCCGGCTCGTCGGACGCAAGATCGGCCTGACCTCCAAGGTCATGCAGGAGGCGACCGGCATCACGGAGCCTGATTACGGTGCGATCTTCGAGGACATGATCTTCGAGAACGGTTCCGTCATCGAACATGACCGCTTCTCCAGCGTGCGCATCGAGGTGGAGCTGGCCTTCGTGCTCAAGGATGAGCTCAAGGGCCCCAACGTCACGATCTTCGATGTCCTGCGCGCCACTGAGTATGTCGTCCCGGCGCTGGAGATCCTCGACTCCCGCATCGAGATGAAAGGCCGCACCATCGTCGACACCATCAGCGACAACGCCGCGATGGGCGCGATGGTCTACGGCGGCAACCCCGTCGCCCCGGACGCAGTCGACCTGCGCTGGATCTCCGCGCTGCTCTACCGCAACGAGACCATCGAGGACACCGGCGTCGCCGCGGCAGTCCTCAACCACCCGGCGATGGGTGTGGCATGGTTGGCCAATAAGCTGCACGCCCACGACGACCACCTCTCGGCCGGCGACATCATCCTCGCAGGATCCTTCACCAAACCGATGTGGGTCTACCCCGGCGACACTGTCCACGCTGACTACGGAGATCTCGGAGCCATCACATGCCGATTCGTCTAGAACTTCCCCAGACCTTCCACAAGCTGATCCTTGAGCGCCAGGCCACCCAGGTGGGTCTGTGGGTGTGCTCGGGTTCGGCCACCGCCGCCGAGATCGTCGCCTCCTCCGGCTGCGACTGGGTGCTGGTCGACGGTGAGCACTCCCCCATCGGCCTGGAGTCCACCCTGGACATCCTGCGTGCCATGAACGCCTACCCGGCGGTGCCGGTCGTGCGTGTGCCGGTCAACGACACCGCACTGATCAAGCAGTTCCTGGACCTGGGTGCGCAGAACATCATGGTCCCGATGGTCCACACCGTCGCCGACGCGGAGAAGGCCGCCGCCGCCATGCACTACCCGCCGCGCGGTGTGCGCGGTGTCGGCAGCGCCCTGGCCCGTTCCGCCCGCTGGAACCGCGTCGAGGGTTACCTGCAGAACGGTTCCGATCACGTCAGCCTCACCGTCCAGGTCGAGTCGGCGGAGTCCGCGGAGAACGCCGAGGCCATCCTCGCGGTCGAGGGTGTCGACGCTGTCTTCATCGGCCCCTCCGACCTGGCCGCCTCCATGGGCCTGCTCGGCCAGCAGAACCACGAGGATGTGGTCGCCCACGTCCTCAACACCATCAGGGCGGCGAACGCGGCCGGCAAACCGGTCGGAGTCAACGCCTTCAACAACGAACAGGCCCAGCAGTACATCGACGCCGGCGCGGACTTCGTCGCCGTCGGCGCGGATGTCCAGCTGCTGGCCGCCTCCACCGCCGCACTCGCCGAGAAGTTCGGCGCCTACAACACGAAGGGGTGACCCCAAGATGACCGTCAATATTGAGGAACTGCTCGCCAAGGTGCCCACCGGTCTGCTGATCGGTGACAGCTGGCGCGACGCCGGCGCAGGAGAGACCTTCACCGTCGAGAACCCCGCCACCGGGGAGACCATCGCCACCCTGGCCTCGGCCACCTCCGACGACGCGATGGCCGCACTCGACGCCGCGTGTGCGGTCCAGGATGAGTGGGCGCGGACGTCGGCACGCGAGCGCTCCGACATCCTGCGCCGTGCCTTTGACCTGGTTCACGAACGCGCCGAGGAATTCGCCACGCTGATGACCCTGGAGATGGGCAAGCCCATCGCCGAGGCCCGCGGCGAGGTCACCTACGGCGCGGAGTACCTGCGCTGGTTCTCCGAGGAGGCCGTGCGCGACTACGGCCGCTACGCCCCCACCCCGGAGGGCAACCTGCGGATGATCACCGTGCGCAAACCCGTCGGGCCCTGCCTGCTGATCACCCCGTGGAACTTCCCGCTGGCCATGGCCACCCGCAAGATCGCCCCGGCGGTTGCCGCGGGCTGCACCATGGTGCTCAAGCCGGCGAAGCTCACCCCGCTGACCTCCCAGTACTTCGCGCAGACCATGCTCGATGCCGGTCTGCCGGCGGGTGTGCTCAACGTGGTGTCCTCCTCCAGTGCCTCCGGCATCTCCTCGCCGATCATGGCGGACCCGCGCCTGCGCAAGGTCTCCTTCACCGGTTCCACCCCGGTGGGCAAGACCCTGATGAAGGCCGCGGCGGACAATGTGCTGCGCACCTCCATGGAACTCGGCGGCAACGCCCCGTTCCTGGTCTTCGCCGACGCCGATCTGGATGAGGCCGTCGAAGGTGCGATGGGCGCGAAGATGCGCAACATCGGCGAGGCGTGCACCGCCGCGAACCGTTTCATCGTCCACGAGTCCGTCGCTGAGGAGTTCGCCGCGAAGTTCGCCGAGCGCATCGCGGACCTCACGGTGGGTAACGGCCTCGACGAGGGTGTCACCGTCGGTCCACTGGTCGAGGAGAAGGCCCGGGATTCCGTGGCCTCGCTTGTCGACGACGCCCTGGCTTCCGGTGCCCGCGCCGTGGCAGGCGGGAAGAAGGTCGACGGCCCGGGGTATTTCTACGAGCCGACCGTGCTCATCGACGTGCCGGCGGATGCGCGCGTGGTGCAGGAGGAGATCTTCGGCCCCGTCGCCCCGGTGATCACCTTTAACACCGAGGAGGAGGCGATCAAGCTGGCGAATTCCACCGAGTACGGCCTGGCCTCCTACGTCTTCAGCGGTGACCCGAACCGGATGTGGCGTCTGTCGGACGGCCTCGAGTTCGGCCTCATGGGCTTCAACTCCGGCGTCATATCCAATGCCGCGGCACCGTTCGGTGGCGTCAAACAGTCCGGCCTCGGCCGTGAGGGTGGGGCTGAGGGCCTGGACGAGTACACCACCGTCCAGTACATCGGCATCCGGGACCCCTACAAGAAGTAGTCCCAGGTAGTTCCAGGATCCGGGTGCGGGCCGTGCGTGGCCTGCGCCCGGATTTTGTGCTTTCCAGGCCGAAGTTGGCCGGGATCTCCCCGGGTCCCGATCACCCCGCCTACTTCGCCTGAGCGCGAAATCACCTATCTTTGCGTAAGACCCGTCACAACAAGGAGTGAGACATGACCCAGGCAACGATCGAGGCCTTCACCTCCGTCGAGAAGCTTCTCGACGCCGTGCGCGACCCCGCCGGCCGGCCCATCCACGACCCGGCCACCGGTGAGCTCATCGCCCACGCCCCCGAGCACACCGTTGCCGACCTGGAGGCCGCCGTGCAGCGCGCCGTCGACGCGAAGCAGCAGTGGGCCGGGCTGAGCGACAAAGAACGCCGCGATTTTCTCCTGCGTCTGGCCGACACCATCGACACCGTCGCCGAACCCCTGGCCCAGCTGCTCTCACGGGAACAGGGCAAACCCCTCAACGGACCAGGCGCCCGCTTCGAGGTCGGTGCCTGTGCCGCCTGGCTGCGCGCCACCGCCTCCTTCGACCTCGACGAACAGACCCTGGTCGACGACGGCGAGACCCACGCCGTCCTCAACTACCGCCCCCTCGGTGTCGTCGGTGCCATCGGGCCGTGGAACTGGCCGATGATGATCACCATCTGGCAGATCGCCCCCGCCCTGCGCATGGGCAACACGGTCGTGGTCAAACCCTCCGAATACACCCCCCTGTCCGTCCTCGCCCTGGTGCATGTCCTCAACACCGTCCTGCCCGGCGGGGTGCTGAACATCGTCTCCGGCGATGGTGGGGTCGGTGCCGCCCTGGGCACCCACGAAGACATCGCCAAGATCATGTTCACCGGTTCCACCGCCACCGGCCGGAAGATCATCGAGGCCTCCGCCGGCACCGTCAAGCGCCTGACCCTGGAACTGGGCGGCAACGACGCCGGCATCATCCTCGACGACGTCGACCCGCAGGCCATCGCCGAGGACGTGTTCTGGGGTGCGTTCATCAACACCGGCCAGACCTGTGCCGCCCTCAAGCGCCTGTATGTCCCCGACGCGATCTACGACCGGGTTGTCGAGGCCCTGGCCGAGGTCGCCGAAGCCATGCCCATGGGCGTGGGCCTGGACGAGGACAATGTGCTCGGCCCGCTGCAGAACAAGGCCCAGTACGACATCGTCGCCGACCTGGTCCAGGCCGCGAAGGATTCCGGGGCCCGCATCGTCACCGGCGGTGATCCCGACCAGAACCAGCCGGGGTTCTTCTACCCCACCACCCTGGTCGCCGACATCGAACCGGACAACCCGCTGGTCATCCAGGAGCAGTTCGGGCCTGCGCTGCCGATCATCCGCTACCACGATGTGGAGGAGGCCATCGCCCACGCCAACAGCCTCGATGTCGGCCTCGGTGCCTCGGTGTGGTCGGCGGACACGGCGCGTGCCCGTCAGGTCGCGGCACGTCTGGAGGCCGGCACAGTGTGGATCAACAAGCACGGTGCGGTGGACCCGCGGATCCCCTTCGGCGGGATCAAGGGCTCCGGCTACGGTCTGGAGTTCGGGGTGGAGGGCCTCAAGGCCCTCGGCGTCCCGCAGGTCATCAGCGGGTGACCTCCTCCTCATGCTTCTGCAGCTCGGGTGTGCCCTTCGGCCGGAGCGTGAGGATGTGCACCGTGACCATGGATGCGATGACCGGCAGCACGATGGCGGGGATCGTGCGGCCGGACCAGAACAGGAATGCGCAGGTCAGCACAATGCTGAACCACAGCATGCCCACCGTCCGCAGCTTGTGCGCGCGGGTCATCTCCTTGTTGTAGTAGTTCGAGATGTACTCCCCCAGCACCGGGTGGTTGACCAGGTAGGTGTGCAGGCGCTCCGAACTGCGGGCGAAGAGGAAGGCGGAGAGCAGCAGGAAGGGGGTGGTCGGCAGCACCGGGAGGAAGATACCCAGCACGCCGAGGACGAGACTGATCCCGCCGACGGTGATGAACAACAGCCGGATCATGCGAGCAGCCTGAGCATCCGCTGGTGGTACATCTCGGGCATGCAGGCGGCGTCGACCACACGCCGGGCGGCCTCCTTGTCCCCCTGCGCGGCGCGGAAGGCGGTGAGCATGTCGACGTCGTGGGAGGGGGTGCCCAGAAGCGCGATCTCATCGCCCGCGCTGATCCGCCCCGGGACGGCGACCCTGAAATAGGCGCCGCAGTACCCCCGCCGACTGAACTTCCGCACCCAGCCGGGTTCACCCACCCAGCCAGCGAAGGTGCGGCAGGGTTGGCGCACCACGGAGACCTCCAGTTCGGCGGTGCCGATGCGCACCCGCTGGTTGATCAGCACGCGCGACAGGTCCCAGCCGGTGACGGTGAGGTTCTCCCCGAAGGCACCGTTGTCGAAGGTGCGGCCCAGCTCAGCGCCCCAGTGGTCCAGTTCCGCACGCTCGAAGGCGTAGACCGCCTTCTGCGCTCCCCCGTGGTGTTTCACATCCCCGATCAGGTCCCCGGCGACACCCGAGCCGTCGCCGTAACTGGGGCCGGGCGCGGCGACGTCGATGGACGGCCGGGGTTGCTTGTCGATGCCGCTCAACCTTTCGGCCCCACCCGGATCGGGGCGGGGGACGGCAATATTTGTGGAGAGGACCCGGAAAACCATAACAACCAGGTTAATTGTTTTGTAGGTTTAGGGGAACAGGAAGGTTCGGGAAGAAAACGAGTTTTGGGGAAGGGGTGGTGCGGGTGACTGTCCGTCGCGCCGCGCTCACGGGCTTCGCCCTGATCCTCCTGTTGGGTATCCTCGTCGAGATCGTCGCCGCGAGGTTCTTCTCGCCTTCCTACGACTGGATCCGCAACACCGTCAGCGATCTCGGGGTGACCACCTGCACGACGCTGCACAACTATTACGGTGCGGTTGAGCTGTGTTCGCCGGCGCATGCCTGGGTGAACGCCAGCATGGCAGTTGGCGGACTGGCGATGATCGGCCTGGCCACGGTCCGTGTACATACCGCCGGCTTCGACCGTTTCGCTGGTCTGTCCTGGGTGGTGGCCGGTGTGAGCACCCTCGCCATGGCCCTGGTGCCCCAGGATGTCAGCCCGGAGCTGCATGCCTTCGTCTCAATCCCCCAGCTGGTGGCTCTACCCCTGGCGGTCTTCATCGGCTCCCTGAAATACCGGGGTGTCATCGGTGGCGCCGGCCGGGTGGTCGGTGCGGTGGGGCTGGGGGCCGGTCTCTGGCTGCTTCTCGACGTCAGCGTCTACACCCACGCCGGCCTCCTTGAGCGGATGATCCTCTGGCCCGCCTTCCTCTGGGCTGTCTTCGTCTCCGCCTTCGGGCGCCTGCGGGAGCGCAGGCTGCTGGCAGTGGCCTGAGCCCCGTCAGTCTGGATGACCGACGGGGCTCTGGTGTGCAGCTGGGATACTACTCGTTGCTGATGCCGATGGTCAGGTAGTAGTTGTCCTCGTCGGAGGAGACGACCAGGCCGTAGCCGTCGTTGGAGTTGGCCGCTTCGCGGCGCTCGAGGAACTCCAGGAGGACGTCGAGATCCTCCTCAGCGACCTTGAGGAAGGTGCCCTTGTCGAAGTCCATGCCGACCCACATGCCATCGTCGCCCTGGCCCTCGATGTCGAAGTCCTCGTACTCACCCTCGACGGCGAGCTTGTGGATATCCTGAGCGTTCTTCAGCGCCTCCTCGGACTGCTCAAGCTCGTGCGCCTCAGCCCATGCCTTAGCAGCGTCCCAGATCTGCTCCTCTTCCTCGGAGAGCTTGTGCTCGTCCTGCTTGGAGGAGACGCCGCTGATCTTGGAGCTGGAGAACAGGTTGCCCAGCTTGATGTCGGAGGAAGCGGCGGATGCGACACCGGTGCCGGCGAAGGCGACGGTGGTGGCAACCGCGACTGCGGTCAGGGAACGGGTGATTTTGCGCATTTCCGCACCCTAACAGGAAATCAGGGCAGGACTCAAAATGGCATTCTCTTTATACTTGTGCGAAGGGGTAAGGATTATCCGCCCGCGCACGCTCGTGGCGGGGACCACCGGATCGCCCCATCCCGGTCTCGGGCGCTGCACCGATTAGACTGGTCGACCATGAGCACTCCGAACGACGGCACCGCATCGACCCCCGCGTTCCGTTACACCCCGCAGCTGGCCAACGGCATCGAGCGCAGCTGGCAGCAGTACTGGGTGGACAACGGCACCTTCAACGCCCCGAACCCGGTCGGTGATCTCGCCACCGACGGCCCCCTGCCGGAGGACAAGCTCTTCGTCCAGGACATGTTCCCCTACCCCTCCGGTGCGGGTCTGCACGTCGGGCATCCCCTGGGTTACATTGCCACGGACGTCTACGCCCGCTTCAACCGCATGCTGGGTAAGAACGTCCTGCACACCCTGGGTTATGACGCCTTCGGCCTGCCCGCCGAGCAGTACGCGATCCAGACCGGTACCCATCCGCGCACCACGACGATGGCCAACATCGAGAACATGCGCCGCCAGCTGGACGCCCTGGGCCTGGGTCATGACCGCCGCCGTTCCGTCGCCACCACCGACCCGGAGTACTACCGCTGGACCCAGTGGATCTTCCTGCAGATCTACAACTCCTGGTTCGATGAGACCCAGCAGAGGGCCCGCCCCATCGCCGAGCTGATCACAGAGCTGGAGGCCGGGACCCGCACGACGAAGGGCGGGGCGGACTACCGGGAGCTGAGCAGCGCGGACAAGCAGCAGGCCCTGGATGAGTTCCGCCTGGTCTACCGCTCGAACTCCATGGTCAACTGGTGCCCCGGCCTGGGCACCGTCCTGGCCAATGAGGAGGTCACCGCGGACGGCCGTTCGGAGCGCGGGAACTTCCCCGTCTTCCGCAAGAATCTTTCGCAGTGGATGATGCGCATCACCGCCTACTCCGACCGTCTCATCGATGACCTGGAGCTGCTCGACTGGCCGGAGAAGGTCAAGTCCATGCAGCGCAACTGGATCGGCCGTTCCCGCGGCGCTGAGGTCGACTTTGCGGCCCAGGGCCACACCCTCCGCGTGTTCACCACCCGCCCGGACACCCTCTTCGGTGCGACGTACATGGTTCTCGCCCCTGAGCACGAGCTTGTCGACGCCCTCGTGGCCGGCGGCACCGGCTCCTACGACGGCGTCGATGAGCGCTGGACCAGCAACGCCGCCACCCCGGCCGAGGCGGTCGCCGCCTACCGCGCCGCCATCGCCGCGAAATCGGACATCGAACGCCAGGAGAACAAGGAGAAGACCGGCGTCTTCCTCGGCGTCTACGCCACCAACCCGGTCAACGGCGCACAGATCCCGGTGTTCATCGCCGACTACGTGCTCACCGGCTACGGCACCGGCGCCATCATGGCCGTGCCCGCCCATGACGAGCGCGACCACGAGTTCGCCACCGCTTTCGGCCTGCCCATCGTGGAGGTCGTCGCCGGCGGTGACGTCTCCGAGGCCGCCTGGACCGGCGACGGCACCCTGGTCAACTCCGCCAACACCTCCGGCCTGGACATCAACGGACTGAACAAGGCCGAGGCCATCGAGCGCACCATCGCCTGGCTCGTCGCTGAGGGCAGGGGTGAGGAGAAGATCCAGTACAAGCTGCGTGACTGGCTGTTCGCCCGCCAGCGTTACTGGGGCGAGCCCTTCCCCGTCGTCTACGACACCGACGGCCAGGCCCACGCCCTGCCCGAGGAGATGCTGCCCGTCGAGCTGCCCGAGGTCGAGGACTACAAGCCGGTCTCCTTCGACCCGGAGGACGCCGATTCCGAGCCCCAGCCCCCGCTGGCCAAGGCGAAGGAGTGGGTCGAGGTCGAACTCGACCTCGGCGACGGCCCGCAGACCTACTACCGCGACACCAACGTGATGCCGCAGTGGGCGGGTTCCTCCTGGTACCAGCTGCGCTACATCGACCCTAACAACGCCGAGAAGTTCGTCGACCTGGAGAACGAGCGCTACTGGACCGGCCCGCAGTTCGAGGGTGACTGCGGCGGCGTCGACCTCTACGTCGGCGGCGTCGAGCACGCCGTGCTGCACCTGCTCTACTCCCGTTTCTGGCACAAGGTCCTCTTCGACCTGGGCCATGTCACCTCCGTGGAGCCCTACCGCCGCCTGTACAACCAGGGCTACATCCAGGCCTACGCCTACACCGATGCCCGCGGCGTCTACGTCGAGGCCTCCGAGGTCGAGGAGAAGGACGGGAAGTTCTTCCACAACGGTGAGGAGGTCACCCAGGAATACGGCAAGATGGGCAAGTCCCTGAAGAACGCCGTCGCCCCGGACGAGATCTGCGAGAACTACGGCGCCGACACCCTGCGCGTCTACGAGATGTCCATGGGACCGCTCGACACCTCCCGCCCCTGGGCGACGAAGGACGTCGTCGGGGCGCAGCGTTTCCTGCAGCGCCTGTGGCGCCTGGTCGTCGACGAGGAGACCGGTGACGTGCTCGCCCGGGACCTCGAGTTCAGCGATGAGGACAATAAGCAGCTGCACCGCACCATCGCGGGTGTGAGCGACGACTACGCCAACCTGCGCGTGAACACCGTGGTGGCCAAGCTCATCGAGTACGTCAACTACCTGACCAAGACCTACCCGGAGGCCGTCCCCGCGGCCGCCGTCGAGCCCCTGGTCATCATGACCGCGCCCGTCGCCCCGCACATCGCGGAGGAGCTGTGGAAGCGCCTCGGCCACACCGGCACCGTCACCTTCGTCGACTTCCCCACCTTCGAGGAGAAGTGGCTGGTCGACGACGAGATCGAGCTGCCCGTCCAGATCAACGGCAAGGTCCGCGCCCGAGTGAAGGTGCCGGCCGACGCCGACCAGGACGCGGTCGTCGCCCGCGTGCTGGAGGAGCCGAACGTCGCCGCCCACCTGGAGGGTAAGAACCTGGTCAAGCAGATCGTCGTGCCGGGCCGCATGGTCAACCTGGTGGTGAAATAAGCGGGACGTCGATAAGTGGGCTGAGTCACAGCATTCATGCCCATTTCCGCACATGGCGGCGCACCGCGTTCTAGATTGAGGGTGTGACGATCCTCCGCAACTCACTCCGCGCCCTCGCCACTGTCCTCGCCGCCGTCATCGCGGGGACGGGGACGGCAACCGCCGCCCCAGTCCTGCCTGCGCTGCCCGCGCAGTCCTCCCTGCCCAGCCACCCGGCTATCAACCCGGTCTTCAACGACCCCTCCTGTATCCCCTCCCCGGCCCATCCGAATCCGGTCGTGTACTTCCACGGCACCGGCACGGACTCCAATGACTTCGTCGACGGGGCACATTTCCTGCGTAGTCAGGGCTTCTGTCTGTGGACCCATCACTACGGGACGGGATCAGACACTCTCCGCAACCTCGTCCCCGGCCACCGCGGGCTCGGGCCCATCGATCAGTCGGTGGAGGAGCTGGCCGACGTCGTCGACGGGGTGCTGGCCACCACCGGGGCACAGAAGGTGGACGTGGTGGGTTATTCCCAGGGTGGGATGCTGACCAAGGCCTACACCCAGGGCCGGGGAGCGGGGAAGGTCGGACGTGCGGTCTCCATTGCCGCCACCTTCCGGGGCACCACCATAGACGGTGTCGTGCCGGTGATCGGTTCGGCCGTCAACGCCAACCGGGCCTCCTCGGAGCACCTTGTGGGTGCCTCCACCCTCGACCAGTTCGCTGATTCCGACTTCATCGGGCGCATCAGCGCGCTGCCCGACACGACGGCCGGGATCATCTACACCGCGCTGTACACCCCCTCGGACACCGTAGCCACCCCGTACCAGACCTCCATGCTGGAGGCCGTCGACGGCGCGGACGTGGCCAACATCAACATCGAGGCGGTCTGCGGCCGTGGTTTCGCCCACCAGGGGCTGCCCCGCACCACCGAGGTCATCCATCTGGTCCACTGGGGTCTGACCCGCGCGCCGGGTCAGACCACGGCGACACCTGAGAACTGCCGGGCCTGACCATGAACCCCGGGATCCCGACGATGTCGGTGGAGCGGAGGAAGGCAATCGCGCCGTTCGTGGTGGCGCTCGATGTGGGGTCGACCGCCTCGCGGGGTGGTCTCTACGACGCCACGGGTCGTCCGGTCGCAGGTTCCGGGCAGCGCATCGCGCACGAGTTCACCACTGCCGGTGACGGCACGAGCACCATCGACGCCGATCAGGTGGTTGCGGAGTGCCGGGAGATCATCGACGAGATCGTGTGGTTCGCGCAGGAGAAGGGGTTGGCCGCTCAGATCGCGGGCGTCGCCATGGACTCCTTCGCCTCCTCCCTCATCCTCGTCGACGCGGATGGTCACGCACTGACCCCCTGCTACACATATGCGGATTCCCGTTCCCGCCGGCAGGTCCACGAACTGGGCGAGCTCATCGATGAGGCCGGTTACCGCTCCCGCACCGGTGTCCGTCTGCACACCTCCTACCACCCGGCCCGGTTGCTCTGGCTGCGCACGGAGAAGCCGGAGCTCTTCGCCCGGGCGGCCTCGGTGATGACGGTCGGCGAGTACGTCTATCTCCGCCTGGCGGGCATCCGTGGCCTGGCCACCTCACTTGCGGCGTGGTCGGGGATCATCGACGTACGCACGGGCGAGCTTGACCTGCCGATTCTCCAGGCATGTGGGGTGTCCCCGGAGTTGATCTCCCCCATCATGGATCCCAACCAGCCTGCCCGTCCGACGTCGAGTCTGTGGCGGGAGCTTCGCCACGTCGACTGGTTTCACGCTATCCCGGACGGCTGGCCCTCCAACATCGGTCCGGGCGCCGTCGACAGCGCCACTGTGGCGGTCGCCGCCGCGACATCGGGTGCGATGCGTGTGGTCCTCGACGAATGCCCGGTGGAGATCCCGCCCGGGCTGTGGTGCTACCGCCTCTCGCGTGAACGCTGGATCGTCGGCGGCGCACTCAATGACGTCGGCCGCGCCGTCACCTGGCTCGAGGGGACGGTCGTTTCCCCCGGCGAGGGCCTGCCCGGGGTGCTCACCGGTCCCCCGCTTTCCGACGCCCCCTCCGTCCTGCCCTTCTTCAGCGGCGAGCGCGCCACCGGCTGGGCACGTGACGCCCGCGCCACCTTCCACGGCATCACCACCGCCACCGGCCCGGAGGAGCTGTGGCGGGGTGTCTTCGAGGGGCTGGCGCTCTCCTACCGCCGGGTCTGGGACCAGCTCAATGTCGCCGGAGCGCAGCCGGAGCGCGTCGTCGCCTCAGGCCGGGTCTCCCTCGACCATCCCACCTGGCTGCAGCTGCTGGCTGATGCGCTCGAGGTCCCCGTCCTCCCGCTCACCATGAAACGGGCGACGTTGCGCGGCACCGCACTCATCGCCCTGGACACCCTCGCCCCTGGGGTGGAGCGGGCGACACCTCCCTTCGGGGAACCGTGGCTGCCCGTCAGAGAGCATCTCCCCCATTACCGGCAGGCGATGCGCGATTTCGAGCGGCTCTACGACGTGCTCGTGGCGGAATAGCTGCGCAGCTGCGCACTCTTCACCCTCTCTGAACTGCAGGAACATCCGCGAAGCTGTCCTGGGCCTCCCAGACCTGCAGCAGGTCCTCATCCCCCTCGGGCACCGGCCCGTGGTCGTAGCTGTCGGACCACCGCCCCAGCGCGGCGTCGAACATCGGGGGTTGCCGGTCGGTTGAGGTGTAGCTCTCCCCGCCGGCGAAACGGAAGCGCAGCAGGGAGGGGTCCACCGCATCGGGCACGATGACCAGCTCGTCGTTGCCCAGCATGATGTGGTGGGCGGTGCACAGCGGGATGAGGTTATCCAGGTTCGTCTCCCCGCCCTCGGCCCAGGACCGGATGTGGTGGAACTGCAGCCAGCGGTTGTGCCCGCAGCCCGGGCTCGCGCAGCGCCAGCCCCAGCGGGCGAGCAGCGCCTTCTCCTGGGCGGCGGTGACCACCCGGGCGCGGCGGCTGAGTTTGAGGTGGAGGCCGCGGGCGTCGAGAAGATGCACCCGCATCTCCCCGTTGAGCGCGGTGCGCAGCACATCACCGGTCTGCCCGCCGTGGTGGCCGGGGATGTAGGCGCGGTTATCCAGCGTCATCAGCACGTTGACCTGCGCGCCGGGGGCGGTGACCCGACTCTGCGGGCTGCTGCGGACGATATGGCACATGGCCACGAAAGCGCTGTCCAGGCCGGATGCGACGGGCGGGCCGAAGCGGGTGCTGGCGGACTGCCCGTCAGCGTCCCCCTCCCCGCTCTCCTCCTTCTGGGAGAGCTCGGCGATCTTCAGCGCCGCGAGGAACTCCGCCCCCCGCTCCGGGTCGAGGCTGCCCCAGAAGCGGACTCCCCCGGTCTCCGGGTCCACGGTCACGGAGAGGCGGTTCCTCGTCTTCTTCTTCCCGCCGTCGACGCGGTCGCGGCCGGCGAGCAGGGTCTCCAGTTCAGTGAGGGGGTGGGCGAGAGCCAGGGACAGGAGTTCGGACTCATTATCGGTGGTCATGTAGCGCAGCAGGAGCCGGAGTTTGGAGTAGGTGATCCGTCCGTCGAGAAAGGCGGTGGCGAGCAGCGTGAACGGGCGGAGGCGGGTGCCCACCTGGATGTACTCCACGGCGGTGCGCCGGGCGATGTCCTGCGTGCGGGCGGCCCAGTCGGCGGTGGAGGTGGCACCGTGTCTGCGTGCCAGCCCACGGTCGTGGAATTCCGCGAGGGTGACGATGAATTCAGCCTTGAGGCGGGTCAGTGAGAGGTGGGTGTCGGTGATGGATCTGGCGAGTTTCTTGGCTCTTCCGTTTTTAGAGTGCGTTGATCTTCCCCTGCAGCTGTCCAGAGTGGATCAGGCACCGCAATATGTAGTGGTTGAGGTTCCTGAAGCCCAGGGCGATTCCCCGCAGGTGCTCGAGCCTGCCGTTGATGGCCTCGACCGGGCCATTCGACGCACCGATATCGAAGTAGGCCAACACGTCCTCACGCCGACGCCACAAGGTGCGCCCCAGTTGGGCGAGCTCCTCCAGACCTGCAGGTAGTCCCTTACGCAGGCTGTTGATCACCCTGCTCATCAGCTTCTTGCCCTCTGACTTCTTCGGATGCCCGTACGCCGCAATCATGTCCTGATAAAACAACCACGTCACCTCCAGTGCCACGTAGTCATCATCAGTGGCCCACAACATGTCGAGTCGTTGTTTCTGCCGCTGCGTGAGGTAGTTCGTCCTGGTCAACAAGGTCCGCCGGTACTTGTACAGCGGATCATCTTTGCGCCCACGGCGTCCGGTGGTCTCCCGTTGCAGTCGCTGCCGACACCCGGTGAGCTTGTCCGCAGCCAGATGGACTACGTGAAACGGATCCATCACCTTACGGGCATCAGGTAGTGCCTGGTCCACGGCGGAGGCGTAGCCGGTGAACCCGTCCATGGTCACCACCTGCACCTGGCTGCGGAAGCTGGGGTCGCGTTCCTGCAGCCACGTGCGCAGCACTTCTGCGCTGCGTCCAGGCCGCATGTCCAGCAGTCGGGCGGGCCCGCGGCCGTCGACCAGGGGGGTGAGGTCGACGAGGATGGTCACCAGGTTCGAGGGCTGACCTGGCTTTCGGGTGTGTTTCCAGACGTGCTCATCGACGCCGAGGATCCGGACGCCGTCCAGGTGGGAGGGGTTGTCGTAGACAAGCTGCCGGCAGGCATCGAGTGCGACCTGGTTGACCAGGTCCCAGCCGATTCCCAGTGCTTTGGCCGTGGCAGACACGCTCATCCGGTCAATCGCCAGGCGTTGGAGGATCCAGCGGGTGACCCGGTGGGTGAGCTTGGATCCGTCA
>NZ_RXHJ01000015.1 GCF_003955685.1 Corynebacterium hylobatis
GCAGTTCAGGGGGTATTTATTTAATGAAAATGGGCACCATTTCCAATCGCGGGGGAAGGTGGCCCCGCTGACTGGGGTGGAAGTCAATGCCATTGGAAACCGTCGGGAGTCGCCGCACGACGTTCCGCTGGAAAATTTCCTGATCTCCCGAACAGGGTCCAGCCAGGTGATCGTAACGGTTGCGTTGCGGTACGTGCGCTGTGCCGCATTCTTCCCTACCGTGGGGGTTGTATCAGCAGGTTGATGAATGGCTGATCCTTCCGGAGAGGAGTCGCAGTGGCCACCAGCACGCAGCCCGACCAGCGCAACGTCGATGAGTTCGGCATTGAACGGGTCCACGACGATGACCCGGGGGCCGTCGATAAGGTCCGTGAGAGGTCGGAGGCCGTCGACCACCTGATGCGGATGCAGGACCGCTATTCGTCGATGGGCGGCAACCAGTATTCGGCGGGCATCACCTATTTCTCGGTCCTGGCGATCTTCCCCCTCCTCATGCTCATTGTCGCCGCGGTCGCCACGTTCCTGGCCAACCGTCCCGAGGTGCTCACCGACGTGCAGGAGCAGATCGCCGGTTCGGTCGAGGGGGAGCTGGGCACGCTCGTCAACGACATCCTCACCACGGCCATCGCGCAGCGTGGTGCGGTCGCCGGGATCGGTGCCGTGACGGCCCTGTGGTCGGGCCTGGGCTGGATGAACAACCTGCGCTACGGGACCTCCAAGATGTGGAAGGTCGACCCCACCGCCGTCGGCAACTTCGTCACCAAGAAATTCAGTGACCTGCTGGGGCTGTTGGGCCTGTTCCTGGCGCTGGTGGTGGCCTTCGCTGTCACTGCGATCGGCAGCTCCGGGCTGACGGAGTACGTCCTGGAATTCTTCGGCCTGGCCGGGATCCCGGGCATCCGCTTTCTCACTTACGGGGTGACTATCTTCGTCGGCCTGCTGGCGAACTTCCTGGTCATGGCCTGGATGGTGTTCTATCTGCCTCGCACGAAGGTGCCCAGGCGTTCCGGATTGCAGGCCGCCGTCCTCGGTGCGCTCGGCTTTGAGGTGATCAAGCAGCTCGGTTCGTTGTTCGCGACCAATGCGCTGTCGAATCCGGCGGGCGCGACCTTTGGTCCGATCATCGGTCTCATGGTCGTGCTCTACCTGGTGTGGCGTCTGGTCATGTACGTCTCCGCATGGGCAGCAACCACCGAGGAGTCCATGCAGATGGCTCAGATGCCCGCTCCTGTGCCAGCCGTCATCCGGGTGCGGGAGGAGGTCAACCATGGTCCCAGCGCAGGTGTCGCCGTCGGGGTGGGCGCCGCGCTCGGTGCCCTGGGTGCGGGTGCTCTCGCGCTCCTGCGGCGTAAGTAGGACCAGCGGAATCAGGGTGAACTTCAGGGGCTTTCCGGATGCCGGACGTTGAGCGCGGGGCCTATCCTTGAGGGGACGACACAACTTCCAAGGACTAAGGTGACCGACATGAACTCCCCGACGCCGAACCTCTACCAGCTCCACGGCCTCGACCGCAGCGCCTCGGCGGACGAGCTGGGACGCGTCCTGGCGCAACGTGATCTCGACCTGGAGAATCAGGCTGTCCTGGACACCGATCCCCGGCGCCGGCAGCTGCACACCACCTTCGCGGTCCTCTCCGATGACGCCCGTCGCGCGACCTACGATGACGCGTTGGATGCCTCCCTCAACCTGAACTGGAATGACCTGGAGTACCTGGGTAACTTCGGCACGCTGCCGGATCCGCAGATGTTCCCCGGGCAACCCCAGCCACAGCCCCAACCTCAGCAGCAGTCGACACCCTACAACTATCCGACGTACACCCCGCCGCCACCGCAGGCGGATCCCTTCGCCAGCCCCTCCCAGTACACGGCAGGGGTACCCGTGCATCAGCCGACCGTGGACCGACCCTCGGCGGGTCTGCGTCTGGGCATGATGCTTCTCGACGGCATCCTCCTCTCCATGCTCACCGGTCTGCTCGTCGTGATCTTCGGGGCGGGTGAAGGGGCCGGCTGGTTGCTGAGCTCCATCGCTGCGCTGGCGTATTTCATCGGTTTCGAGGTGTACACCGGTGCCTCTCCGGTCAAGCACCTGTTCGGCTACCAGGTCCGGGACCTCAACACCGGCGAGAACCTGAGCCTGCAGCAGTCAGCGAAGCGCCAGTGGTGGCGCATCGTCAACATCGTCCCCGGTATCGGCTGGCTGATCAGCTTCATCGGTGCCATCGCCATCGGCAGCTCCATCAACCCGACCAACCAGTTCATCGGCTCCCATGACCGCTGGGCGGGTGCGGAGGTCGTGCGCAAGCCGGGCCGCTGAGCGGATTAGCATGGGGGCCATGTACGAGACCCCTGACATCAGCCCGGACCGCAAGAACGTCAACCGCGAGGTCCTCGCAGGCCTGCCGAAGGTCCTCCTCCACGACCATCTCACCGGCGAACCTGCGCAGACCCCCGACACTCTGACGGCCCAGGTGCGTGGCCAGCTCACCGAACTCGCCGCCGACAATGTGGTCTATGTCGAACTCCGCATCTCCCCGGAGCTGCACACCGAGGGTGGGCTGACCCTCCAGGAGGTCGTCGACTGCGCCGTGGCCGGACTCGACGTCCCGCGTATCGACGCCCGCCTCATCCTCACCGCCCAGCGCGGCCGTCTCATCCCGGAGATCGCCGAACTGGCGGTACGCAACCACGGACGCCAGGTCGTCGGCTTCGACGTCGCGGGACCGGAGGAACATTCCCTTGAGGAGCATGCGGACGCCTTCCGGCAGCTGCGCGAGGCCTACATCCCCTTCACCCTGCACGCCGGTCTGGACGGCGGCATCGACGCCATCGCCGAGGCCGTCCAGTTGGGCGCGGTCCGCCTGGGCCATCCGGTGGGTCTGATCGACGACTTCCACATCGACACCGAGGGTTTTGAGGGGGTGCTGCCCGGCAAGGTTTCCGGCTGGGTCCGCGACCGCCACATCACGGTCGATTTCTCCCCGACCCTCGAGGTTGACCTGGAGGCCGCAGAGGAAATCGGCGACCACCCTCTCACCCTGCTGCAGCAGCTTGGTTTCACGTGCACCGTCAGTACCGGCAACCGTGAGATCGCCGGTTCACTGACCGAGCAGTTCGTCGTGCTCGCTGAGACCTTCGGCTACGGCCTGGAGGAGTTCTTCGACCTCACCGTCAACGCCGTACGTGCTGCCTTCATCAGTGAGGTGGAGCGCCAGGATCTGCTGGAGCGCATCATCCTGCCCTCCTACGAGGCCCAGGATGTCGTCGAGGGCCTCGATCAGGTTGAAACGGACGAGGAGGAGTAGGCCACTAGAACTTGGAGAAGCGGTTGAGCAGCATCTCCTCAAGCTCACGCCACGCGGTGGAGTGGTCGGTGAAGGGGGCGGAGGGCACGTAGCCGGCGGTCCCGGTGGAGCCGAGCATGTAGGACAGGAAGTCCTGCATCCGGGGATTGGCCAGGAGGTAGGAGTTGAGGGAATCGTCGGCAGCCCAGTCCGCGGCGTCGGCGAACAGCTCGTAGCCGCGGGACATCTGGGCGGTGTCGACGGCCTCCGGCCCCTTCTCGATGTCCGCGACCAGCCCCTGGTAGGAGTACTGGTTGTCCGGGTGGACGATGACGTCGAGTTCACCGGCGTTGGCGTGGGTCATGACCTGCTCCCAGGTGGAGACCTTCGCCAGGTCGTGGGCGTCGTTCTCCACGAGCCAGCGGGACAGCTGTCGGGTGGTGGGGAAGGTGAAGATCTCGCCGTAGCGGCCGAGGAAGATCGGATTGCCGTCGAGGTAGGTACGCAGGGTGTAGACGGACTTGCCCTGGAGGGTGATCTTCACCGGGTCGATGCCGGCCAGGCCCCAGATGGAGGAGTCGTAGGGGTCGGCCTGCTCCTCGGCCTCCTTCGCGGCGAGTTCCGCCTTGGCGCGGGCCTCAGCGGCGGAGATACGTGCGGCGTCGATCTCCGCCTGGGCCTCGGTGGTGGCTGCCTCGTCGACGTCGATGACGCGCACCTGGGCGTCGAGGGACTCCACGACCTGCCTCCAGTTCGTCAGCACGGTACGGCCCACGGCAGTCCACTCGCCCATACCGTGGTCGCCCGCGTAGTGCTCGGCGCCGCGGTGGACGTTGCCCAGCACTGAGTGGGAGGCGAAGAAGAGAACGGCGTCATCAGCAGCGGTGACCTCGGCCAGCGAGCGGGTGACGCGGAAGATGCGGCTGAGCTCCGAGACGTTCTCGTAGGAGGGGCGGCCGGCGAGCAGGGCCGGGGCACCGATGATGTCGTGGTTCTCCTTCTTCTCCGGCTCGATTTTGTCGGCGGGCAGGGCCTCGAAGGCGGACCACTTCGGGTGCGAACGTAGATCGTGCTTCTCACCGGAGTTCAGGAAGGCCAGCATCCGGGCCGGGGAGGTGAACAGAAACAGCCCCTTGTCGTCACCGAGGAAGGCCTGCCATTCGGCACCGTGCTCCTTCCAGCTGGGGGCCCAGAGGGTGAAGTAATCACCGTCGGTGAGAGACAGTTTCACGGGGACGATCGCAGGGGAGCTCATGGGCGGGGATTCTACCGGAGTCCTACCCGGTCGGCCGCCAGAAACCCTGGAAGGCCATCCCCATGTTGGTGGTCCGCAGCGGATTGGTCTGGACCGGGTCACCCGCCTCGACGATCTGGCCGTCACCGGCGTACATCGCCACGTGCCCGTCCCACACCACCAGATCACCGGGTATGAGTTCCTCCGCCGACACCTGCGTGCCCACGGTCTGCTGTTCCGCCAGGCGCGGCAGCTCGACCCCGGCCTGGCGCCAGGCCCACTGTGTGAGCCCGCTGCAGTCGAAACCGCCGTTGCCGGTGCCGCCCCAGACATAGGGGGTTCCGACCTGGCTCAGGGCCGCGGCGACGGCTGCCTCCCCGGTGCCGTTGGAAGAGGAGGCGGGTTCGTGGGTAGGTTCCGGGACCAGCGGTTCCGGCGGGACAGGGGAAGGCAGGGCTGCGGTGTGCGGGGTGCCTGCCACCCGGTCGAGGTCATCGGCCAGCGGATCCAGGGCCTGCTCCAGATCCAGGACCCGGGCGGTGGCGGTGCGGGTGAAGATTGCCGCCAGATTCTGCAGCTCCAGCAGGGCCCCGGCCTGGGCTCCCGGCACGGGGGAGAGCAGCCGCGGGAGGACCTGGACCGCCTGTCCGCCCAGTTCCCCGGCCAGGTGCAGCAACTCGGTGCGGGTGGACTCCACATGACCGGCGGCTGTCTCGTTGATCTCCGAGACCAGCCGGCGGTCAGCGCTGACCGCCCGGGCGGTCGCCACCAGGGTGGTGCCACCCGGCGAGCCGGCGGCGATCATCTCACACAGCGGTAGTGCGGCGTGGAAATCCGGCAGCGCTGGAAGATGGAGGAGAGGCAGTGTCTCCGGCTGGAGGTCCGCAATGTGTTGCAGAGTGGCGACGATATCCCTCACCGCAGCCTCCCGAGATCGGCGGCCAGGGTCCGGTCAGTACCCTCAGTGGCATCGATGACACGGTGGGAACGTTCCGCCAGCACCCGCGCACGGTCGTGGACACACCGGGTCTGGGTGTCCAGGTGGGCTACGGCATGGTGGAGGGAGGTGCTGAAACGGCCCTGCCCGGGGTGGGGCAGCGGAGTGTCGGGGAGGTGGTCGGCGGCGTCGAGAAGCTCGGCGGTCAGCAGGCGGGCACGGTCGGGGTCCACGGAGAAGGTGTCCATGCCTTATTGGACTGCCGGAACAGGAGGAAGGTTCCCGGGGAGCGGCGTCTAGCATGGGGCGCATGGAGATCACCATCATCAATCACCCGCTGGCCGCGTCACGGCTGACCATCATGCGCGATGCACGCAGCGATAACACCGCCTTCCGCGCCGCCCTCGCGGATCTGGGCGCCATGCTCGTCTACGAGGCATCCCGCGAGCTGCCCGTCGAGCACTTCGACTGTCAGACCCCCGTCGCCGTCGCGGAGGGCACGCGCCTGGCCGATCCGCCGATCATCGTGCCGGTCATCCGCGCCGGGCTGGGCATGATCGACCCGGCCCTGTCGATGATCCCGGACGCGCAGGTCGGCTTCATCGGTCTGGCCCGCAACGAGGTCACCCACGAGCCGGTGCCCTACCTGGAGGCCCTGCCTGATGATCTGACCGGCCGGACCGTATTCGTCGTCGACCCCATGCTGGCCACCGGAGGTTCGCTGCTGCACGCGGTCCGCCTGCTGGCGGCCCGCGGCGCCACCGACATCACGGCGATCTGCATGGTCTCCGCCCAACCCGGCGTGGATGCGCTGGCGGAATCCGGGCTGCCCTGTCGTCTGGTCACCGCTGCGATCGATCCGGACCTCAACGAGGACGCCTACATCGTGCCTGGCCTCGGCGATGCCGGTGATCGCCTCTACGGCCCCAGGAACATCGACATCTAGCACCTGGATCGCCCCCTGTCCGCCCACTGTAGTGGGCGGACTTCTCCCACTGCAGTGGGCAATTTGGGGGCATGACGCGGGAAGAAGAGTGGGATCCCTGGCCCAGCTACGGTCTGCGGCTCGGCAGGAACCTCCACCAGCTGCGCCGCATCCGGGGGCTGACGCAGGAGCAGCTGGCCACCCTCTCCGGTATCGCGCGGAATTCAATATCCAACATCGAGCGGAACCTCAACAACTCAGGAAAAGCCCCCGACCCGCAGCTGACCACCATCTACCAGCTCGCCCGCGCCCTCGACGTGCCACCGGCGGTGCTCCTGCCGGCCGGTGATGCCCCGGTGGCCGACATCTGCTCGGCGGGGGATGTCGGCATTTCCATCCGTTGGCCGGCCGGCGGGCCGGACCTGCGGCGCTTCCGGCGTGCCTTCGCGCAGTACGGCTCGGGTCCCCGCTACGAGGACGGTCCGGAGCCGCCCCAGGCGGTAGGCGGGAGGACACCGATAGGGGAGTAGGCTGGGTGGCGTTGATCCTTGTCTCAAGGTCTTCCGGAAAGGACAGTTCGTGAAGGGAATCGCCGCACGCATCGATGAGTGGCTCATCGCTCACCGGGAAGAGGTGGTTGGATGGCGCCGTCATCTGCACTCTCACCCGGAACTGTCCCACATGGAGTACGAGACGACGAATTTCCTCGCGGAGACGCTTGAGGCCCATGGACTCACGCCCCGGCGTTTCCCCGGCACCGGCCTCATGGTGGACCTCGGCCCGGATACCGGTGACCGGCTGGCCTTCCGCGGAGACATCGACGCACTGGCGCTGACTGAGCTGACCGACCTGCCCTATGCCTCGAAGGTGCCCGGCGTGGCACATGCCTGCGGCCACGACATCCATACGACCATCGCCCTGGGACTGGCGTGTGCGCTGGCAGACAACGCAGACGGGCTGCAGCACGGCATCCGGGTGATCTTCCAGCCGGCCGAGGAGGTCATGGAAGGCGGAGCCTCGGATGTCATTGCCTGGGGCGGTCTCGACGGCGTTGGCTCCATCTTCGGCCTGCACGTCGAACCGAAACTGCGGGTGGGCCGGATCGGTGTGCGCACCGGCGCGATCACCTCGGCCTCCGACGTGCTGCAGATCAAGGTCCACGGACCCGGCGGGCACTCCGCGCGTCCGCACCTGACCAATGACGTGGTCTTCGCCCTCAGCTCGCTGGTCACCCAGCTGCCGGCCCTGCTCTCACGCCGGGTGGACCCGCGGACTGCGACGGTCCTGGTCTTCGGTTCGGTCAACGCCGGTTATGCGCCGAACGCGATCCCGGAGTCCGGCCAGCTGACAGGCACGATCCGCACGGGTGACATCGCCACGTGGCGGACCCTGCGTGAACTGATGGAGGAGCTCATCGCCCAGGTGCTCGCCCCGACGGGCTGCACCCACGAGCTGATCTACCAGCGCGGCGTACCGCCGGTGATCAACGACGACGTCGCCACGGCGATGCTTGCCGACGCCGCCCGCGTCATCGACCCCCAGGCAGTCGTGCAGGCCCCGCAGTCCAGCGGCGGCGAGGATTTCTCCATGTATCTCGAGCATGTGCCGGGCTCCATGGCCCGCCTGGGCTGCTGGTCGGGCAAGGGGCGGATGCAGGATCTGCACCAGGGTGACCTGAACGTGGATGAACGTTCCATCGGCGTGGGGATCCGTCTGTTCGGCTCCATCGTGGAGCAGTACAGCAGGAGTGCAAGCGGCGGCGGCTTTTTGACCTAGCGACTAGACTCAGGTGGCACGTGGATTGTCAATGACGCCTGGAGGACATCTTGAGTAACCGTATCGTCATCATCGGCGGAGGCCCCGCCGGCTATGAGGCCGCACTTGCCGGAGCCAAGTACGGGGCGGATGTGACGATTATTGAGGAACGGGGCATCGGCGGCTCCTCTGTCCTCCTCGATTGTGTGCCGTCGAAGTCCTTCATAGCCGGCAGTGCGATCAAGACGGACCTGCGCCGGGCCGATGACATGGGGCTCAACAGCCTGCTGGGCCGCGCCCGCATCCACCTGCCGGCGCTGAACAAGCGTGTGCAGATGCTCGCCCAGGAACAGTCGGATGACATCCTGGTCCAGCTGGAGCGCGCCGGGGTGCGTTTCGTACACGGTCGCGCCCGCTTCGCGGAGTCCCAGCTGGAGCAGGTCTTCCACCGGGTCACCGCCACCCTGGAGGACGGCACGGAGGAGGTCTTCGAATCCGAGCTGGTGCTCATCGCCACCGGTGCCACCCCACGCATCCTGCCCGGCGCACAGCCCGACGGTGAGCGCATTCTCACCTGGCAGCAGGTCTACGACCTGGAGGATACCCCGGAGCATCTCATCGTGGTCGGTTCCGGTGTCACGGGTGCGGAATTCGTCTCCGCCTTCGCGGAACTGGGTGTGAAGGTGACCATGGTCGCCTCCCGCGACCGCATCCTGCCGCACGATGACGCCGATGCCGCGGACGTGCTCGAGCATGTCCTCTCGCAGCGCGGGGTCTCCCTGGAGAAGCACGCCCGCGTGGAGTCGGTGACCCGCACCGCGGACGGCGGGGTCTGCGTGAAGACGACCGATGGCCGCGAGATCTACGGCTCGCACGCCATCATGTCGATCGGTTCCATCCCCGCCACCGAGGGCCTGTCCCTGGAGAACGTCGGTGTGGAGACCGCCCCCTCCGGGCACATCAAGGTCGATCGGGTCTCGCGCACCAACGTCTCCGGCATCTACGCCGCCGGTGACTGCACCGACCTGTTCCCGCTGGCCTCCGTCGCGGCGATGCAGGGGCGCATGGCCATGTACCACGCCCTCGGCGAGGGTGTGACCCCGATCCGGCTGAAGACGGTGGCCACCGCCGTGTTCACCCGCCCGGAGATCGCCGCCGTAGGTGTCACCCACGCCCAGGTGGAGAACAAGGAGGTCTCGGCCCGCGCGGTGGTCCTGCCGCTGCAGTCCAATCCGCGGGCGAAAATGCGCTCGCTCAAGCACGGCTTCGTCAAGCTCTTCTGCCGCAGCAACTCCGGCCTGGTCATCGGCGGTGTCATCGTCGCCCCGACCGCCTCGGAGCTCATTCTTCCGATCGCCATCGCGGTGACCAACAACCTCACCGTCAAGCAGCTCTCGGAGACCTTCGCGGTCTACCCCTCCCTTTCGGGCTCGATCACCGAGGCCGCCCGCCGCCTTGTGGCGCACGACGACCTGGAGTAGTCCGACTCAGTAGGTCGTGTAGGAGAAATCCAGGGTGGCGTCAAGGTCGACGACCACCCGACGACCCGCATGGGGGAAGGCTCGCTGGGGGCAGCGTTCCCGGGGACACGAGGTGCAGCCCGGCCCGATGGGGGTGGCCGAGGCGGGGGAGAGGTCCAGCCCCTGCGCGTAGACGAGGCGTTCGGCCTGGTCCAGGTCGCAGCCCAGGCCGACGGCGAACTCCTTCCGCGGCTGGCCGAAACCGTGGGCCTGGCCGCGGACGGTACGGGCGATCCACAGGTAGTGGCGCCCGTCGGGCATGCCGGCGACCTGGCGTGTGACCCGCCCGGGTGTCTCGAAGGCGCGGTGGATCACCCACAGGGGGCAGGAGCCGCCGGCGCGGGAGAAGTGGAAGCCTGTGGCGGACTGGCGCTTGGAGATGTTGCCCGCCCGGTCCGTGCGCACGAAGAAGAAGGGCACCCCGCGGGCGCCGGGCCGGTTGAGGGTGGACAGGCGGTGGCAGGTCGTCTCGAAGCCGGTGCCGAAGTGGGCGGCGAGGCGGTCGATGTCGTAGCGGAACTCCTCGGCGGTGGTGAGCATCGCCTGGTAGGGCATGACCACAGCCGCGGCGAAGTACTGGGCCAGGGCGAGTACCGCGATACCGCGGGCCTCCTCGGTGGGCAGGGGGGCGGCAAGTCCGGTGAGCAGGTCCGCGTGCCCGCTCAGGCCGTACTGCAGGGCGAGTTCGAAGCAGAGCTGTGCTTCGCTCAGGCCGGTGCGCAGGTGTAGTTCGCGGGTCTCGGGGTGGTAGATGCGGCGGGGGCCGGTGGTGATCTTGCGGAAGCGGACGACGACACCGAGGTCCCGGTCCAGCGCGGTGGACAGGCGGGTCAGCCGCAGCTGCGGATCGCCGAGCCGGCCGGCCAGTTCCTCGCCGAGCACGTCGAGTTCGTGGATGTAGTTGTGGTGCTCGTAGAAGAAGTCGCGGACGAGGCGGTAGGGGGAGTCGTCGACAAGCAGCGGGGTACGGTCGGCGAGCCCGAGAACCTCGGTGACGAACTCGGGGTAACGGGCGGCGAGGTCGGCCAGCTGTTCGTCGGGGACAGTGGGGAAGGCCTCGCGGAGTTCACTGATGGTGCGGGCGTCATGGTCGGGGGAGAAGAAGGCCGGGTCGATGTCGAAGTTGCGCGACAGGGCCATGAGCACGGTGACGGTCAGGGGCCGCTGGTCATTCTCCAGCTGGTTGAGGTAGCTGGTGGACAGGCTCAGCCGGCGCGCCATCTCCTGCTGGGTGAGATTGCGGGTGCGCCGGAGTGTGCGGATGCGTGCCCCCGCGAAGTGCTTGCTCATGAGTGTGCGTTGCTCCCGAAGGTGGGGTTGACCTGCTCTTTCCACAAGTTTTGCAGAAAATGAGGGCTGATGCCGCTACTTTACACAGACTTTACTGTGACCATCAACACAAGATTCGCAGTACTGTGATGTCCAGCGCATCCAGCATCGAACAAGGAGTAGATCCGACCGCCATGATCAACCACACCGTGCGTACCTACCGCTCCGCCGAGGACTTCCCCCACGAGGAACACCTGGCCCACAAGATCGCCCTGGTCGCGGCCGACCCTGTCGAGGTACCGGCCGAGACGAAGGAGATGATCATCAACCGGATCATCGACAACGCCGCCGTCTCCGTCGCCTCCGCTCTGCGACGCCCCGTCTCCTCCGCCCGCGCCATGGCCCAGGCCCGCCCCGTCACTGACGGCCGCGGTGCCTCCGTCCTCGGTCTGCCGGGCAGGTACGCCGCCGAGTGGGCGGCCCTGGCCAACGGCACCGCCGTCCGTGAACTCGACTTCCACGACACCTTCCTCGCCGCCGACTACTCCCACCCCGGCGACAACATCCCGCCTATCCTCGCCGCCGCGCAGCAGGCCGGCAAGGGCGGCCGCGACCTCCTCCGCGGCCTGGCCACCGGCTACGAGATCCAGGTCAACCTGGTCCGTGGCATCTGCCTCCACGAGCACAAGATCGACCACGTCGCCCACCTCGGCCCCTCGGCCGCCGCCGGCATCGGCACCCTGCTCGACCTGGACGTGGACATCATCTACCAGGCCATCGGTCAGGCGCTGCACACCACCACCGCCACCCGCCAGTCCCGTAAGGGTGAGATCTCCTCCTGGAAGGCCTTCGCCCCGGCCTTCGCCGGCAAGATGGCCATCGAGGCCGTCGACCGCGCCATGCGCTGCGAGGGTGCCCCCTCCCCGATCTGGGAGGGCGAGGACGGTGTCATCGCCTGGCTGCTCTCCGGCCCGGAGCACCGTTACACCGTGCCCCTGCCGGCCGCAGGCGAGGAAAAGCGCGCCATCCTGGACACCTACACCAAGGAACACTCTGCGGAATACCAGTCCCAGGCCCCGATCGACCTGGCACGGCGCATGGGCGAGCGTATCGCCGCCGACGGGAAGGACCTCCGCGACGTCGAGTCCATCGTCCTGCACACCTCCCACCACACCCATTACGTCATCGGCACCGGTTCGAACGACCCGCAGAAATTCGATCCGCAGGCCTCGCGTGAGACCCTCGACCACTCCATCATGTACATCTTCGCCGTGGCACTCGAGGACCGTTCCTGGCACCATGAGCACTCCTACGCCCCGGAGCGCGCCAACCGTCCGGAGACCATCGGGCTGTGGCAGAAGATCTCCACGGTCGAGGATCCCGAGTGGACCCGCCGCTACCACTCCAGCGACCCGGACGAGAAGGCCTTCGGTGCCCGCGCCGTGATCACCTTCACCGACGGCACGGTCGTCGAGGACGAACTGGCCGTCGCCGACGCCCACCCGCTCGGTGCCCGCCCCTTCGCCCGCGAGCAGTACGTGGCCAAGTTCCGCACGCTGGCCGAGGGCATCGTCTCCGGGGCCGAACAGGACCGTTTCCTCGCCGCCGCGGAGAACACCGAGAACCTCACCGACCTGGCCGAGCTCAACATCGAACTCGACGAGGACGTGCTCGCCCGCGCCCCGATGATCCCGGCAGGACTGTTCTGATGGCCGGGCTGTTCTCCACCACGGTGACGCCGACGGAGCGTCGTAAAGCATTCCGTGCGGGTCTGACCAGCGGAAAGATCCAGCGCATGCCGGGTGCCTTCTCCCCGCTGGTGGCACGGGCCATCCAGGAGGCCGGCTTCGACGGCGTCTACGTCTCCGGCGCGGTCGTCGCCGCCGACCTGGCGCTGCCGGACATCGGCCTGACCACCCTCAGCGAGGTCGCCCACCGGTCCCGCCAGATCGCCCGGGTCACCGACCTGCCCGTGCTCGTCGACGCCGACACCGGCTTCGGCGAACCCATGTCCGCGGCACGCACCATCTCCGAGTTCGAGGACGCCGGCGTCGCCGGCTGCCACCTCGAGGACCAGGTCAACCCGAAGCGCTGCGGCCACCTCGACGGCAAGGAGGTCGTCCCCACCGAGCTCATGCTGCGGCGCATCACCGCGGCAGTCAACGAGCGTCGCGACGACCAGTTCGTCATCTGCGCGCGTACCGACGCCGCCGGGGTCGAGGGCATCGACTCCGCCATCGAACGTGCCAGGGCCTACGCCGACGCCGGAGCCGACCTCATCTTCACCGAGGCACTGCACACCCCGGCGGAGTTCGAGAAGTTCCGCGCGGCCGTTGACGTGCCCCTGCTGGCCAACATGACGGAATTCGGCAAATCCGAACTCCTCTCCGCACAGCAGCTCGAGGACCTCGGTTTCAATGCCGTCATCTACCCGGTGACCACCCTGCGCATCGCGATGGGCCAGGTCGAGGAGGCACTCGGGGAGATCGCCGAGACCGGCACCCAGACCGGCTGGCTCGACCGCATGCAGCACCGCTCCCGCCTCTACGAACTGCTCCGCTACAACGAGTACAACGCCTTCGACCAGCAGGTGTTCACCTACTCCGCAGACACCTACCAGCCCACCTTCGCCCAGTAACCTCCCTCCTCCCGAAAGGCTGAGAACCATGACCACCGCCACCCAGACCCAGCAGCCCGAAGTCCGCAAGGGACTCTACGGAGTCATCGCCGACTACACTTCCGTCTCCAAGGTCATGCCGGAGACCAACTCCCTGACCTACCGCGGCTACGCCGTCCAGGACCTCGTCGAGCATTGCTCCTTCGAGGAGGTCTCCTACCTCCTGTGGAACGGCGAACTGCCGGACGAGGAGCAGCTCACCGAGTTCAACAGGCGGGGCCGCTCCTACCGCAGCCTCGATCCGGGCCTGATCTCGCTCATCCACTCCCTGCCCACCGACTGCCACCCCATGGATGTCATGCGCACCGCCGTGTCCTACATGGGCACCAAGGACCCGGAGCACTTCACCCCGGACTCCGACCACATCACCCACGTCGGACACAACCTGCTGGCCCAGCTGCCGATGGTTCTGGCGATGGACATCCGCCGCCGCGAGGGTAAGGACATCGTCGCCCCCGACCCGGACAAGTCCGTCGCCGAGAACCTGCTGGCCATGGTCTTCGGCAACGGCCCCGAATCCCCGGCCAGCAACCCCGAGGATGTGCGGGACTTCGAGAAGTCGCTGATCCTCTACGCCGAGCACTCCTTCAACGCCTCGACCTTCACCGGGCGTGTGATCACCTCCACCCGCTCCGACGTCTACTCCGCCATCACCGGTGCCATCGGTGCGCTCAAGGGCCCGCTGCACGGTGGCGCCAACGAGTTCGTCATGCACACCATGCTGGAGATCGACGACCCGGCCAAGGCCGCAGACTGGGTGAACCACGCCCTGGACAACAAGAACCTCATCATGGGCTTCGGTCACCGCGTGTACAAGAAGGGCGACTCCCGCGTCCCCAGCATGGAGACCTCCTTCCGGGCGCTGGCCGAGCGTCACGACGGCGCCAAGTGGGTCGCCATGTACGAGAACATGCGCGATGCCATGGACGCCCGCACCGGGATCCAGCCCAACCTGGACTTCCCGGCCGGTCCCGCCTACCACCTGCTCGGTTTCCCCGTGGACTTCTTCACCCCGCTGTTCGTCATCGCGCGTGTCGCTGGCTGGACCGCGCACATCGTGGAGCAGTACGAGGACAACTCCCTGATCCGCCCGCTGTCGGCCTACAACGGTCCGGAGCAGCGCGAGGTCCTCCCGATGGGCCAGCGCTAGGAATCCTGCCCCTGCGGTGCGGCTAAGATCCTCAGCCGATGATCTTCGCAAAAATCGTGACCGAGGTAGCCGCACCGTGGGTCACCAACATCCTCCTCTTCCTCATCCTCGGCATCAGCCTCGGTGCCCCGGCGCCAGGTCTTCTGGCGGCGTTCATGACGGGAATCCTGCCGATGGTGGCCGTGCTGCGGATGATCCGGCAGGGGAGGGTGGCCAGCCACCACGTCACGGTGCGGACACAGCGGGGAGCCCTGTTCGCGATCATCCTCGGCCTGCTCGCCGTGTTGATTGTCGGGCTCCTGCTGCTGGACACCCCGCGTGAGATCTGGCTGGCGGGGTTGGCGGCAGTGCTGTTCATCCTCGCTTTCTCAGTGATCAACCAGCTCGGCCTCAAGATCTCCATCCATGTCGGACTATGGGTGCCCGTCTGGAGCTACCTGGGGCTCGTCCTCTCCCCCTGGTGGTCGCTCGCCCTCCTGGTAACCCCACTCATCGCCTGGTCCCGGCTGAAACTCACCCACCACTCCTGGGCGGAGATCATCGGTGGGGCCTTCACCGGCCTTGCCGTGGTGGCCGTGATGCTTCCCCTGCTCTAACCGCCGGAGCCGCCTTCCGGGGGTGGACCTGCAGATATTTTTCTCTCTGAACATGGTTCCGGTTCCGCCAGCCGGAATCGTGGCTGCTGGACGGGCTAGTCCGTTCTGCATTCCGGAAACGGACATGGTTCATCGTGAAATTGTCCGTTTCCCGGGAAAGGTAGGGGGGACTTGCCCAGAATCCCCCTGCCGCTGCGATAATGTGATGTGGACGAGATCTCACCGAATCTCCCGCCTCAATCACCCCCTCCCCGCATGCGCATCAGCATGTCGTTTGGAAAGGACTTCCACGTGGCCACAACCACATTGCCCGCCTTCAAGAAGGTACTTGTCGCCAACCGCGGCGAAATTGCTGTACGTGCCTTCCGCGCCGCCTTCGAAACCGGGGCCGCCACCGTCGCGGTCTACCCCAAAGAAGACCGCAACTCCCACCACCGCTCGTTTGCCTCGGAGGCAGTACGCATCGGCACCGAAGGCTCCCCGGTCAAGGCCTACCTGGATATCGACGAGATCATCCGGGCGGCGAAGAAAACCCACGCGGATGCGGTCTACCCCGGTTATGGTTTCCTGTCCGAGAACGCCCAGCTGGCCCGGGAATGCGCCGAGAACGGTCTGACCTTCATCGGCCCACCCCCTGAGGTCCTCGATCTCACCGGTGACAAGTCCGCTGCCGTGGAGGCCGCGCGCAAGGCCGGCCTGCCGGTCCTGCAGGACTCGGAACCCTCCACCGATATCGACGAGCTCGTGGAGATGGCCAAGGACTTCACCTTCCCCATCTTCGTCAAGGCTGTGGCCGGTGGCGGTGGGCGTGGCATGCGGTTTATCGAGAAGCCGGAGGACGTGGCGAAACTTTCGGCGGAGGCCTCCCGGGAGGCGGCGGCCGCCTTCGGTGACGGGCACGTCTATCTGGAGCGTGCGGTGCTCAACCCGCAGCACATCGAGGTGCAGATCCTGGCCGATCACACCGGTGAGGTCATTCACCTCTATGAGCGCGACTGCTCGTTGCAGCGCCGCCATCAGAAGGTCGTGGAGATTGCCCCGGCCCAGCACCTGGATCCGGATCTGCGGGATCAGATCTGTGCGGATGCGGTGCGGTTCTGTGAGTCCATCGGCTACCAGTGCGCCGGCACGGTGGAGTTCCTCGTCGATGAGAACGGTAACCACGTCTTCATCGAGATGAACCCACGCATCCAGGTCGAGCACACCATCACCGAGGAAGTCACCTCCGTGGACCTGGTCAAGGCGCAGATGCACCTGGCCGCCGGTGCCACCCTCGCGGAGCTGGGCCTGACCCAGGACTCCATCAAGCTGCACGGGGCGGCCCTGCAGTGCCGGATCACCACCGAGGATCCCTCGAACAACTTCCGTCCCGACACCGGCACCATCACCGCCTACCGCTCCCCGGGTGGCGCAGGCGTGCGTCTCGACGGCGCCGCTTCCCTCGGCGGCGAGATCTCCCCGAACTTTGACTCCATGCTGGTCAAGATGAGCTGCCGTGGCGCGGACTTCGCCACCGCGGTGGCCCGTGCCCAGCGCGCCCTGGCGGAATTTACCGTCTCCGGTGTGGCCACCAACATCGGTTTCCTGCGTGCGCTGCTGCGCGAGGAGGACTTCCAGACCAAGCGGATCTCCACCAACTTCATCAACGACCACATCCACCTCCTCTCAGCGCCGCCGGCTGACGATGAGGCCGGCCGGATCCTCGACTACCTCGCTGACGTGACGGTCAACCGCCCGCACGGCAAGCGACCCACGGAGATCCGCCCCGTGACCAAGCTGCCCCCGCAGAACGATTCCCCGATGCCGCGCGGCTCCCGCGATCTGCTGCGCGACCTGGGTCCGAAGAAGTTCGCCGAACAGCTGCGCGAGCAGGACGCCCTGGCCGTCACCGACACCACCTTCCGCGATGCCCACCAGTCGCTGCTGGCCACCCGCATCCGCTCCTCAGCCCTGGTCGCCGCAGCGAAGCACGTCGGCCGACTCACCCCGAACCTGCTGTCCGTGGAGGCCTGGGGTGGCGCCACCTACGACGTGGCCATGCGCTTCCTCCATGAGGATCCCTGGGAGCGTCTCGACGCCCTGCGTTCCGCCATGCCGAACGTGAACATCCAGATGCTGCTGCGTGGGCGCAACACCGTCGGTTACACCCCGTACCCGGATTCCGTGGCCCGCGCCTTCGTGGCCGAGGCCGCCGATTCCGGCATCGACATCTTCCGTATCTTCGACGCCCTCAACGATGTCTCCCAGATGCGTCCGGCCATCGACGCCGTCCTGGAGACCGGTACCACCGTCGCCGAGGTAGCCATGGCGTACTCCGGGAATCTGCTCGATCCAGGTGAGAAGATCTACACGCTCGACTACTACCTGGGTCTGGCCGAGGAGATCGTCGAATCCGGGGCGCATATCCTGGCGATCAAGGACATGGCCGGTCTGCTGCGCCCGCAGGCCGCATCCCGCCTGGTCAAGGCCCTGCGCAGGGAATTCGACCTGCCGGTGCACGTGCACACCCACGACACCGCCGGTGGCCAGCTGGCCACCTACCTCGCGGCCGCACAGGCCGGTGCGGATGCCGTAGACGGCGCCTCCGCCCCGCTGGCAGGCACCACCTCCCAGCCGTCGCTGTCCGCGATCGTCGCCGCCTTCGCCGACACCCACCGCGACACCGGCCTCTCCCTGGACGCCGTCTCCGACATGGAGCCCTACTGGGAGGCCGTCCGCCAGCTCTACGCGCCCTTCGAGGCGGGTGTACCCGGCCCCACCGGGCGGGTGTACAAGCACGAGATCCCCGGTGGTCAGCTGTCCAACCTGCGTACCCAGGCCAAGGCACTGGGGCTGGAGGACCGTTTCGAGCTCATCGAGGACTACTACGCCGCCGTCAACGAGATGCTGGGCCGCCCGACCAAGGTGACCCCGTCGTCGAAGGTCGTCGGTGACCTCGCCCTGCACCTGGTCGGTGCCGGGGTGGATCCCAAGGACTTCGCCGAGGACCCGCAGAAATATGACATCCCGGATTCAGTCATCGGTTTCCTGCGGGGGGATCTGGGTACCCCGCCCGGTGGCTGGCCGCTGCTGCGCGAGAAGGCTCTCGCCGGCCGGGCCAATGGCCAGGCCACACTCGCGGAGGTGCCTGCCGAGGACGAGAAGAACCTCACCAGCCCGGACCGGCAGACCCGACGCTCCACCCTGGACAAGCTGCTGTTCCCGAAGCAGGCCGCGGAGTTCACCGAGCACCGCCGCCGGTACGGCAACACGGCCACCCTGGAGGACCGCATTTTCCTCTACGGCCTCAAGGAGGGCGAAGAGAACATCATCAGGTTGGTCACTGAGAAGGACCAGCCGCCGATGGTCGTGCGTCTCGACGCCGTCGGTGAACCCGACGCCAAGGGCATGCGCCAGGTCGTGGCGAACGTCAACGGCCAGATCCGCCCGATGAAGGTCCGCGACCGTTCCGTCGAGTCCGTCACCGCCTCCGCGGAGAAGGCCGACGCCAACAACAAGGGCCATGTCGCGGCCCCGTTCGCCGGTGTGGTCATGGTCACCGCCAAGCCGGGTGACGAGGTCAAGGCCGGCGACCCGGTCGCCGTCATCGAGGCCATGAAGATGGAGGCCACCATCACGGCCACCATGGATGGCACCATCGAACGCGTGGCACTGGCACAGGCCACCAAGGTGGAGGGCGGCGACCTCATCGTCGTCATCTCCTGACCGCTGAATGACAGAGAACCGGGGTGCCCCAGCTGGGGCACCCCGGTTCTCTGTCTTGAGGTAGGTCTCGTCCGTTAGATCTGGAGATGTATCCGCCAGGTGACAGGCCAACCCGGGGAGTGCACCACCCACGAGATACCTGCCGGGAGCTAACGGATGAGACCTATACAACGGAGGGGAGCTCAGAACCGGTGGATCATCGCCTCACAGCCCAGGTCCTCGCGGATCCCGGCGCTGACGAAGCCCTTCTTCACGTACAGGGCACGGGCACGTGCATTACCGAAGTCCACCGCCAGAGAGACTCCCGCGTGGCCACGGGCGCGGGCGAGGTTGAGGGCGGCGTCGATAAGCGAGGAGCCGATGCCGTGGCGCGTGTAGCGGTTCTCCACGGCGATGACCAGCTCGGGGACATCCGCGGCGACGTATCCGAAGCGCGGACGGTCAGGGCCGTGCCGCAGCCATACACCCCCGGCGGGGATGCCCTCGGGGCTCAGTGCGATGGCCCCACCCTGTTCCGGGGTCCAACTGCCGACATAGCGGTGAAGATCCTCGAGATATCCGTCACCGACGGGCTGGGACTCATCCCCGAAAACATCGGTCAGGAAGAAGAGGCGGGAAAGATAGGTGCGATCCGATTCGGTGGCGCGACGAAGGGAAAAACCAGTGAGAACGGAACCCATACATACAGGATAATCGCATCAGTACTGAGGAGACGAAAAGAGGGATGACCGCGGCCACAGGTACTTCTTCGTTAGTCTGGCGTCAAAGGTCGCCAGCGGGAAGAACCCGCCCGTGGCAATGTCAGATTTCAAACATTAGATAAGGAGTGGGCCATGCGTTCTCAACCTCACGCAGTGGTGGTCGGTGGTGGAACAAACGGCCTGACGGCTGCCGCACGGCTCGCGGTCGAGGGCTGGCAGGTGACCGTCTACGAGCAGGCCGACCATTTCGGGGGATCTGCGACCTCCTTCACCGACACCTTCTGGCCGGGTACGGTGGTCGATTTTGGTGCCGCAGCCCACCCGTTCGGAATAGCCAGTCCAGCCTTCCGGAACCTCGGGCTGGAGGAACACGGTCTGGAATGGCTGCATGCCGACTACTGCATGGCACACCCGCTGCCGCAGGGGGAGGCCGCTTTCCTGCACCGCTCCCTCGAGGACACCGCCCGGGATCTGGGCGAGGACGCGAAGATGTGGCGGCGTCTGCACCGCAATGCGGTGGACCACATCGACGAGCATCTGGAGAACCTGCTTTCGCCCATGCTCCGGTGGCCGGCGCATCCGGTGCGGATGGCCCAGTTCGGTGTGCCTGCTCTACTACCCGCCTCCCGGCTGGCCAGAATGCTGTTCTCGACCGAGCAGGCGAGAGCCCTGTTCTGCGGGAGTGCCGTCCACTCGATGACCTCCCCGGCGCAGCCCTTCACCTCAGCCTTCGGGATCCTCTTCGGCTCCCTGGGGATGTCGGGGGGATGGCCCGTGGCCAAAGGAGGCAGCGGGGCGATCGTGGCTGCTCTGCTGAAAATTCTCACGGCGCACGGCGCGACCCTGGTCACTGACCACCGGGTGTCCAGTTTCCGGGAGCTTCCCGAGGCGGACTCCTACATACTGAACCTGACTCCCCGGGGGATTCTGGGGATAAAGGATGTGCCGCTCGACCGGTCGGTGCGGAGAAGTCTGGAGCGGTGGCGGTACGGATCCGCTGCCCACAAGGTCGACTGGCTCCTGTCGGGGCCGGTGCCCTGGGCAGATGAGTCGGTCTCCCGTGCCAGCACCGTCCATGTCTGTGGCGGGGTCGAGGAGCTGGAGTTCGCGGAACGTGAGGTGGCGAAGGGCAGATTCCCGGACAGGCCGTTCGTCATGGTGTGCCAGCAGGGTGCGGCGGATCCGGGCCGTGGACCGGTCCTGTGGACCTATGCGCATGTGCCCCACGGCTTTGTCGAGGAACGGCCCGGCCAGGTCCGGGAGGCCATCCTCAGCCAGATCGAGCGTTTCGCCCCGGGCTTCCGGGATCTGGTGGTGGACCACCGGGAATACAGCCCGGCGGACCTGGAGGCCGCGAACCCCAGCATCATCGGCGGGGACATCGCCGGCGGCTCCATGACAGGGCTCCAGGCGCTGTTCCGCCCCCGCGTGTCGTTGAAGCCGTACCGCCTGGGTCCGGGGGTGTTCACCGCGAGTGGGGCGACTCCCCCCGGGGCAGGTGTCCACGGAATGCCCGGATGGTGGGCCGCCCAGGGTGCCCTCGACGAGCTCCGCGGATGACAGCAGCAGGCCCGTGCAGGTGATGCACCTGCACGGGCCTGGAGGGGGAGTGGTGTCCTACTTGATCTCGAGGAGGACCTGTCCCTTGGTCACGCCAGCGCCTTCCTCGACGGAGAGGCCGGTGACGGTACCGGATTTGTGGGCCTTGACGGGGTTCTCCATCTTCATGGCCTCGAGCACCAGGATAACCTCACCCTCGGTGACCTCCTGGCCCTCGGTGATGTTGACCTTGATCACGGTGCCCTGCATGGGGGCGGCGACCGAGTCACCGGAGGCACCTGCGGCGCCACCAGCGGAGCGACGCTTCTTGGCCTTCTTCTTCGGGGCGGCGCCGCCACCGAGTGCCAGGTCGCCCGGCAGGGCGATCTCGACGCGACGGCCGTCGACCTCGACGACAACCTTGTGCGCCGGGACGGCCTCGTCCTCAGGCAGGTCAGCCGGATCGACGAAGGGCTCAATCGGGTTGTCCCAGACCTCCTCGATCCACTTGGTGTAGATCTCGAAGCCGTTCTCGTCGCCGACGAATGCCGGGTTGGAGACGATGTGGCGGTGGAAGGGCAGGACCGTGGGCATGCCCTCGACGACGAACTCGCCGAGTGCGCGGCGGGCGCGCTGCAGGGCCTGCTCGCGGCTCTCGCCGGTGACGATGAGCTTGGCCAGCATGGAGTCGAACTGGCCGCCGATGACGGAGCCCTCGCGGACACCGGAGTCCACGCGGACACCCGGGCCGTCCGGCTGGTGGTAGGCGGTGACGGTGCCCGGAGCCGGCATGAAGTTCAGTCCGGCGTCCTCACCGTTGATGCGGAACTCGAAGGAGTGGCCGCGCGGGGTGGGATCCTCGGTGAAACGCAGCTTCTCGCCCTCCGCGATGCGGAACTGCTCGCGGACGAGGTCGATGCCGGTGGTCTCCTCGGTGATGGGGTGCTCCACCTGCAGACGGGTGTTGACCTCGAGGAAGGAGATCAGGCCGTCGGCGCCGACGAGGTACTCGACGGTGCCGGCACCGTAGTAGCCGGCCTCACGGCAGATGCGCTTGGCGGACTCGTGGATCTCGGTGCGCTGGGCATCGGTGAGGAACGGGGCCGGGGCCTCCTCGACGAGCTTCTGGAAACGGCGCTGCAGGGAGCAGTCACGGGTGCCGGCGACGATGACGTTGCCGTGCTGGTCGGCCAGCACCTGGGCCTCCACGTGGCGGGCCTTGTCCAGGTAGCGCTCGACGAAGCACTCGCCGCGGCCGAAGGCGGAGACGGCCTCACGGGTGGCGGACTCGTAGAGCTCCGCAACCTCCTCCATCTTGTAGGCGACCTTCATGCCACGGCCACCGCCACCGAAGGCGGCCTTGATGGCGATGGGCAGGCCGTACTCCTCAGCGAAGGCGACGACCTCGTCGGCGCCGGCGACCGGCTCCCTGGTGCCCGGGACCATCGGGGCGTTGGCACGCTGCGCGATGTGGCGGGCGGTGACCTTGTCACCGAGGTCGGCGATCGCGGACGGCGGGGGGCCGATCCAGATCAGACCGGCGTCGATGACGGCCTGGGCGAAGTCGGCGTTCTCGGCGAGAAAGCCGTAACCCGGGTGGACCGCGTCTGCACCGGACTTGGCGGCTGCATCGATGATCTTCTCAATCACGAGGTAGGACTCGGCGGAGGACTGGCCGCCCAGTGCGAACGCCTCATCTGCCATACCGACGAACGGGGCGTCTGCGTCCGGCTCCGCGTATACGGCGACGCTGGCGATGCCCGCATCCTCGGCGGCGCGGATCACGCGTACCGCGATTTCACCGCGGTTGGCCACGAGGACCTTCGTGATCTTCTTGGTCTCAACTGCCACTTGGGGATCCCTTTCATGTGCTGCATTGGTAGGTCGCGTCGGCCCGCCCGCGTGTGGCGGCCGCGCGACGCATGCAGACTATTCTTGCATACAAAAACGTGAGCATTCCGTCAGGTCTTGAGATTTTGCCCGAAAAGGGTGGGAATCGCCAGTAGGACCCGCGGAAAAGAAATTCGGACCGCCCGGCGCGCCTCCTGTTCGGGCGGTGGAGCGGTCCGTTCGGACATGAGTGTGAGGTTATGCGCTGGGGGCCTCACCGTGGGTGATGGGCATGCGGATCATGTTGCCCCACTCAACCCATGCGCCGTCGTAGCTGCGTACCTTCTCGAAGCCGAGCAGGTAGTTGAGCACGAACCAGGTGTGGGCGGTGCGGTCGCCGGCGTGGCAGTAGATGGTTGTCTCCGCCTTCGGGTCCAGAGCGCCGTAGATATCCTGGAGTTCCGCGCGGGAGCGGAAGCGGGCATTCGGGTGGACATTGTCCTGCCATGGCAGGTTCACGGCACCCGGGATGTGGCCCTGCCGCAGGGTGGGGGCGAAGGCGGGGTCGTAGTCGCCGCCGACCTGGCCGAGGTACTCCTCCGTGGAACGCACGTCCACCAGTGCGGTCCGGCCGAGGTTGGCGCGCACTTCCCCGACGAAGATGCGGTAGGTGGCGTCGTCGCGCTCGACGACGGGGTAGTCGGTTGCGGGGTAGTTCGGGACCGCGAAAGAGGTGTCGCGCTCCTCGGCCATCCAGGCGTCCCGGCCGCCGTCGAGAAGCCGGACATCCTCGTGGCCGAACATGGTGAAGACCCACAGCGTCAGTGCCGCCCACCAGTTGGACTGGTCACCGTAGATGACCACCGTGTCGTCCCGGGCGATGCCCTTGGAGCTCATGAGGCGGGCGAAGGCCTCGCCGTCGATGACGTCCCGGGTGACAGGATCGCTGAGGTCCTTGTGCCAGTCGATCCGCAGGGCGCCGGGGAGGTGTCCGATGTCGTAGAGGAGGGAGTCCTCGTCGGATTCGATGACGCGCAGACCGGGCGTGCCCAGTCGGGCGGAGAGCCAGGACGCGGAAACCAGGCGTTCCGGGTGGGCGTAATCCTGGAACGGGGTATGGGGATCGAAGGGTACGGCCACGAGGTCCCGCCTTTCTGGGCGAAAAGTGTGATGAGATCAGTATCCAACACTAGTTGAGGGCATCCGAAATGGTCACGGCGCACCCCTCATTGTGTCCTTAATTACTCCTGCGATTCTGACTGCGCCATACGGGGTACGTGGGGATAAAATCCCACGTTGCCGGGGGATCGGAACCCCTCCGGATCACCACAGAATTTCCCGGAAGGGGTGCAGATTGCACAAGGCCATCGTCGTCTTTGAGGTTGAGGGCGGATCAGACAAGTCCATCGACGGACACCGCAGGGACACCATGCCGATCGTCAACGCCATCAAGGCCTCCGGCTGGCATGCCGAGGTCCTCTTCTTCCGTCCGGAATGGGCAGACGAGCTGTTCCGATATGCCGCCGCGAACTTCGACGGCTACCTCTCGCGGGTCAATCCCGGCAACATCCCCGGCGGTGAGGACGGCTACCTCGATCTGCTCACCCGGCTCTCCGACGCCGGTCTCGTGGGCATGTCCACTCCGGCGGAGATGATGGCCTACGGGGCGAAGGATGCCCTGGTCAAGCTCAACACCACGGACCTGGTGCCCGCCGACACCGCCGCCTACTATGACGTGGCGGCCTTCCACCGGGCCTTCCCCACCTCCCTGTCCTACGGGGAGCGGGTGCTCAAGCAGAACCGGGGTTCCACCGGCTCCGGTATCTGGCGCGTCCAGCTGCTGGACAAGGAACTGGCCGCCACCGTCGAGCCAGGCACCGCCCTACCTCTGGACACGATGCTCAAGTGCACCGAGGCAGTGGACAATCACACCGAGATCCGGCCGCTGGGTGAGTTCATGGACTTCTGCGACCAGTACATCCTCGGCGCCAACGGCATGCTCGTGGACATGCGTTTCCTGCCGCGCATCGTCGAGGGTGAGGTCCGGATCCTGCTCGTCGGCCCGCACCCGGTCTTCGTGGTGCACAAGAAGCCCGCCGAGGGCGGGGACAACTTCTCCGCCACCCTGTTCTCCGGCGCCAGTTACACCTACGACCGCCCTGAGGCGTGGCAGGAGCTGGTGGACACCTTCGCCGGGGCCCGCCCCGTCATCGCGGAGAAGCTCGGCGGCGACAACATCCCGCTGATCTGGACCGCGGACTTCATGCTCGACACCGCCACGGACGGCTCGGACACCTACGTCCTGGGTGAGATCAACTGCTCGTGCGTCGGTTTCACCTCGGAGCTGCACATGGGCATCCAGGAGCTGGTCGCCCGTGAGGCGATCGGTCGTGTGGAAGCGGGCCTGCCGGCCGGGATCCCGGCCTGAGGCGGTCCAACCCACCTACACTCGGCCCCATGACACGAGCACTGATTGTGGACAGGAACGACGCCGGCGACATCATCACGGAGGTCAGGGAGGTGGGGGAGGAGTTCCTCGGTGAGGGCGACCTGCTCATCGACGTGGCCTACTCCAGCCTCAACTACAAGGACGGCATGGCGCTCGAGGGCAACCCGGGTGTGGTGCGCAACCTGCCCGTTATTCCGGGCATCGATGTGGTGGGCACCGTCGTGGAATCGGATTCGGGGCGTTTCGCACCGGGTGATGTGGTGGTGCTCAACGGCGCCGGGCTGGGGGAGCGCCGCCACGGCGGCTACACGGAGAGGCTGCGTATCGAATCCGCCTCCACCATCCAGGTCCCCGCCCTCTTCACCGCCGAGCAGGCCGCGGCGATCGGTACGGCCGGTTTCACCGCGGCGCTGTCCGTCGATGCTCTCCTGCAACAGGGACTGCAGCCGGAGGACGGGGAGATCCTGGTGACCGGTGCAACCGGCGGTGTGGGCTCGGTGGCCATCCATCTGCTCACGCAGCTGGGTTTCCGGCCGGTGGCCCTGACCGGGCGCGTTGCGGAACACGGGGATTATCTGCGCGGTCTCGGGGCCGTGGAGATCCTCGACCGGGCAGAGCTCGCAGAGCCGGGCCGCCCGCTGCAGCAGACCCGCTGGGCAGGTGTCGTCGATGCGGTGGGCTCCCACACCCTGGTCAACGCCCTGGCCCAGCTGCAGTGGGGTGGCGTGGCCACCGCCTGCGGCCTGGCACACGGCCCGGACCTGCCGGGCACGGTGCTGCCCTTCATCCTGCGCGGGGTGCACCTGATCGGCATCAACTCCGTTGACGCACCGCTCGCCCTGCGGGAGCGGGCCTGGGCCCTGCTCGCCGAACAGCTCGACACCTCCGTGCTGGAGGGTTTCACCGAGGTGCTCACCCTGGAGGAGATCGCTGCAGCCGGAACCGCCCTGCTTTCGGGGCGGCGTCACGGCCGGGCCGTGGTCAGACCTCAGGCCTGATCGATCAGCTGCCCCACAGACTCCGGATCCGCGTCGGAGAGCATCTGGCGGCAGCGGTCATACTCGGCGTCTTCACCGATGAGCTGCGCTGCGCGGGCCAGCGTCGCGATGGCGCGCAGCACTGCCTGGTTCGGCTCGTGGGAGTAGGGGACCGGGCCCCAGCCCTTCCATCCGTTGGCGCGCAGACGATCCAGCGAACGGTGGTAACCGGTGCGGGCAGTGGCATAGGCGGTGAGCTTCTCGTCGTCGGTGGACGCGGCGTCGAGAAGCACCTCGGCGCGGGTGGCCCACACGAGCGGGCTGTCCGGATGAGCGAGCGCGGTGTCCGCGGCAGCGGGATCGGAACCGGCGGCCGGGTCGGCGGGGAGATGGACCGGCGGCGGGGCCAGCATGTCATTGAGTTTCATGCTTTCCGAGCCTAGCCGGGAATTCCGGTCCCGGGTTCCCTCCTGTGTACCCTGACGGAGTGTCACCACGAGGGAAAGAGGAATGATGGGCGTGTCGCGGACGGCAACCCGTGGGGCGGCGTCAGCCGATCAACGTGCGGTGCGCCGCATCCCGTACAGGTACGACCTGGACGGCCTGCGCGGCATCGCCATCGCCTTCGTCGTCATCTTCCACGTCTTCGTCGGCCGGGTCTCCGGCGGTGTGGACGTCTTCCTGCTGCTCAGCGGCTACTTTTTCCTCGGTTCCCAGCTGCGCTACGCCGGCCGGGAGAACGCCTCGGCCAACCCCTGGTGGCCCATCTGGCGCACCATCCGCCGCCTCTACCCGGCGCTGCTGCTGGTTCTCGGGCTCACCGCCCTGGCCGCGTTGTGGGGGGTGCCGCAGCTGCGGCGCGTGGAGATCATCGACCAGTTCACCGCCAGCCTCCTCTACTTCCAGAACTGGGAGCTGGCCTCGCAGCAGGCGGACTACAACGTCGCCTCCGGCTCGGTCAGCCCCCTGCAGCACCTGTGGTCGATGGCGGTCCAGGGACAGTTCTACCTGATGGCCATCGCCCTGGGCATGGTCATCATCTGGGCCCGGCGCGCCGGGCTGGAGCTGGCCCGGTGGGTGGGCCCGCTGCTGGCCGTGGTCACGGTTGCCTCCTTCGTCTACGCGTGGTGGCTGCATCCCGCTGAGCAGCCGCTGAACTACTACTCCACGTGGTCGCGGATGTGGCAGCTGACCCTCGGGGGGTTGCTGGCGCTGCACGGACACCGGCTGAGAGTGCATCCGCGCCTGCAGGAGCTGTGCACGTGGGTGGGGCTGGCGATGGTGCTGAGCACCGGCCTGCTTCTCGACGGCGCCGCCCTCTTCCCCGGCCCCGCCGCCCTGTACCCGATCGGTGGTGCGGTCCTGGTGATCCTCGGCGGGGGGCAGGGCGTACTGTCCGGCTGGTTGGCCAACCGCACGATGCGCTGGCTGGGTGACATCGCCTATCCGCTGTACCTGTGGCACTGGCCGCTGCTCATCCTCAGCCTGATCCTGGTGGGCCGGGAGGATGTCACCTTCTCCCTCGGAGTGATGGTCGTGGTGGTCTCGGTGGTGCTGGCGGACATCACGCACCGGCTGGTGGAGAAGCCCCTGCGCCAGCACGCGAAACGTCCGTTGGCCGGGGAGCAGCGGGTGGGTGCGGCGCGTGCTCTGCTGCGTGCTTCCCGTCCCGCGCGCGCCCGAGCCGTGGGCGGTGGGGCGCTGGCTCTGGTCATGGTCGCCCTGCTCACTGTCCAGGGCGTGTGGCAGGTCCGCCTGTACAACGCCGGCGGTGTGCTTCTCGACGCCACCCGCTACCCCGGCGCCCAGGCCCTGTTCGGCGCCGATGTCCCGGCCACCGAACCCAAGCCCGATCCGGAGCTGATCGGTTCGATGATCTCGCGGGTGTGGACCGACAACTGTATCTCCCGCTTCGGTGATAATCCGTCGGTCCTGCCGGTCGATGAACGCGGTGAGGACTGCCTCTTCGGTGACCCGGCGGGCACCCGTGACGTCTACCTGGTGGGTGGTTCACACGCCGAACAGTGGATGCCCCCGCTCAACGCCCTGGGCCGCGAGCATGGTTTCCGGGTCCTCCCCCTGGTGCGCCAGTCGTGTCCGATCTTCGCCGAGGAACGTGACGGACTCTTCGAACCTGACTGTGTGGAATTCAACCAGCACGTGCTCACCCGTCTTGCGGAGGTCCAGCCGGACCTGGTGGTCTCCACGACCACGCGACCCTACATCGAGACCGGCAGCAGCCGGGAGGAGGTCCCGGACTCCTACCTGACGTTCTGGGACTTCCTCGCCGACAACGACATCCCCTTCGCCGGGCTGCGCGACAACCCGTGGAAGACCTTCGAGGACGGCTCGGACCTCTCCGTGCCGCTGTGCGTGCTCGACATTGAGGACATCTACGCCTGTGGGGTGGTCGAGGACGAGTTCTACCAGCCTGTGGACCCGGCTGCCGTACACCTGGCGGGCATGCCGCATGCGAAGGCCATCGACACCTCGTCGTGGTTCTGCGTGGACGGGCACTGCCCTGCAGTCATCGGGAACATCTACGTCTACCGCGACGGCAACCACCTGAGCGTCCCCTACTCCTACTCCCTGGCGCCGCTGCTGTGGGAGCAGATCGAGGAATTCCTCTGATTCAGGCGAAGACACTCATCAGGTAGACCACGAAGAGCACCAGGTGCGCGGCACCGTGCACCGCGGTCACCCGCGGGCCGGCGAAGGTGGCCAGCGACATGAGCATCGTCACCGCCAACATGACCAGGTTCACCGGGGACTCAGCGAAGATGACGGTCTGCCCGGTGAGCAGGGAGATGATGAGCACCGCCGGGATACTCATACCCACAGTGGAGACCAGGGCACCGTGGGTCAGGTTGCTCACCCGCTGGATCTCGCCCGTCAAGGCCGCCCGGAGGGTGGTGATGGTCTCCGGGAGGAAGACGATGGTGGCGATGATGATGCCCGACAGCGCAACGGGGGCGCCGGCGTGGTCGAGGGCGGTGTCGAGAAGCGCAGCCATGTTGTGGCTGAGCAGCACGATGGGGGCGACCAACGCGAGCAGCAGACCAAAATGGGTGGACACCTCCACGCGGTGCTCGGCGATGACCGCAGCCACCGGGACCTTCTGCGCGGGTGTGTCCGCCAGGCCGACCTCCTGGAAATCCGTCTTCTGCACGCCCATCTGGCGGTAGAGGAAGAAGAGGTAGAGGACAACCGTCAGAATGATCACCGGTACCGCCTGCCCGGTGGTGAAGGAACCACCGGTGCCCATGAACCCCGGCACCACGAAGGCCAGGGCGGCGAGCAGGGCGATCATCACCAGGTACTGGGAGGTACCCGTGCGGTTGTGCGCCAGTGAGCCGTGGCGCAGTCCACCGATGAGCAGCGCCAGACCCAGCACCAGGTTGAGGATGATCATGCTCACCGCCATGATGGAGTCCCGCCCGATGGTGGTGTGCTCCCCGGGGCCGAGCATCACCGCCGAGATGAGGATGACCTCGATACCCACCACCGAGAGGGTGAGCACGAGCGTGCCGTAGGGATCACCCAGGCGGTGGGCCAGCGCCTCCGCCTGTTCCATCACCCCGAAGGCGCAGACCACGATGACGGCGATGACCGCCACCAGCACTGACCAGATGACCGGGGAGGAGGAGTCCGGAGACAGCAGCGGCCCCAGCAGGGAGAAGAGGAGGAATCCGAGCCAACCCACCAGCAGGCGGAGCACCACCGAGGGGGAGAAATAGCTGCGGACCGTAGTGGACGGCGCCACAGGCAGAGACATGGTGAAGACTTTTCCTGGTTCCGGGGCCGTCCCCGTCCGTACTGGACCGCGCCGGGCCGTCCCGGGCGGAGAAGCGCTTGTTGGGCCAGATGGTACCCGAAGCGGCTGGTCAGCGGTTCCAGAAGTCGTTGACGTTGAGCCCGAAGGAGTACAGGGCGCGGCGCACCAGCGGCAGGGACAGACCGATGACGGAGGAGGGGTCACCCTCGATCCGGTCGATGAACCAGCCGCCGAGGGCCTCCAGGGTGAAGGCACCCGCGCACTGCAACGGTTCCCCGGAGTGCGCGTAGGCGGCGATATCGGCCTCGGAGGCCTGCGCGAAATACACCAGCGTGGAGGTGGTCTCCACCACCTTCTGCTCACCGAAGAGCACACAGTGGCCGGTGAGCAGCTCTGCCTTCTTCCCGGCCTGCTCCCGCCAGCGCCCGATGGTGCGTTCCGGGGTGTGGGGCTTGCCCTGGAGGCGGCCGTCGAGAAGCAGCATGGAGTCGCCGCCGATGACCACGTCACCGGGGAAGTCACCCGCGACGGCCTGCGCCTTCGCCTCGGCGAGCGCGGCGACGCGCTCGGCCGGCGGGGCTTCGGCAAGCGATGTGAGCAGAGCGTCCTCGTCCACGTCGGCGGGGCGGATGAGTGGATCCACGCCGGCGCTGGAGAGGATCATCCGCCGTGAGGGGGAGGAGGAGGCCAGGACGATCCGCATCAGTAGAAGGTGACGTTGCGGAAGGCGTTCGGGTTGTACAGGGTGGTGCGCTGGAGGCGGTCCTCCGGACGGCCCCACAGGTTGCGCTCGCCGGACTCCTCGGCGGGACGCTGCTTCGCCAGCGCGGTGAGCACGGCAGTCAGCGCGGCGATCTCGGTGGCGCTCGGGTTGCCTTTGAGCACCCTGAACAGCGGCTTGGTGGCGGTGATGGTCACGATCGGCTCCTTACAGGGGGATGTTTCCGTGTTTCTTCGCCGGCTGCTGGATGACCTTGCGGTCGAGCAGACGGAGGCCCTCGATGAGCTGGGCGCGGGTGGTGGACGGCTCGATGACCGCATCGACGAGGCTGCGCTCGGCGGCCAGATAGGGGTTGATGTAGTTCTCCGCGTAGGTCGCCTCGTCGATCCTGTCACCCAGCGCCGCGGCAGCTGCGCGGGCCTCGGTGACGGCGATCTCCGCGGTGGGCCAGGCGAAGACGAGGTCCGCGCCCAGGTCCTTCGAACCCATGAGGACATAGGACGGACCGATCGCCTTGCGGGTGATGACGGTGACCTTGCCGACGCTGGCCTCGGCATAAGCGTAGGCCAGCTTCGCCCCACGGCGCAGCACTCCGCCGTGCTCATGATCCTCGCCCGGCAGGAAACCGGGGGAGTCCACGAACTCGACGACGGGGATGTTGAAGGCGTCGCAGGTGCGGATGAAACGCGCGGCCTTCTCCGCGGCCGGCGAATCGAGGCAGCCGGCGAGCTCGGTCGGCTGGTTGGCCACCACGCCGACGGTCCGGCCCTCGATACGTGCCAGGCCGGTGATGATGTTGGCGGCGTAACCGGCCTGCAGTTCCAGCAGCACACCGTTGTCGACGACCCGGCGGATGACTTCGTGGGCGTCGTAGGCGTGGGTGTCCGAGTCCGGGATGATGCTGTCGAGCTCCCGGTCGGTGTCGTTGATCGCCAGGGAGGTCTCGGTCTCCGGGCGCGGGGCCTCGGCACGGTTGTTCGCCGGCAGGTAGGAGACGAGCTCCTTCGCCAGGACCATCGCGTCCAGATCGGTTGGCGCGGTGAGGTGCGCCGTGCCGGAGGTCGTCGCGTGCACCGCGGCGCTGCCCAGGGACTCCGGGGTGGCGGCGGCACCGGTGACCTTCTCCACCACGTCGGTGGCGGCCAGGTGCAGCGAACCGCCGTCCTCGACCATGACCACGACGTCGGCGAAGACCGGGGCCAGGGCATGCAGGCCCTCCGTGTGGCCGGCGACGACCGCGATCTGGGGGATCAGACCTGATGCGGTGGTGGTGCGCGCCAGGATCCGCGAGTACATCGACAGGGTGACGATGCCCTCGGCGATGCGCGCGCCCGCGCCCTCGTGGATGCCGATGATCGGCACACCGGTCTTTATCGCCAGGTCGTAGATCTTGATGATCTTCTCCCCGTACATCTCACCGAGCATGCCGTCGAAGATGGTGGCGTCCTGGGAGAATACGCAGACCTTGCGGCCGTTGACGGTGCCGTAACCGGTGACCACACCGTCGGTCAGTGGACGCTCGGCGTCCATACCGAACTGGGTGGAGCGGTGGCGGGCGAGGGCGTCGGTCTCCACGAAGGAATTCTCGTCCAGAAGAGCCAGCACACGCTCGCGCGCAGTGGCACGGCCAGAGGCGTGGACCGCCTCAACGGCGTCGGTCCCCACCGGGGCCTCGGCCTCCGCCAGTCGGGCACGCAGGTCGGCGAGCCTTCCGGCGGTGGTCGTGAGATCAGGGGAGGTGGAAGTCATGGTCCTACAGTCTAGACGGCGCAACCCCGCCCGCGTCACGCGGGACGCGGGCGGGGCAGCACCGGATGGTGAAAGAGATGTTTTACAGCGGGATGTTGCCGTGCTTGCGCGCCGGACGGGAGACGTTCTTGTCCTTGTACAGGCGCAGGTTGCGGGCGATCATGCCACGGGTCTCCGACGGCAGGATGACCGCGTCAATGAGGCCACGCTCGGCGGCCTTGTACGGGTTGAGCATGTGGTCCTCGTACTCGCGCTCGAAGGACTTGGCCAGCTCGACCACGTCGAGGCCCTTATCGGCGGCCTCCTTGAGCTCCTTGCGGTAGATGAAGCCTACGGCGCCGGCGGCACCCATGACGGCGATCTGGGCGGTCGGCCATGCCAGGTTGACGTCGGCGCCCAGGCCCTTGGAACCCATCACGCAGTAGGCGCCACCGTAGGCCTTGCGCATGGTGACGGTGATCTTCGGGACGGTGGCCTCGCCGTAGGCGTAGAGGAGCTTCGCGCCGCGGCGGAGGATACCGCCGTATTCCTGGCCGGCACCGGGCAGGAAGCCCGGGACGTCGACCAGCATGACGATCGGGATGTTGAAGGCGTCGCAGGTGCGGATGAAGCGGGCGGCCTTCTCGGAGGAGTCGATGTCCAGGCAGCCGGCGTAGACGGAGGGCTGGTTGGCCACGAAGCCGACCGACTGGCCCTCGATGCGGCCGAAGGCGATGACGACGTTCTCGGCGCGCTCAGCCTGGATCTCCAGGTACTCGCCGTCGTCGGTCAGGCACTCGATGACCTCACGGACATCGTAGGGCTGGGTGGGGGAATCCGGGATGATGCCGTCCAGGCGCAGGTCATCGGCGGTGATGTTCTCGCCCACGGCACCTTCGTCGGCGCTGTACTCCTCGATCGGGGCGAGGGTGCGGTTGTTCGAGGGCAGGAAGCTGACCAGGTCCTGCACCCAGTCGAGGGCCTCCTCGTCGGTCTTCGCGGTGAAGTGGGAGTTGCCGGCGGTGGACATGTGCGTGGTGGCTCCACCGAGCTCCTCCTGGGTGATCTCCTCGCCGGTGACGGTCTTGATCACGTCTGGGCCGGTGACGAACATCTTGGAGGTCTTCTCCACCATGACGACGAAGTCGGTCAGGGCGGGGGAGTAGGCGTTGCCGCCAGCGGAGGCACCCATGATCACGGAGATCTGCGGGACCACACCCGAGGCGTGGATGTTCTGGTAGAAGGTGCGGGCGATCATGTCCAGGGACACGGCGCCGTCCTGGATGCGGGCGCCGGCGCCCTCGTACAGGCCGATGAGCGGGCGGCCGGTGGTCACGGCCAGATCCATGATCTTGATCATCTTCTCGCCGTAGACCTCTCCCAGGGCGCCACCGAAGACGGTGCCGTCCTGGGAGAAGATGCATACCTCGCGGCCGTCAATGGTGCCCCAGCCGGTGACGATGCCGTCGGTGGTCGGGCGCTTCTTGCCCATGCCGAAGTCGGAGGTGCGGTGCTTGGCCAGCATGTCGGTCTCGACGAAGGAACCCTCGTCGAGGAGGTAATCGAGTCGCTCACGTGCGGTAAGTCGGTTCTGGGAGTGGACGCGCTCGACGGCTTTCTCACCCATCGGGTAGGTGGCCTCGGCGCGGCGACGCTTCAGGTCGGCGATCTTGCCGGCGGTGGTGGTCACGTCGGACAGCTCGGACAGGTCCGTCAAAGGTGAGGAAATGGTCATGTTTGGGAATAGTAGACCCTTGGGCCGCTAGTTTCCACAACGAAACCTGTGTGATGAGCGTCACGCGCCGGGAAGTCGCAGGTGAAACGCTTTTCCGGACGAAAATATCGGTGTGTCGGATGGTGCGGGAGCGACGCATTAGGCTTAGCGGTGTGACCCCTGACGATATTTCTCGCGAACTGGCAGGCCGCCTGCCGCAGTACGCACGTGTCCGGTGGACGGAATCCACTGGTTCTACCAACGCTGATCTGCTCGCAGACGTTACAGCCCCCGCCTGGTCCGCCCTCATGGCCGACCACCAGTCCGCCGGCCGTGGCCGGCTGGGCCGGCCCTGGACCACACCCGCCGGTTCCCAGGCCATCCTCTCCGTCCTGCTGCGCCCCACCCCCGCCGAACTGGACCGGCTGGGCACCATCCCCCTGGCCACCGGTCTGGCCGTCCTCGATGCCGTCCGCGCTGTCGCCGGCGTGGCTGCCGGCCCTGAACTCAAATGGCCCAACGACGTCCTCTGGGACGGGCGGAAACTCTGCGGCATCCTCTCCGAGGCGGCCGGCTTCCCCGCGGATCCCCGCATTGTCGTCGGTCTGGGCATCAACGTGAGCCTGACGCGTGAGCAGCTGCCGGTACCGCACGCCACCTCCCTGGCCCTTGAGGGGGTCGAGGTATCCGCGCAGGACATGGCCGTGGCCGCACTCGAGGCCCTGCACCGCCGACTACGGCAGTGGGCCACCGGCGACCGCACCCTCATGGATGATTACCGCGCCGAATGCATCACCATCGGCAAGCCCGTGCGGGTGGAGGCCCCCACCGGGGAACTCTTCGGCACCGTCACCGACGTCGCCCCCGACGGGCGCATCGACCTGCGCGCCGAGGACGGCACCCGCCACCTCATCGCCGCCGGGGATGTCACGCACCTGCGCCGCACCGACGCCAGCTACTGACCGGTCGCCCGGCTGGTTATGGCCAGTCGGGTACCGAACAGGTGTGCAGGGTATGATGCCGCCACATGGAACTGTTCCGGCCCGATGAAGGAGAAGTGGTGCGCGCCGACCTCACGTCGCCGCTGCGTACCCTCACCTTCCCCGTGCTCGAACTCATCCTGGTCACCGGCCTGTCCTGGATGCTCATCGGCTGGCTCGACCAACCCGGCATGGAGGTGGAATCCCAGCTGCGTAATGCCGTGGTGATCATCTGGGCGGCACTGTCCCTCTGGCGCTTCGGACTGCCTCTGCTCCGTGCCCGCCGCCAGCGCTTCGTGGTCACCGACCGCCGCATCGTGGTGCGCGCCGGAGCGCTGCGCTCCCGCACCGACTCCATCCCGCTGCGGGACATCCGCTCCGTGAAACGCCGCCGCAACGGCATCTCCCTGGCGATCGCGGGCTATGACCGTCCGCTGCACTTCCCGGATGTGCCCCGGGCCAAGAGGGTTGCCGGACTCATCGAGAATTCGCTGCCGTCCGCGCAGGCGAACTACTGGTGAACCGGCGCGCAGCAACCGCACTACTGGTGCAGGGTCTGTGCTGGCTATAGTTGGGCACGTGACTGAACCTGCAGGTACCTCCGGAAACCCGAACGCCCACGTCCCCGGTATGCCGGTTGTCGCCGTCATCGGCGACGGCCAGCTGGCCCGCATGATGCAGACCGAGGCGATTGAGCTCGGCCAGTCGATCCGTCTGCTGGCGGGCGCCCCCGATTCCTCCGCCGCCCAGGTGGCCGCGGACGTGGTGCTCGGCGACTACACGGATCTCGACGATCTGCGTGAGGCCGTCCGGGGTGTTGACGTGATGACCTTCGACCATGAGCATGTCCCCACCGAGCACCTGCGGCAGCTGATCAGCGAGGGCGTCAACGTCCAGCCCGGCCCCGAGGCCCTGGTCAACGCGCAGGACAAGCTCGTCATGCGCAGGCGCCTGCGGGAGATCGGCGCCCCGGTTCCGCCCTTCGCCGCCATCGAATCCGTCGAGGACGCCGACGCCTTCTTCGACGCCGTCGACGGCGCCGTCTGCCTCAAGGCCCGCCGTGGCGGCTACGACGGCCACGGCGTGTGGTTCCCCGCCACCCGGGAGGAGCTCGCCGAGCTGACCCGAGAGCTTCTCGACGCCGGCACGCCCCTCATGGCGGAGCAGAAGGTCGCGCTGGTCCGCGAGCTCTCCGCCATGGTCGCCCGCCGCCCCTCGGGCCAGGTCGTGCCGTGGCCGGTCGTGGAGTCGGTCCAGACGAACGGCATCTGCACCGAGGCCGTCGCCCCGGCACCCGAGCTGTCCGCCGAGCTTGCCGGACGCGCCCAGGAACTCGCGGTGAGCATCGCAGAGGAACTCGGCGTCACCGGCGCACTGGCCGTCGAACTCTTCGAGTTCCGCGACGAGAACGGCCAGCCCACCATCGCCGTCAACGAACTGGCCATGCGCCCGCACAACACCGGCCACTGGACCCAGGACGGTTGCGTGACCAGCCAGTTCGAACAGCACCTGCGCGCCGTCCTCGACTACCCGCTGGGCAGCGTCGAGACCACCGCCCCGGTCACCGTCATGGCCAACGTCCTCGGCGGGGACGTCGACCCGGAGCTGCCCATGGCCCGCCGCATGGCCGATGTGTGGGAGCGTTTCCCGGCCGCGAAGATCCACCTCTACGGCAAGACCTGGCGCGCGGGCCGCAAGATCGGCCATGTCAACCTGGCGGGCGATGACCTGCCGCGCGTGCGTCGAGAAGCGAACCTCGCCGCCGATTACCTCGTCAACGCCCGCTGGGCTGACGGTTACACCGCTTAAAGGAGAACTGGAATGCCCCCTCTCGTCGGCATCATCATGGGCTCGGACTCGGACTGGCCCACCGTCGCCCCCGCAGCCGAGGCCCTCGCCGAATTCGGCGTCCCCCTCGAGGTCGGCGTCATGTCCGCCCACCGCACCCCGGAGCGCATGCTCGCCTACGCCAAGTCCGCCCACGAGCGCGGCCTCAAGGTCATCATCGCCTGCGCCGGCGGTGCCGCCCACCTGCCGGGCATGGTCGCCGCAGCAACCCCCCTGCCCGTCATCGGTGTGCCGCGCGCCCTCAAGGACCTCGACGGCCTGGACTCCCTGCTCTCCATCGTGCAGATGCCCTCCGGTGTCCCCGTCGCCACCGTCTCCATCGGCGGCGCCAAGAACGCCGGCCTGCTGGCCGTGCGCATCCTCGGTGCCGGCGACCCGGCCCTGACCGAGAAGATGGCCGAGTACCAGAAGAAGATGGCCGCCGAGGTCGAGGCCAAGGACGAGGCCCTGCGCAGGCAGCTGCTCGAGGGGTAGCGGAGAACACCCCGGTGCGGGTAGGCAGGGGGCATGACGAACCTCGCTCTGCACAACCCCAGTACCGGTCAGACGGAGGAGACGTTCCCGCGTTTCCATGATTCCGACCGCGACGATCTCCTCGACCGTTCCACCGCCGCATTCCGGACATGGCGGGCGACCTCCATCGAAGAGCGTGCCGGGATCCTGCGCCGCACCGCCACCCTGTACCGGGAGCAGAAGGGGCAGCTCGCCGAATACATCGGCCGGGAGATGGGCAAACTGCGCCGCCAGGGGGAGAGCGAGATAGCGGTGGTCGCCGACATCTACGACTGGTACGCCGAACATGCCCACGAGCTGCTCGCGGACCGGGAGCTGCCGGCACAGGGAGCGCTGCGGAGCTTCGTCCGGCGGGAGCCACTGGGCACGGTGCTGGGCATCATGCCGTGGAACTTCCCCTACTACCAGGTGGCGCGCTGGGCGGCACCGAATCTGCTGCTGGGCAACACACTGATCCTCAAGCACGCCTCGATCTGTCCGCTGTCCTCCCGGACCATGGAGGAACTCTTCACGGAGGCCGGTCTGCCGGTGGATGTGTTCCGGAACATCCACGCCTCCGGCTCCCAGATGGACGCCTTCGTCGCTGATCCGCGGATCGCCGCGGTCTCCCTGACCGGTTCGGAACAGGCGGGGGCGGCAGTGGCGAAGACCGCCGGGGAGAACCACAAGAAGTCCCTGCTGGAACTGGGCGGCAACGACCCTTTCCTCGTGCTCGACGACCACAACCTGGACAAGGTGCTTTCCCGCTACGTCAGTGCGCGGATGGCCAATACCGGGCAGGCGTGCAATGCCCCGAAGCGTCTCATCGTCCTTGATGAATTCTATGACCGGGCGTTCGATTTCCTCACGGAACGGATCAGCGGTCTGCCGGTCGGGGCGTGGGATGACGGGGACGCCAAGGTCGGCCCGCTGTCGTCGGTGGATGCCCGCGATGAGGTGGTCGACCGGCTGGCGGCGGCGGAGCAGGCGGGTCAGGCGCGCATTGCCGTCGGCGGCCGGGCAATCGACCGTCCGGGTGCCTTCATGGAACCGACGCTGCTCGTGGACGTCGATCCGGCCTCCGATGTGGGCTGCAACGAGATCTTCGGCCCCGTGGCCATCCTCTACCGCGTCCGGGACATCGAGGAGGCCGTCGAGCTCGCCAACAACACGGATTACGGCCTGGGCAGCTACGTCTTCGCCAACGACCTGGAACTGGCGCAGCAGGTGGCCGCCCGCATGGAGGCCGGGATGACCTACATCAATGAGACTGGTGCCTCCCGGCCCGGCCTGCCCTTCGGCGGCATCGGCCGTTCCGGTTACGGTCGGGAACTGGCGGAGTGGGGCATCCGGGAGTTCGCCAACGAGCACCTCTACCGCGTCAGCCCACCGATGTGACAGCGGGCCGGCGGCACTTTGTTCGGGTCTCCCTCGAACACCCCTGGTTTCCGTGTCCGGGGTGTCAGCTAATTTGATCGCATGCCTGAAAAATCCCCGCGGGCCATGACCACGGCCGCCGATGTCCAGTGGTTGCGCAGCCGACGCCGCCTGGCCACCACCGAAGCAGAACACACCGCTGTCCGTGCCCGTATGATGCAGCTGGCACGCGACCTGGAGAAGCGGGAGACGCCAGTCAGCCCCATGTTCTGGGTCCTCGGCGGAGTCGCGGTGATCGGGTTGGGGCTGCTCCTGGGTGTCCTGATCTTCCAGCTGGCTGATGCGATGTGGAGCTCGTTGAACTCATGAACAAGAACAGTTCCGGATGCGGCATGCTCCTGGTGGGCGTGTTCGTCCTCGGGGCGATCATGTGGGGCATCGCCATCCTGTTGTGGGTATTGGCTTTCGCGGTGCCTGCGGTGGCTCTGTTCGTCGGCGGCTATATGTTCGTCCAGGCCAGGACCTCGGCCGATGAGTCCACTCAGGCCCGGGCCGTGGAGGCGGAGATCGAGGCCCTGGCCCGCGACACCTCCCTGGATCTGGCGGAGACGATCACCCGCTGGGACAGTCTCATCCTGACAAAGGGCATCGGCACCCCGTTGGAGGGGCAGGAGCAGGAGGCCGCTGAGATCCACCGGCGTCTGCTCGCCGCGCATGAGACCCTCCACGCGGCGATCACCCCGGCCCATAGGATTGAGGCTGTCCTGCACGCGGAGACTCTCCGCGCCACCGCGCAATCCTTTCTTTAGGAGCTGCCATGCCGATCCTGGTTCTCGGTGCCCGCACGCGCCACGGGTATCCGGGCCGTATCCTCGAGGCCCGGCTGCAGAAAGCACTCTCGATTCTCGACGCCCGCCCCATCATCGTCTCCGGCCGTGGCGAGGCCGCGGCCATGGCGGACTGGCTGGTGGAAAGCGGCGTCGATAAGCAGTTGATCCTGCAGGAGCCTCGGGCGGCCAGCACGAACGAGAACCTGGAGAATGCCCGCGCGCTGCTTCCGGATACCCGGTGCTGGACTGTAGTGACCAGCGATTTCCACGTCTGGCGCACCCGTCTATGGGCCTGGCATCTGGGCATTCCGGTGACGGTGGTCAGCGCCCGCACCCCGGCACCCCGGTTGGCGGTTGCCCTGCTGCGCGAATGCCTGGCGTTGCCGCATTCGGTGCTGCGCATCGGGTGGCGGCGGCTGCTGGGTTGAGCCTTTCAGCCGTTGTGGTGGGTGACCTCGTGCGCGGCGGAGACCACGTCGTACATGTTCTGGCGCCGGGCGTATGCCTCACGCTGGCGTCGTGCCCCGGAATCGGAGCGGAGGATGGCCTCGACCGTCTTCGTCACCGCCTCTTCCTCCCCGTACTTGAGCAGTGCGGGGCGGACGTGGTTGAGCAGACTCGCGATCACCTCGGCGGCCGGGGCGCGACGCCCTGTGGAGGGGAGGATGAGCGTCGAGTTGACGCCGTCGCGGCTGGCCTGCCATGACCATGTTTTCAGCAGCTCACCCCGGATCGGGTCGGGTTCGACTCCGTCGTGCCAGGCGCAGGCTGCCGTCTCCACCAGTGCCCGGATGAGCGCCGCAATCGCCGCCGCATGTTCAGCCTCCGGACACACATCAGCCACCCGCACCTCAATGGTGGGGAAGCGTTCGGCGAGCCGGGCATCGAAATAGAGCATGCCGATGTCCATGGGCACCTGGGTGTCCAACAGGGCCTCGCATAACCTGTCATAGCTGTCGACTGACCCGAAGATCTCCGTCGGCCCTGCCGTCGGCCACCGGTTCCACAACTGGTAGCGGTAGGAGGCGAAGCCGGTGTCGACCCCGCCCCAGAACGGGGAGTTCGCACTGAGCGCCAGGATTGCCGGCAGCCAGACACGGATCCGGTCCATGACCGCGATTCCCTCTTCGCGGGAATTGATCTCGACATGGACATGGAAACCGCAGGTGAGCTGTTCCACGGCGGTGATCCCGAAGCTGTCCCGGATCTGCCGGAACCGTGGGGTCGGCACCAGGTGGGGGATGAGCGCGCCGGGGGCGGTGGGCAGAGCCACCACTCGGCCTCCCACCTGTGCGGCGGCTTCCTCGGCCATGGCGCGACCCGTGCGGATGGCCGTCAGCTGAGCTGCCAGGGTGGTCTGCGGTGGGGACACCACCTCGATCTGCTCCTGCTTGAACTCCTGGGTGATCGTGTGGCCGCTGCGGGAGCGTCGTCGGGCCAGTTTCACGAGCTGTTCTGCCGCCGGCAGCGGATGCAGGCTGCCGGCTTCCACGAGGAGCAGTTCCTCTTCGACCCCGAATTTCCGCACTGAGTCCTGGCTGCGGGATTCCTGGCGCATGGTCATCGGCTCAGCTGGATACGGTCAGGGAAAGCGACGCCCCGGAAGGTTCCTGCATCAGTGGGCAGGACGGTGACAATCTGCGGCACGATTATGGTCCTCTCCCTCCGCTGCGGGGTGCAGCCTTCAACTCAGAATACTTATTTCCCTCATCTAATGTCGGAGAATCACGGGGTCCAGGTGAGTCCCTCATGAGTTCCCGTCATCAGCGACGCCCCCGCCGCCACGCCCACCACGTGAGTCCGACCATGGACCCCGCCAGGAAACCCGGCCACAACGCCGGCTCCGGTTGGAAGAGGTTCCACACCGCCTGGGCCAGCGCGAGGAAGGCGAAGAAGCCGAGGAAACCGACGAGCGTCTCGTGCTGGAGCTGCCGCCGCTTTCCCCGGCCGGGGTCCGCACTCATGCCTTCACACCTCCGGCAGTCAGTCCGGAGACGATACGACGCTGGAAGATGAGCACCATGATGATCAACGGAATGGTGACCAGCGCACCGGCGGCCATGATCGAGGCGTAGGGGTACTCGAAAGCCGAGGGCCCGGAGAAGCGCGCGATGGCGACGGTGACGGGTTCGGTCGCGGTCGTCGACAGCTGGCGGGCCAGCATGAACTCGTTCCAGGTGGCGATGAACGCCAGGATCGCTGTGGTGAACAGGGCGGGGGCCGCCAGGGGCAGGAGCACGAGGCGGAAGGCCTGGCCGCGGGAGGCGCCGTCGACACGCGCGGCCTCCTCCAGTTCCCAGGGCAGCTGCCGGAAGAAGGAGACCAGGGTGTAGATGGTCAGCGGCAGGGCGAAGGAGATGTTGGGGATGATCATCGCCCGGTAGGTGCCGATCCAGCCCAGGTCGCCGAAGAGCTGGAACAGCGGGGTGACCAGCGCGATGCCCGGGAACATGGAGGCGGCCAGGATGATGCCGGTGACCAGTCCCTTGCCGGGGAACTCCAGACGGGCCAGGGCATAGGCGGTGAACACACCGACGAGGACAGCCAGGGAGGTCGTCGTCACCGAGATGAGCAGCGAGTTGCCGATGGCCCCGAGGAAGTCGTTGCCCTTGTTGGTGGCCAGCGCGTCCCGGAAGTTCTCCAGGGTGACGTGCGTGGGCCAGGGGGTGGTGTCGAAGGTGTGGGCGCTGTCGCGCAAGGCGACCACGACCATCCAGTAGAAGGGGGCGAGCCCCCAGAACATGATGAACAGCACGCCCACGTAGTGCCAGAGTGCGGCTTTTCTCATGCCGTCACCTCCTGCTTCTTCCTTGCTTCCCGACGTTTCCTCAACCCAGGGACCTTCCGACCCTTCACACCGCGTTGCCCGGAGACGTCGGCGCCGAGGAAGCGGATCATGATGAACGCGACGGCGAAGATGAGCAGGAAGATCAGCGTGGAGAGAGCCGAGGCGGAGTTGAAGTTGTTCTGCCGCATGTCCTCGACCACCAGCTGGGAGATGGTGGCGGTGGGAGAGTTGGAGGAGGCGGAGATCATGATGACGGGAAGGTCGTACATGCGCAGCGCATCCAGGGTGCGGAAGAGGACCGCCACCATGAGCGCCGGTTTGACCAGGGGCATGGTGATCAGCCGGAACTGCTGCCAGCGGGAGGCACCGTCCACGCGGGAGGCCTCGTAGATCTCCTTGGGGATCATCTGCAGTCCGGCGAGGATGAGCAGTGCCATGAAGGGGGCCGTCTTCCACACGTCCGCGACGATGACGGCGGCCCGGGCGGCCCAGGGATCGGTGGTCCAGCTGATGTCCAGGTTGAACAACTCGTTGATGATGCCCCGGTCGGCGAAGATGAACTGCCACAGCTTCGCCGTCACGGCGGTGGGGATCGCCCAGGGGATGAGCACCGCCGCACGCACCAGGCCCCGGCCGCGGTACTCGTGATTCATGATCAGCGCCATGATCATGCCGAGGATCGTCTCCAGGGTCACGGTCACCACGGTGAAGAACAGTGTGATGCGCACGGCAGGCCAGAAATCGGTGGCCAGCACGCCCGGGGGACAGGTGGAGACCACCCCGGAGGACGACATGCACCGGTTGGTCAGCCAGTAGAGATAGTTGTCGAAACCGGCGAAACCGCCCTCGACGAACAGGCCGGTGGCGGGGTCGAGGCCCTTGTCGGCCTGGAAGGACAGGAAGAGGGCGCGCAGGATCGGGTAGCCGATGACCACGGCCAGGACGATCAACGCGGGGGCGATCAGCCAGGCCGCCGAGCGGGTCTGGCTGGCACGTTTCAGCATGTGCGGCTCCTTGGAGGAAAAGTGTCACCTCCCACAAAACCACAGAAAACCTGCCCGGGTGGGCAGGTTTTCAGCGGGTCGTGCGGGGAGGGAACCTAGTTGGAGGCGTTCTCGATGGCGGCCCGCATGTCGGTGGTGGCGTCGTCGACGGACTTGCCGGCGGTCAGCGCCGCGTAGGCGTTGTCCTGGATGGCCTTGGAGATGGCCGGGTAGAACGGGGAGACCGGACGCGGCGCTGCGTTGTCCAGGGATTCCTTCAGCGCCGGCAGGTACGGGAACTGCTCGATCAGGGCGTCATCCTCGTAGATGGCGGCCAGGACCGGCGGGAAGGACGCTTCCGCGAAGGAGGTCTGGTTCTCCTCGTTGATGACGAACTCGATGAAGTCACGCGCGGTGGCCTTGTTCTCCGAGTTGATGTTGATGCCGTTGTTGTAGCCACCCAGGGTGGAGACACCGACACCGTCCTGGCCGACCAGCGGCTGGACCTCGAAGTTGCCGGCGACGGCGGAGGTCTCACCCTCGGCGTTGGTGAACATGTAGGGCCAGTTGATGGCGTAGGCGGTCTCGCCCTCAACGAAGGCGAGGTTGGTCTCCTCCTCCGTCGCGGAGGTGGAGCCCGACGCGATGGTGCCGTTCTCGTAGCCGTCGACAAGCGCCTGCAGACCGGCACGGGAGTCGTCGGAGTCGACGGTGACATTGCCGTCGGAATCCAGAACGCCACCGCCCCAGCCCTCCATGAAGCCGACGGTGTTGACGGTCAGACCCTCGTACTGCTTGAGCTGCAGGGTCAGGCAGTCGACATCGGCTGCCTCGGCGTCAGCACAGGAGGCCTCCAGCTCGGCCCAGTTCTCCGGGGCCTCCGGGATGATCTCCGTGTTGCGGTAGAGCAGCTGACCGTTGGTGTTCTGCGGCAGCGCGTAGAGGGTGTCGTTGTAGGTCGCGGACTCGACGGTCGCGTCCAGCAGGCCGGAGGTGTCCACCTCGAGGTCGCCCTCCAGCGGGGTGATCCACTGGTTGGCGGCGAAGTCGGCGGTCCAGATGACGTCGAGGGCCATGACATCGTAATCGGAGTTGCCGGCCTGCAGCGACTGAACCAGGGTCTCGCGCTGGGCGTCGGCCTCACCGGCCAGCTCACGGAGGGTGACCTCCTCGTCCGGATTCTCGGCGTTCCACTTCTCGATGACCGGGATGATCTTGTCGGTGTCGTTCTTGCCCATGGCGAAGGTGATCGGGCCGCGACCGTCGGCGCCGGAGGCCTCCGCGGTGGTCGTGGCGGTTGCCGTGGTGTCGGCGTCATCATCGGTGGTGGTACAGCCCGCCAGGACCACGGAGCTGATGATGGCAACTGCGGCCAGGGAGCGTGCCGGCTTGCGCTTGAAGAAGGAGGCGTTCACGGATAGGTCACCTTTCGTAACGTTTGGTGACTTCAAATCTAGTGAGGCAGCTAATACCTGATGTGGGCTTTATTTCAGATCACCCCTTGGCGGGGGTGATCATTCGATACGTATGCCCGACCGCAGATCGAAATGGTGCGCCTGGGCCGGGTCGAAAGCCAAACGCACCTGCTCACCCGGTCGGGGCACATCCTTATGGCCCAGGCGGGCCACCAGACGCACCCCCTCCGAGATGGCGTAGACGTAGGACTCCGAACCCAGCTCCTCCACCAGGTCGACGGTGCCCTCCTTCGGGACCCACCCCGCGGGCAGGTCATCACCGGCGGTGAGCACCCGCATCGCCTCCGGACGCACACCCAGCGTCACACCCTCGCCCGGGAAGAGATTCATCGACGGCGAACCGATGAAACCCGCCACGAACTCATTGACGGGACGGTCGTAGAGCTCCCGCGGCGGGGCGACCTGCTGCAGGATCCCCTCCTTGAGCACCGCCACACGGTCACCCATCGTCATCGCCTCCACCTGGTCGTGGGTGACATAGACGGTGGTGGTGCCGAGGCGACGCTGCAGGGCCGCCAGCTCCGAACGGGTCTGCACACGCAGCTTCGCATCCAGGTTCGACAGGGGCTCATCCATGAGGAAAACCTTCGGGTCCCGCACGATCGCCCGACCCATGGCCACGCGCTGACGCTGACCACCCGACAGATCCTTCGGCTTACGTTCCAGAAACTCCTCCAGACCGAGCATCTCCGCGGCGTTACGCACCCGCTCATCGATCTGCTTCGCCGGCATCTTCGCCAGCTTCAGCGCGAAGCCCATGTTCTTTGCGACGGACAGGTGCGGATACAACGCGTAGTTCTGGAAGACCATCGCAATGTCCCGACCCCCCGGCTCCACACCGGTCACGTCCCGGCCGTCAATGAGCAGCTGCCCTGAATCCACCGGCTCCAGACCTGCCAGCGCACGCAGCGTCGTCGACTTGCCGCAGCCCGAGGGGCCGACCAGCACCAGGAATTCCCCGTCCGCGATCTGCAGATCCAGATCCTTCACCGTCGGACGTTCCGCGCCGGGATAGCGGATGGAGACCTTGTCGAATGTGACCGTTGCCATGGAGGAAACCGTAGCACCAGACAGATGAGGGGAGTGGATGTCCGGCTACAACCTGACGGTCGCCTTCTCGGCGGTGGCGATGGCGTCGAGACGGGCAGCATCGACAAGCCCACCGGAGACGACAACCGCGGAACCGCCTGCGGAGAGCGGTTCGAGGACGGCCTTCACCAGACCCTTCGCGGTGGTCCAACCCGTGGACAGCACGCGCTCGGCGGGGGCGGAGGTGACGACGACATCCATGAGGGAGGGGGCGGGGCCGAAGAACTGGTCGCCGTAGAAGCGGACGGTGGGGCCGAAGTCGATGGCCCCGACAGGTAGGGTGCCGCCGGTCTCGACGACGCCGCGACCGAAGGGGTCCTCGGTGACCAGGACGACGTCGGCACCCGTGTCCGCCCATTCTTCGTAGGAGGCAGGGGAGGTGAACACCACATCGGCGTCACCGGAGGAACCGAGCTCCCACTCGACCTCCGCGGCCAGTGCGCCGAGCACAATGGCCACCGGCTGCCAGCCCACGGGGAGATCGAGAAGAATCGTGGAGGAGGAGTCGAGGTCGAGTTCCTCCAGCAGCATGTTTCCGACCTTCGCGGCCCAGTTGTCCAGCGTCTGCGCGGAGAAGTCGAGCCGCGCGCCGGTCGACTCGTTGTAGACGGTCAGGCGCGGGGCAGCGGGATCCGCATTCAGCAGATGTACAAGAAGCTCCATGCCTGCCCATCGTAGGCAGATCGACGCTGCAGTGCCGGAGGATCTTCTAGCCTGGCCCCAGAGCCGCCACCCGGAAGGAATGTAGAACATGACCAGGGATCTTGCCCGGATCGCCGCCGAACTCGATAACGCCCGCGCCACCGCCACGTCTGTGGCCCAGCTAGGGCGTGTCTCCTAAAGCTCTGAGCCAGGTGAGCACAGCACAGAGCACGACGGCTCCACGATAAACCACGGCGAGTTTGTCATAGCGGGTGGCCAGGCCCCGCCACTGCTTGGCCAGGGCAAACGCCCGCTCGACAACATTGCGGCCCTTGTAGGCATGAGGGTCAAAGGCGGGCGGGCGCCCACCTTTGCTGCCTCTACGTTTACGGGCCGCGATACTGTCACGCTTTTCAGGAATGACCGCCACGATCCCCCGCTTACGCAGGTCACGCCGAATCACCGTCGTCGCGTAGCCACGGTCAGCCAGGACCGCATCCGGACGCGACCGCGCCCGCCCGGGACCCATGCGCGGGACGTGGATGTCGTCGAGCACAGCCTGAAGCATCGCACCGTCGTTGCGCTGCCCGCCGGTGACCACCACAGACAGGGGACGGCCGTGTCCGTCGACGCCGGCGTGAATCTTGCTCGACAGCCCACCGCGCGACCGGCCAATTCCGTGACCTGCTGGTTCAGTCAGCGCCAGCGGCAGATTCTTGTGATTCGATCGAGCCCCCTGTGTCCTGCTCGGGCCGGGTCGTGTTCGTCGCGTGCTGGTGGGCACGCGTGATCGAGGCGTCGACGGAGACGTTCCAGTCGATTTTTCCTTCCGCATCGGCCACCGTCAGCAGGTAGGTCAGGACGGCATCCCACGTGCCGTCGGCGCAGTAGCGGCGGTGCCGTTTCCAGACGGTCTGCCAGGGGCCGTATTCATCGCGGGGCAGGTCCCGCCACGGGATTCCGGTGCGGTAGCGGTAGATGATGCCCTCAACGACCAGCCGACTGTTGTGAAAGGGGCGACCCCGCTGCCCATCACTGCTGGGCAGAAGGCGCTCAACCGTCTCCCACTGGTGGTCGGTCAGGACGCGAAACCGACTTTTGGTGTCACTCACCGATCCAGTATCGCCCCACCGACCAACCTATTTAGGAGACACGCCCTAGGCACGGACCTCACGTTGGACGATGCCTATGCCATTCAGGCCCGCAACCTGCGCTCCCGCGTTGCATCAGGGGAGAGCTACATCGGCCCGAAGCTCGGCTTCACCTCGAAGTCCAAGATGGAGCAGATGGGCGTCTCCGACGTCATCGTCGGTTTCCTCACCGCGGAGATGAAACACCCCGCTGACCGGCCCTTGTCATTGGCCGGATTGATCCACCCGCGGATCGAACCCGAACTCGTATTCCGCCTCGGCCAGCCCGTGGAGTTGCGTGCCGACGACACCCCCGAGTCCCTCTCCCTGCGCATCCGCGAGAGCGTCGACGCCGTCGCCGTGGGCATGGAGGTCATCGATTCCCGCTACCGCAACTTCAAATTCAGCCTCAGTGATGTCGTCGCCGACAACACCTCCGCCGCTGAGTTCATCGTGGGGGAGTGGCAGGACTTCCCGCGGGAGCTGCGCGGTCTACCCGTCGAGTTCCTCATCAACGATGAACCCGTTGAAGGCTCCACCACCGACGCCATTCTCGGTGACCCCTTCATCGTCTTCGATCAGCTGGCCACCATGACGCTGCGCTACGGCTTCGAGCTGCCCGCTGACGCTCCCATCCTGGCCGGGGCGATGACCGCCGCGCACTGGTTGGAATCCGGCCAGCGTGTCGAGACCCGCGTCGAGGGGTTCCCCGCGCTCAGCGTGACAGTGGCATAGCGCGCTACTTATTGACGCCGCGTACAGAGCTCAATAGGGGGTAGATGGACCGTTTCATGGCCAAAGGAGAGGGGCTTGGCGAGGATGGAGGAAACACCTGCCGAGAAAGGACCTGCCATGCAGCCGACCTCTGACCATCCGTACGCAATGGCCAAGCGCGCCGGAGATTTCATCTTCGTCTCCGGGGCACTGTCCGTGGATGAGAACTACCAGCCGGTGGAAGGTCGGGAAGAGGCGTTGGCCGCGGCGTTGGAGCGGATGACGGAACGGCTTGCTTCCGAAGGTGGGAGGCTGGAGCAGCTGGTGAAGCTGACCTACTTCGTCACTGACATCACCCTGCGTGAAGAAGCTAACGAGCAGTTCGTCGAGTACTTTACTGAGGCTCGCCCAGCGCGGACATTCCTGGAGGCCTCGCGCCTTCCGTACGGGGCGACTGTGGAGATCGACGCGATTGCTTATGTGGGGGAGTAGCCTCACCGCTCATGAACCAGGCGGAGGCCAGGTTCTGATTACCCGTTGCTCAAGCCCAGCACCCCGACGCCCGCTCCCACCGCCACCGGAGCCAACACCAGCCCGCCCAACACAAACATCCCCCAGCTCACCTGCACTCCTTGCTGCCTGGCCTGGTGCGCCCACAGTAAAGTGGCCAGGGAGGCCCAGGGGGTGATGATCGGCCCGGCGTTGACACCGATGAGCAGGGCCATGAAGCTCTCGGGGGAGCTCGCCGCGGGCTCGAGCGCCAGGTAGGCGGGGATGTTGTTGATCAGGTTGGACAGCGCCACACCCGCGAAGGCGAGGGTGAACAGGCCCGAATCCGAGAGCGTTGACAGCACCGGATCCAGCAGGCCCAGACTGTGGATGATCGCGGCACTCGTCGTCAAGGAGAAGGCGAACAGCAGGGTGGCCCACGGGATCATGTGGTGCACCGGGGTCGGCAGCGACCAGTGGTGCAGCAGCCCCAGAGCCACCAATGCAGCGATGGTGGTGGAGATCCAGACGTCGACAGGCATGAGCAGGGCCACCAGTAGCACGCCGATCAGGGCGGTGAAAACCTTCGCCTCCCGATCCAGACCAACCCCACCCGCAGAACCATCACCCGCGGAAACGGCAGCCGGAACACCAGCAAACCGAGCCACCACCAGCGGCGCAACCACAGCCACGACCACCAGCACCAGCGCGGGCAGCCAGCTCACCGCCACGTAATCAGCGACGCGGGAGAACGCGTCCGTCTGCACGGCGAGCAGGTTGGTCAGGTTGGAGATCGGCAGGAGCAGGGAACCGAGGTTCGCCATCCAGATCACCGCGAAGGCGGCGGCCAGGGGGTTTATGCCGACGCCACGCGCCAGCGTGATCACCAGCGGAGTGGCCAGGATGGCGGTGGTGTCCAGGGAGAAGAAGACGGTGATCACCAGGCTCACACCCAGGATCAGTGCCCAGGCGCGCGCCGACGATCCACGCCCCGGAGCCGAACCTCCCAGGCCGAGCACCGCCTGCACCTTCCCGATCACGGCCTCGAAGGTGCTGACGGCCCCGGCAGCTGCGACGACCACTGACATGGCGGCGACGAAACTGAGGACGGGCAGGATGCGGGAGAGGAGGGTGGGGACTGACGGGGCGTCGATAAGCAGGAGGGTGATCAGTCCCAGCGCTGAGGTCAGCGCCAGCACCGGGGTGCGCATGGACCTAGTTCACGCAGCGGGGGCCGTCGCCGCCGGCGTCGATTTCAGGGGCGACCTCGGCAGCACCGAAATCGCTGCCCGGGGTGCCCACGGTGTCTCCGACGGAGGGCTCAGTGGGGGAGGGGAGCGCGGAGGCATCACCGAGCGGGCCGTTCCAGTCGTCGTGGGTGACCACGACCAAGGTCTCGGGGCCCAGGCTGGCGCTGGCGGAGACCGGCAGGCCACCTAGGGCCTCGGCCAGGGCGAGGGCACGCGGGTCAGACGGGTCGGCGGCCACGACCTGGCTCTGGTCATAGACGCCCGGCAGTGCGTTGGTCACCTCGGAGACCTCATAACCCTCCTCACTGAGCCAGCCGCCCACATTGCCGGCCAGGCCGGCGGTGGCCCCGGCGTTGAGGACGTGGATGTCCACGCCCGGCAGCGGGGCGGCAGTTGCCTCCTCCGGGGTGTCGGTCTCCTCGGACGGGGCCTCGTCCTCCCCGAGCAGCTCATCCATCCAGGCATGGACGGTGGGGATATCGACGGTGACGATGGATTCGCCGTAGTCGCCCGTGCCGTCGATGGAGGTCACCGGGATGGTGTTGAACACGACGTTGCCGCCGGCGAGGTTGGCCAGCTGGGTGGCAAACGACATGATGTCCCACTGGTCGTCGATGACCACGGAACGCTCCACGGCGGTGCCCATGTCAGTCAGCTTCGCCGGGCTGGTGAGGGTGCCCGCGGCCAGCACCTTGTTCACCAGAGAGGCCATGAAGGCCTGCTGGCGGACGATGCGGTCGAGGTCACCGCGCGGCAGGCCGTGGCGCTGGCGTACGAAGGCCAGCGCCTGGGCACCGTCGAGGGTCTGTACGCCAGCGTGGAAGTCAGCGCCGGAGAGGTGGTCACTGACGTCGTTGTTCAGGCAGACATCCACCCCACCGACGGCATCGGTGAGCAGGACGAAGCCGAACAGACCGACCTCGGCATAGTGGTCTACCTCCACACCCGTCAGTTCGGTGACCGCGCCGATCAGGCCCTGGCGGCCGGCGTCGGTGGCCTGCGCCTCGATGCGGTCCTCATCGGTCAGGCCGCGGGCCTTGAGCTCCTCGCGCTTGGCCACCTTGTGGTAGGCGAAGACGCCGTTGATCTTCAGGTTGCCGAAATCCTCGTCGTGGACGTAGGTGTCACGCGGGATGGACACGGCGGTGGCAGAGGAACCGTCGTTGGGTACCCGGATGACCATGATGGTGTCAGTGTTCTCCTCACCGTCATCCACGCCGGCGCGCAGGCGCCGCAGCTCCTCCTCGGAGAGGGGGTTGCCCTGGGCGTCGGTACGCGAATCGGAGCCGACGAGCAGAATGTCGGTCGCCCCGTCCGCGGCGCGGCCCTTCATGCCCTGGCCGCCGCCGAGGGAGAGGTTGCCGGCGGAGGCGAGATCGTTGCCGAGGCGCCCCACGGAGAAGTACCCCAGGGCAGAGACCAGCAGGATCATCACCGACAGCGCCGCGATGATCACCTTCACCGGGGTCGGACCAGCCTGTCGGACGGAGGGTCCGGCGGGCGGGGCTGCCTGGATGTCGCGTACGCGACGGTACTTGTCACTCACGGGCGTCAAGTCTAGGGCATCGGAGTGGCGTACCGGTCCTCAGACAAGGGGCGGCACTATGCTGTGCACATTGTGACCTACTCCCAGAAGCCGCCGGTCGCCGTCATCACGGTGACCTATTCTCCGGGCCGTCATCTGACGGCCTTCCTCGACAGCCTGACAGAGGCCACTGCCCAGGGCACCCACGTGATCCTCGCCGACAACGGCTCCGTGGACGGCTCCCCCGAGGAGGCCGCACGCACCCGCCGGAAGGTGGAGTTCCTGCCCACCGGCGGCAACCTCGGTTACGGCACGGGCATGAACGTCGGTGCCCGCCACCTGCAGCCGCTTCGCGACGCCGGGGAGGTCGACCCTGAGTTCCTCGTCCTGAGCAACCCCGACGTCGTCTTCAACGAGGGCGCGATCGATGAACTCATCGCCTGTGCCCGCCGCTGGCCGGAGGCCGGTGCCGTCGGGCCGCAGATCGTGGAACCGGACGGCAGCATCTATCCCTCCGCCCGTGCGCTGCCTGACATGCGCAACGGCATCGGCCATGCCCTGCTCGGCCAGATCTGGCCGAAGAACCCGTGGACACGCGCCTACCGCGATGACGCGGATATGGCCACTGAACGCACCGCCGGCTGGCTCTCAGGCTCCTGCCTGCTGGTGCGCTGGGACGCCTTCGACGCCGTCGGAGGTTTCGACGAGCGCTACTTCATGTACATGGAGGACGTCGACCTCGGCGACCGCCTGGCCCGCGCCGGCTATGAGAACATCTACTGCCCGGCCGCGACCATCACCCACGCGAAGGGGCATGTCGCAGGCAAGCACGCCGACACCATGCTGCCGGCCCACCACGAATCGGCCTACCGCTTCCAGGCGGACCGGCTGCCGCACTGGTGGCAGGCACCGGCGCGGCTGTTGATCCGCATCGGACTGAAGACCCGCAGCGCCCTCGCCGTCGCCCGCACCCGACCCAGCAACCGAAAGGACTCCTGACCGTGACCGACCCTGAGCTCAAGGCCGATCCGTCGCGTACTGACGCTGTCATTCTCGTGGGAGGCCGCGGCACCCGCCTGCGCCCCCTGACGGTGAACACCCCGAAGCCGATGCTGCCCACCGCGGGCTATCCCTTCCTCCAGCACCTGCTGGCCCGTATCCGGGCCGCCGGGATCACCCATGTGGTGCTGGGGACCTCTTACAGGGCTGAGGTCTTCGAGGAGTACTTCGGTGACGGTTCGGAGATGGGCCTGGAGATCGAGTACGTCGTGGAGGAGGAGGCCCTGGGCACCGGCGGCGGCATCCGCAACGTCTACGACCTCCTGCGCCATGACACGGTGATGGTCTTCAACGGTGATGTTCTCGGCGGCACCGACCTGCGTGCCATCCTGGACACACACACCTCCCGCCAGGCTGACCTGACCATGCATCTGGTGCGTGTCGCCGATCCGCGGGCCTTCGGCTGCGTGCCCACCGACGAGGAGGGGCGCGTGCTGGAGTTTCTGGAGAAGACCGAGGACCCGCCGACCGACCAGATCAACGCCGGCTGTTACGTCTTCCGGCGCGAGCTCATTGAGGAGATCCCCGCGGGCCGGGTCGTCTCCGTCGAGCGTGAGACTTTCCCGGCGCTGCTGGAGCAGGGCCGGCGCGTCTACGGACATGTGGACAACGCCTACTGGCGGGACATGGGCCGCCCCGACGACTTCGTCCGGGGCTCCTCGGATCTCGTGCGCGGCATCGCGCACTCGCCGCTGCTTGAGGGGCGTACCGGGGAGGCGCTCATCGACGCCACCGCAGGTATCGCCGCAGGTTCCATCCTGGTCGGCGGCACCTGGGTGGGGCGCGGCTCGGAGATCGGGGCCGGCTGCCGCCTGGATGATTCCGTGGTCTTCGACGGCGTGACCATCGAGCCGGGAGCGGTCATCCGTGACTCCATCATCGCCGCAGGTGCGCGTATCGGTGCGAACGCCCGAATCACCAGCTGCGTCATCGGCGAGGGAGCCCAGATCGGGGCCCGCTGTGAGCTCGTGGGTGGGATGAGGGTGTGGCCGGGGGTGGTCATCCCGGACAACGGGGTGCGTTTTTCCTCGGATGCGTGACGACACGCCGGTAAACCTGGGAATTGTTGCCAGAATTTTGACCACCCCCCATATGTAGTGCCCCCGGCAATCACCCCCGCGCATTTTTGGTTGTGACTGCTGTGACTGGTGGGATTGGTGACCTGCGATTATGGCGGGCAACCAAAAATTCCCGTTAGTATCGGTTGACGACATTTAGTGATCAGGTGTCTAATCGCATCAGTGTTAAAGGTAACCGAACGGAGAAGGGGGACAGCATGGACAACATGGCTGACGGCACCGTTCTCCGTGGAGGAATGAGCAGCATCACCGGAGCGGCAGTGGAAATGAGCCTGGACGAGCTTTTCGGAGCCGTGGAGCAGGAATGGCAGGACCAGGCCCTCTGCGCGCAGACCGATCCGGAGGCTTTCTTTCCCGAGAAGGGCGGCTCCACCCGGGAGGCCAAGCGCATCTGCATGGCCTGCGCGGTCCGCGATGAGTGTCTCGAGTACGCACTCGAGCATGATGAACGTTTCGGTATCTGGGGCGGACTTTCCGACCGGGAACGCCGTCGCCTGAAGAAGCAGATCGGTTAGGAAACCATCACCTGTGGCCCTGTCTCCACAGGGCCTTTCTCTGATTCAGGCTCCCCGGATCACCACTGGAAACCGGGGTCGATGTCCCGCGGGTCCAGGTTGAGGAACTGGGACACCAGGACGGTCAGAATCGTCGCCAGCAGCTCCTCGCGCTCCTGCGGGTGGGCGGTGCGCTGCTCGATGGGCATCCGGAAGACCACGATCCGGGCCCGGGTGGGCCTGCCCTGCGGGTCCACGCCCGCCGGAATGATCCGGCCCAGGGGCACAGGGCCGTCGGCCACGATTTCGTCGGGCATCACGGTCATGTCGGCCCGCAGCTGCATCCGGGGCACGGTGTCCACCGCGATGTCCAGACCGGCCAGCTGCTCCGGGAAGGAGTGCTGGATGGGGGCGTAGGCCTCGAGGACCGCTACGTCGAAGGACTCCGCCCGGGTGCGGTAGCGGGGGGCGGCCATGGGCAGGAGCGGGCCGCGCAGCCCCCTGCCGTGCCGGTCGCGGTGGGTCCTGATGTGCATGGCAACAGATCATAGGGGGTGGCTACCGGAAACGGCGCGCGGCGCGCGGTGTTACCGGAATCTCAAGGGAGGGTTTAGACTCGGGTTCTGTGAGCCAGTTTCGACGTTGTTCCCGCCCGGGCTGCGGCAAACCTGCCGTGGCAACCATGACATACGCCTACGCCGAGTCCACCGCAGTGGTGGGTCCGCTGGCGCCCGCCGCCGAGCCCCACAGCTGGGACCTGTGCGACCACCACGCGGAGAAGATCACCGCGCCGCTCGGCTGGGAGATGCTTCGCGTCAACCACATCGACATCGATGACGATGAGGACCTCACCGCCCTCGCCGAGGCTGTCCGCGAGGCCGGCCGCGTCACCAGCGGACTCGTCGAATCAGAGGGGCCCGACCTTGATCCGGTGGACCCGTCCGACCCGGAGACCTCCATCCATCCGGTCCATCAGTCCAAGCGGGTCAACGAGGAGCGGCAGCGCCGCCGTTCGCATCTTCGCCTGGTCGAGAGTGACGGCGGGGACTCCGAGGAGTAGTCCGGCTGCCCCGCAGGGAGTTTCCAGCCCTGCAGGGTATTATTCTCTGCTTAGTGTCGGGCCCGCCCCCTGGGCCCCGAAGTAGAAAGCGACCCTGGCACCCATGTCATCCCTGCTCACCCGCGAAGACGTCTGCTCCGTGATCAAGGCCTACGACGTCCGTGGGATCGTCGGCGAACAGATCACCCCCGAGTTCATCCGGGGGACCGGCGCCGCCTTCGCCCATCTGCTGCGCGGTGAGGGTGAAAGCACTGTCGCCGTCGGCCATGACATGCGTCCCTCCTCCCCGGAACTGGCCGCCGCCTTCGCCGAGGGCGTGACCTCGCAGGGGCTGGACGTGGTCATGCTGGGCCTGACCTCCACCGACGAGCTCTACTTCGCCGCCGGTACCCTCGGCTGCGCCGGGGCGATGTTCACCGCCTCACACAACCCCGCCCAGTACAACGGCATCAAGCTGTGCCGCTCGGGTGCCCGCCCGGTCAGCCAGGACACGGGCCTGGCCCAGATCATCGACATGCTCGTCGACGGTGTCCCGGCCCACGGTGGACCGGCGGGCTCGGTCACTGAACGGGATGTGCTGGCTGACTACGGTGCCTACCTGCGTGGACTGGTGGACCTGGCCGATATCCGCCCGTTGGTCGTCGCCGTCGACGCCGCCAACGGCATGGGCGGGCACACCGTGCCGGAGGTGTTCAAGGGTCTGCCGCTGGACATCCGCCCGCTCTACTTTGAGCTGGACGGCACCTTCCCCAACCACGAGGCCAACCCGCTGGACCCCAAGAACCTCGTCGACCTGCAGAAGTTCACCGTGGAGCAGGGGGCGGACATCGGCCTGGCCTTCGACGGCGACGCCGACCGCTGTTTCGTCATCGATGAAAAGGGTGAGCCGGTGAGCCCTTCGGCGATCTGCGCGGTCGTCGCGAAGCGCTACCTTGCGGAGCACGCGGGGGCGACCATCATCCACAATCTCATCACCTCGAAGTCGGTGCCGGAGATCATCGCCGAGGAGGGCGGCACCGCCGTGCGCACGCGCGTGGGCCACTCCTTCATCAAGTCCACGATGGCCGAGACCGGCGCCGTATTCGGCGGCGAGCACTCCGCCCACTACTACTTCACCGAATTCTTCAACGCCGACTCCGGCATACTCGCCGCCATGCACGTCCTGGCTGCCCTAGGTGCCCAGGACCGCCCGCTGAGTGAGATGATGGCCGAGTACAACCGTTACGAGGCTTCCGGGGAGATCAACTCCACCGTTGCGGACCAGGCGGCCAGCACCCGGGCTGTGCTCGACGCCTTCGCGGACCGCATCGTCTCTGTGGACCGCCTCGACGGGGTCACCGTCGAACTCAAGGGCACCAGTGCGTGGTTCAACGTGCGTGCCTCCAACACCGAACCACTGCTGCGTCTCAACGTGGAGGCCCCCACCCGCGGTGAGGTCGACGAACTCGTCGCCGAGATCCTCGCCGTCATCCGCGCCTGAGGCACGCACAGCCTGTTGGCAGACAGGTGAGGATATCCTGGACCGCATGGATAACAGCTCCCTTGAGGCCTATATGGACGGCTCCACCTACAACCGGGAGACGGTGAAGTTCTACGACGTCGCTCATGAGGGCGCGCAGATCCGCGCCGTCGCCGGTGCGATCCCGGCGTTGCAGGGGATCCACGGACTGGCGCCACGCAGCGTGGTGGTCATCGCCTCCGACCATGTGGCGGACGCCTCCGCCCGCTTCGTCTCCCGCATGCGCTCCCCCCTGCGCGTGCCGTTGGTGATCACCGACGCTCTGCCCAACTATGTCGGTGCCCTCGACATGGTGGTGATCCTGGGTGACCGCGCGGATGCCCCGGACATCTCCCAGGCGATGATCAACGCCGACCGCCGGGGTGCGACCACCATCCTCGTCGGCCCGCCCCGCGGTCCGATCCTGGAGGACGCTCCCGATGACACCGTCGTCATCCCGGCACTGCCCACCGTCTACGGGGCCTCCCCGGCGCGTTCCATCACAGCCCTGAGTACCGTGCTGGACCTGCTGGAGGAGAATCCCGACCTTGTCACCCAGCGGCTGGCGGATACTGCCACCTGCGTCGATGACGAGCTCGAACAGCTCTCGCCCGAGCGGGACGCGGTGGTCAACCCCGGTCGGCAGCTGCGTGAATACGCCGACCTGGCGCGCGTGGTGCACACCGGCCAGGGCCGTCCCGGCTTCGCCATCGCTGAACTCATGGCCGTGATCTGGTCGCTCAAGGGTATCCCCTCCGGTGCGGCCGCCCTCGAGGAGATCGAACTGCCCCCGCCGGCACCCGCGCACGACCTCTTCCATGATCCGCTGCTGGATGGCCCGACTGATTTGCTAGCCTTGAAGGCTGTTGTCTGGGCCGAGGACCCGGAGGTGGCCGCCACGCTGCCCAACGCCCTCGCCGCCAACTGCGACACCCCGGGCACGGGTCCGTTGGCCGCCGCACTGAAACTGATCACCAGGGGCCTCGCGGCAACCGCCTACGACCTGCCCGAAGCACCATCGGAGGACTAACTAGATGCAGAAGCTGACCGGCACGCTCCGGAGCTACCCCTGGGGATCCCGCACCCTCATCCCGGAGCTGCGCGGACTCCCCTCACCCTCCGGCCGGCCAGAGGCGGAGCTGTGGTTCGGAGCCCACCCGGTCGGATCGTCCACCATCGCTGACCGTGCCCTGACCGAGATCATCGCCGAGGACCCTGTCTCGGCTCTCGGGGAACGCGTGTACCGGCAGTACGGTGACAGCCTGCCCTTCCTGCTGAAGCTCCTCGCTGCCGCCGAGCCGCTATCCTTGCAGGCCCACCCCTCGGCGGAACAGGCCCGGGAGGGTTTCGAGAGGGAGAACGCGCAGGGCATCCCCCTCAACGCCGGCAACCGCAACTACCGCGACCCGCGGCATAAACCTGAGCTGGTCGTGGCGCTCACGGACTTCCACGCCATGGTGGGTTTCCGTCCCCTCGACCAGACTCTCGAGCTCTTCTCCGTGCTGGACTGCCCGCAGCTGGACCGCTACCTGACCATCCTCGACCCGGGGTCCGAGTCCGACAGCCTGCGCGGGTTGTTCACCACGTGGATCACCATCCCCACGTCCGCCCGCACGAAGCTCATCGACGCCGTCGTCGAGGCGGCACGTGCCCGGCTTGACCGCGGGGACTGGATCTCCGGGGTGCTGACCACCGTGCTGGAGCTGGAGGAGCGCTACCCCGGGGATATCGGTGTTCTGGGCGCACTGCTGCTCAACCACATCCACCTCAGTCCGGGGGAGGGCGTCTATCTGGATGCCGGCCACCTGCACGCCTATGTCAGAGGTCTGGGGGTGGAGGTGATGGCCAACTCCGACAACGTCCTGCGCGGGGGTCTGACCTCCAAATATGTCGACGTGCCGGAGCTGGTGCGCATCCTCGACTTCGCCTCGGTGGACAGCCCCGTGGTCACCTCCTGCGGAGGTGAGTACACGGTCCCTGCAGAGGAGTTCACTCTCCTGCACTGCCTGGTCTCGGCGGGGTCACCCCGTGAGATCGACCACGATGGTCCCACCATCGCGCTGTGCACCTCCGGCACCGTCCGGATCGGGGATCTGGAGCTGGCCCCCGGTGAGGCGGCGTGGATCCCTGCTTCTGCTTCGGCATGTGTTGCCACCTCCACAGGGACGGGCGAGCTGTTCATCGCGAGTGCCTGAGGTCGCTCCCGGGTTCCGCGCCTAATCCGGCAGGCTGGAGCCTGCGGGGGCGGGCTGCGGGGTTGTGGTGGCTGGAGTGGTCGGGGCCTGCGTGGGTGCCGTGGCAGGTGCGGCAGGTTCCGGGGTCGCCGGCTCTACGGGGGTGGGAGTGCCGGTATCCGGCGTCGGCGGCGTGGTGGTGGTCTGCGTCTGCTCCGGCCCCGGGGGAGTGGTGGTGGGCCCGGTATTCTCGGGCCTGCCGGAAACCGTCACCGCCCCGGTGGGGGCCGGGGACGGCGTCGGCTGAGCGGCGGCCGGTTCCGGGGTTGTGGGTGTGTCCATGATGTTCTCCGGCCGGTAGATCACCGTGGGGCCGATGTCGGTGGGTGCTGCCTGGACCACCGCGTTGGGTGCCAGATAGGGATCATCGGCGGGGGCTGCGGCTGGCGCGGGTGCGGTGTTCGCCGTGGATATTCTGGATTCCCCGGGGTCCGGAGTGGGCGCGATCTGACCAGCGGTATCGGAATTTGTGGATACCTCGGCGGTGACCGTGGCAATATCAGAGGCGGAAGGAGTGGAGGGCGTGCTTGCGCGCCATACTCCGTACCCGACGGCGGCCGCAGCGAGCAGGCCAACGGCGATAAAGAGGTAGACGCGACGCTTCTCGGTGTTCACCTGGCCCTTTGTCCCTTCCATGAAACGTACTGGTAACAACTTGGTAACAACATAGCAGAAAACATGTGCGCGGACGTTTATTCCGCGGGATCACCACAGGTCCCGCACGCGCATTCGGAGAGGACATGGACGAAAATGACCACCTGGGATGTCGCCATCTTCGGCGAGGACGACAACATCGATTTCCTTGATGAGCTCGCGGATCTCGATAACGAGGACATTGTGGAGGCGGTCCGTGATGCCTGCCTGCTGGTGCTGAAGCAGCCGAAGGTCACGGAGGTTGAGCGGCTGAATGGATTGGCGGCAGCGACGATCGCGGCCATCTGGGCGGGCGCGCCCTTCTCCGCCGGAGAGGTCGCCGATTCCTACCCCTTCATCCGCGAGCTCATCGGCTCCGGAGACGAGATCCTCAACGAGGCCGCGGCCGAGCTGCTGGAGACCGTGGGGGAGGAAGAGGACGTGGAGGCCTTCGTAGAGGCGGTCTCCTAGCGCCGGTGAACAGCGCTAGGGTGTGAGGGACCCGTTTCTTCCCGGAGAAGGAGTTCCCCATGCCCACCCCGCCGCCGGTAACCGACTTCAAGGTCGCCGACCTCTCCCTGGCCGAGGCCGGACGCCACCAGATCCGTCTGGCGGAGTATGAGATGCCTGGTCTGATGACCCTGCGGGAGGAGTACGGCGAGGAACGGCCCCTGGCCGGCGCACGTATTGCCGGTTCCATCCACATGACGGTGCAGACGGCAGTGCTCATCGAGACGCTCACCGCGCTGGGGGCGGAGGTCCGCTGGGCCTCCTGCAACATCTTCTCCACCCAGGACGAGGCCGCCGCCGCAGTGGTCGTGGGTGAGGGGGGCACCCCGGAGAACCCGCAGGGGGTGCCGGTCTTCGCCTGGAAGGGCGAGACACTGGAGGAGTACTGGTGGTGCATCGACCAGATCTTCCGCTGGGGTGCCGTCGAACCCAACATGATCCTCGACGACGGCGGGGACGCCACCATGGCCGTGATCAAAGGCCTGGAGTTCGAACAGGCCGGCGCGGTACCGGAGGCCCAGGAGGCCGACGCTGACGAGTACACCGCCTTCCTGGGCATGCTGCGCGGCACCCTGGCGGAGGATGCCGGGCGGTGGACCCGGACCGCGGCGGCGGTCAGGGGCGTGACCGAGGAGACCACCACGGGGGTGCTCCGTCTCTACCATTTCGCTGAACAGGGGCTGCTGCCCTTCCCGGCGATGAACGTCAACGATGCGGTGACCAAGTCCAAATTCGACAACCGCTACGGCACCCGCCACAGCCTCATCGACGGCATCAACCGCGCCACGGACATGCTCATCGGCGGCAAGAACGTCCTCATCTGCGGTTACGGTGACGTGGGCAAGGGGTCCGCGGAGGCCATGGCGGGCCAGGGCGCGCGCGTGAAGGTCACCGAGATCGACCCCATCAACGCCCTGCAGGCCCTCATGGACGGCTTCCCCGTGGTCACCGTGGAGGAGGCGATCGCGGAGGCGGACATCGTCATCACCGCGACCGGAAACAAGGACATCATCACCTTCGACCACATGCTCCAGATGAAGGACCACGCCCTGCTGGGCAACATCGGTCACTTCGACAACGAGATCGACATGGCCTCCCTCCTGCGCCGGGCGGATGTCTCGCGCACCACCATCAAGTCGCAGGTCGACGAGTTCCACCTGCCCAACGGCAGAGCGATCATCGTGCTGTCCGAGGGCCGTCTGCTCAATCTGGGTAACGCCACCGGGCACCCCTCCTTCGTCATGTCCACCTCTTTCGCCGACCAGACGATCGCCCAGATCGAGCTGTTCACGAAGACAGGGGAGTACACCAATGACGTCCACCGTCTGCCTAAGATCCTCGACGAGAAGGTTGCCCGCATCCACGTGGAGGCCCTCGGCGGCCGGGTCACCGAACTGAGCAAGGAACAGGCCGAGTACATCGGCGTGGATGTGGCAGGTCCCTACAAGCCGGAGCACTACCGATACTGATGATCATCGCAATTGAAGGAATCGACGGGGCAGGCAAGAACACCCTCGTCCGCGCAATCCGGGAACAGGCCGGCGTCCCCGTCGACGTCCTGGCCTTCCCCCGTTATGAAGTCTCCGCCCCGGCCCAGCTGGCTGCGGAAGCCCTGCACGGCCGGATGGGGGACCTCACGGACTCCGCCTACGCCATGGCCACCCTTTTCGCACTGGACCGGCATGGTGCGCGTGAACAGCTGCTGCCCTATGTGGACTCAGGGCGGATCATCCTGCTTGACCGCTATGTCGCCTCCAACGCGGCCTACTCTGCGGCCCGGCTGCAGGATGATGCGGTGATGGACTGGGTCCATGATCTGGAGTTCGACCGGCTGGGTCTGCCGCTACCGGACCTGCAGGTGCTGCTGGCCACGGAACCGGTCACCGCGGCGGAGCGGGCGATCTCCCGGGAGGCGCAGGACACGTCCCGGGAACGGGATCGTTATGAAACTGACTCCGGCCTGCAGCAACGCACCTATGATGCATATCAGAGGCTTGCTCAGCGCGGCTGGGCGGGTCGTTGGATCGTCACCACCGATCCGGCGGATATCCTGCAAGAACTCAGATGATCATCAAAGGACAGTGATTCTCCATGGCGCACAAGATTCTGGTCGTCGACGACGATCCGTCGATCTCCGACATGCTCACCCTCGTTCTCGAGACCGAGGGCTTTGAGCCACACGCCGTCATGGACGGCAATGAGGCCGTGCCCGCCTTCCGTCAGCATCAGCCGGATCTCATCCTCCTGGACCTCATGCTCCCGGGTATGAACGGGGTGGACATCTGTCGGGAGATCCGTCAGGAGTCCTCGGTGCCGATTGTCATGCTCACCGCCAAGACGGACACCGTCGATGTGGTGCTCGGCCTGGAATCGGGCGCGGACGACTACATCACCAAGCCCTTCAAGCCGAAGGAGCTGATCGCGCGCATCCGGGCACGTCTGCGCCGGACGGAGGCCACGCCGAACGAGATCATCGAGGTCGGTGACCTGGTCATCGACGTCCCGGAGCACACCGTCAAGCGCGGCAGCGAGGAGATCTCGCTGACCCCGCTCGAATTCGACCTGCTGCTGGAGATGGCCCGCAAGCCCCGCCAGGTGCACACCCGCGAGGAGCTGCTGGAGAATGTGTGGGGTTACCGCCACGCCTCCGACACCCGCCTCGTCAACGTGCACGTGCAGCGGTTGCGCGCGAAGATCGAGAAGGACCCGGAGAACCCGCAGATCGTGCTCACCGTGCGTGGCGTGGGATACAAGACAGGTATGGGGGAGTAACTCATAGTCCAGAAGCTCGTCGCCTATTTCCAACGGGTGGTTGACCGCATCAGCGAGACGTGGCGGACCTCGCTGCAGGTGCGTGTCATCGGGTCGATCTTCCTCGCCTCGGCGGTGGTCATGTTCATCCTGGGCATGGCGCTGATCTCCGTGGTCACCTCGCGTCTGGTGGATTCGAAGCTGGACATCGCGAACTCGGAGATCGACCGTGCCCGCGTGACCGTCGAACAGCAGATTGACGCGACCGCGGCCACGTCGACGCTGCAGGTGCGCATCAACTCGGCCCGTGCCTCGTTGACGCAGCGCACCTCCCAGTCGGACATTGCGGCCGTCTATGAGCCGGTGCTGGTGGTGGACAATCCCGATGGGTCGGTCATCTCCGCGCCGGAGGGTTACCGCATCCCGGAGAAGCTGCGGCGCTTCGTCTCCGAGGACCAGGTCTCCTACCAGTTCGCCAACGTAAGCCGCACTGACGGCTCGACCTATAATGCGCTGGTCATCGGTACTCCGACTGACACGGACATCCCGGACCTGCAGGTCTACCTGGTCATGTCGATGGAATCGGACGAGTCGACCCTGGCGCTGCTGCGTGGCCTGCTCTCGGCGGCAGGTGTGGTCGTCGTCGTGCTGCTCGTCGGCATCGCCTGGCTGGCCACACAGCAGGTGACGGCGCCGGTACGCTCGGCGTCCAGAATCGCCCAGCGCCTGGCCGCCGGGCACCTGCGTGAGCGTATGGCCGTGGACGGTGAGGACGAGATGGCGCGACTGGCCATCAGCTTCAACGACATGGCCGAGAAGTTGTCCAGTCAGATCCACCAGCTGGAGGAGTACGGCGACCTCCAGCGCCAGTTCACCTCGGACGTCTCCCACGAGCTGCGTACACCGTTGACCACGGTGCGCATGGCCGCCGACATGATCGCCTCCGACCCGGACAGCCTGGAGCCACACACGAGGCGTGCCTCCGAGCTGATGATCCGTGAGCTCGACCGCTTCGAGGAGCTGCTCACGGATCTGCTGGAGATCTCGCGCCACGACGCCGGCGTCGCCGACCTCTCCGAGGCGCGTATCGACGTCCGCTCCTGCATCACGTCCGCCTGGGAGCAGACCGAACACCTGGCGAAGAAGCTCGAGGTCGACGTCCGCTTCGATGTGCCGGAGGAGCCGGTGATGATCACGGGCGACTCCCGCCGTATCGAACGCGTCCTGCGCAACCTTATTGCCAACGCCATCGACCACTCCGAGGGCAACCCGATCGACGTGGTGCTGGCCGAGAATGAGAACGCAGTGGCCATCACGGTCACCGATCACGGCGTGGGCCTCAAACCGGGCCAGGAGGAGCTGGCCTTCAACCGTTTCTGGCGGGCCGACGCCTCCCGTCGCCGCCACTCCGGCGGCACGGGTCTGGGCCTGGCGATCGCCCGCGAGGACGTCGTCCTCCACGGTGGACAACTCGACGCCACCGGCACGATCGGGGTAGGTTCACAGTTCCGGGTGCTGCTGCCGCGGGAACCGCAGCAGACGATCCTCCAGAGCCCTCTCGAGCTGGAGGCCCCGGCAGCAGAGGCTCCGACAGAAGAGGCTCCGACGACATGAGACGCCTACGGATACTGAGCGCAGGGATGGCCGCCGCCGCCCTGCTCACCGCATGCACCACCCTGCCCACCAACACCGAGCCGCAGGCGTTGCGCTCCTTTGAACCCCAGGTGGTCGAGCAATCCGATCTGGGCCCGGAGGAGGGCCAGGAGCCGGACCTGCTGCTGCGGGACTTCTACACCGCCTCCGCGCACCCCACGCAGGACTACCAGGCGGCGCGTTCCTTCCTCACCCCGGAGGCCGCCGAGCGGTGGAATCCGAGCGAGTCGGTGCTGGTGGTTGACCGCATCGACCTGGTCACCCAGCCGGGTTCCACCGTCGGGCAGCACTCCTTCAGCGTGCGTGGCGCGGTGGTGGGCAGGCTGGCCGCCGGCGGTTCCTATGAGCCGGAGAACGGTGTCTACGAGGCCACGATCGAGATGGTCCGGGAGAACGGTGAGTGGCGCATCTCCGCCCTGCCGGCCGGGGTGGTTCTGGAGCGCACCGAACTGCGCAACCAGTTCCAGCCGCACCGGGTTTTCTTCACGGCTCCCTCCGGTCAGGCCCTCATCAGTGACCGCCGGTGGATCTACTCCGGCCAGCAGGGACTGGACACCGCCCTCATCACCCTCATGATGGAGGGACCCTCCCCGGTGCTGGCCCCGGCCGTGGACCCCCTACTGCCCCCGGAGGCCACCTTCGCCGGCATCGTCGACGGTGCCTACCAGTTCACCGGCTTCACTGATGTGGACGTGGAGGCCCGCCGGCTCTTCTCGGCCCAGCTGGTGTGGACCCTGGCCGTGGCGAACATTCCCGAGCCCTACACCGTGCTGGTCGACGGGGTCCCGCTCTCACCCGGCTATGAACGGCTGACCACCGATGACTTCGCCGACTTCAACCCGCTGATCAACACGAACGCGATCATCCCGCTCTTCGCACTCACCGACGGCGTGGTCCGTCGCGTGGCCGATGAGCAGGTCCTGCCCGTCGAAGGCGAGCTGGGCAGCCTGGAGAACATCGAGTCGGTCGACATCACCGCTGACGGTGAGGTCGCCGCCGTACAGAAGAACGGCATCGGTCCGGACAGCTCCGTGCTGCTGGCGGGCACCCTGGAGGGGGGCCTGGATGAGGCGTTGCGGGCCGAGACAATCTCGCGGCCCACCTTCGAGGTGGACTCGCGGAGCCAGTGGGTCGTCGTCGACGGCGACACGATTGTCCGCGTCGTCTACTCCGGCCCCAGCGGGGAGTTCAGCCGCTCCACGGTCGACTCCTCAGAGCTCGACGGGCTCGAAGGCGACATCTCGGTTCTCCGGCTCTCGCACTCGGGTGCCCGGGTGGCCATGATCATCAACGGCCGCGTCCATGTCGGCGTGGTCCAGCGCGTCGGCCCCGCGGACAAACGCATCGTCAACGTCCGCGAGCTCGCCCCGCAGCTGGGTGGCACAGCCCTGTCCCTGGACTGGCAACCCGACGGTTCGCTGCTGGTGGGCACATCCACCCCGGAGACCCCGATCTGGCGGGCGGAGCAGGACGGCTCAGCCGTGACCTCCCTGCCCTCCGGCAACATCACCGCCCCTGTTGTGGCGGTCGCCGCGACCCCGTCGATGATCTACCTGACGGACGCGAATGCGGTACTCCAGCTGCCGGGTACAGGGGGCGACAACGTCTTCTGGCGTGAGGTCGCCGGCCTGCAGGGCGTGCGTTCCGCGCTGGTCGCCGCCTACTGACCCGCCGCTGACGATGACGGACCTGCTGCTGCCGCGCCGCTGCGCCGGCTGCGGTGCGCCGGGTGGTGATCTGTGCCGGAGGTGCCGTCTGGCGCTGCGCACCCCGCCGCAGCGGATCCACACCCGCGTTGACCCGCATGTTCCGGTCTGGTCGCTGGGTGCCTACGCCGGCCCCCACCGCCGTGTGGTTCTGGCGATGAAGGAGCACCGGCATCTGGCGGTACGTCGATTCCTCGGCCCGGTGCTCGCCGCTGCTGTCACGCACCTGCAGGCGCGTGGTGAGCTTGTCGACGCTCCCGTGCTCGTCCCCGCGCCGACCAGGGCGGCGTCGGCACGCATGCGCGGCGGGGATCCGGTGACCGACGTCTGTGCGGCCACGGGGCTGCCGGTGAGCGTGGCGCTGCGCCACGGCCGACGCATCAGTGACCAGGTCGGTCTCGGGGCCGAGGGCCGGCGGGCCAACCTCTCGGGTGCGCTGGAGCTGCGCCGGATCCCCGCCGGTCCGGTGCTGCTGGTTGATGATGTGGCCACGACGGGATCCACCCTCGCGGCCAGTTCAGAGGCACTTTTCGCGGCCGGCTGTGAGGTGGCCGGGGCGCTCGTTATCTGCCATGCATGATTCCCGGGGTGGTGGGGCACTGGTTGTGAGCGGCGATGTAGCATGGGAGGTGACTTGAGTTGTCCCACCAAATAAGGGAGGAAGCAGATGACATCACCTGCTGAGAACACCGATGTCCTGAGCCCCGAGGCACAGGTCACCATCACCGGTCGGAATGTCGAGGTCCCGGAGCACTTCGCTGAGCGTGTCAACAGCAAGCTCGCCAAGATTGAGCGCCTCGACCCGACCCTGACGTTCTTCCACGTGGAACTCCAGCACGAGCCGAACCCGCGCCGTGACTCGGAGTCCGACCGTATCCAGATCACCGCCACCGGCAAGGGCCACCTGGCCCGGGCCGAGGCCAAGGAGGACAGCTTCTACGCCGCCCTCGAGACCGCTCTGGCGAAGATGGAGCGCTCCCTGCGCAAGGTCAAGGCCCGTCGCTCGATCTCCCGTTCGGGCCACCGTGCACCCACCTCGACCGGTGTCGCAGCCGCCGAGATGGTCGCTGAGGCTGAGAAGGCCCGTGAGGCCCAGGACCAGTACGACGTCGATCCGTACGCCGATTCCGTCAAGGATGTCGTCCCGGGTCAGGTCGTGCGCAGCAAGGAGCACACCGCCACCCCGATGAGCGTTGATGACGCCCTGTCGGAGATGGAGCTCGTCGGCCACGATTTCTACCTCTTCATCAACGAGGAGAACAACCGCCCGTCGGTGGTGTACCGTCGCCACGCTTTCGACTACGGTCTGATCTCCCTCGCCGGGGAAGAGAAGTAGGAATTCCTACCTGAGCACTGCCACCGCCGCCTCCACAGGCCCTTCCGGGTCGTTGGGGCGGCGGTGTCGTCGTTGTTGCGTACAATGACGCAGAAATTAGTTTCCATATCGACCACAAAGGACGACTGCACGTGTTTGGACTGTCCAAGCTGCTCCGCGTCGGTGAAGGGCGCACCGTCAAGCGACTCAACAAGATCGCGCAGGATGTTCTCGCCCTCGAGGACGAGTACGCTGCGCTGAGTGATGAGGAACTCAAGGCGAAGACCGACGAGTTCCGGGCGCGTCTCGCCGACGGGGAGACCCTCAACGACCTGCTCCTGGAGGCCTTTGCCACCGCACGTGAGGCGGCCTGGCGTGTGCTGGGTCAGAAGCACTACCTGGTCCAGGTGATGGGTGGCGCCGCCCTGCACTTCGGCAACGTCGCCGAGATGAAGACGGGTGAGGGCAAGACCCTGACCTCGGTGCTGCCCGCCTACCTCAACGCCCTCGAGGGCAAGGGTGTGCACATCGTCACGGTCAACGACTACCTGGCCAGGCGAGACGCCGAGATGATGGGCCGCGTGCACCGCTTCCTCGGTCTGTCCGTCGGTGTGATCCTCTCCGACATGGCTCCGAATGAGCGTGAGGGGGCCTACGAGGCAGACATCACCTACGGCACCAACAACGAGCTCGGCTTCGATTATCTGCGTGACAACATGGCACGTTCCCTGGCCGATCTCGTCCAGCGCGGTCACCACTACGCCATCGTGGATGAGGTCGACTCGATCCTCATCGATGAGGCCCGTACCCCGCTGATCATCTCCGGCCAGGTGGACGGCTCCTCGCAGTTCTACAATGTCTTCGCCGAGCTGGCCCCACGGATGAGGCTCGGCATCCACTACGAGCTGGACCAGCGTCAGCGCACCGTGGGTGTGCTCGAGGAGGGCGTCGCCTACGTGGAGGATCAGCTGGGCATCGACAACCTCTATGCCCCGGAGAACTCCCAGCTGGTCGGTTACCTCAACAACGCGCTGAAGGTGAAGGAACTCTTCGAGCGTGACAAGGACTACATCGTGCGCAACGGTGAGGTCATGATCGTCGACTCCTTCACCGGCCGGGTGCTGGCTGGCCGCCGCTACAGCGAGGGCCTGCACCAGGCGATCGAGGCCAAGGAGAAGGTGGAGATCCAGAGCGAGAACCAGACTCTGGCCACCATCACCCTGCAGAACTACTTCCGCCTCTACGCGAAGCTGGCCGGCATGACAGGTACCGCCGAGACCGAGGCTGCTGAGCTCCACCAGATCTACAAACTCGATGTGGTGCCGATCCCGACGAACCGGGACAACCAGCGTGAGGACATGGTTGACCGGGTCTACAAGACGCAGGAGGCGAAGTTCGCGGCCGTCGCCGAGGACATCGCCGAGCGTGTGGAGAAGGGCCAGCCGGTGTTGGTGGGCACCACCTCGGTGGAGCGTTCAGAGTACCTCTCGCAGCTGCTGCAGCGCCGAGGCATCCCACACAAGGTCCTCAACGCCAAACACCACGAGCAGGAGGGTGAGATCATCGCCCAGGCCGGTATGCCGGGTGCGGTGACCGTGTCCACCAACATGGCTGGCCGTGGTACCGACATCGTCCTCGGTGGTAACCCCGAGGTCATCCTGGACATCCGTCTGCGCGAGCGTGGCCTCGATCCCTTCGAGGATGAGGAAGCGTACCAGGCGGCCTGGAACGAGGAACTGCCGAAGGCGAAGAAGCGTGCCCAGGAGCTCGGTGATCAGGCTCGCGAGGCCGGTGGCCTCTATGTACTGGGCACCGAGCGTCATGAGTCCCGCCGCATTGACAACCAGCTGCGCGGCCGTGCCGGCCGTCAGGGCGATCCGGGCGCGACCCGTTTCTACCTGTCCATGCGTGATGAGCTCATGGTGCGTTTCGTGGGCCAGTCCATGGAGAACATGATGAACCGCCTCAACGTGCCGGATGACGTTCCGATTGAGGCGAAGATGGTCACCAACTCCATCAAGGGTGCGCAGGCGCAGGTGGAGAACCAGAACTTCGAGGTGCGCAAGGACGTCCTCAAGTATGACGAGGTGCTCAACGAGCAGCGCAAGGTCATCTACGCCGAGCGCCGCGAAATCCTCGAGGCCAAGGACATCCGCCAGTACATCCGCAACATGATCGACGAGACCATCGGTGCCTACGTGGATGGTGCCACCGCGGTCGGTTATGTCGAGGACTGGGACCTCGCCTCCCTGTGGAAGGCACTCGAGTCGCTCTACGGCCCGAGCTTCACGTGGCAGGAGCTTGTCGACGGCTCGGAGTACGGCTCCCCGGGCGAGCTCACCGCCGAGCAGCTCCGCGAGGCGCTCACCGCGGACGCCCAGCGTGAGTACAGCCAGCTGGAGGAGAATGTCTCCGCCATCGGCGGCGAGGCGCAGATGCGCAACCTGGAGCGCATGGTCATCCTGCCGGTGATCGACACCAAGTGGCGCGAGCACCTCTACGAGATGGACTACCTCAAGGAGGGCATCGGTCTGCGCGCCATGGCACAGCGTGACCCGTTGGTCGAGTACCAGAAGGAGGGCGGCGACATGTTCAACGCCATGAACGACGCCATCAAGGAGGAGACCGTCCGCCAGCTGTTCATGTTGCGCAAGCAGTTTGAGCCGCAGCCGGCTCCGCAGGTCACCGAGGCCTAGCCCGTCACAGGACCCGGAAGCTCACGAGCTGCTGCCCGGTCACCCGGGCGGTGAAGGCGTGGGCCCGGCCGGCGGAGACGGCGGTGCCGAAGAGCTCCCCGCCGGCACGCAGGTGGAGGGTGTCCACCCGCACGGGCCCGCGGATGCCCTGCCGTTGGCGGGCCGCCACGTGCAGGCGCACCGGGGTCGCGAACTGCGGCGCTTTGAGTTGGGGGACCGGGCGCATCCCGAAGGCAGTCTCCAGGGCGATGCGCACAAGGGTCTCCGCGCGGCGTCGTGAGCCGTCGGCGGGCGGCGGTGGCGGAGGGGCGACGTCGGCGAACGGAGGCTGCGGGACGAGCACCTTCAGGTGCGTGAGACCAGGTACGGGGGACAACATGGCTGCTCCAGTGAGGACACTCGGGGCAGGCGCGGGGTGGGCTGGGTATCATTGTGACACGCAGACAGCGATAACACATCTGAGGGAGCAGCGAGTGCGTGGACTGATCGTCGATTTTGTCGGAGTACTGGACGGGCCGGAGGAGGACCAGCGCCGCTGGAAGAATCTCTTCGCCGCGGCGCGGGCCAACGGTGTGGCCACTGCCATCCTCTCCAATGACCCGGGCGGCCCGGCCGCGGAGCACATCCGGGAGTGGGAGTACCGCGGTATCGTCGATGCGGTCCTGCTCTCCGGTGAGATCGGGGCGGAGAAGCCCGAGCCGGCGGCCTTCGCCGCGGTGGCCGAGGCCATCGACCTGCCGGTCAGCGACTGTGTGCTTGTCGATGACTCGATCCTCAACGTCCGCGGCGCCGTCGAGGTCGGACTGGTGGGCGTGCTCTACCAGGTCTTCGACCGCGCGGTCATCGAGATCTGCGCCATCTTCGACATCGAGGGCGAGTTCTAGGTGCGCGTCTACCTGCCGGCGACCTTCGCGATGCTGACCGGCCTCAACGAGACCGGGAAAATGCCCGTCCGTTCCGGCTGGGGTTTCGCCGCCACACCCGCCCTGGTGGAGTTCTACACCGCCGGTGACGAGGAGGAGATCGGCTACGCCGCCTACCTCGACGCCGCGGAGGCATCCCTGCGCCTGCTGGCCATCGGCGACGAGGAGGCCTTCCCGCACCGCCGGGTGGTCGTCTCCGTCGACGTGGATGACTCAGCGGTGACCCTGGCCCCGGAGAACGGGGAGTCCGTGGTGGCGCTCTCGCCCGCGGTGATTGAGCTGGCTGATGTCGCGGCCATCCACATCGACATCGAGGAATCTGAGGAGGCGACGAAGGCCGCGATCGATGCCATCGACGCCGCCGACCTGGGTGATGAGGATGCCGAGCTGACAGTGGGGGATGCCCAGGAGAACTTCATGGCATTCTACGATCCCACTGAGCTTCCTTTCCTGATCGAACTGCTCTAGAAAACTGCCGCGGGAATCCTGGGGCGTGGCGATGGACAACAAGGTTACGTTGGCGTAGGCTACGCGATCGTAACCAAATGCTATTCCTTCTGAGGAGGGGTCGATGACCGAATCGCCCGACGGACTCGCCCGCTTCCGCGGCATCCTGAGACGTTTCACCACACCGCTACTGCCGGATGACTACACCGTCCTGGCCAACCCGCTGTGGTCCAAGCGCGAACTGCGCGGAAAGATCGAGAGCGTCGAACGCTTCCCCGACGACACCATCCACCTGGTCATCCGCCCCGGCTGGGGTGTCCCGGTGAACTTCAGGGCCGGCCAGTACATCGGCATCGGCCTGCGTGTCGACGGCCGCTACACCTGGCGCAGCTACTCGCTGACCAACACCCCCGACACCCGCGACGGACTGTTCTCCATCACCATCCGCGCCGTGGAGAAGGGCAAACTGTCCACCCACCTCGTCGGCACCGCAAGACCGGGAATCAATGTCCGCCTGGCCGCCCCGGCCGGTGACTTCCACCTGACGGACCCGCTGCCGGAGAAGCTGCTCTTCGTCACCGCCGGTTCCGGTGTGACCCCGGTCGTCGCGATGCTGCGCAGCCTGGAGGAACGCCGCGGGGAGAGCGACATCAAGGTCGTCCATTCCGTGCGCAACCGCGCCGATCTCATCTTCGAGGACGTTCTCGAGGACTTCGACGCCCATACCCAGGTCACCTCCCAGGACGGGCGGGTCTCCCCGAAGGTCCTGGAGAAGCTCGTGCCCGACTACGCCGAGCGCGTCATCTACGCCTGCGGCCCGGCCACCATGCTCGATGAGCTGGAGACCTGGGCCGAGGAGCGCGGCGTCGAGATCCGTGTCGAACGCTTCACCCTCGACCGCGTCTCCGACGCCAAGGGCGGAACCATCACCTTCGCCCGCCAGGGCGTGGAGACCACCGTCGACGGCGCCACCACCATCCTCGAGGCCGGCGAGGCCGCCGGCGTGCAGATGCCTTTCGGCTGCCGCATGGGTATCTGCCAGACCTGCGTCCGTGAGCTCGTCGACGGCCACGTCCACGACCTGCGTACCGGCGACACCAGGGAACCCGGTTCCCGCATCCGCACCTGCGTCGGCGTCGCCGCCGGCGATGTCACCATCGACGCCTAGGAGACCCACATGGCAATCGACAACATCAAGGCATACTCCCACCTCACCGACGAGGACATCCGCGAAATCGGCAGCCGCCTCGACGCCATCAAGGAGGAGTTCGAGGCCGACCTCGGCGAGAAGGACGTCCGCTACATCAAGGGGTTGATCCGCACTCAGCGCTACATCGAGATCGCCGGCCGCGGTGCCCTCCTCTTCTCCGGTAAGAAACCCTTCTGGTTCGCCGGCGTCGCCCTGCTCTCCCTGTCCAAGATCCTCGAGAACCTCGAGATCGGCCACAACGTCATGCACGGCCAGTGGGACTGGATGAACGACCCGGAGATCCACTCCACCACCTGGGAATGGGACAACGTCTGCCCCTCCTCCCAGTGGATGCACACCCACAACTTCGCCCACCACAAGTACACCAACATCCTGGGCATGGACACGGACGTCGGTTACGGTGTCCTGCGTGTCACCCGTGACCGCAAGTGGTCCGCGATGCACGCCTTCCAGCCGCTGATCAACGTGACCCTGGCCTCCCTGTTCCAGTGGGCCGTGGGCTTCTACGACGTCGAGCTGGGCAAGCTCGCCGCCGGCCGCACCACCTGGAAGGAGACCGCCCCGAAGTTCTGGGAGACGGCCCGCAAGGCCGGCACCCAGGGGCTGCGCGACTATGTCCTCTTCCCGGCGCTGTCCGGCCCCAACTTCCTCCGCACCGTCAGCGCCAACGCCACCGCGAACTTCATCCGTTCCGTCTGGGCCTACGCCGTGATCTTCTGCGGTCACTTCCCGGATGAGGCCGAGACCTTCACCAAGGAACAGTGGAAGAACGAGACCCACGACGAGTGGTACCTGCGTCAGATGCTCGGCTCCGCCAACTTCCGGGGCGGCAAGATCCTGACCATCCTGTCCGGTAACCTCAACTACCAGGTTGAGCACCACCTCTTCCCGGACATGCCGTCGAACCGCCTGGCGGAGATCGGTAAGCGTGTCGAGGCCATCTGCGAGGAATTCGACCTGCCCTACAACACGGATTCCTTCCCGGCCCAGCTGCTCAAGGTGCAGCGCACCCTGCTCAAGCTGTCCCTGCCGAACAAGCTCCTGGCCGCTGACCGCGACAACGCCCCCGAGGTCCGCTCCAACGCCGCCTTCACCAAGTACCCCGAGCTCGAGGACAAGGTCTGGGTCGGCGAGAACGAGGACGGCCAGCGCTCCGGCCTGCGTTCCGGCCTCGGCTTCCTGGCGAAGCTGCGCCCCTCCGTCAAGGAGGCCGTGCTCAACTTCACCGGCCGCACCCCGGAGTGGCGCAACCGCGTCGCTGCACCGGAGCCGCAGAAGGCGGTGTAGTCCGCCCCTGAATGATGCAGCCCCCGCCCGGAGTGAATCCGGACGGGGGCTGTCTGCGTGTCAGATATTCAGGCGGCCCAGGACCTGTCCCGGAACCCGGCCCCTACATCTCCCACTCGTTATTGGAACTCAGGGCCTCGAGCAGTTTGCGTACCGCATCCCGACGCCGCGCGGAGGCGGTATCGGGTTCGAGGTCGTCCAGGGCGCACTCGGGGTCGGCCGGAGGGCCGAGGTGGGTGCAGCCGCGCGGGCAGTTCTCCACGGCAGCGGCGAGATCCTCGAAGACGCCGACGACGGTGTCGGCGTCGACGTGGGCCAGACCGAAGGAACGGATACCGGGGGTGTCGATGATCCAGCCGCCCTCGGGCAGCCGGAGCGCGACGGACTGGGTGGAGGTGTGCCGCCCCTTGCCCACCCCGGAGACCACACCGGTGGCTCGGTCGGCATCAGGGACGAGCCGGTTGACCAGCGTGGATTTACCCACGCCGGAGTGGCCTACCAGGGCGGTGACCTTGCCGGTGACCAGGTCCCGGACCTCATCGACGGGATCATCCACACCCGCGATGACGACCCGGACGTCCAGGTCGGCGAATTCAGCGGCGAATGGGGCGGGGTCCGTCAGGTCGGATTTGGTCAGACAGAGGATGGGTTCGACGTTGCCCACGAAAGCGGCGATGAGGGCACGCTCCACGAAGCCGGAGCGGGGTGGGGGGTCGGCGACGGCGGAGACGATGAGCAGCTGGTCGGCGTTGGCCACGACGATGCGTTCGTAGGGGTCGGTGTCGTCAGCGGTGCGCCGGAGCACGGAGGTGCGTTCCTCCAGCTTGACGATGCGCGCCAGCGTGCCCTCCCGGCCGGAGGTGTCACCGACGAGTCCGACGCGGTCGCCGACCTCGACGGCGGTGCGGCCCATCTCGCGGGCCCGCATGGCGATGATCGGTTCCTCCCGCCCGTCGAGCACGACACCCCAGCGGCCGCGGTCCTTGGTCACGACCATGCCGAATTCGGCGTCGTCATGAGCGGGACGGTCCTTGGTGCGCGGGCGGGTGCCGCGGCGGTTGGGGCGGATGCGGATGTCGGATTCGTCCCACTGTCGGTTAGCCACGCGCATCACCCATGGACCATGTCCTCCCACATGTGCTCGAAGCCGGGGAGGGTCTTGGCGGTGGTCTGGACGTCCTCGACCTCGACGCCTTCGACGGCCAGGCCGATGATGGCGCCGGCGGTGGCCATGCGGTGGTCGGCGTAGGAGTGCCACACCCCACCGTGGAGGTCTGTGGGGGTGATGAGCAGGCCGTCGTGAAGCTCGCGGCAGTTCCCGCCGAGTTTGTTGATCTCGGTGCTCAACGCCGCGAGGCGGTCGGTCTCGTGGCCGCGCAGATGGGCGATGCCGGTCAGCTCGGAGGGGGTGGTGGCCAGGGCGGCCAGCGCCGCGACGGTGGGGGTGAGTTCCCCGATGTCGGACATGTCCAGGTGGATGCCCTTGAGCTGGCCGCTGTCCGGTCCGGTGACCCGCAGGTCATGGCCCGGGCCCTGTTCGGCGGCGATGAGTTCGACCTCGCAGCCCATGCGCTCGAGGATGTCGCGGATGACGTCACCGGGCTGGGTGGTGTCCAGCGGCCAGTGCGGGATGCACACGGTGCCGCCGGTGACGGCCGCCGCGGCGAGGAAGGGGGTGGCGTTGGACAGGTCCGGCTCCACATGCCAGGTACGACCCTGGACGGGGCCGGGGTGGACCTTCCAGGTGTTCTCGGAGACGTCGACGCGTACACCGGCGCGGCGCAGCATGGCCACGGTCATCTCGATGTGGGGCAGGCTCGGCAGTTTCGGGCCGGTGTGGCGGACGGTGATGCCCTCGGCGAAGCGCGGGGCGACGAGCAGCAGGCCGGAGACGAACTGGGAGGAGCCGGAGGCGTCGATCTCCACGGTGCCGCCGGCGGGGGTGCCCCCGCCTTCGACGGTGAAGGGCAGGGTGTCGCCGGTGATCTCCACCCCGAGGGTGCGCAGGGCGTCGAGGATCGTGTTCATGGGGCGGACCCGGGCCTGCGGGTCGCCGTCGAAGACGACGGTGCCGGTGGCCAGCGCAGCCAGCGGCGGGACGAAACGCATCACCGTGCCGGCCAGGCCGCACTCGACTTCACCGCCGTGCAGTGGCCCGGGTTCGACGCGGACGCCTTCGGAGGTGTCGCGGATCCCCACACCGAGGGTGCGCAGGGCATCGGCCATGAGGTCGGTGTCGCGTGAGCGCAGGGCGTTCTCGATGACCGACGGATAGTCGGCGAGGGCGGTGAGGATGTAGGCACGGTTGGTGATCGACTTGGAGCCGGGGATGTGCTGGGTCCACCGGATCGGTCCGTGAGCAGTGGGCGCGGGCCAGGGGGCGGTCATGTCGTCCATAATAGATCTTATGTGCGGTCGCTTCGTTCTCTACACCACCGATGAGTCCCTGCTCGCCCACGTCGGCGCCCTTCCCGGGGTCACCGAGGTCCATGCGCCGGAGGGTACGCCAGGGCCCAGATACAATATCGCGCCGACCCAGATGGTGCCCGTGGTGCGTCTGGCACTGCCGGAGGCCCGGCTCGACCCGGCCCGCTGGGGCCTGCTCCCGCACTGGAAGAAGGACGAGACCGGACCGCCGCTGTTCAACGCCCGCGGCGAGACGGTGGCCACCAAACCGAGTTTCCGGGACGCCTTCAGACGCCAGCGCGGTCTGATCCCCATGGACGGCTACTACGAGTGGCACGACGACGGCAGCGGTAAACGCCCGTATTTCGTCAGCCCGGGGGAGGGACGGATCATGTGGGCCGCCGCCCTGTGGGCGACGGGCCTGGACCGGCTCTCCGCGACGATGGTGACCACGGACTCCGCGGGACCGCTGGCCTGGCTGCACGACCGGCTGCCGCGTTTCCTCACCGAGGAGGAGGTGGAGCAGTGGACCATGGGTACCGCTGAGCAGGCCGCTGAACTACTCCACCCCACCCCGGTGGATTATCTGGAGCAGCTGGGCATCCGGCCGGTGGACAAGGCGGTGGGCAACACCCGCAACGACTACCCGGAGCTGATCGCGGAGAACTGAGCCCCGGTCAGCCGCGCCAGGTCCTGCGGTGACAGGGCGATGTCCAGTCCGCGGCGGCCTCCGGAGACGTAGACCTCCGGCTGCTTCTCGACACCTGCGTCAATCACCGTCACCAGTTTCTGTTTCTGCCCCAGCGGGGAGATACCGCCCGGTACGTAGCCGGTGGCCCGCCGGGCCTTGCGCGGATCGGCCATGGTCACCGATTTCACGCCCAGGGCGGCGGCCGCCTTCTTCAGGTTGAGCTTCCCGGACACCGGCACGCAGCACACGGCCAGGGCCGTCCCGGTATCGACGATGAGGGTCTTGAGGATCATCCCCGGGTCGACCCCCAGGGCAGCAGCGGCGGCCGCACCGAAATTGCCGGCACCTGCCTCGAAGGTGACGGGGCGGTGGGGGACGGCGGCGTCGATGAGCAGACGGACAGCGGGTGTGGGCACTCCACTACACTGGAACAGAATGCTCCAGGTCTCAAGAAAGGCGCCGATGTCGGACACTGAGCTCGCCACCCGCTTCGAGGAGGAGGCCCTGCCCCTGCTTGACCAGCTCTACGGCGGTGCCCTGCGCATGACCCGTAACCCGGCTGACGCCGAGGACCTCGTCCAGGAGACCTACCTCAAGGCCTTCAACGCCTTCCACTCCTTCAGACCCGGCACCAACCTCAAGGCCTGGCTGTACCGGATCATGACGAACACCTACATCAACGTCTACCGGAAGCGGCAGCGCCAGCCCATCCAGTCGCCGACCGAGGAGATCAGCGACTACCAGCTCTACACCACCAGTTCCCACGATTCGACGGGTCTGGAATCGGCTGAGGTGGCCGCGCTGAAGAACATGCCCGACGGCAAGATCGCCGACGCCATGAACCAGCTCTCCGAGGACTACCGCATGGTCGTCTACTACGCGGATGTGGAGGACCTGGCGTACAAGGACATCGCCGAGATCATGGGTACGCCCATCGGCACGGTGATGAGCCGCCTGCACCGGGGAAGAAAACAGCTGCGGCAGCTGTTGAAAGAGGTGGCACATGAACAGGGGATCGGACTCAACCACCCCGACATGGACATCACGACCCGGGAAGAGAGCAAGAAGTGAAGGAACCCTGCGGCTGCAGCTGCGATGACATCCAGTCCCAGCTCTGCGAACTCGTCGACCCGGGCACCACCCCGGAACAGGCCCGCGAGCTGATCGCATCGATCTCCGACTGCCCCCAGTGTTACGGACGCCTCCAGTCGGAGCAGGAGATCCGGGCGATGCTGCAGCGTTGCTGCACCGCCCAGGTGGAGGCCCCGGCTGAGTTGCGCGAGCGCATCACCATGCAGATCCGGGTGACGCGCTTCCGGGCGTAGCCTGCACCCTCCGGCGGAGTCGAGACCACCCCGTCGAGATGGGTGCCCCGGGGCCCATTTTCCGCGCCCTCTCGACGAGGCTCTTTCGGGGAGGTGATCTCGACCCCGGCGACAGGAAGAACAAAGGACCGCCCCCGCAAATGCGGGGGCGGTCCTTTTCGCCGTTCTACGTTCCTGATTTAGGAGTTCGGGCGCTTGCCGTGGTTTGCGCTCTTCTTGCGGCGGGCACGACGCTTGCTACCACGCTTGCTCATGTGATTCTCCTTGGGTGAGGTGATGGACAGATCCCACCAACTCTAGCGCTCGGGACCGGTGGCGGAAAATTCAGGTGTGTGCTCAGGCAGCAACACGGGTGCGGCCGCGGCCACGGGAGTTGCGGCGCTTGAGTGCGCGGCGCTCGTCCTCGGACAGACCGCCCCAGACGCCGGCGTCCTGGCCGGACTCGAGGGCCCACTTGAGGCACTGGGAGGTGACGGGGCAGCGGTTGCAGACGATCTTGGCCTTGGCGATCTGGGTCAGGGCGGGGCCGGAGTTACCGACGGGGAAGAAGAGCTCGGGATCCTCGTCGCGGCAGACAGCTTCGTGGCGCCAGTCAGACATGGTTGATTCTCCTTAAAAGGCAGTACGTGAAATACGGGCAATCAAATGCGCACCAGATGAGGCCTCTGCTGGAGGGGCCGTCGTTAAAGTTGCAGTCGCTACGGTGTCGGGCCGGGACCTGTTGGCCCCTACCTCGGTTCACATTGCGTTAACCCTCTGGTGTCTCAGGGTTAAGTGCCGGTTCATTGCCCGGCTGTTTTTGCTACCTGAGAATAATGACATGTGAACGCCAAGTGCGCTAGAGGTAAACCGTCAAATGTGATGGAACTCACTCAATTATATGCTTTGTGAAGACTGTAAAGTGTTCTGTGTCACTGTTTGGACACTTTTCAACAACGCTTCTGACCTGCATTAATGGGCGTTTCCCCTGATGCATGACTCCAGCTGGAACGTCAAATCTGTTTTCGGCCGATGACCCCTGAACAGGGTTCCTGACCCCGGTGTCACCACTGTGTATAGACTCAGGTGCCGTGACCGACGTGAACAGCCGCCCCCAGCCGCCCGCCCAGATCCGATGGGCCGGCATCATCGCCATCGTGCAGTCGGTGATCGCCCTCGCGTTCGCCGCTTTCCTTGTCTTCCGTGACATCACGGGAGCGGAGGAGCATTCGCTCGTCTCCGACACCTCCAACATCGGGTGGGTGGGCACGGGCACGGCGATCTTCATGCTCATCATCTTCGGCACCGTGCTGGCTGGCGCGATATCGATGCTGCGAGGCAACAAGTGGGGGCGTGGGCCGATCGTCCTCCTGGAGATCATCCTGCTGGGCGTCGCCTACTTCATGTTCACCGGCGGCGCCTGGCCCTTCGGCGTGTTCACGGCCGTCAGTGCCGCCCTCGCGCTGTACTTCCTCTTCAACCGGAACTCCTTCGCGTGGTCGGAGGCCCGCTACCAGGCCTGACGCAGGCCGACGGTCAGTCCGCCCCGCTTCTCGACGACCGTGTCACCCACCACACCCAACGTCACCATCCCGTCGTGGCCCCCGCGGTCGACCGGGATGGTTTTTTCTGTCTCCCCCGTGTCCCAGTTGACCACCGCGATGCCCTCGGCGGTAGGCATGAGCAGCCGGCCGTCGACGGCCACCCCGGTGCCCACGGCGTCCTCCAGGACATGCCGGACCGTGAGGTTGGCCGGGGACAGCAGGTAGAGCCTCTGACCGTCGAAGAAACTCATGTGGTGCGGCAGATCGGCGGTGACCGGCGCGAAGGGCAGGTCCTGATCAGCCCACGGGACCTGCGGCACAGCACGCCGTTCGACCTCCTGGCCGCCCTCGGTGAAAGAGATGAGCTCATTCTGCTGGTACACCGCGGCACCCTCCTGGCCGATGGCCATGAGACGGGCCTCCGGGTGGTCCAGCTGCACGTCTGCGCTGATCTCCGGGGCGCGGGCCTGCTCCGGGGTGGTGTCCTGGAAACGCAGCCAGGTGCCCTGCCCGTCGGGGCAGACCTCGGTGACCGCCAGCAGATCGGTGCGCGTCAGCGCGGAGGTGATCCGGCAGTCCGGGTGGGGCTGCAGCCGGGGTTCCTGGATGCCCTCGACCTCGCCGTACTCGACGGTGCGGACCATGTCGGAACGCCACAGCTCCAGCCGCTGGCCGGCCGCCGTGCCGATCCGGTCGTTGGAGGCCACCGCCACGACCTCATCGGGTGAGACCGCGCTGCGGGTGGCGTTGTAGGTGCCGGAATCAGCGTCGAGGGCCACGACATCACCGCAACCGTTCGGTGCCCGCCAGGTGGTGACCACCCGCCCCCACGCCGCCCCCAGGGAGCACAGGTCAAGATCCCGGCGGTAGGTCCACACCGTCTCACCCGCCGGGTCGGAGGCGGTGACGGTGCGGTCGGCATGGGTGACCACGAGCCCGTCGACGATGACGGGACGGTGGACACCGGGCAGGGGGGTGTCGGCCAGCGCCCACACCTGGGTGAGGCTGTCCGGGATGGTCGACAGCGCCGGGGCGGCGACGTACTCGGTGGCGGCGGGGGTGAGCTCGGACCCGCGGATGGGGGCGGTGGCCCACACCCCCGCGACCGCCATGAGCGAGACTGCGGCGATCGCCCCGGTGGCGATGAGGTCGCCGCGGGTCCGCCGCAGGGGTCGGACCATCAGCGCCGGGGCTTCCGGCGGGGCGGGCGCGGGGCATGGCCCCGCACAGCGGCAGCGGGACCACCGAAGACCCGCCGCGGACGGCCGACCGAGTCCTGGGCGCCCTCGGGGATGGAGAGGGCGTCGAAAAGCTCGGGTGAGGTGGAGAACCACTGCGGCGGCTCCGGGGTGTCCAGGCCGAGCTCGTCGTTGATGACCTTCCACTTCGCCAGCTCGTCGTAACCGACGAGGGTGATCGCCGTACCCGAGTGACCGGCGCGACCGGTACGCCCGATGCGGTGGACGTAGGTCATCGGGTCATCCGGCGTCTGATAATTGATCACGTGGGTGACGTCGTCGATGTCGATGCCGCGGGCGGCCACGTCGGTGGCCACCAGGATGTCGATCGTGCCGTCCCGGAAGGCCGCCAACGACTTCTCCCGGGCGGGCTGGCCCATGTCACCGTGGACGGAACCCACCGCGAAACCACGCCCGGCCAGCTCGGTGGCGACCTCGGCGGCGGTGCGCTTCGTGCGGGCGAAGATGATCGTCTTCCCGCGCCCCTGCGCCTGCAGGATCCGGGTGGTCACGGCCGCCTTGTCCATCCGGTGCGCCTGGAAGGTGACCTGCCTGGTCGTGGCATGGGTCTGGGCGGAACCGACCTCCTCCGCACGGATGTGCACCGGCTGCTTCAGGAAGCTGCGCGCCAGGGTGATGATCGGCCCCGGCATCGTCGCTGAAAACAGCATCGTCTGGTGCTCGTGCTCCAGAGCACGGAGGATCTTCTCGATGTCGGGCAGGAAACCCAGATCCAGCATCTCATCGGCCTCGTCGAGCACGAGCACCGCCACCCGGTCCAGCTGCAGGTCCCCGCGCTGGTGGAGGTCGAGGACACGGCCCGGGGTGCCGACCACGACGTCGATACCCTCCCGGAGCGCCTCGATCTGCTCCTCGTAGGGGCGGCCACCGTAGATGGTGGTCAGGCGTACCGGGAGTTTTGCGGCGGCCCGGGTGAGATCATCACCCACCTGCACCGCCAGCTCACGGGTGGGGACGATCACGAGGGCGCGTGGCGTGCCGTCGAGTTCCTCCACTTCCGCCGAGTCGAAGACCCGGTCGAGGAGGGGGACACCGAAACCCAGGGTCTTGCCCATGCCCGTGCGGGCCTGACCGATGAGGTCGGTCCCGTCGAGGGCGAGGGGGAGCGTGAGCTCCTGGATCGCGAAGGTCCGGGTGATGCCCTCGGTGGCGAGCGCCTCACAGATTTCCACCGCCACACCAAGTTCGGCGAAGGTCGGGGAATCCGGCTTGGACGGAGTATGTGCAGACACAACATAGATACTATCGGCACCCGTCTATGATGGGGCCCATGGATATCAAGATCGGATTTGTAGAATCCCCGCGTGAGCTCGTGATCACCACCGACACCAACCAGGACGAGGTGGCCGAGCAGGTCACCGAGGCCCTGTCCAACGACGCCGCGACTCTGCAGCTGACCGATGCCAAGGGCGTGAAGTACATCGTCCGGGCCCGCCAGATCGCCTACGTCGAACTCGGCACCACCACCCAGCGTTTCGTCGGTTTCGCCGGCGCCTGACGCCCAGGGCCGCAGGCCCGGCCATCACCCGCCCCGTTCCACCGAAAGACCCCATGAGTCCTGGTTCCCGCGTGACCCCCATGGTCCGCTACGCCCGTGAACTGGGGTGGCGTGCCTATGCCATCCCTGTGCTCGTCGTCATCACCGTCTGGGTGCTGATCGACGTGTTCAGCGCACCCGCGCAACAGGACGCCCAGGATCCCGGTGCAGTGAACGTCACCTCGGAATCTGCCGACCACCCGCAGAACACAGGCCGCCCCGGCCCTGACCCGGCGGACGACCCCGAGCAACATCTGGCCCCCGACCAGCTGCCACCCGGTGGCCCCTACGCCGAACAGGGCGCGGGCACCTACCGGGTGGTCGGTGCCCCCGGCCTGACGGTCGGCGAGGGCCACGAACGGGTCCTGCGCTATGTCATCGAGGTCGAGGACGGGGTGGACACCTCCGGTTCCGGCGGCGATGACGCCCTCGCTGCGATGGTCGATGCCACGTTAGCCAACCCCAAAGGGTGGATCAATGACCCGGCCTTCCGCTTCGAGCACGTCGGACCGGAGGACCACCCGGACATGCGCATCCAGCTGACCAGCGTGGGCACCACCCGGCAGATCTGCGGCGGGGAGGATCTGGCCATGGAGACCAGCTGCCACATCCGCCTCGGCGAGGAGAGCCGGGTGATCATCAACGAGTCCCGCTGGGTACGCGGAGCCGCCCCCTTCGAGGGGGACCTCGGTTCCTACCGCCAGTACCTGATCAACCACGAGGTCGGCCACGGGCTGGGCTTCGCCGCCCATGAAGCCTGTGGCGGGGAGGGTGAGCTCGCACCGATCATGATGCAGCAGACCCTCTCCCTCAACAACGCGGAGCTGAATTCCTTCAGCCCCGAGGAGGTCTACCCGGATGAGAACGTCACCTGTGTGTACAACCCGTGGCCGTACCCGCGGCCGGCGGTGCTCTGACCTGGACAGCCGGAACACATGGAGTCTCCGGGCATGATCCAGGAGACCGTCCCCAACCATGTCGTCAGTGCCTTCCAGGGCGAATCCGGCGTGCCGGAACCCGCCGGCCATGCCTGGGACAACGGCTGGCGGATCGGCCCGGTCGTCTACTCCCGCGCCAGCGGCGTGGCGGCCGGCTGGTCCGCCAAGCTGCGGGGCACCCTCCAGATCGACGGGGTGCGCCTGGCCCGGCCGGTGCGCTCCACCGACGGTCGTTTCGTCGTGGCCGGGTGGAAGGCCTCCACCTGGATCGACGGGGAACTCTCGCGCCGGGTGGATGAGACTGTGCTGGTGGCGTTGCGCCTGGCCGATGCCCTGGCGGACAAGCCGGAGCCGCCGGAACCGGAGCAGGCCGATCCCTTCGTGCTCGCCGACCAACGGGCCTGGGAGGAGTCGGCGCCGGAGTACCGGCAGCTCACCGGTGCCGTGCAGGTCGGGCATGCCGACCTGCTGGCCTGCACGCTCTACCACGGCACGCAGACACCCGCGGTGACGGAGCTGGTGCCTTTCTCCGCGCCCCGCCCGCACGGCTACACCGCGGCGCTGGTCATCGTCGACGGGCTGATCGCCGGGGCGGTGGATGACGGCGTCATCGACCGTTTCCGCCAGCTGCCCGACATCGACCAGCTGCTTCTGCGGGCGGTGGCCTACCGTCGGCACATCAATGACCTGCACCCGGCCTCCTCCTCGAACGCCCGTGCCCACATCCGGCGGGTGGAGGATCTGCTCATGTCGCGGGTTGCTGACACAATCTAGACATGATCACTCCGGCCACTCTTCCACCGATCCCCGAGGTCCGGCTCGTCCCCCGTGACACGCACCTGCCCGAGCGCAGCTGGGGGACGGACCTGCCCTGCACCGGCACCTGGCGGGTGACCGGTCCGGCGGGCTCGGGGGTGACCAGCCTGCTCATCGACACGGTCCTGACCCGCATCAACGCCGGCCAGGACCCCACGGGCATCCTCGTCGTCGCCTCATCCAAGGAGACCGGGGCGCGCATCCGCCGGGAGATCACCGGCCGACTGGCGGGCACGGACTTCGCCTCCGAGGCCCCGCTCGTACGCTCCGTGCACTCCCTGGCTTTCGCCCTGCTGCGCGACGCCTCCGAGGAACCGGTCCGCCTGATCACGGGTGCGGAGCAGGATGCCGTCATCCGCGAACTGCTCACCGGCCATGCGGAGGAGGGCCGCGGCACCTGGCCGGCCGAACACCGCCCGGCGCTCACCTTCGTCGGTTTCGCCCGCCAGCTGCGTGACTTCCTCCTGCGCGCCGCCGAACGCGGACTGTCGCCGGAGCGTCTCGAGCAACTCGGCCACCGCTACGGGCGCCCGATCTGGACCGCCGCCGGGGGTTTCCTACGGGAGTATGAACAGACCATGGCATTGTCGGCAGCCTCCAGCTACACCAGTTACTCGGCCTCCGAGCTGGTGGCCGCCGCCCTGGAGAAGCCCCTGTCCTCCCGCTGGCACACCCTCATCGTCGACGACGCCCAGCACCTTGACCCGACCTCCGCGGAGCTGGTCCGCCGGCTCATTCCCGGCACGGAGCTGGTTGTGGTGGGCGGTGACCCGCAGCAGTCGATCTTCCACTTCCGGGGCGCCTCCCCGAAATTCCTCACCGGACTGCCCGTCGACGGCGAGATCGTCCTGCCCGCCACCCGCCGGAACCCGGAGCGGGAGGTGGTCGTCGTCGATTCGCCGCCGACCCAGAATGCGCTCATCGCCGACCGGATCCGCCGCGCGCATCTGCTCGAGGGGGTGGCCTGGTCCGATATCGCCGTCATCGTCCGTTCCACCGGGCAGCTCGCCGCGGTGCGCCGGGCGCTGCTGGCCGCCGGCGTACCTGTGCACATCAGCCCGACGGATGTGGTGCTGACCGAGCAGCGCATCGTCTCCAACCTGCTGCTGGGCATCCGCGCGCTCACCGAGGAGCTCAACCCCGCCGAGCTGGAGGACCTGCTGCTCGGGCCCGTGGGCGGCGCCGACCCGGTGACGCTGCGGCGCCTCATCCGCGGGCTGCGGCGTTTCGACCCCACCACCCGCGGCATCGACACCCTGCGCGGCCTGCTGCTGCCCGACGCGGAGATGCCCGACTTCGGGGGCCTGCTCACCGAACGCGAACAGGCCATCCTCACCCGCATCTGCGGCGTGCTCGGGGCCGGCCGCGCGGCCCTGCCGGGTGGCAGCGTGGAGGAGGTCCTGTGGGCGGTGTGGTCCGCCACGGGCCTGTCCGACCATCTGCTCGCCGCCTCCCTGCGCGGCGGGGCCGGCGGCTCTCAGGCCGACCGCGACCTCGACGCCATGATGTCGCTTTTCGACGCCGCCGGCGACTACGCCGAGCGCCGCCCCACCGGCTCCATCCACGGCTTCATCGCCCACATCACCGAGCAGGAGCTGCCCACCGGTGTGCGTGACCGCCGCTCCGCCACCCCGGAGGCGGTCACCCTGCTCACCGCCCACGGCACCGTCGGCGCCCAGTGGGGGCACGTCGTCCTCGCCGGCGCGCAGGAAGGGGAGTGGCCCTCCCTCGGGGAGACCGGTTCACTCTTCGACCAGGAGGAGCTCGTCGAGCTTCTCGACGCCGGTGTCGACCCCGACGCCATCGTCTCCCACACCGCCGACCGGCTGAAGGAGGAACGCCGCCTCTTCCACGTCGCCGCCACCCGCGCCACCACCCGGCTGCTGGTCACCGCCGCGTACTGTCCGGACGCCGATGAACCCACCGAGCCCTCCCGCTTCGTGGGGGAGTTCGCCACCACCCATGACCTGGAGATCCAGCGTTTCTCCGCGGACCCGGCCGGCGAAACCGCAGACTACGAACCCCTGCACGTGCGTCTGCTGTCGGTCCCTTCCCTGCTCGCGGAGCTGCGCCGGGTGGTCTGCGACCCGGCCGCGCGTGCCGACGAACGCACCCAGGCCGCCCGCCAACTCGCACGCCTGGCCGCTGCAGGGGTTCCCGGGGCGGACCCGAAGGACTGGTGGACCACCACCCGGCCGTCGACGATGGAGCAGTTGCCGCAGGCCGACGCCCTCTCGCCCTCCCGCATCGAGGGCCTGCTGGCGTGCCCCCTCCAGGAGGTCATCCAGCGGCTGATCACCGAGGAGGACACCCCCGCCGCGCTCACCCGGGGCACCCTCGTCCACGCCTACCTGGAGGCGGTGGGAAACGGTGTCGACACGCAGCAGGCGAAAGACCTGACCCTGGCCTCCTGGGGACAGCTGCAGGACAACCCCGCCTGGCGGGTCGCCCTCGAACACGAGTCCGTGGCGCGCCTGCTCGACCGCACCAGCCAGTGGCTGGCCCAGTCACGCAGCACCTACACCCAGGTCGGTGTCGAGCTCGACCTGGATGTCCAGGTCACCGAGGGCGTGCGCATCCGCGGACGCATGGACCGGCTTGAGAAGGACGCCTCCGGCGAGCACTGGGTTGTCGACCTGAAGACCGGCACCACCGTGCCCAGCAAAGACGCCGCCCAGCGGCACGTCCAGCTCACCGCCTACCAGCTCGCCCTGCGCAACGGTGTGCTGGACGGTGACCGGATCACCGACCCCGCGCCGGGGGAGGAGGGCCTGCCCGTCGGTGGTGGCGTGCTGGTCTATCCCGGCAGCAGCACGAAGACGGCGAGCACCCGGGAACAGACCGCCCACTCCCCGGAGGAACTCGCGGAATTCGCCGCCCAGCTGCCCGGCCTCGTCACCGAGCTGGCCGGCCCGACGCTGACCGCACGCATAAACGACAACTGCGAACGCTGCGCAGTGCGGACAATCTGTCCGCTCCAGCCCGAAGGAAAGGCCACCACCCGTGTCTGACATCTCACCCCTCCTGCTCTCCCGGGTGCTCGGGCAGGCACACGGCCCCACCGACCAGCAGTCCGCCATCATCGGCGACGCCCCCGGCCCGCTGCTCGTCGTCGCCGGCGCCGGCGCCGGCAAAACCGAGACCATGGCCTCCCGCGTCGTGTGGCTCATGGCCAACGGCTACGCCACCCCGGACCAGATTCTCGGCCTGACCTTCACCCGTAAGGCCGCCCAGGAACTCGGTCGTCGTATCCGGCAGCGGCTGCAGACCCTCGCCGGCACCCCGAAGGTCCGCGACCTCGACCCCAGCGGTCAGCTGGCGGACAAGCTGGTCAATCAGTCGCCGGCGGTGTCGACCTACGACTCCTATGCCGGCCAGCTCATCTGCGAATACGGCCTGCTTGTCCCCGTCGAACCCACCGCGCGGATCATCACCGATGCCGAGCGCTACGCCATTGCCCACGAGGTGGTGACCAACTACCGCGGGAAGCTGACCGCCACGCAGACCGTGGCGAATGTGACGAAGAACCTCATCGACCTGGTCGACGAGATGAACAACCAGGTGATCACCGCCGAGGAGATCATCAGCGAGTCCCGCGCACTGGTGGACACCGTCGTCGACCTGCCCAAGGGCAAGCGACAGAGCGACGCCCTGAACAAAATAGTCCAGGGCTGGCTGGACACCCAGGAGACCCGCCTGGAGTACCTGCCCCTGGTCGAGGCACTACGGGAGGAACTCGATCACCGTGGCGTGGTCACCTTCAACGAGCAGATGTCCGTCGCCGCGGCACTCGCCCGCGACAACCCTGTTGTCGGCGCCGGACAGCGGCGCCGCTTCCGGGTGGTCATGCTCGACGAGTACCAGGACACCTCCCATGCCCAGCGCGTCCTGCTGCGCAGTCTCTTCGCGGCCGAGGACCCCGGCCTGACCGTCACCGCCGTCGGTGACCCCATGCAGTCGATCTACGGCTGGCGCGGCGCTACCGCCGCCAACCTCACCGCCTTCGTCGAGGATTTCCCCGTCGACGACGCCCCGGCCCCCAAACGCGAGCTGACCGTCTCCTGGCGCAACCCCCCGGAGATCCTCACCCTGGCCAACGCCGTATCCACCGAGGTCCTCGGACACGGTGCCGACCGGGCCGTCGCTCCCCTCGACCCCCGCCCCGGTGCCCCCGCCGGTGACGTCACCCTCGGCTGGTGGCGAGATCCGGACGACGAGGTCAACTACGTAGCCGACCGCCTCGCCGCCGAGTACCACGCGAAGCAGGAGGCGGGGGAGACCTTCTCCGGGGCGGTGCTCGTGCGCAAGAACAAACACACCGGCCCCATCGCGGAGGCCCTGGCCGTCCGCGGTATCCCCTATGAGGTGGTGGGGTTGAGCGGGCTGCTCAACGAACCCGAGGTCGCCGACATCGTCGCGGTGGCCACCATGCTCATCCGACCGGGCGACACCACCGCCGCCCTGCGGGTGCTCACCGGTCCGATGGTCGGGCTCGGCCTTGCGGACCTGGTTGCCCTGGCCCGCCGCGCCCGCAACCTCACCGGCCACGGGCAGCGCACCGAGCACCCCGCGGAACCCCTCGAAAGGCTGGTGTCCCAGCTGGCGGAACTTACCGCCGACCCGCCCGAGCAGATCAGCGGGCTCACGGACGCCGTCGCCGACCTGGGGGAGCGTTCCCGGTATTCACCGGACGGCGTACGTCGCCTGGAGCGGTTGTCCTCCCGCCTGCGCCGGCTCCGTACCCACAGCCTGGGTAAGTCGCTGCCGGACCTCTTCGCGGACATCGAGCAGGTCTTCGGTGTGCGCACCGAGGTCCTGGCCCGCCGCAGTGACATCGGCCCCGTGCATCTGGACCGGCTGGCCGGCCACGTCGCCGGCTACTCCGGTGATTCGTTGGGCGGGCTGCTCGACTACTTCCGCCTTGCCTCAGACCACGAGAAGGGGCTGGCAGCGGGCGAGGTCACCCAGCGCGGTGACCGCGTGCAGATCCTCACCTCCCACAAGGCCAAGGGCCTGGAGTGGGACATGGTCTGTGTCCTGCACACCGATTCCGGCACCTGGTCGGCGAAGGCCTCCACCTTCCTCAGCAACATCACCAGGGTGCCGGACCCGGATTTCGGAGCCCTGGCCGCGGATGACCGGAAAGAATTCCAGGACCTGGCGGAGGAGTACATCGGCGACCGCCGCGCCGCCGAGGCCGAAGAGGCCACCCGGCTGTTCTACGTGGCCATCACGCGTACCGAGCGGGTCCTGCTGGTGACCGGCTCCGCCCAGTCCACCAGCGCCCGGCCCTACGAGCACCTTGAACGCCTCCGTGACCTGGCCCCTGATACGGTCGTGGCCTGGGAGGACGAGTCTGAGGCCACCGGGACGCAGGAGCAGGAGGCACCCCGGAAAGGCAGCTTCCCGGACCTGCACCCTGATCCGGACGCCCTGGCCGGCGCGGAACTGGTCCGGGAGGCGATGATCCAGCTGCCGGAGTCCAGCGCCGGCGAGACCTATGAGTTCTGGGAGGCGGAGATCACGGCGCTCATCGCGGAACACGAGGCGATGCTCGCCCCGGTTGTGGAGGTGGCCCTGCCCGCCGAACTCACCGCCACCGACCTGGTCGCCCTGCGGCAGGACCCGGAGCAGTTCGCCCGCCGCCAGCGCCGCCCCGTGCCCTTCCGTCCGAACCAGTACGCCAAGCGCGGAACCGCCTTCCACCAGTGGCTGGAGGACCGCTTCGGCGCGACTGCCCTGCTGGATGAGGACCAGCTGCCCGGCATCGACGAGGAGGTCGTCGACGCCCACGAACTTGAGCACCTCAAGGAGAAGTTCCTGGAGAGCCCGTGGGCTGACCGCACCCCGGCGCATGTGGAGCAGCCCTTCGAGGTGACCATCGGCGACGTCGTGGTCCGCGGCCGCATGGACGCGGTCTTCCGCGACCCGGACACCCCGGGCGGCTGGCTCATCGTCGACTGGAAGACCGGCCGGCCCCCGAGCGGACCGGACCGCCGCGCTGCGATCATCCAGCTGGCGGTCTACCGCGAGGCGTGGAGCCGGATCATCGGGGAGGGCTCTGTGCGTGCCGCCTTCCACTACGTCGGCTGGAACGAGACGCTTGAGCCGCGTGACCTGCCGGGACATGATGAACTCGTTGAACTGCTCACGCATGCCACGGCCCCGAGCCAGTAGAGTCTGAAGCCAGACAGGGCGGTACGTCACGGCAGGAAGGAGCCAGGCATGCGCAACCGCATCCGGGAGCGGTTCCGTGGTGACACGGAGCTGAGCCTGCTGCCTGACCATGCGCTGCTGGGGATCATCAACATCCCCGGAGCGGTGGCGGCCAGCCCCTGGTCGCTGATCGGGCGCCGGGTGCTCTACGCCTTTCTGCTGTTGTTCGCCGTGGCCTTCATCGTCTACGTGGACAAGGGCGGTTACAGCGAGGAACTGACGTTCATCGACGCCTTCTACTACTCGGCGGTGTCGTTGTCGACGACCGGCTACGGCGACATCACCCCGGTGACCCAGTCGGCGCGGCTGATCAACATCGTGATCATCACCCCGATCCGGATCAGCTTCGTCATCCTGCTCGTCGGCACGACCCTGTCGGTGCTGACGGAGAACTCCCGGAAGACCCTGCAGATCCAGCGTTGGAGGAAGACCGTGCGCAACCACACCATCGTCATCGGCTACGGCACCAAGGGCCGCTCGGCGGTCTCGGCCCTGCTGGCCGACGGGCTGTCCCCCAACCAGATCGTGGTTGTCGACACCGACAAGTCAGCGCTCTCCCGGGCCGAGAACCAGGGCCTGGTCACCGTCTACGGTTCCGGCACCAAGGCGGACGTGCTCAAGATCGCCGGCGTCACCCGGGCGCGCGCCGTGGTGGTCGCCCCCAACATGGACGACACCGCCGTGCTGGTCACTCTCTCGGTGCGTGAGCTGGCGCCCTCGGCGATGATCGTCGCCAGCGTCCGGGAATCGGAGAACCAGCATCTTCTGGAGCAGTCGGGTGCGGATTCGGTGGTGATCTCCTCGGAGACCGCCGGCCGTCTGCTCGGCCTGGCGACGGTCACTCCGACGGTCGTGGAGATGATGGAGGACCTGCTCAGCCCTGACGAGGGTTTCTCCGTGGCGGAACGGCCCATCGCCGAGGATGAGGTCGGTGCGAACCCCCGCCACCTGGCGGACATCGTGCTCGGACTGGTGCGTTCCGGTGAGCTCTACCGCATCGACTCACCCGAGGCGGAGACCGTTGAACCGGGCGACCGGCTGTTGTATATCCGCCGCGTCACCGGGGAGGAGGTGAGGCGCCCGTGATGAGTTACCTGCCCATCGCTCCGGGCGGACAGGTGCCCGTCACGGCCGCGGGGGAGTTGCTGCTGTTCAGTACCCCGCCGGCCCCTGATGCCGTGCACACAGTCCTCGTCAGCGCGGAGCTGACCGCGGTGAGCGTGGAGCGCGAGGTGGTTGCCGCCCTGGCGGAGGCTGCCGGCGGAAGACTCGTCGAGCCCCGCCACTTCGGGGAGGACCGACTCGTGTCCCGGGCTGTGGCGCTGCTGCGGCACCGCGGCCAGCTCCTCTACGATCCCGTGGACGGCAGCCCCCTGAGCTTCAGCGAGGACGGGGTGGTGGCCATCGGCGGGGAGGGCCGGCAGATCTTTCCCCGGGTGGACCCGGCCGTCATCGGCCTGGTGGAACTCGCCGGCGAGGAACGCATCCTGCTGGGCCGCAACGCCAGGCACGGACGCTTCTTCTCCCTCATCGCCGGCTATGTCGATCCCGGGGAGAACCTCGAGGAGGCCTTCGTCCGGGAGGTACGGGAGGAGACCGGCCGCCGGGTCTCGCAGGTGGCCTACTGGGGCAGCCAGCCGTGGGCGGTCACCGGTTCCCTCATGGTCGGCTTCACCTCCGTCACCGAGGACGAGGACGCCATCAGTGAGACCGACGGGGAGCTCGCCGAGACACGCTGGGTCTCCCGCGGGGAGCTGGATCAGCTACCCCTGGCCCGTCCCGGTTCGATCGCGCATGCGATGATCACGGCATGGAGGAACGCCCTGTGATTGACCTGAACGACCTCGATGATGACCAGCGCGTCGCCGCCACCGCCCCCCGGGGCCCGGTGTGCATCCTGGCCGGAGCGGGCACCGGCAAGACCCGCACCATCACCTACCGCATCGCGCACCTCATCGACCAGGGCTTCGTCAGCCCCAACCGCGTGCTGGCCGTGACCTTCACTGCCCGCGCCGCCGGGGAGATGCGCCACCGCCTCGGGGTCATGGGGGTGGGCGGGGTGCAGGCCCGCACCTTCCATGCTGCCGCCCGCCGCCAGCTGGCCTATTTCTGGCCCCAGGTCGCCGGCTCCCTGCCCTGGCGGCTGGTGGACAACAAATTTCCGCTCGTCGGCCGCGCCGCCCGTGGGGTGGGTGTGCAGTCGACCACCGAAAACGTCCGCGACCTGCTCGGGGAGATCGAATGGGCCAAGGCCACCTTGATCACCCCGGACCAGTACCCGGCCCGGGTGGCCCACTCCACCCGCACCCCGCCGGTGCCGGCGGAGCAGGTCGCCGAGGTCTACCGCCGCTACGAGGCGGCCAAGACCACCGACGAGGGGATGCTGCTCGACTTCGACGACCTGCTCCTCCACGTCGCCGCCGCCCTGGAGAACGCACCCGGGGTGGCCGATGAGTTCCGCGAACAGTACCGCACCTTCGTCGTCGACGAGTACCAGGACGTCACCCCGCTGCAGCAGCGGGTCCTCGACGCCTGGCTCGGCGACCGCGACGACCTGACCGTCGTCGGCGACGCCAACCAGACGATCTACTCCTTCACCGGAGCAACCCCGGACTTCCTGCTGGACTTCCCCCGGACCTACGACAACGCCACCGTGGTCAAGCTGCAGCGCGACTACCGTTCCACCCCGCAGATCACCGACCTGGCCAACACCGTCATCGGCCGGGCCACCGGACGCGTCGCCGGCACCCGCCTGGAACTGCAGGGTATGCGCCCGCCCGGGCCGGCACCGACCTTCAACGCCTACGACGATGAACCGACGGAGGCCCGGGAGGTCGCCGGCCAGATCCTCAGCCTGCTCGACCGCGGGGTGCCGGCCAGTGAGATCGCCGTGCTCTACCGCATCAACGCCCAGTCCCAGGCCTTCGAACAGGCGCTCGCCGACGCCGGGATCGTCTATCAGGTCCGCGGCGGCGAGGGCTTCTTCAACCGGGCGGAGATCCGCCAGGCCATCAGCGAACTGGTCCGTGTAGCCCAGCGCACCGACCTGCCTGATGACCCGGTCGCCGTCACCCGGGCCGCCCTGGCCCCCTTCGGCCTGACCCCCACTGAGCCGGAGGGCGCGCAGGCCAGGGAGCGTTGGCAGTCACTGGCTGCCCTGGTCGACCTGGTGGAGGAACTCATCCGCGCCACCCCGGACCTCGACCTCACGGGCGTGCTCCGGGCGCTGCGCCAGCGGGCAGAGTCGAAGCACCCGCCCACCATGGAAGGCGTGACCCTGGCAAGCCTGCACGCAGCCAAGGGCCTGGAATGGGACGCTGTATTCCTCATCGGACTCGTGGAGAACACCCTGCCCATCAGCCACGCCATCAAGGCCGGTGACCATCAGATCGAGGAGGAGCGCCGACTGTTCTACGTCGGCATCACCCGCGCCCGCGAACACCTCCACCTCTCCTGGTCCCTGGCCCGGCAGGAGGGCGGCCGAAAATCCCGCACCCGCACCCGCTTCCTGGACGGCATCGTTCCGGAGCTGGAGATCGAGAAGGCGCCCGCCCGCACGGTCCGCCCGAAACGCTGCCGCGTCTGCGGCGGGGAACTGGACGCTCCCGCCGAGAAGACCATGGGCAGGCACGAGGACTGCCCCTCCGGCGCCGATGAGGAGATCTTCGAGACGCTGCGTGCCTGGCGTGCCGAGGCCGCCCGCGAGGCCGGCGTGCCCGCCTACATCGTCTTCTCCGACGTGACCCTCATGGCCCTGGCTGAGACGCTGCCGGGCAGCCGCGCCGAGCTTCTCGACGTCCCCGGCGTCGGCCCCGTCAAGGTCGAACGCTACGGCGCCCAGCTCCTCGGCGTCCTGGCCTCCTTCCGGTGAATTCTCAGCCGTAGGTGAAGCACACCGGGCAGCGCGGATGCACCGCCATCGTCTCCCGGTGCACCCCGGCCCAGGGGTCCACGGTGTGCACCGCGCCGGGCAGGAGCACAGGTGGGGCGTGACCCGGTGGGGGAGGAACACCCACCAGCTCCGCGACGAGGACCGCGGCCTGTGCGGCGGTGGCCGCCAGCACCGCCGGGTCGGGGCGGGCAGGACCACCGGGGAGCTGGGTGACCACCCGGTGCCAGAAGGCGTCCGCGTCGGTGCGGTGCAGGTCGGCGCACAGGGGGCAGGGACCGTGGGCGTCGATACGCAGGGGGCCGATGACCCCCCGGTGGTCGATCACCGAACAGCTCACCCACGTCCGGGCGAAACGGGTGAGCATCGGCGCCATTGCCTTCGAGTGGGCGAGCCGGTCCACCACCACGACGGGGACCCCGACCCGGGTGGCCGCGAGGTAGGCGAACTCGGATTCTCCGCGGATGGGGGAGCGGACCGTGATCCCCTTGCCCGCGAGCAGCTCCGTGAGCGTCTGCGCCAGCAGGCCCCGCCCCAGGAGGATGACTTCCCGCTCCACGGAGGCGACGAGGATGCGGTAGGTGATGAGGTCGTCGAGGAGGCTGGCGGCCGCCTCCCGGCCCAGGCCGGCGGTGACGAGGCTGTCGACAAGCTCATCGCGCGGGCGGGGCCGGCGGGCCGAGAGCAGCGTGGCCATGAGCACCGGCGCACGGGAGGTCTCGATGATGCCCGCGCGCGTGGCATCCAGACCGAACTGCAGGGCGTCGTGGCCACGCAGAAAAACATGCGCGCCGGCCGCCAACTCGAACATGGTGCATCCCCCCTACAGACAGTTGAACACAGATAGAATCCCGTGTCATGCCATCCGAGATAGAGGTCATCCGCTCCCCCCGCCGCCACCGCACCGTACAGGCCCGCGTCGTGGACGGGAGGATCGTGGTGCGCATCCCCGCCCGGATGAGCCGGGCCGAGGAGGAGAAGGCCGTAGCAGACATTGTGGCCAGGATGCGGAAGAAAACGACGGCAAGGGCCACCTCGGACGAGGACCTGCTGGACCGGGCCGAAAAACTGAACCGCGAACACCTCGGTTCACGCGCCACCGTCGGATCGATCCGTTGGGTGGGCAACCAGCAGAGCCGCTGGGGTTCCTGCACCCCCTCGACCGGGGACATCCGTCTCACTGACCGGCTGCAGCACGTCCCCGACTACGTGCTCGACGCGGTGCTCCTGCACGAACTGGTGCACACCTTCATCACCGGCCACGGCCCGGAGTTCTGGGAATACGCGGACCGGGCACCGAAGGCCGAGCGGGCCAAGGGCTATCTGGAGGCCTATCAGCGTTTCGGGAAGCAGTGAGCCCCCTACTCCCGTGACTGACCCTCGTCGTCCTTGTCATCATCATTGCCGCTGTCGTCCTGCTCGCGCAGCATCTCCTCGAGCTTGGCGAACTCCCGGTTGAAGTCGTCCATGTCGTCCTCGCCGAGGAGACCGTCGATGAAGTCGGCGGAGTTGTCCAGGTGCTCGGCGGAAGGCAACAGGTCAGGATGCTCCCATACGCTGTCGCGGCGCTTCTGGCCGACGGCCACGTCCACGCGGCGCCACAGCTCCGCGGCTTCGGCGACCTTCGGGGCGGCCAGCTCGATGCCGACGATCTTGGCGAAGGCCTGCTCGGCGGAACCGCCGGTGGCCCGGCGGCGTCGCCACGCCTCGGTCATCGCACCGGTGGAGGGGATACGCTCACCCATGGCCTGGGTGACCACGTACTCCACCCAACCCTCGACGAGGGCGAGCAGGGTCTCCAGGCGGGAGACGGCCTGGGCGTTGCGGGAGCTGATGCGCGGGGAGAGGTCCATGCCCTGCAGGCGCTGCATCGCGTCCTGTATGGCGGCCGGATCCCCGGACTCCAGGTTGAGTTCGCGGGTGGCTTCCTCGATGTGCGAGGTGTCGATGACCAGCCCGGCGGCGTACTCCTCGACGGAGGAGACCAGCTGCTCCACCAGCCACGGCACGTGGTGGTAGAGACGCTGACGGGCGGATTCGCGGGCGGCGATGTAGACCATCAGCTCCTGGCCGGGGACATCGAGCTCGCCGCCGGCGGCCGTGATGTTCGTCGGCAGCAGGGCAGTGACGTCAGTCGGGGCAACCGGCAGGCCGAAATCGGAACCGGTCAGGGCCTGCTTCGCCAGGTCACCGAGAGCGTTACCCAGCTGCATGCCGAAGTTCATGCCCGACATCTGGTTCATCATCTGCATCATCGGGCCGACCATCTCCCGGGCCTCCTCCGGCAGGGAGGCGAGCTGGGCGTCGTTCATGTGCTCGGCCACCGGAGTGACCAGACGCTTCCACATGGGCAGGGTCTCGGCCAGCCAGTCCTCGGCGTTCCACGCCACGACCCTGCCTCCCGAGGTGGGCAGCTCGGTGCTCCCGTCCAGCCACAGGTCAGCCAGCCGCACGGCCTCCTCGACCGCGGAGGTGTCCTGCGCGCGGACAGCAGAGACCTGTCCGATCTGCTGACGGGCGATGCGCTCCGCCAGCGCGTAGTTCACGGGCCCCTGGCCCTCGGGGGAATTCATTGAGGAACCCATGCCGGAGAGCATCTGACCGAACTGGTTGAGCATGTCACCCAGCCCGCCCGATCCGTCCGCCCCGCCGAAGCTGAACGGGCCGAAGGGATTCTGATCGCGACGTGACTTGTCGTCGTCGTCATCGTCGCCTGGTCCGAAGGAGAAGCCGAATCCGCCTGTATTCATGGCTCCCAATCTACCGGGCGGCATGCGCCACAAGCCATGAGGTGGGCAACGCTGACAGCGAACACAGGTACCCTGATTCACCGTGAATGCAACGCCGACCCGCGCCAGCCGCCGAATCCGGACCCTCGCCTGGGGGGCCGTCCCCGTCCTCCTGCTGACCGCCCTGGTGTCCATGGACCGGATCCCGGGCACGGACATCTCTCTGACCGTGCCCTATGCGGCGGAAGGACCGGGCCCGATGTTCGACACCCTCGGCGCTGTCGAGGGCATTCCGGTCGTCGAGATCGACGGTGCCCCCGTCGACGACACCACCGGTGAGCTGCGCATGACCACCGTGTCAGTGCGTTCCAACATGACCCTCGCCCAGGCGCTCAGCCGATGGTTGACCACCAACGACACGCTCGTCCCCGTAGAGCAGGTCTTCCCGCCGAACATGAGCCCGGAGGAGATCGAGCAGGCCAACCGGCAGGCCTTCACCTCCTCCGAGGCCGCGGCGACGGTGGCCGCGATGAATCACCTCGGCCGCCCGGTGGAGATCACGGTCGTCGACGTGCTGCCCGACACCGCCGCCGCGGGGCGCATCGAGGCGGAGGACGTCATCGTCGCCGTCGACGGGCAGGCGGTGGATCAGCCCGGTCAGGTGCAGGAGATCGTGCGCGCGAAGGAACCCGGCGCGCCGGTCACCCTGGAGCTGCTGCGTAGTGGAGAGCAGGTCAGTGAGGAGATCGAACTGGGCGCCAACCCGCAGAACGAGCAGATGGCCATGCTCGGCGTGCTCATGGGCTCGCAGCCGACCGACGGGGTGGACGTGAACTTCAACCTGCAGGACATCGGTGGCCCGAGTGCGGGCATGATCTTCTCGCTGGCGGTGATCGACAAGCTCTCGCCGGGCGAGCTCAATGCCGGGCGGAAGGTCGCCGGCACCGGCACCATCTCCGAGGAAGGCGCCGTCGGTTCCATCGGTGGGATCGAGCACAAGGTCCGGGCCGCCGCCGCTGACGGGGTGGAGCTTTTCCTCGCGCCCGCCCCCAACTGCGCCGAGGCGGTCAGCGGGCTCGGCGGTGGCAACGACATGGTCGTGGCGAAGGTCGCAACCTTGGACGAGGCGATCACCGCGATGGCCGACTTCGGGGCCGGCCGCGATGTCGAGACCTGCTCCTAGTTCTCGGGGTCCGGGGTCTCCTCGGGTTCCTCCTCCGCCGTGGGCGGTTCCGCGAGGCCGAGTTCGTAGATCCTCTCCTCCGGGTCCACCCGGTCCGAGGAGACCATCTGCTGCATGACCAGACCTTGGTCGTTGTCCACGACGGTGATCACGGCGGTGGTACCCAGCGTCGACCAGCCGACCACCTTGCGGCCGGTGTCCTCCACCACCCGTGAGCTGCGGAGCTCGGTGATCAGCTGGGTCGTCGACGCCGCCTTTGACATCGACTCGAAGAACTGGAACTGCCCCACCTCCCGGCCCGAGCACTCCCAGGCGTTGTCCAGTCCGCTGGCGTTGCAGGAGTCGAACTCCTCGAACAGGCTCGCCGGGGCGATGGGGGAGAAGATCTCCTGCACCTCGGCGACGTCCTCGGGCAACCCCGCCCTGCTTGTCGACGTCGCCGTGGTCTCCGTCGCCTCCGATGTCTCGACCGGTGTGGTGGTTGTCGTTGAGACGACGGTAGGGGAGGGGGCCGGCGAACTGGTGGCCGGCTCCGGCTGGTCCCCGGAGGTACACGCCGTCAGGCCGACGCTGAGCAGAACCGCTGCGGATGCGGCGGTCAGGCGGGCAGGGCGTGGGAATCGCACGGGGGCACAGGCTCCTTGGAAGTGATGGTCCAGGACAGTCTAGTCGAGGTGTTCCGGGTCCTGCTCAAGTCCGTAACGCAGTGCCTGGAGCACCCCGGGGGCGACTTCCGGGCCGCCGCGCAGTTCGATCTTGTCCTCGGCGAACGGGCCGGCCTCGACCAGCTCCTCCTCGGTGGGGCGCAGCTGGAGCAGCGTCAGTTCGACGTCCTCGACGCGCAGCACTCCGGAGAAGAGGCGGGCGGGGCGGGCCGGGGCGTCGCCTAGCGCGGCGTCCCGGAACATGATTTCCTGGGCGAGGACGACGCCCGCGATCTCCTCGGGCCAGGCCAGGCGCGACATATAGTCACCGAGTTCCTCCGAACCCGGGAGGATGTGTTCCGGCAGGTCCTGGACCACCAGCGTCAGCGGCGCGGATTCATCCGGATCGGCCAGTTGATCGGCGAGCAGTCGCGTCGGGACCAGCGCAAACAGTGTCGGGGCGGCATCCCAGCCCTCGGCGTGGACGAACTCCACCGCCTCCAGCATCGCCTGGTTGAGTGCCTGCGGGGTGGTCTCGGGAACTGTCATGGTCAATCCTTCGTTGGAAACGCAGAGGTGTACTTCTCTAGGCTAAGGACAGTACACCGGCAGAAAACTAGACCTCATTGCTTAGGAGCAGGATTTGGCCACCGGCCTCTCACAACCCTCCCCATCCGTAAACAGACCACCCAGGGTACTGAGCTGGATCATCGGCATCATCGCCGCGCTGTTCATCCTGGCTCCCCTGGCGGTCGGTTTCTACACCGACTGGCTCTGGTTCGGTGAAGTCGACTTCCGGGGCGTCTTCACCAAGGTGCTGCTCGTCCGCATCGCCCTCTTCTTCGTGTTCGCTCTTGTCGCGGGCTTCGTCGTATGGCTCGCGGGCTTCTTCACCTGGCGCAACCGCCCGGACAGTCTCGAACACATGGACCTCAACTCACCGGTCCATCAGTACCGCCAGGCCCTGGACAAATCCGTCCGAGGCATCCTCATCGGCATCCCCGTCGTCGTGGGCATCTTCGCCGGCTTCATCGGCCAGGGCACCTGGCGCACCGTGATGATGTTCATCAACGGCGAATCCTTCGGCGTCGACGACGCCCACTTCGGTAACGACCTCGGCTTCTACGCCTTCACCCTGCCGATGCTGCGGATGGTCGTGGACACCTTCTCCATGCTCCTGATCGTGGCCTTCGTCATCGCCCTGATCGGCCACTACCTGTTGGGCGGCATCCGGATCGGGAACCAGGCCATGGGGCTCAAGGGACACATCTCCCGCGGTGCCCGTGTCCAGCTCGCCGTGACCGGTGGCCTGTGGATGCTGCTGCAGGTCGCCTCCTACTTCCTGGACCGCTACACCCTGCTCTACTCCAGCCAGGACACCTTCACCGGTGCCAGCTACACCGACATCCACGCCGTCCTGCCCGCCAAGATCATCCTCATGATCATCGCGGTCTTCGTCGCCGTGGCCTTCTTCTCCGCCATCGTGCTCAAGGACCTGCGCATCCCGGCGCTGGCCGTCGTCCTCATGCTGCTGTCCTCCTTCGTCATCGGGGTGGCCTGGCCGCTGATGATGGAGCGTTTCTCCGTCCAGCCCAACCGTGTGGCCAAGGAATCGGAGTACATCTCCCGCAACATCGAGGCCACCCGCCACGCCTATGGTCTGACTGACTCGGAGGTCAGCTACCTGCGCAACTGGGGTGCGGAGGGTGCCTCCGACGACGAGGTCGCCGCCGACGAGGCCACCATCTCCAACATCCGTCTGCTGGACCCGGAGGTCCTCGCTCCCACGTTCACCCAGATGCAGCAGCTGCGTAACTTCTACGGCTTCCCGGAGACCCTCGCCGTCGACCGTTACGAGGTGGACGGTGAGCTGCGCGACTTCGTCGTCGCGGCCCGTGAACTCGACCCGAACGCCCTGAGTGAGAACCAGCGCGACTGGATCAACCGCCACACCGTCTACACGCACGGCAACGGCTTCATCGCCGCGCAGGCCAACACCGTCGATGAGGCGGCCCGGGACGCCGGTTCAACCCGTGGTGGTTTCCCTGTCTTCACTGTCTCCGACCTGCAGACCAATGCCGCCCGTGAGGCTGTCGAGGATGCCGAGGAACTGGGTATCAAGGTCGATCAACCGCGCATCTACTACGGCCCGGTCATCGCCAACGCCGCCGACGGCGCCGACTACGCCATCGTCGGTGACAACGGCTCCGACCCAGTCGAGTACGACACCGACAACTCCTTCTACACCTACGACGGTTCCGGCGGCGTCGACATCGGCAACATGTTCAACCGTGCCGCCTTCGCGCTGCGCTACCAGGAGATGAACCTCATCCTCTCCGACCGCGTCCACGGTGACTCGAGGATCATCTTCGAGCGTGACCCGCGTGCCCGCGTGGAGAAGGTCGCCCCCTGGCTGACCACCGACTCCAAGACCTACCCGGCCGTCGTCGACGGCCGCGTCAAGTGGATCGTCGACGGCTACACCACCCTCAACGCCCTGCCCTACACCGAGCAGACCTCGTTGACCGAGACCACCGTCGACGCCCTCAACCCCGACGGCACCAGCCAGCGGCTGATCACCGACAACGTCGGCTACATCCGCAACTCCGTCAAGGCCACCGTCGACGCCTACGACGGCACCGTCGAGCTCTACGAGTTCGACACCGAGGACCCGGTGCTCAAGGTCTGGCAGGGCATCTTCCCGGACACCGTGAATCCGGAGAGCGAGATCTCCGACGAGCTGCGCCAGCACCTGCGCTACCCCGAGGATCTGTTCAAGGTCCAGCGTGACCTGCTCGCCCGCTACCACGTCTCTGACCCGGGCGTCTTCTTCACCAACGACGCCTTCTGGTCCGTTTCTGAGGATCCGACTGCCCCTGAGGGCCGGGACGCCCTCAACCAGCCGCCCTACTACGTCGTCGCGGCTGACCCGGAGACCGAGGAATCCAGCTTCCAGCTGATCACCCCGTTCCGCGGTCTGAACCGACAGTTCCTCTCCGCACACATGGCCGTCAGCTCAGACCCGGAGACCTACGGCAGGATCACCGTCCGTGTCCTGCCCACGAACACCCAGACCCAGGGTCCAAAGCAGGCGCAGGACGCCCTGATGTCCTCCGACCAGGTCGCCCGCGACCGCACCCTGTGGGAGGGCACCAACGAGCTGCACAACGGCAACCTGCTCACCCTGCCGGTGGGTGGCGGCGAGATCCTCTACGCCGAGCCGATCTACTCGCAGCGCAAGAACCAGGAATCGGCCTTCCCGAAGCTCCTGCGTGTCCTGGTGTCCTATAAGGGCCGCGTCGGCTACGCCCCGACGATCTCCGAGGCACTGGCACAGGTCGGCATCGACCCGCGCGCCGCCCAGGACATCGCCGGCGCGGAAACCCCGACCGTGCCTGAGCCCGAAGGCGAGGAGACGACCGAGGAGGAGCCCACCACGGACCAGCCGGCCACCGCCGCCGGCACCGAGGGTGAGGCCATCGAGCGCATCAACGAGGCACTGCGCAGCGTCGAAGGCGCCCGCTCCGGTTCCTTCGAGGATTATGGCCGGGCACTGGACGAACTCGACCGCGCGGTCGAGGAGTACCAGTCACTCAACGAGGGGAACTAAACCCTGGTTGGCCGGGAGATTTGCAAGAATCTCCCGGCTCTGGGTATAGTTCAACATCTGCAGCAAAGCGGCCGGGAGGTTGTGGAGCTGCAGGGTGAAGTGAATATCACCCGACGCGGGGTGGAGCAGCTCGGTAGC
>NZ_RXHJ01000016.1 GCF_003955685.1 Corynebacterium hylobatis
AGAAAGTACTGAGACTCACTGTCAAAAAAGACCCGAGACAGCACACAACATCGGATTTGTTCTCACTGGTGCCGCTTCTCACCACGCTTTCGGTTTGATTGCCACAGACCTACTACCGAATCTTCATACCCTGGACACGGGCCAGTTCTTCCCCCGCTGGACCTGGGAACCTGTCCAGGCGCCCGAGGGTGAGCTGGACTTCGGCAGGGGCACGGCGGCGTCGATAAGCGAGCCCGGCCATGAAGGTGAAGTCCTCGACGGTTACCGCAGGGTCGACAACATCACCGACGAGATTCTGGCTCTCTACCAGGAGGCACTCGGTGCGGATGTGTCGAAGGACGACATCTTCTACTTCGTCTACGGCCAACTCCACGATCCCGGTTACCGGGAGGCCTATGCGGCGGACCTGAAGAAGATGCTCCCGCATATTGAGACGCCCACGGACCGGGCACGGTTCGATCAGCTGGCAGTTGCCGGCCGGGAGCTGATGGACCTGCACATCGGCTACGAGGATGTCGAACCATGGCCGGTGGACATCCAGGTCAAGAAGACCGCTGACCCGCAGGACCGGGAAACCGGGCGGGTGACGAAGCTGAAGTGGGCGAAGGTGCGCGATCCGGAGACCAAGAAGCTGGTCGACGATCGCACCACGCTGGTCTACAACACCAGGGTGACCATCGCCGGTATCCCTCTGGAGGCCGATGAGTACATGCTGGGGGCCCGTTCCGCCCTGGCGTGGATCATCGACCGGTACCAGGTGAAAAAGGACAAGGCGTCGGGCATCGTCAATGATCCCAACGACTGGGCCGATGAGGTGGGAAACCCGCGCTACATCGTGGATCTGATCGCCAGAACCACCCGGGTAGCTGTGGAAACCGTGCGGATCGTGGACAGTCTGCGACGTTACTAATGAGACTCAAGTGACTGGAGTTATTCAAAACACGGGCCTCTCCCCCGTTTTCCCTGTAGTCTGGCGACCATAACTTCATAACGATGTTTCCGATGATCACCAGGAGAGTGACACAATGAACACCCGCATTATGAAGACCATTGCCATCGCTGCCAGCGCCGGACTTTTCCTCGCTGCCTGTGCCGATACCGACGACACCGTCGCCGATGATCCCGGAACGGTGACCACGACCGCCACGACACCGGGTGCGTCCCCGGTCGAGACCACCATGACCACCGCTGACACCGATCCGCAGATCGAGGGCGAGGATCCTGTCTTCCGCGTCATCGACGCGGTGCTGGCCGAGTACTCGGACGGCATCATCGTGGACATCGACCGCGAGGATGACGCGGACAGCTTCGAGATCGACGTGGTCCAGGGCGAGGACCTCATCGAGCTGCAGGTCGATTTCGACGGCGCTCTGCGCGAGGACGATCGCGAGGGCGACGGCGAGCAGGTCCTCCGCGCCCAGGACGCGACCGTCACGGCTGAGGATGCCATCCAGCAGGCCCTGGAACTGCACCCGGAGGGGCTGCTGGATGAGGCTGAGCTCGACGAGGAGGATGGCACCCTGCAGTGGAGGATTTCACTGGATGACGCCGACCGCAATGACCTGGCAGAAGTGGACATCGCCGCGAACTAACGCCTGCGTCCACCCCGTACCTCCAGAAGGTCTCCCACGCAGTGGGGCACCTCCTGGAGGTTTTTTGGTTCAGGCAGTGCCGGTCCCGGCGCCGAGGTCACCTCTTCCGGCGGCGCACCAGCACAGCCAGGACGAGAAGAATGAACACCGCTCCAACGACGACCGGAGCACGGAGAAGCCTTGTCTCCGGCACCTCATTGCGCTGCTCGAGGCCACCGGAACCGGATAGAACCTCAGCCTGCTTCGCCACCGGCTCCGGCTGATCCTCCACGGATACATCTCCGGCACCCGTCAGACGTTCCTGTGCCCAGTCCGCGAAGTCCTCGCTGGTGATCACCGGCTTGTCGTATTTGCGTGCGAGTTCGGCCTTGGTGTCCTGTGCGTCCGGGTCGTCGCTGACCAGCAGGTCGCAGGTGCTCTTCGTCACCGACTGCTTGTACTCCAGATCGAGCTCCTCGCAGAGGTCGGCGAGTTTCTCTCCGTGCGGGTAGTGCTGGCCGTCGATGAAGACCGAACCGCGGAAGGCCACGCGGGTGCCGTCACGGAGGAGTTCGTTCAGGTCATCCCCGGACGTCGGCACGTCAGGCGCCGGCGGAATATGTTCCGGGGAGACCGCGTCAGTGGGGTCAGATAGGGAGGACACGCCCGAAACATACCAGGATTCCCGACTTTTCTGGGGATCCTCAGATTTCCCCGAGCTCCGCCAGCAGCTCCAGACCCCGTTTCGCCCATGCGATCTCCGCCTCGGCGTGGAGCACGCGCCCCTCATAGGAGAAGCGTTTGAAGGCGGTGACCTTCGCTCGGTCCCGGTCCGGGACGTTCTCCAGGCGCCGCACGAGGGTGGGGTTGCCGCCGCTTTCCACGCGGTGGATTTCATCGAGTGCCAGACGACGCTGGTTCTCGAAGTGAGAGATGTGTTCCCGCAGGAAGCTCGCCGCTGACTGCGGGGTTCCCCACTCCAGGTAGGCGGCCTTGAGCCGGGCGGGGTCCCGGTCGGCGACATAGGACATGGGTTCCTGCTGCCATTCATGCAACGCGTCCCTGCCCTGCTCATTGACCGTGTACTCGGTCTTGGTCTCCCCCTTGCTGCCCCAGGGCACCTCCCGGGTGTCCACCAGACCTTCGCGCTCCATCTTCCGCAGCTCGGGGTAGATCTGCGAGTTGGCGGCATGCCAGACATGGCCGACGGAGGAGGCGAACTTCTTCGCGGCGTCATAGCCGGTCATCGGACCCGAGGACAGCAGGGCGAGCAGAGCATTTCTGAGGGACACACCACATTCTTACCCCACCCAGCCACCGGGAGACCAGCACCCCCCTTCGCCGTGGTCAGCCCCATTTTGTGCAGCGCGGGAAAAATGCCCCCGAACTTTGTCTTGCGTTGGCACACAACATGCCCTACTGTGTGACCTACCCCACCAACTATCTAATAGATTAGATAGTTGGCTAGATAGAGCCAGGAGCCCATCATGTCCAACGCAGCCAACGCATCCGCTACGACGACCGCCAAGATCCTCCCCCACCCCCTCAACGCCTGGTACGTCGCGGCGTGGGATCACGAGGTGACCGCCAAGGAGATCATCTCCCGCAAGGTGGCCAACAAGTCGCTCGCGCTCTACCGCACCGAGGACGGCCGCGCCGTTGCACTGGCGGATGCGTGCTGGCACCGCCTGGCTCCCCTGTCGAAGGGCAAGCTGGTGGGCAAGGACGGCATCCAGTGCCCCTACCACGGCCTGACCTTCAACTCCGCGGGTCGCTGCACCGCCATGCCGGCCCAGGAGACCCTCAACCCCTCTGCCGCGGTGGCCTCCTACCCGGTCGTCGAGCAGTACCGCTACATCTGGGTCTGGCTGGGTGATCCCACCCTGGCCGATCCCACCCTGGTGCCGGACATGCACCAGATGACCCACCCGGAGTGGACCGGTGACGGCCGGACCATCGCCGCCGACTGCAACTACCAGCTCATCCTGGACAACCTCATGGACCTGACCCATGAGGAGTTCGTCCACGCCTCCTCCATCGGCCAGGATGAGCTCTCCGAGGCGGAGTTCGAGGTCACCCGCACCGAGGATTCCGTCACCGTCACCCGCTGGATGCGCGACCTCGATCCGCCGCCGTTCTGGAAGAAGAACATGAACGACAAGTTCCCCGACTACGAGGGCAAGGTCGACCGCTGGCAGATCATCCACTACTACTACCCGTCGACCATCTGCATCGACGTCGGCGTGGCCAAGGCCGGTACCGGCGCCCCGGAGGGCGACCGCAGCCAGGGTGTCAACGGTTACGTCATGAACACCATCACCCCGGAGACCGACCGCTCCTCCCACTACTTCTGGTCCTTCCAGCGCAACTACCGCCTGGACAGCCAGCTGATCACCACCCAGCTGCGCGACGGCGTGCACGGGGTCTTCGGTGAGGACGAGGCGATGCTCAAGGCCCAGCAGGAGGCCATCGACGCCAACCCGGACCACGAGTTCTACAGCCTCAACATCGACGCCGGCGGCATGTGGGTCCGCCGCATCCTCGAGAAGGCCCTCGCCGCCGAGAACCGCCTGGACATCCCCACCACCCACGCCCCGCTGCGGAAGAAGGCCTGATCATGAACCCCTCCATGAATGACTGGCAGGATGCGACGGTCGTCGCCACGCAGGATGTCGCCGAGCGCATCCGCCGCATCACCCTGCGCCCCACCCGCCCCGTCCAGGGCCGGACCATCCACCCCGGCGAACACCTCAAGGTGCAGGTGGACATCGGGGGCAAGGCTGACCAGCGCTCCTACTCCATCTCCGATGCCGCACAGGACGGCTCCGAGCTCTCGCTGACCGTCTTCCACACCCCGAACTCGCGCGGCGGTTCCGTCTTCATGCACACCCTGCAGGTCGGCGACACCCTGCGCGTCACCGCACCGCAGCAGAACTTCCCGCTGCGCGTCGGTGCCCCGCGCTATGTACTCGTCGCGGGCGGCATCGGCATCACCGCCATCCGCGGCATGGCCGCCCTGCTGCGCCGCCTCGGTGCGGACTACGAGATCCACTACGCAGCCCGCTCGCCGGAGGCCATGGCCTTCCGGGAGGAGCTGGCCGCTGATCACGGCGAGCGACTCCACCTCTACCTCGACTCCGAGGGTTCGCTTCTCGACGTCCCCGCCCTCATCGCGGGCATCAATGAAGGTACGGAACTGTACATGTGCGGGCCGATCCGCCTCATGGACGCCATCCGCCGCGCCTGGGAGGACGCCGGGCTGGAGCGCACGAACCTGCGCTTCGAGACCTTCGGCAACAGCGGCTGGTACGAGGCGCAGACCTTCCGTGTCAACCTCCCCCGCCTGGGGGTGTCCACCGAGATCAGCACCAACGAGACGATCCTCGAGGCCCTGCAGAAGGTCGGCGTGGAGATGATGTACGACTGCCGACGCGGCGAATGCGGCCTGTGCCAGGTCACGGTCGTCGATGTGGATGGTCACATCGACCACCGTGACGTATTCTTCTCCGATCGGCAGAAGGACTCCTCGGAGAAACTCTGCGCCTGTGTCTCCCGGGTCGTACCCCGCGAGTCCCTGTCCGTTGCCGCCAACGCTCAACTGAGCATCGACGTCCCCTGAAAGGTCCTGCCATGGACATCAGAAAAGCCATCGACACCACCCCGATGAGTGCCTACCAGTGGTACATCGTGGGCCTGGCCACCTTCCTCAACGCCCTGGACGGCTACGACGTCCTGGCGATGGCCTTCACCGCCAACTCCGTCACCGAGGAATTCGGCCTCAGCGGTAGCCAGCTCGGCTCCCTGCTCAGCGCTGGCCTGATCGGTATGGCCCTGGGCGCGCTCATTCTCGGCCCGTTGGCTGACCGCTTCGGCCGCCGCAACATCCTCATCGCCGCCCTGGTCATCAACACCATCGGCCTGGCACTGTCCGCCACCGCAGGTTCCGCCACCGAGCTGGGTCTGTGGCGTGTGGTCACCGGCCTGGGCATCGGCGGCATCCTGGCCACCGTCACGGTGATCACCAGCGAGTACTCCAACAACCGCAACCGCGGCATGGCAGTGAGCATCTACACCGCCGGCTACGGCCTGGGTGCGACCCTCGGTGGACTGCTCGCCGCCCAGATCATCCCCGTCTTCGGCTGGCGCTCCGTCTTCGCCGCCGGTGCCGCACTGACGCTGGTCTCCATCGTCTTCGTCATCGTCAGCCTGCCGGAATCGGTCGACTACCTCCGCGCCAAGCGCCCCGCGGGCGCCGAGGCCCACATGCTCAAGATCGCCCAGCGCATCGGCAAGCCCGGCATCACCGGCTTCGCCACCCCCGCCCCCGGCGCGGAGACCCGTAAGGTGCGCCTGACCGATCTGGTCACGGGAGATTTCCGTTCCACCACCCTCAAGCTGTGGGCCGCGTTCTTCTTCATCATGTTCGGCTTCTACTTCGCCAACTCCTGGACCCCGAAGCTGCTCGTCGAGTCCGGCATGACGGAGAACCAGGGCATCATCGGCGGCCTGGCGCTGACCCTGGGCGGCACTTTCGGTTCCCTCCTCTACGGCCTGATCACCGTGAAGTACAACGCCCGGCACACCCTCATGGTCTTCTCGGTGCTCTCGGCGATCACGCTCGTCGTCTTCATCACCACCACCTCGATCCCGGCGCTGGCCTTCTTCAGCGGTGTGCTGGTCGGCATGCTCATCAACGGCTGCATGGCCGGCCTGTATACGGTCACCCCGCAGAGCTACCCCTCCGAACTGCGTTCGAGTGGCGTGGGCTGGGGCATCGGTATCGGCCGCTTCGGTGCGATCCTCGCGCCGATCACCGTCGGAGCGCTTCTCGATGGCGGCTGGTCCCCCACCGCCCTCTACTCCGGTGTCGCCGTGGTCGTCGTCCTGGCGGCGGTCGCCCTCATCGGCATCCGTCCCCAGCTCGGCACCGCCGACTCCTCCGAGCCGGCATCTGCTGATGCGGCCAGGGAACCCGCTGCCGTGAACTGATCTGACTGCTGCTGCGCCGCCCTCCTTCCCCGGAGGGCGGCGCTCCTGCTTTCATCTTCGTTTCATCTTTGTCTCCTAGGCTGGACATTGAAGCCGGAAACGGCAGTAAATCCGATACCCGTACAGGAGTGAAGAACCATGAAAACCCGCAGTTTCATCGCGGCCGGTGTCACGCTGGCCATGTCCCTCAGCCTGGGCGCATGCACCGATTCCGCCCCGCAACCCACGCCCGAGACCATCTCGCTGTCCACTGAGGCAGGAAACCAGGCGGAGACCCCGGCCGCCACGACCACCACGGCCACCACGGCCACTGCCACCAGTCCGGAACAGCAGGCCGAGCAGACCGGGGAGGACCCGGTATTCGCCGCCATCGACGCTGCCCTGGCCGCCTACCCCGGCGGCATCGTCGTGGACGTCGACCGTGAGGACGGTCGCCACACCTACGACATCGACCTTGTCCTGGACAACCAGGTCATCGAGCTGGAGGTGGACGTGGACGGCACCGTCCGCGAGGACGATCGTGAGGGCGACGACGATGACGTCCGTGAGGCACGTGCCGCCACCGTCAGCGCCACCGAGGCCATCCGTGAGGCCCTGGACCGCCACCCCGGCGGCTACCTCGATGAGATCGAACTCGATGAGGATGACGGACGCCTGTACTGGGAGATCGAACTCGACGACGCCAACTTCAACGACCTGGCGGAGATCGACATCCCCGCCAACTGACAGCCGCTGACACCGTGCAGTACAACGCGCGGCGCACCCCTTCCCGCGGTGGGAGGGGCGCGTTAGCCTTTCAGCATGCACCCCACCGAGGAAGATCTCGCCGGATTCTTCGGCACCCATGACACTGAACGCCACCTGTACGACGTGTTCGCGGGCAGAACACTCGCAGGATTCCCGGGCACGCGCGTGAAAGTCCACCGCACCCAGATCAGCTTCTACCACCCTCGTCTTTTTGCGGCCGTCTGGCTCCCCGTGCGGGCTGTGCGAGGCCGACCCGAGGCTTATGTGGTGGTGACCTTCATGCTGGACAGACAGCTGGATTCACCCCGCATCGTCGAGTCCGTCGAGCCCCGCCCCGGGCGCTGGACCCACCATGTACTGGTCTCCACCCCACAGGAGATCGATGACGAGCTACTGGGCTGGGTGGAACAGGCCAGGCAGCTCGCCGACCATGGATAGCGTGCCACGATGGCGCCCATGAGGAGCTGGCCGGGGAGACATCGCGCGGGGGGAACCCGGGACCAGTCCGGGCGAGAGCGTCGATAAGCGGAAAAACCGGCGCCCCCGACAACCTGGTGGTTGTCGGGGGCGCCGGCCGAGGAGTTTAGGCGAAGACGGCGGAGGCCTCGTCCAGGCGGGCGACCTGCTCGGCGCTGAGCTCGAGCTTCGGCGCGGCCATCAGCGCCGGGAGCTGGTCGGCGGTGGAGGCGGAGGCGATCGGGGCGGTGACCCCCTTGGCCATCAGCCAGGCCAGTGCGACGGTGGCAGGCTCCGCGCCGGTCTCCTTGGCGACCTCGCGCAGGACCTCAATGGTCGCGAAGGCGTCATCGGTGGCCTGGCCCTCGGCAAAGCCCTGGCGGGCCTTGCCCTCCAGATCCTCCTTGGCAGCGTACTTGCCGGTCAGCAGGCCGGAGGCCAGGGAGAAGTAGGTGAAGACGGCCGGGCCGAACTCGTCGACGATCGGCTTGATGCCGGTCTCGTAGTCCTTGCGGGTCAGCAGGTTGTAGGCCGGCTGGACGGCGACGGGGCGGGCCGGGGAGTCAGCGGACTTCTCGAAGAACTCACGCAGGCGCTCCGGGCTGTAGTTGGACAGCGCCAGGTGCTTGATCTTTCCGGCCTTGATGAGCTCCTCGGCGATGGTGATCTGCTCCTCGATGGAGACGGTCTCGTCATCGTAGTGGTGGTAGAAGATGTCGATGGTCTCCAGGCCGAGACGCTCGAGGGAGGCGTCGACTGCGGCGTTGGTGGCCTCACGGCTGCGGCCGGTGTGGGGCTCCAGGCCGCCGGACTTGGTGGCGATGATCAGGTCACCCTTGCCCCGGGCCTTGAGGTACTCGCCGAGGACGATCTCGGACTCGCCACCCCGGCCGTCCTCCTGCCAGACGGCGTAGAGGTCGGCGGTGTCGATGAAGTTGCCGCCGGCGGCGACGAAGGCGTCGAGCACCGCGAAACTCTGCTCACGGTCGGAGGTCCAACCGAAGGTGTTGCCACCCAGGTTGAGGGGGTAGATGTCGAAGTCGGTTCCCTTGATGTGGGTCATGTTCTCGTTCACTCCTGTGTTGTGGTGTTTTCCGGGTACGTCCACTACTGTAGGTGGTATTACTTTAACTTTCAAGTTTCACCGATGAAACGGCCCCTACCTGCTGTATTAGGATGAATATCCATGAACGACACCCGCTGGCTACAACCCGAGGAATCCGCCACCTGGCTCTCGCTGTGGTCCGTGACCAACTGGTTGCCCGCCCGTCTCGACGAACAGCTCAAAGCCACCTCCGGCGTCGGACTGACCGACTACTTCGTCCTCGCCCAGGTCTCCATGGCCCCCGAGCAGAAGATCAGCATGACCGAACTGGCCGCCCTCTCCGACATGACCGCCTCCCGGCTCTCCCACACCGTGGCCCGCCTGGAGAAACGCGGCTGGGTCCACCGCTCCCCCGACCCCACAGACAAACGCACCAACATCGCCCACCTCACCGAGGAGGGCATGGACTTCCTCACCTCGGCCGCCCCGGGGCATGTGGAGGCGGTGCGCAGCCTCATCTTCGACGCCCTTGAACCCGAGGAATCCCGCGAATTCGGCCGACTGCTGGGCAAGGTCCTCAGCCGGCTCGACCCGCCCCGACTGCCACGCGCCTAGAACTGCTTCTCGACACCCGCCGCCACGATCGACCGCATGATCTGCGCAGTCTCCGTCGGCGTGGTGCCCACGTGCACACCGGCGGCCTCCAGGGCCTTCTTCTTCGCCGCGGCCGTGCCCACCGAACCCGTGACGATGGCGCCGGCATGCCCCATCGTCTTGCCCTCCGGGGCGGTGAAACCAGCAATGTAGCCCACGACCGGTTTGGTCACGTTCTCCCGGATGAACTCCGCCGCGCGCTCTTCTGCATCGCCGCCGATCTCCCCGATCATGATGATCGCCTCAGTGTCCGGGTCAGCCTCGAAGGCGGTCAGCGCATCAATGAAGGTGGTGCCGATGACCGGGTCACCGCCGATGCCGATGGCCGTGGAGATGCCGATGTCCGCGAGCTCATACATCATCTGATAGGTCAGGGTGCCCGATTTGGAGACCAGCCCCACCGGCCCGGAGCCGGTGATGTGCGCCGGGATGATCCCCGCCAGTGAGTCCCCCGGGGTGATGATGCCGGGACAGTTCGGCCCGATGATGCGCGTGCCGCCCACCTGCTTCGCGTGCGCCCACGCCTCCGAGACGTCCCGGACGGGGATCCCTTCCGTGATGACCACGGCAAGCGGTATCCGCGCGTCGACAGCCTCGAACATGGCGTCCCGCGCGAAGGCCGCGGGCACGAAGATCACCGAGACATTCGCCCCGGTCTCATCCATCGCCTCGGCCACCGTGCCGAAAACCGGCAGCTCCGTACCATGCAACGTGAGAGTCTGCCCCGCCTTGCGGGGGTTGGTGCCGCCGACGATGTTCGCGCCGGCGGCCAACATGCGGGTGGTGTGCTCCCGCCCCTCGTTGCCCGTGATGCCCTGGACGATGATCCGGGAGTTTCCGTCGAGGAATACCGACATGGTTTCAGCCCTGCACTTTCTGCTGCTCAGCGGAGGGGGAGGCGGCGAACTCGGCGGCCCGGTCAGCCGCCTCGTCCATGCTCCATACGCCCGTGACCAGCGGATGATCGTATTCCGCGAGGATCCGGCGGCCCTCGTCGACATTGTTGCCGTCGAGGCGCACCACCAGAGGTTTGGTGGCGGCCTCCCCCAGTGCCTCCAGCGCGGCGACGATGCCGTGCGCCACATCATCGCAGGCGGTGATGCCCCCGAAGACGTTGACGAAGACGCTCCTCACCTGCTCATCCGCCAGCACGATCTCCAGAGCGGCGGTCATGGTCTCCGCCGAGGCCCCGCCGCCGATGTCCAGGAAGTTGGCCGGTTTCTGCCCGCCATGTTTTTCACCGGCTGCGGCCACGACGTCGAGGGTGGACATGACCAGACCCGCACCGTTGCCGATGATCCCCACTGAACCATCGAGCGTGACGTATTTGAGCCCTTTGTCCCGGGCCTGCTGCTCCAGCGGGTCGAGATGCCCTGCGGCCTCCGCCAGTGCCGCCCGGTTGTCGTGACGGAAGGCCGCGTTGTCGTCGAGGGTGATCTTCGCGTCGATGGCGATGACCTCCCCCTGTTCGGTGAGCACCAGCGGGTTGACCTCCACGAGGGTGGCGTCCTCTGCGCGGTAGACCTCATAGAGTTTCTGCAGCACCGGCACGACCAGCTCCCCGACCTCCTCGTCGAAGCCGGCCGCTGCCACGATCTCACGGGCCTTGGCCTCGTCGAGCCCGGTCAAGGGGTCAACCTCGACCCGCGCGAGGGCCTCGGGCTTCTCCTCCGCGAGTGTTTCGATGTCCATCCCGCCCTCGGTGGAGCACATCGCCAGGTAGGAGCGGTTCGCGCGGTCCAGCAGTACCGAGAAGTAGTACTCCGCCGCGATGTCCACCGCCTGCGCGATCATCACCTGTTTGACGGTGTGACCTTTGATGTCCATTCCCAGGATGTCGCCCGCGGCGGTGGCCGCCTCCTCCGGCGTGTGGACGAGCCGAATGCCCCCGGCCTTGCCGCGACCACCGATCTTGACCTGCGCCTTGACCACAGTCACCCCGCCGATCCGGGCGGCCGCCTCACGGGCCTCCTCCGGAGTGGCAGCAACGTCCCCCCGTAGGACGGGAACACCGTAATCCTCGAACAGGTCGCGGGCCTGATACTCGAACAGATCCACGTGGCATCCCATCCGCAGCCTCGTCAGCCGCTGTTGTGTGCTTCTGTATCTATACAGTGAACTCTATCACTCTGAGTGCAGGCGGACCGGGAGAAATGGTCGTCGAAAAGGCGTCGTCGAGAGGACCCGTCCTCTCGACCAGGAGTGGGCTGATATCGGGGAGGTGATCTCGACGACGTGGTCCCGCCCAGGTGGGCGGGGCGTCGGGAAGCACCAAAAAGCGCCGCCATCCGATACGGATGACGGCGCTGTGATGCTGATGGATCAGCGGCTCACGCGAAGCGGAGGCTTAGCGTGCGGCCTCGATCTGGACAGTCTGGGCGATTGCCTCGATGACACCGGCGACCTTGACGGCCTCCCAGACCTGCTCCTTGGTCAGACCCTCCTCGCGGACGGTGTTGGCGTGGGCGACGACGCAGTTCTCGCAACCGTTGATGGTGGAGACGGCGAGCGACCACAGCTCAAAGTCGACCTTGTCAACGCCAGGCTTGGCGATGATGTTCATGCGCAGGCCCATCTTGACCTGGGAGTAGTCATCACCCAGGAAGTGGCGGGCACGGTAGGCCACGTTGTTCATGGCCATCACGGTGGCGGCACCGAGAGCTGCCTCGAAGGCCTCCTCGGAGAGGTGCTCCTTGGCCTCCTCGGCGATCTCGGAGAACACCGTGTCGTTGCGGGTGGCGGCAGCGGAGGCGACCAGTGCGCCCCACAGCTGCTGCTCGTTCAGCTCGGTGGACCGGGTCAGGGAACCCAGGTTGAGCTTCTGGTCCTTGGCGTATTCCGGCAGTGCGCCGCGCAGGTTCTCGATCGACATGTTTACTTCAGGGACTCCTGGACGACGTCCATCTTGTCGATGTTCTTGGTCGGGTCGTTGGCCTGCCAGTTGCATGCGCAGACCTCTTCGGACTGCAGGGCGTCGAGGACACGCAGGACCTCGTCGACGTTGCGGCCGACAGCGTCCGGGGTGACAGACACGAACTGGATGATGCCGTCCGGGTCGATGATGAAGGTCGCGCGGTCAGCGACGCCGTCCTTGTTCTCGACGCCGAGCTCGCGGATGAGCTCGTGCTTGATGTCGGAGAACATCGGGAACGGGACGTCCTTCAGCTCCGGGTGGGTTGCGCGCCAGTTGAAGTGGGCGAACTCGTTGTCGATGGAGCCGCCGAGGACCTGGGTGTCGCGGTCCTGGAACTCCTCATCGAGCTTGCCGAAGGCAGCGATCTCGGTCGGGCAGACGAAGGTGAAGTCCTTCGGGTAGAAGAAAACGACCTTCCACTTACCCGGGTAGGAATCCAGGGAAACGGTCTCGAAGTAGTCCTCCGGCTGCTGGGCGTTGACGCCCTGCAGGTCGCCACCCTTGAGGGCGGTGAGCTCAAACTCAGGGAACTTCTCTCCAACGGTCATGATTGCCATGCAAATGTCTCCTCGAAAAATGTGGTGAAGGCCCGTAGGAAAAGGTGATATCAGTTACCTTTTCGTTAGCCAGTTACCATTATGCACTGTCAATACAGTTTCGTCAATTAAAAAAACTTGTAAGTTAGTATAAAGTAATAGGCATGAGCAATAAAGAGTATCGTCCCACCCTTTCCCAGCTGCGGACCTTCGTGACCATCGCCGAGAACAAACACTTCGGTACCGCCGCCACCAAGCTGGGCATCTCCCAGCCCTCGCTCTCCCAGGCGCTGGTCGCCCTTGAGCACGGCCTGGGCATCCAACTCATCGAACGCTCCACCCGCCGCGTCATCGTCACACCGGCCGGAGAGCAGCTGCTCCCCTACGCCAAGTCGACCCTCGACGCTGCGGAGGCCTTCATCGCCCACTCACGTGGCACCCACGGTACCCTCATCGGCCCCCTGACGATAGGCATCATCCCCACCGTCGCCCCCTATATTCTGCCCACCCTGCTGACCGCGATCAACGAGAAGTACCCGGACCTCGTTCCCCACATCGTCGAGGACCAGACCCGCCACCTGCTGCAGATGCTCCGTGACGGTCACCTGGACCTGGCCATCATGGCCCTGCCCTCGGAGACCTCCGGCGTGGCCGAGGTACCGCTCTACAACGAGGACTTCGCGGTGGTCGTCCCCGACAACCACCCCCTGGCCGGCCGCACCGACCTCGGACTGGCCGAGCTCGACCAGCTCGACCTGCTGCTTCTCGACGACGGCCACTGCCTCCACGACCAGATCGTCGATCTGTGCCGCAAGGCCGACCTCAACCCCACCGAGGCGACCAACTCCGTCACCCGGGCCTCCTCGCTGACCACCATCATGCAGCTGGTCGTCGGGGACCTGGGTTCGACGCTGGTGCCGGTCTCAGCGCTGAACACCGAGTGTCAGCGTCCCGGCCTGGCCGTCGCGCGCTTCCGCGACGACGTCACGGCCCAGCGCCAGATCGGCCTGGTGCACCGTTCCTCCAGCTCACGCGCGGAGGAGTTCCACATGCTGGGTCAGCTGGTCACCGAGGCCTTCCACGCTGCCGTCGCGGAACCGGTCAGCGCGTGACCGGTGCCGGCAGCGGTCCGGCCGCGGCCTGACGGAACATCATCGCCTGCATGAGCAGCAGGGCCGGGGTGAGCACGATGAGTGCCAGACCGAAGGTGACGATCGCCGACACAACAACCACCAGGCCCGCGACAATGTTGAAGGCGAGCAGACGGCCGTAGTTGCGCAGCCCGGCGCGGAAACCCTGGGAGATGCCGCCGCCGAGACCGGCGCGCCGGTCAATCACGAACCACACCATGAACATGGTCAGCGGGGCGATGAGCACCGCGATCAGCATGATCAGGGCGATCCCGGCGAAGAGACCGCCCAGGAAGGCCAGCGACTCATCCGTCGAGGACATCTGGCTCTCGCCGATGGGATTGGCTGCCAGGAACAGGGGCACTGCGAGAGCCGCAAAGAGGACGCTCGTGGCGATCTGGAGCAGGATGCTCAGGCCGAAGGCGGGGCCGAAGTTGACGTTGTCGGTGAAGTCCCCCAGCCCGATCTTCGCCTTGTCCACCTGCCGGAGGGCACCGTGGTAGACGAAAATCATCAGGGCGGCCAGCGCCAGCCCGAAGATCAGCTGGGCACCCTGGTAACCGAGGCTGGTCTGCACCGCCGCACCGGCATCGAGGCCACCGAAGGCGAGTTCGATGAGGATCGAACCGGCCATGATCACGATTCCCAGGACGAGACCGCCGACGATCCACACCAGCCAGTTGCGGAAGACAGCCCCGAAGGCCCAGCTCACGGCCTCCAACGGCTGGACCTTGCCGGTACCCTGCGGCTGACTGTAGGCGGGCTGCCCGTACATCGGCTGGCCGGCGCCGTAACCGGCGTAGCCCGCACCGTAGCCTGGGGTGTCCTCGGGGTGCGGTGTGGAGGGGTAGGACGGGTACTGCGGCCGTTCGTTGGACGGCTCACCCGCCCGGTCATCAGAGGGGTCGTTCGGGGTGGACATGAGTCCGCCTTCCTGGTTTCTCGCGGTCTGGTACGCGACCAACGATAGGCGAAGGGGCGGTAAGCGGTAGGATCTGGCGTCAATCATGTCTAATCCTTCTGCAGCCCCGGTCACCCGCGAATCCCTCCTCCAGCGACTCGCCGATGTCTCGCTTGCCGACGAGCGCTCCTTCCGCCGTCGCCTGCACAAGGCCCGCGCCCCGAAGGCGCTGGCGGCGATCGCGGCGGATGTGGAACGCGCCGTCGAGAAGCGCGCCCTCATCGAGGCCGGTATCCCCGAGATCGAGTACCCCGAATCCCTGCCTGTCTCCGCCCGGCGCGAGGACATCGCCGAGGCGATCGAGAACAACCAGGTCGTCATCATCGCCGGTGAGACCGGCTCCGGTAAGACCACGCAGATCCCGAAGATCTGCCTGGAGCTGGGCCGTGGCCGGCGTGGCCTGATCGGGCACACCCAGCCGCGGCGCCTGGCGGCCCGCACCGTCGCCGAGCGTATCGCGGAGGAGCTCGGCCAGGAGATCGGTGGGACCGTCGGTTACGCGATCCGTTTCGACGACCGCGTCTCCGCCACCTCCGCCGTCAAGCTCATGACCGACGGCATCCTGCTCGCCGAGATGCAGCGGGACCGTTTCCTCAACGCCTACGACACACTCATCATCGACGAGGCCCACGAACGTTCCCTCAACATCGACTTCCTGCTGGGCTACCTGCGCCGGCTGCTGCCGAAGCGGCCGGACCTGAAGGTCATCATCACCTCCGCGACGATCGACCCCGAACGGTTCGCGGAGCACTTCGCCGACGCCGAGGGTGAGCCCGCCCCCATCATCGAGGTCTCCGGCCGTACCTTCCCGGTGGAGATCCGCTACCGGCCCATGGAGTTTGAACGCGACGGGAAGGTCATCGACCAGGACCCCATGGACGCGTTGTGCGAGGCCTGCGAGGAGCTCATGCTCGAGGGTCCCGGTGACATCCTCTGCTTCTTCCCCGGTGAACGCGACATCCGCGACGCGATGGAGGCCATCGAGGGGCGGAAGTGGAAGGGCGTGGAGGTCACCCCGCTGTTCGGTCGCCTGTCCAACCAGGAGCAGCACCGCGTGTTCCAGCCGCACTCCGGCCGACGCATCGTGCTGTCGACCAACATCGCCGAGACGTCGCTGACCGTGCCCGGCATCCGTTATGTCGTGGACACCGGTACGGCGCGTATCTCGCGCTACTCCACCCGCAACAAGGTCCAGCGTCTGCCCATCGAGCCGGTTTCGCAGGCCAGCGCGAACCAGCGTTCGGGCCGCTGTGGCCGTGTGGCCGACGGCATCGCCATCCGCCTCTACTCGGAGGAGGACTTCAACTCGCGTCCCGAGTTCACCGACCCGGAGATCCTGCGCACCAACCTCGCCAGCGTCATCCTCCAGATGGCACTCATGCGCCTGGGGGACATCGCCGAATTCCCCTTCGTGCAGCCCCCGGAGAACCGCGCCATCCGGGACGGCCTCCTCCTGCTCCACGAACTGGGCGCCCTGACCAATGAGGAAAGCGACGGTCAGCCGGTCCTCACCCCCGTGGGCCGCGACATCGCCCGCATCCCCGTCGACCCCCGCATGGCGCGCATGCTCGTGGAGGCCAACCGCCTCGGTGAGCTCGATCCCCTCATCGTCATCGTCGCCGCGATGACCATCCAGGACGTGCGCGAACGCCCCCTGGAGCAACAGGCCCAGGCCGACCAGAAGCACGCCCGCTTCAAGGACACCACCAGTGACTTCCTCAGTTCCCTGAAACTGTGGGACTACATCAACCAGTCCCGCGACGACCTGACCGGCAACGCCTTCCGTCGCCGCATGAAAGCCGAGTTCCTCCACTACATGCGCATCCGCGAGTGGTACGACCTGGTCCGGCAGCTGCGTGAGGTCACCCGCCAGCTCGGCTGGTCGACGCGTCACGACGTCACCGGTGACCGCAACCCTGATGCCATCCACCAGTCACTGCTCGCCGGCCTGCTCTCCCACATCGGTTCCCGGGACGGCAACACCCGCGAGTTCAAGGGCGCGCGCGGCACCCGCTTCATGATCTTCCCCGGTTCCTCCCTGGCCAAGAAACCGCCGGAGTTCATCATGGCCGCCGAACTGGTGGAGACCTCCCGCCTGTGGGCCCGCGACGTGGCGAAGATTGAACCAGCCTGGGTGGAGAAACTCGCCGGCCCGCTGCTCAAGCACCAGTACTCCGAACCGGCCTGGTCCCGGAAGCGCGCCTCCGGCATCGCCCACCAGAAGTCCACCCTCTACGGTGTGACCATCATCGCCGACCGGACGGTCCCCTATCACCGGGTCGATCCCGAGGCAGCCCGCGACATGTTCATCCGGCACGCCCTCATCGAGGGCGACTGGACCACCCACCACACGTTCTTCCACTCCAACGTGGAGAAACTCGAGGCCGCCGCGGAGATCGAGGAGAAGGCCCGCCGCCGCGGCATCCTCGTCGACGAGGACACCCTCTTCGACTTCTACGACTCCCGCCTGCCCCAGACCGTGACCACCGGTCGCCACTTCGACAGCTGGTGGAAGAAGGAGAGGCAGGACAACCCGCAGCTGCTCGACTTCGACCCCGAGGCGCTCCTGGGTGACGACGCCGGTTCCATCACCGAGGAGGCCTTCCCCGACACCTGGCGCAAGGGCAGCATCGACTACGACCTCGAGTACCGCTTCGAACCCGGCCACCCGCAGGACGGTGTGACCATCCTCGTGCCCATCCCGCTGCTGGCCGGCATGGACCGCGAGGGCTTCGACTGGCTGGTGCCCGGCCTGCGTGAGGAGCTGATCACTGAGCTCATCCGCACCCTGCCGAAGGAACTGCGCCGGACCGTGGTGCCCGCCCCGGACTACGCCGCCCGTGCCGTGTCCCGCCTGATCCCCCACGAGGGACCCGTGGTGGAGCAGCTCGCCGAGGTCCTGCGTTCCCTGGGCGGACGCATGATCTCCGCAGGGGACTTCCGGCCCTCCGCGCTGCCCGCGCACCTGAAGATGACCTTCGGAGCCGTGGACAAACGGGCCAAGGTCGTCGACGCCGACAAGGACCTGCGCGCCCTGATTGACCGCAACGCAGGCTCCATCCGGTCCTCGGTGTCGAAGGTCTCCCGCACCAGCGAATCCCAGGCCGTGGCGAAGTGGACCCCGGAGAATCTGGGTACCGTCGCTGAGGAGGTCACCACGGTGGTCGACGGCCACGAGGTCACCGCCTACCCCGCACTGGTGGCCACCCCGGGTGGCGTGGAGATCCGCGTGCACCCCACGAAAGCCGCTGCGGAGGCATCCATGATCACCGCCACGCTGACGCTGCTGATCCGGGAGATCACCGTCAACGCGAGCCAGATGACCAAGGGGTTGCCGCTGCAGCAGCGGGTCGCGGTGGACAACTATCCCCATGGTGGGGCCGCAGGCCTCGTCGAGGATGCCCGTGTCGCCGCCATCCGTGATCTGATGCTCGAGCACGGTGGTCCGGTGCGGTCCCCGGAGGAATTCGAGGAGCTGAAGAAGAAGGTCTCCCCCGATGTACCCGGTGCGGTCCGCCGCACGGTGGTCTCCCTGGCACCCGCGTTGATCGAGTACCAGTCCGTGGCCGAAGAGCTTGCGAAGTGGAGCGGTGGGGCCATCGACGACATGAAGGCCCAGCTGGAGTTCCTCCTGCCGCGCAACGCCGTGACCATCCACGGGGCAGCACAGCTGCGGCATCTCCCCCGCTACCTGCAGGCAGTGCGTATCCGGCTCGAGGAGATGGGGCAGGACCCGGACAAGGACGCTGACCGCCAGGACGAGGTCGAGGAGGCGCAGACCTATCTCAACCTGCGCCTGGCGAAGCTGCCGAAAGGCAGGGAGAAGACACGCGAGGTCAAGGACATCCGCTGGATGATCGAGGAGCTGCGGGTCAGCCTCTTCGCCCAGCGGCTGGGAACCGCCCGCCCCATCTCCCTGCGCCGGATCCAGAAGGCCGTGGACAAGCTGCGCTGACGCTCAGCCCTCCAGGGCTGCGGCTGCGGTCTCCTCCTCACGGGCGCGGCGACGCATGAGTCGGATCTCCGACTCGAAGTCCTCCGCGGACTCGAAGGACTTGTACACCGAGGCGAAACGCAGGTAGGCCACCTCATCCAGGGCCCGGAGGGGTTCGAGGATGGCCAGTCCGATGTCGTTGGCATCCACCTGCGAACTGCCCTGGGAACGGACGATCTCCTCCACCTGCTGGGCCAGGCGTTTGAGTGCGTCGTCGGAGACATCGCGGCCCTGGCAGGCGCGGCGCACACCCAGAATGACCTTGTCACGGCTGAAGGGCTCGGTGACGCCGTTGCGCTTGACCACCAGCAGCACGGCTTTCTCGATCGTGGTGAAACGCCCGCCGCATTTGGTGCACTCCCGGCGACGACGGATGGCGGTTCCCGCGTCGATGATGCGCGAATCGATGACTCTGGAGTGGTCATGGTGGCAGAACGGGCAGTACACGGCGTGTCTTCAGTACCTTTCGGGGACGGGACCGGCAGAAATCACTGGCACTGATCCTACCCGCCGGGAGCGGTGGCCCTAACCGTTCTGCGGGACGACGGGGCGTTCCGCGACAGTCGGGGAGGCGGGGGCATCCTCCTCACCTGTCCCCACCAGGCAGGCGCTGGCCACCGCCAGACCCAGCAGGGCTCCGAGAAGATAGGTCAGGCCGGTCTCCCGGGGGCCGGTCCCCTGCTCCGCATGGTCGTTCCCCCACACCTCCATACCGTTCGCGGTTTCCCGCCCCTGCGTTCGAGGCCACGGACGGAGCGTTCGAACGTGCCGCTCGGCGGCGCTGCCCTCATTGAAGCCCGAGGGCTCCCACACGGCAGCTGCAGACACACGGCTGCCACCACTGCCCTGATCGCTGTCACCTGCACTGGAACGGTTGCGGAAGGTGGTCATCACGGGACCCTTTCGTTGACTACGGCGAGAATATCGGGAATGCCCAACAGATTCGAACAGAAACACCGTTCAGATGTTCGAACTAGATGGTATGTTCGATTTATAGCACCAGCCGGAAACTTTGTCCACGGAACCGGCAGATCAGTCGAACATCCGTACCAGAACGTGGTACACATGTATCAGGTGAATGGCACGCTGAGCGCGGACCATTCGAACAGTCGCCACCCGCACCACCGACCTCGTACCCAAGGAGCGAGTAAGGACCATGACCCGTAAGAGCAAAACCAGTAGTCCCACCCCTTCGGGCAAGCCCGATCCCGCCACCCTCTCGGACCGGCAGCGACGGATCCTGGAGGTCATCCGGGATGCCGTAGTGCTGCGCGGTTACCCGCCGAGCATCCGGGAGATCGGTGATGCCGCCGGCCTGCAGTCCACCTCCTCCGTGGCCTACCAGCTCAACCAGCTGGAGAAGAAGGGCTTCCTGCGCCGTGACCCGAATAAGCCACGTGCCGTGGATGTCCGCACCCTCCCCTCCACCGATATGGGGAAGAAGCCGGGCCGCCGCGCCGGCGCGAAGGGCCCCCAGGCGCCCGCCGGGGCCACTGCCGCGAACTTCATCCCGGTGGTCGGCCGGATCGCGGCCGGCTCCCCGATCCTGGCTGAACAGGAGGTCGAGGAGTACTATCCGCTGCCGGCCGACCTGGTCGGTGACGGCGAGCTGTTCATGCTGCAGGTCGTGGGCGAGTCGATGAAGAACGCCGGCATCCTCGACGGCGACTGGGTGGTTGTGCGTTCCCAACCTGTCGCCGAGCAGGGCGAGTTCGTCGCCGCACTTATCGAGGGAGAGGCCACCGCGAAGGAGTTCCACAAGGATTCCACCGGCATCTGGCTGCTGCCCCATAATGAGGACTTCGCCCCCATCCCGGGCGACAAGGCGGAGATCATGGGCAAGATCGTCTCGGTGTTCCGCAAGCTCTGATGCGCATCGCCGGATCCGGGCAACCGGCACGGCAAAAACCCACATCATCCCACCGGAACGGACGGACAGTAGGGGCGGGCGGGCCCGGGGGCGAGCCCGTTCCCGCCCCTTATTCCTCCCCCATTCCTACTGCTTGATCGGCATTCCCTCCCGCGCTGCCCGTTATTTTGGAACAATGGCAGAAACAGACATTCCCCCACTGTCCGATGTCTTGCTGCGAGGCATCCGAGGAGGATCCATGTATGCAGAGGAACGCCGGCGACAGATCGCCTCCCTCACCGCCGTTGAGGGGCGGGTCAACGTCACTGAACTGGCCAATCGTTTCGACGTGACCGCTGAGACGATCCGCCGCGATCTCGCTGTGCTCGACAGGGAGGGGGTGGTGCACCGAGTCCATGGCGGAGCTGTTGCCAGCCAGAGCTTCCAGACCACCGAGTTCTCCCTCGATGCCCGATTCCGTTCCGCCCCCACCGCCAAATCGGCGATCGCGCGCGCGGCCCTGCGCTTCCTGCCGGAACCTCACCGTGGTCTCTTCCTCGACTCCGGTTCCACCATCGGTACGCTGGCGGACCTCATCGCCGAGCAGCCCAACGCCGGCCAGTGGTCGATCGTGACCAACAGCCTGCCCATCTCACTGAATCTGGCCAACAAGGGACTGCGGGAGGTGCAGTTGCTCGGGGGTTCGGTCCGGGCCATCACCCAGGCCGTGGTCGGTGACACCGCCCTGCGGACACTGGCGCTCATGCGGGCGGACGTCGCGTTCATCGGTACCAATGCCCTGACCCTGGACCACGGCCTGTCGACCGCTGATGCCCAGGAGGCGGCCATCAAGTCAGCGATGGTGACCAATGCGCACAAGGTGGTCGTCCTCTGCGACTCCACCAAGCTGGGCACCGACTACCTGGTCAGTTTCGCCAGCATCAATGACATCGACGTCCTCATCACCGACTCCTCCGCCCCGGAGTCCTACCTGGCGAACCTGCGCGAGCGCGAGGTCGAGGTCATCATCGCCGACGACTGACCTCCGCGCCCGGCCGCAGGGATCAGCTGAGCAGGACCCGGCGGGCCACCTCGCGCGCCTCATCCGGGCCTGCGGCCCCGAGGACCTCCTCGGCCGCCCGCTGGCAGGAGGCCAGATCCACCTCGGCCAGCTGCGCCCCGACCCCGGCCACCGCCGTCGCGGCCGCGGACAGGGAGGACACACCCAGCCCCGTGAGCACGCATGCCAGCAGCGGATCCGCTGCGGCCTCGCCACAGACACCGACGGGGGTGCTGGTGAGGGCACCGACCCGGCAGGTCTCCTGCACCAGGCGCAGCACCGCCGGCTGCCACGGGTCCGTGAGATAGGCCAGCTGCGGGGAGAGCCGGTCGGCGGCCATCGTGTACTGGGTGAGATCGTTGGTGCCGATGGAGACGAAGTCCAGGTGCGGCATCAGCTGGTCGGACATCAGGGCCGCGGCCGGCACCTCGACCATCGCCCCCGGGGTGAGCCCCCGGTCACGGCACAGGCCCGCGAACCACTCGGCCTCCTGTTCGGTGGCCACCATGGGTGCCATCACCCAGGTGGGGGCGTCCTCGCTGCGCCCTTCGGCGGCCAGGGCGATCGCATCGAGCTGGCGGGTCATCAACCCCTCGTTCTCCCGTGCGAGACGCAGGCCGCGCACGCCCAGGGCCGGGTTCTCCTCTTCGCTCAAGGTGGCGTAGGCGATGGGTTTGTCCGATCCCGCATCCAGGGTCCGGATGACCACCTTCGAGTCAGGGAAGGCCTCGAGGACCTTCCGGTAGACCGCCGCCTGCTCCTCGACGGTGGGTTCCGCGGAGGTCGACAGGAAGCTCAACTCGGTGCGGTAGAGGCCCACCCCTTCCACCTGAGCCTCGGCGGCGAGGCGGGCGGCGTTGCCGTCGGCGACATTGGCCAGCAGCTGGACACGGTGGCCGTCCGTGGTCTGAGCGGGGCCACGCCACTGGGCGATGACCGCGGCCCGCTCGCGGAACTCTGCGAGGGCTGCGCGGGAGGAGGCCTCATCGGCGTTGCGGGTGACGGTGCCACGGGCGCCGTCGACAAGCACGACTTCGCCGGCGGTGATCTGGCGTATCTTCTTCCCGGCGGCAACGATGCACGGCAGGTTCAGCTGGCGGGCGATGATCGCGGTGTGGCTGGTGGGCCCGCCGAGCTCGGTGACCAGGCCGACAACGTGGGAGGTGTCCAGGGTGGCGGTGTCGGCAGGCGAGAGATCGTCTGCGAAGAGAACGGCCTCGCCCTCGATGTCGGGCAGGCCGGGCTCCTCCTCACCACGCAGCTCGGCGATGACGCGGTCGCGGATGTCCCGCAGATCCGTGGTGCGCTCGGCCATCACTCCCCCGGCAGCCTCGAACATGTCGATGAATTTCTGGGTGGCGGCGACGGTGGCGTATTCGGCCGGGTGACCGAAGCCGATGTTCTTCTTCACCCCCCGGCGCCAGCCGCGGTCATTGACCATGCCCACGGTGGCGGTGAGTACCTCGGCGGCGGCCCCCTCCACGGTCTCCGCGCGGGCCGACAGGCGCCCCGCGACAGTGTCCGCAGCGGCGGTGAAGCGACCGAACTCGCTGTCGTGGGCGTCCTCGGCGATGGTCCGGCCGGCTTCCGGCAGGTCCGGCCGGGGGCGCACCCATACGGCCGGGGCATAGGCGATGCCGGCGACGACGCCGGTGCCCTTGAGGGATGCTGCTTCGGAGGTGCTGCGGGCAGATTCCATGAATCCTGACTCCCATCTCACAGAAAAAGGGTGGTGTGACCTCCAGAACACCACAGAATCCACCGTTTCGCAATGATCCGGGCAACCGCAATCCTTGACAATCGGACATGATCGGACAATAATCAGGTCACACAACAACATTGAGTGTGACTTAGTTCATCATTTCCATAACGGAGCGTTGACACCCCCTGAGACGGGCATGTGCCCGTCGACAACGCCATACGCTTGAGTCAGATCACGGCATCGGCCGGTTCCCGGCCGGGGTGCCGGGCGGTCCGGGGCCTGCGCCCCACCTGCAACCGCAATCCAGATTTTCCCGACCGGACAGGGAGCCGACAGTGATACTCACCTTGACACCGAACCCCAGCATCGACGCCACCATGCAACTGGACTCAGAGCTGCGCCGCGGCCACGTGCAACGGCCGACCTCGATCACCCAGGTCGCCGGAGGCAAGGGTGTCAACGTCTCGCACGCGATGCTGCTCGCGGGGAAGCACACCCTGGCGGTTTTCCCCGCCGGAGGCAACGACCCCTTCGTGGCCCTGACCCGCCAGACCGAGATCCCCTTCCACGCGATCCCCGTTGAGGAGGGCGTGCGCATCAACACCACCATCGCCGAACCTGACGGCACGACCACAAAGATCAACGGCCTCGGCGCCACCATCGACGACCGCGTCCGCAAGGTGGTCGAGGAGACCGTCACCCAACTCGCAGCCAGCTCCTCCTGGCTGGTCATGGCCGGTTCCCTGCCACCCGGGGTCCCCGTCGGCTGGTACACCGACCTCATCGCCACCGTGCGGGCCACCCACCCGGACCTGCCCATCGCGGTGGACACCTCGGATGCCGCGATCCGGGCGCTGGGCCAGGGTCTGGAGCGGGCAGCGCCCACCCTGATCAAACCGAACGGCCTGGAGCTGGGCCAGCTGGTCGACCGTGACGGTGAAGCCCTGGAGCAGGCGGCCGCGGCCGGTGATTTCGAGGAGGTCGTCGCCGCCGCCCGGATGGTCATCGAGCGGGGCATCAACGAGGTCCTGGTCACCCTGGGTGCCTCCGGGGCGGCTCTGGTCACCCGGGAGGGGGCCTGGTTCGCCACGCCGCCGCCCGTCGAGGTCAGGTCCACCGTCGGGGCTGGCGACAGCTCGCTGGCCGGCTATCTCATTGCCCGGGCGGAGGGCGACGGACCTGCCGACTGCCTCACCCGGGCGGTAGCCTACGGCACAGCCGCCACCGGGCTGCCAGGCACCACCATCCCGTCCCCTGCTCAACTGAATCTCACCGACACGCACGTGCGTGCCCTTTAAGACGCAGAGGTATTCCATGTCGATCATCACCACCGATCTGGTCCGTCTGGACGCAGACCTCGGGTCCACCACCACCGATGTCATCACGGCCCTGGCCGGTCTCGTCCACGAGTCCGGCCGTGCCACCTCCGCCGCCCTGCTTGCCGACGCCGCCCTGGCCCGCGAGGCCCAGAACCCCACCGGGGTGCCGGGCAGGGTGGCCATCCCCCACTGCCGTTCCGCGGCCGTGACCGAGCCCACTCTGGCTTTCGCACGCCTGTCGCAGGCAGTGGATTTCGGCGGCCCGGACGGGGACGCTGACCTGGTCTTCCTCATCGCCGCCCCGGAGGGCGGGGGTAAGGCGCACCTGAAGATCCTGTCCAAACTCGCCCGCGCGCTCGTGCGCGGCGACTTCGTCGACCGGCTCCGCGCCGCAGAAACCCCGGAGGACATCGTCGCCGCGGTCTCGGAGGTGGTGGGTGAAGGGGGCGTCGGGAAGCAGCCCGAACCACAGCCGGAACAGGCGCCGGCCACCCCGGCCGGCGCACAGGTCACCCGGATCGTCGCGGTGACCTCCTGCCCCACCGGCATCGCGCACACCTACATGGCCGCTGACGCCCTCACCCAGACAGCGCAGGGGCGTGACGACGTTGAACTCGTCGTGGAGACCCAGGGTTCCTCCTCCACGAAGGCGATCGACCCGGAGATCATCCGCAACGCTGACGCCGTCATCTTCGCCACCGACGTCGGGGTGCGCGACAAGGAACGCTTCGCCGGTAAACCCGTCATCGAATCCCCCGTCAAACGTGCCATCAACGAACCCGCGAAGATGATCGACGAGGCACTCGCCGCGGCCGTCAACCCCGACGCCCGGCGCGTGGCGGCGGGACCGGCCACCACGGAGAGCACCGGGCAGGCGGCGCAGCTGGGTTGGGCCCGCCGCATCCAGCAGGCCGTGATGACCGGCGTGTCCTACATGATCCCCTTCGTCGCCGCCGGTGGTCTGCTGCTGGCCCTCGGCTTCCTCGTGGGCGGTTATGACGTGGCCAACGGCTGGCAGGCCATCGCGCTGCAGCACTCACTGACCAACCTGCCCGGCAACGACGTGCTGGTTGACGGGGCGACGGTGACCTTCGACCGTGCGGGGCTGAGCCTGTATCTGGGTGCGGTGCTCTTCGCCACCGGTCAGATGGCGATGGGCTTCATCGTCGCCGCGCTGTCGGGCTACACGGCCTTCGCACTGGCCGGCCGTCCCGGTATCGCCCCCGGCTTCGTCGGTGGCGCCATCTCCGTGCTCGTCGGTGCCGGCTTCATCGGCGGTCTGGTCACGGGCATCCTCGCCGGCCTGGTGGCCTACTGGATCGGCAACTGGAAGGTGCCGCGGGTGTTGTCCTCGCTCATGCCCGTGGTGATCATCCCGCTGCTGACCTCACTGTTCGTCGGGCTGGTCATGTTCCTACTGCTGGGTCGCCCACTCGAGGATCTCATGACCGGGTTAACCGAGTGGCTGTCCTCCATGTCCGGTTCCTCCGCGGTGGTGCTGGGCATCATCCTCGGCCTGATGATGTGCTTCGACCTCGGTGGGCCGGTGAACAAGGCCGCCTACCTCTTCGCCACCGCGGGTCTGTCCACCGGCGATGAGTCCTCCATGCAGATCATGGCGGCGGTCATGGCCGCCGGCATGGTCCCGCCGATCGCCCTGTCCATGGCCACCATCGTGCGCCAGAAACTGTTCACCCCCGCGGAGCAGGAGAACGGCAAGTCCGCCTGGCTGCTGGGTCTGTCCTTCATCTCCGAGGGGGCGATCCCCTTCGCAGCCGCGGACCCGCTGCGCGTCATCCCCTCGATGATGGTCGGCGGTGCCGTCACGGGTGCCGTGTCCATGGGTCTGGGTGTGGGTTCCCGCGCCCCGCACGGCGGTGTGTTCGTGCTCTTCGCCATCGACCCGTGGTGGGGCTTCCTCCTGGCGATCATCGCCGGCACGGTCGTCTCGGCGATCGCGGTCATCGCGCTCAAGCAGTTCTGGCCCAACAAGGCCTCCCAGGCCATGGCAGCGGCCCCAGTCAGTGCCTAAGCTGGTCTCCAGCACCTGATAATCAACGAAAGGACCCCCACCCATGGCCTCCAAGACCGTCACTGTCGGCTCCGCAGTCGGCCTCCACGCCCGCCCCGCCGCCATCGTCGCCGATGCCGCCGGCGAGTACGACGACGAGATCCTGCTGACCCTGGTCGGCGACGAGGACGGCGAGGAGGCGGATGCCGCGTCCTCCCTCATGATCATGGCCCTCGGCGCCGAGAAGGGCGACCAGGTCACCATCACCTCGGACAATGCCGCAGCCGTGGAGAAGATCGCCGCCCTGATCGAAACCGATCTGGACGCCTCCTAGTCTTCCGCTGGTCCCCCTGGAATCACTGACGCCGCCCACCATCTTCCGGTGGGCGGCGTCAGCTGTGTGCGGGGTGTGCCGGCTCAGGCGAAGGTGGCGTAGAGATCGGTGATCATCTCCGCCGGATCCCCTTCCGGGGTGGGCATGGTGACATATTCCTCCCAGAACACCGGCCCGGTCGGTCGGCCGAGGGAGCGGACATGGTCGCTGAGCTCCTGCCACGCGGCACCCAACCCGTCGTAGGAGCCGGTGTGACGCCGGACGAACGCCTCATGCTCCGGGATCCGGTGGACCAGATCGGGGTGCGCCGCGCTCAGCGCCTCGGCGTGTTCCTCGGCGACGGGAAATCCCCCGGCGATGTCGACCACGTCGGTCAGCGGGGAGAAGTAGTAGGCGCGGGCGGGGCCGGCGGGTTCGGCGCCGACGGAGCGGACCGCCTGCAGTGCGCGGGTGAAGGCGCCGTCGAAGTAGCCGGTCATGTTGTCGGTGGGGACGGTCTCGCGGCTGGCCACGAGAATATGGGCGGGGACGATGACTGTGGTGTGGTCACTCATGTCCCCAGACTAGAAGCCGCGGCCTAGAACTTCGCGGCTTTTCCCTCACCGATTGTGGTGTAGAGCTTCTTCAGCACCGGATAGGCGATGAGGATGCCGGCCGAGCCCCAGGCGATGCCCTCGAGCTCCACACCGAAGACCGTCAGGGTCAGGTTGCCCACCCCCGCAATGAGGGCGACCGCGGCGGCCGTGAGGTTGACCGGGTTATTGAAGTTGACGTTGTTGTCCTGCCAGATGCGCACACCCAGCATGCCGATGAGTCCGTAGAGCACGATCGTCGCCCCGCCGAGCACACCGGCGGGGATGGTGAAGATCAGGGCCCCGAATTTCGGCACAAAAGCCAGGGCCACCGCGGTGAGGGCGGCGACCCAGTATGCGGCGGTGGAGTACACGCGGGTGGCGGCCATGACACCGATGTTCTCCGCGTAGGTCGTGGTACCCGAACCGCCGAAGGAACCGGCCAGCGTTGTGGCCAGACCGTCGGCGACCAGGGCGTCACCGGCCAGGTCATCGAGGTTGCGGCCGGTCATCTCACTGACCGCCTTGACGTGGCCGACGTTCTCCGCGATGAGGACGATGACCACCGGCAGGGTCACCAGGATCGCCGAGAGCTGGAACTGCGGGGACTGGAACTCGGGCAACCCGAACCAGGCGGCCTGCGCGATCGTCTCCCCGGTGCCCTCCGCGAGGTTGCCGGTCACCGCGGCGAAGGCCCAGCCGATGACCACGCCGATGAGGATGCCCAGGCGGGCCACCATGCCCCGGCCCGCGACGGTGGCCAGCACGATCGCCACCAGCGTCACCGTGGCCACCAGCGGCTGGGACTGGAAGTTGGTGGTGGCCACCGGTGCCAGGTTCAGACCGATGAGGGCGACGATCGCGCCCGTGACGGCCGGCGGCATGACCGCATCCAGGACCCGTCGCCCGGCGGCCTTGACCACGAATCCCACCGCCACCAGCACCAGACCCGCGACGAGCACCCCGCCGAGCTGGGCACCCATACCGTGCTGCTGGCTGGCCATGAGCGGGGCGATGAAGGCGAAGGAGGAACCCAGGTAACTGGGCAGCCGGTTGCGGGTGAGCAGCAGGAAGAGCATCGTGCCCAGACCGGAGAACAGCAGGGTCGTGTTGACGGGAAAACCCGTCAGGGTGGGCACCAGCAGGGTGGCGCCGAACATGGCGACCACATGCTGCATGCCGATGCCGATGGTGCGGGGCCAGCTCAGCCGCTCCTCGGGAGCGACGACCGCGCCGGGAAGGATTTTCCGGCCGTCACCGTGCACGTTCCAGCCGAACCGGCTGCGGGGCTCACTGGGGGTGTTGGTAGTCACGGCTCAACAGTAGTCCCCGGCGCCCCGCCCCAGCGCGCGGGTGTCAGGACGCCTCGGGGGTGGTCTCCGGCTCAGGGTCGACGGCGAATTCCGCGAGTTCCGCGGCGAGGGATCGCGGCAGGCGGACGTCGATGAGCGTGCCTTCGCCGGTGTATTCCTCGGAGCGGACGGTGCCGTACTCGTGGAGGCGGGAGATGATGTCACCGCGGGTGAAGGGCACGAGCAGGACGAGGTGGGCGTCAAGCGAGTTGAGGAAGAGCTCGATGCGCGCCTCCAGCTCGGGGACCCCCTCCCCCGTCATGGCGGAGATATACACGGCCTTCTCCACGGTGTGCCGCAGTTCGGCCAGCACCAGGGGATCCGCCTGGTCGATCTTGTTCACCACGATCAGCTCCGGCGGGGCCTGCTCCCCGGTCTCCTTGACGATGTCGTAGATGACCTTGTTCACCGCCTCGATCTGTTTGAGTGGGAACGGGTCGGAGCCGTCGACCACATGCAGCACCAGGTCTGCGGCAAGCACCTCCTCCAGGGTCGATTTGAAGGCCTCGACCAGCTGGGTGGGCAGGTGTCGGACGAAGCCGACGGTGTCGGTGAAGACGACGGCGCGGCCGTCGGCCAGTTCGGCGCGGCGGGTCGTGGGGTCCAGGGTGGCGAACAGGGCGTCCTCCACCAGCACGCCCGCACCGGTCAGTGCGTTGATGAGGGAGGACTTGCCGGCGTTGGTGTAGCCGGCGATGGCGATCTGCGGGATCGTCGAGGACTGGCGGCGCTGGCGTTTGATCTCCCGGGCGGTCTTCATCCCGGAGAGTTCGCGGCGTAGTTTGGCCATCTCCTGGCGCAGACGGCGGCGGTCAGCCTCGATCCGGGTCTCACCCGGACCACGCAGACCCACACCGCCGTTGGAACCGGCCCGGCCGCCGGCCTGGCGCGAGAGGTTGCCGCCCCAGCCGCGCACGCGGGTGTAGAGGTACTCCATCTGGGCCAGCGAGACCTGGGCCTTGCCCTCCTTCGACTTCGCATGCTGGGCGAAGATGTCGAGGATGAGCATGGTGCGGTCGATGACCTTGGTGTTCAGCGCGGTCTCCAGCGCGACGAGCTGACCGGGTGAGAGCTCACCGTCGCAGATGACGGTGTCGGCGTCGGTCGCGGCGATGATCTCCTTGAGCTCCTGGACCTTGCCGGAGCCGATGTAGGTGCCCGGGTCCGGCTTGTCGCGGCGCTGGTAGAGCATCTCGAGGACCTCTGCGCCGGCGGTCTCCGCCAGGGCGGAGAGTTCGGCCATGTTGGCCTCGACCTCGGCGACGGTCCCCTCGGTCCATACACCGACGAGGATCACCTGCTCCAGGCGGAGCCTGCGGTACTCGACCTCGGTGATGTCCTCGGTGTCTGTCGCCCGGATCTCGGTGTCCCGGGTGACGCGGCGGAAGCGGTTGCGTTCCGCCAGATCCAGCTCGCCGGTGGTGGGGGTGAGCAGGCCGGACAGGTCCGTGCCGGGGTCCTCCGGCAGCTGCGGCTGCGGCGTGTTGTCGCGGAAGGCGCGGGCCAGCAGGTCGTCATGGTCTCGGTCGTTCTCAGAAACATCAGTCATTGACAACCATTGTCCCACGTCGTGTCAACCAACTCCACCACCGGCACTCACGCAGGAATTCGACCGTCACCGTCCGGAGGCTTAGACTGGGCAACCATGAGCACCGACCTGAAGAGCATCGGCCTGGGATTCGACCGTTGGCAGGACGCCGTCGAAGCCGCCATCGCCACCAACCAGCTGGTTGTCACCGGCGAGATCCGTGACGGGCAGCTGATCCAGTACACGGACGCCTCCGGCGCCCAGATCAACATTCTCGCCGTCGAACCGTTCGCGACGTTCGCCGGCTTCGAGTCGGTCACCCAGACCTTCGCCCACATCAGCATGGTCAACGATGTCCTCGCCTTCTGTGAGATCGTCGATCCCAACGGCACCGTGCTGACCTCGATCACCTGCAACCTCTCCCAGGGCCCCCTGCTTGTCGACGCACCGACGCAGTCCTGGCAGCAGGTCGGCGTCACCGCCCTGGCCCTCGACGTGCAGACCTACGAGTCCCCGGAGGCCTACGAGGCCGCCACCGGCGAGGTCCTGGGCCTGCTGGTCTCCGAGGGTGCCCAGCTGGTCGCCGCCGGTTCCGGCGCAGCCGTCCCGGATGCCGCGGCCACCTTCTCCGCCCGCGTGCTGGAGGCTGAGTACCGCAACAACCAGCTCACCGGGCAGCGTTTCATCCACGCGACCGTCGACGGGGCCTTCCCCTTCGACGTCTGCCTGGTGGATGCCCCGGAGCTGCCGCAGAAGAACTCCGTCATCGCCGGTACCGCGATGCTCACCGCCTCCGTCCTCTCCCCCATCTCGGGCGGCGGCTGCGGAGGTTGCGGCGGTAGCTGCGGCTGCGGCGGCCACTAGGGGGAGGCTGACATGCCGGACAGGATGATGGTTCCGCTGGAACCGCAACGACGGTGGTGGATCCTGCTGATCATCGTGATCAGCATCCTGCTCATCCTCGCCATCCTGCGGTTGCAGGGGTTGCTGCTGATCCTGCCCATCGCGGTGATTGCGGTCCTGGTGGTGGGCAAACGCCCCGACACCTCAGAGACCCGCGCCCTGCGTTCCTCGATCGCCCTGTCCTCCGAGGACATACAGGACGTCATCGCCGAGTTCGAGAAGTTCTCCTCCTCACCGGAGGCCGAATACATGGCTGACCGCACCCTCACCCGGCCGGCGCTCCTGGACCCTGACTGCCCCGATCCCGACATCGAGGCCTTCCGTCACGAGTACGCCACGGCCCGCCGCTTCCTGGGTCGGCTGGAGGCCCGGCTGAGCAAGAACAACCTGGATATTGCCCAGCTGGAGTCCCTGCTGAAGGTGACTGACCAGCGTGCCCTGGAGATCCGGGAGGCGTGGATCGCCGCCCGGCAGGCGGCCCAGCGTCTCGGCCCGGACTACTGAAGCTCCACCTCGCCGGTGGCGATGATCCGCGAGGGCCCGGTCAGGGTGGAGGTCCCGCCCCCGATCTCCACCACCACGCGCCCTCCGGGGATGTGCACTGTGACCGTCCCCGCCGCCAGGCCGGCGTCCGCCAGGGCGGCACGCGCCGCGGCCACCGTCCCGGTGCCGCAGGAGCGGGTCTCCCCCACCCCGCGTTCGTGGACGCGCATGTGCACCTGTCCCTGCTGCAGCGGGGTGCTGATCTCCACGTTCACCCCGTGGGGGAAGAACCCGCGGTCGTAATCCGGCTCGGGCAGGTCCATCCCCGCCAGTGCGGCCGCGTCCAGACCGGGCAGCACGCAGGCCAGATGAGGATTACCCAGGTCCACGCCCAGTCCGGTGATGTACCTGTCCCCCAGCCGCGCGGTGGACACCCCGGTCACCTCGGCCGGGCCCATGTCCACCGTCACGGTGGCTGCCGTCAGGGTGCAGCCGTGCACGCGGACGCGGCGCTCCCCGGCGCGGGTGCCCACGGTGAAGTCGTCCGTGTCCACCAGTCCGCGGGAGCGCAGCCAGTGGGCGAAGACGCGTACCCCGTTGCCGCACATCTCCGCGACCGAGCCGTCGGCGTTGCGGTAGTCCATGAACCACTGCCCGTCACGGTGGTCGACGCGCAGGACACCGTCCGCCCCGAGTCCTGAGCGGCGGTCACACAGGGCCCGGACCTGGGCAGGATCCGGGTTGAAGGGTCCGGGGAGGATGAGGAAGTCGTTCTCGGTGCCGTGGCCCTTGGCGAAGGGGATGGGGTTCACCGGAGGAGTTCCAGTGCCTGCTCCGCCGGGTCCGCGGCGGCGTCGAACCAGGTGATGCGGGGGTCCCGGTTGAACCAGGAACGTTGGCGCCGCACGTAGCGGCGAGTGCCGGTGATGGTGCGTTCCACCGCCTCCTCCCAGCTCAGTTCCCCGGCGCGGGCGGCCAGGACCTGGGCGTAACCGATGGCGCGTCCCGCGGTGGAATCAGCGGCCAGGCCCTTGTCCGCCACGAGGTGATCGACCTCCTCGATGAGGCCGCGGTCGAACATCTGGCGGGTGCGCAGCTCGATGCGGGGGTTGAGCCAGGCCGGTTCGGTGCGCAACCCGAGGATGCGGGTGCCCCAGCGCGGCGGGGCGTTCTTCGGCGGTTGGGAGGCCTGGAAGGGCTGTCCGGTCAGTTCGATGACCTCGAGGGCGCGGACGGTGCGGCGGGGGTCCTTGTCCTCGATGACTGCTGCCGCGGCGGGGTCCAGCTCGGCCAGTTCGGCATGGAGGGTATCCACGCCGACCTCGGCCAGGCGGGCCGCCCAGCGGGCACGTACGGCCGGGTCGGTGGGCGGGAACCGCCAGTCGTCGACAAGTGACTGGACGTAGAGCATGGAGCCGCCGACCAGGACGGGCACCCTGCCCCGGGCCAGGATGTCGGCCACGTCGGCGACGGCCTCCGCCTGGTAGCGGGCCACCGAGGCGGTCTCGGTGACGTCGAGGACGTCGAGCTGGTGGTGCGGGATCCCCTCGCGTTCCTCGACGCTCAGCTTGGCGGTGCCGATGTCCATGCCCCGGTAGAGCTGCATGGAGTCGACGTTGACCACCTCGCCGCCGAGTTCGTGGGCCAGACGCAGGCCGAGGGCGGATTTCCCGGAGGCGGTGGGGCCGACCACCGCGATGGGCCGGATCATATCTGCCATGCCGCCACGTACCTTCCGACTCCGTGGGAGGTGTCCGCCTCCACCAGTTCCGCCCGCTGCGGTGACAGCGCCGCCAGTTCCAGCCACAGTTCCGGTTCCAGCACCCCGGCCTCCGCCAGGAAGCCACTGTCCGCGGCCCCATGGCCGGCGAGCAGGTCGCGGCACCACTGGTCTGCCTCGGGACCGCGCTCAAGCAGCGTCAGCGGGGCGCGCGGGGTCAGTCCTGCGCTGCCGTCGACCGCCACGAGCGTCAGGGCGGCCGGGTCGAGCACCCCCAGCTCCCCCCGGACCGATCCGATGGCACTGGCCCGTTCCCCCAGGACGTGGCGCTGCACCAGTTCCGGCAAGTGCCGCCCGGCACTGACCTCCACCTGTGGGGCGCCCCACGCCCGGAAGGAACCTGCCACCCCGGTCTCCCAGCGCGGGGAGCGCGAACCGACCAGGTGGATGGGGCGGGGGCCGGCGGCGTCGATAAGCGAGCGGACAGCGGCCACGATGCGCCGGCCGACCATATCAGCAGGGGCGAGGTCGGGGACCAGGGCGGGCCCGGCGGGCATGACGACAAGGTTGATGCTCACCCGGGACATCCTACTGGCTCGTGCTCACACTCCCGAAGCGTGCGCGGTATGTTTGTTGGAGCACAATTGGCAGCCGTGTCGCGCGGCAGACGACCAGCAAAGGACCCCGACATGACCAACTCCCCGACGCCTTCCCCGACGCCCGGCCCGAAGCCAGGACCCCGGCCCGGGCCGAAGCCGGGACCCCTCCCGGGGGTCGGTTCCCGTCCCACCCCCTCCCCGCGGCCGGCCGCCCCCGCTGTCGTCCGCCCGGTGAAGAACGACCCCGCCAAATGGGGCCGCGTCGACGCCGACGGCACGGTGTACGTGAAGACCGCGGACGGCGAACGCGAGATCGGATCCTGGCAGGCCGGCACCCCGGAGGAGGGACTCGCCCACTACGGCACCCGCTTCGATGACCTGGCCACCGAGGTGGAGCTGCTGGAGACCCGACTGAGCGCACACCCCGACGATGCGAACGCCATCAAGGAGACCGCCGCCCAGTTGCGCGAGACACTGCCGACGGCCGCCGCCATCGGTGACCTCACCGCCCTGGACAAACGCCTGGTCACCATCATGGAGCACTCCGAGGCCGCCGGTGAACAGGCCAGGGCGGACCGCGCACGACGCCGTGAGCAGGCCATCACCCGCAAGGAGGCGCTGGCCGGTGAGGCGGAGGAACTCGCCGAGAACTCCACCGACTGGAAGCCCGCCGGTGACCGGCTCCGCGCCATCCTCGATGAGTGGAAGACCATCCGCGGCATCGACCGCAGGACCGACGACACCCTGTGGAAGCGCTACTCCCGCGCCCGGGATGCCTTCAACCGCCGCCGCGGCTCCCACTTCGCTGAGCTCGACCGTGGCCGCGCCGCCGCCCGCCGTGCCAAGGAGGCCCTGGTGGAGCGTGCCGAGGCCATCAAGGACTCCACCGACTGGAACGAGACCGCACGCGCATTCCGGGACCTGATGAAGGAGTGGAAGGCCGCCGGCCGTGCCCCGCGCGAGGTCGACGACAAGCTGTGGGAGACCTTCCGCGGCGCCCAGGACCACTTCTTCAACGCCCGCAACGCGGTGACCGCCGAGCGGGACAAGGAGTTCGTCGCCAACGCCGAGGCGAAGGACAGTCTGCTCACCGAGTACGACGCCCAGATCGACCCCGCCAAGGATCTTGAGGGTGCCCGCGCGAAGCTACGCGACCTGCAGGAAAAATGGGAGGAGATCGGCTACGTCCCGCGCGGCCAGGTCCGCGAGTACGAGGACAGGATCGCCGCGCTGGAGAAGCGCGTCGCCGACGCCGAGGAATCCCAGTGGCGCCGCACCGACCCGGAGGCGCAGGCACGCGCCAACCAGTTCCTGGTCAAGGTCGAGGAGTTCACCACCCAGGCCGAGGCCGCCGAGGCCAAGGGCAACGCCAAGAAGGCCGCGCAGCTGCGCGAGCAGGCTGCCCAGTGGCAGGAATGGGCCGACGCCGCGGTGAAGGCCGTCGAGGACCTGTAATTGCGTTTCATCCCTGTTGATCGGCCGGTTCCGGGAACGGAACCGGCCGATGCCGTCCGTAACCTCGTCTTCCTCGCCAACCTCGCCGCCCAGGAGACCACCGGCGACACCGCCTCCTCCACCTCGGTGGAACGGGTCCAGCACCGCCTGCGCGGCTCCGCCGAATACGACACCCTCGCCTTCGCGCTCGAACTCGACCCCGAGGATGACTACGCCGGTTATCTCCTGGTGAGCACTCCCCTGCTCGAGGACACCCACGTCATGGAAGCGGAGGTCATCCTCGACGCCGGTCACCTCCCGCTTCCCGGCCACCCCCTCTCCACCGGGGCACACGAGGTGCTGGACCTGCTCTACGCGGAGGCGGAGGCCCTCGCAGCCCGCCACGGCCGGTCCACCGTCCAGACATGGCTGCTGCACCCCGCCACGGAGGAACCCGGCAGCGGTGACTGGGCCGGGCTGCTGCGCGGCCGCGGCTACGAACTCGGTCTCACCGAGATCCAGGGGGTCGTCTCCGTCGACGTGCCTGCCCCGGACTGGCCGCCGACGCTGCGTATCGACGTCGTGCGCAACCTCACCTTCCCCACCCCGCTCATCGACGACGTACTCGCCCTCTACCGGCAGGCCTCCCTCGACGTGCCCACCGGCGGGCTGGACGCCGGGGAGGTGGACTGGACTCCGCAGCGACTGGGGGCCGCCGCGCGCCGGGTGGTGAACACCGGCCGGGAGATGGTCAGCGTCGTCCTCTCCGATGCGGACGGGGTGATCGGCATCAGCGAGATCACCCGGTTCCCCGGTTCTGAGCCGGAGGTTGCCGAACAGGGTCTCACCGTCATCGCCCCCCGCGCCCGAGGGCGCGGTCTGGGTCTGGCCGTCAAACGCGAGGTGCTCCGGCAGGCCGCCGCGGCCCTGCCCGGTGTGAAGCGGGTCTACACGTCAAACGCCACCGCCAACACCTGGATGATCGGGATCAACAGGCAGCTGGGGTGGCGTGTGGTCAGCGGGGGTTCGGGCTGGCAGCTCCGGCTCTAGCTCTGCGGATCGTCCTGCGGCCGGTGGCGTTCAGAGGCCCGGGCCCGGCGGTCGTCCTGCAGCAGCGGGTTCGTCTCCGCAGCAAAATTCGCATCCTGCTGCATGCGGCCCACCTCATCGAGCGGATCTGCCTGCGCCCGGGCCCGGGCGATCTCCGCCTGCTCCGGGCTGCGGCGCAGCACCACGAAGGCGAAGCCGAGGAAGGCCAGACCCACCGCGAGCAGAGAGAGCCAGAAACCGATGTTCATCTCCACCCCGTCCTCGGCGGTGGGGCGGGTCTGGCGCAGCCAGACCGCGAAGATGGAGTAGGCGAAGCCCACGGTGGTGAACATCCAGGCCAGGGAGGCCAGCGCCGTGCGGCGGGTGATCAGCACCAGGGTGGTCAGCACACCGACACCCAGGAAGACGAGGATGGAGTAGACGTACTCGGTGATCTTGATGCCCGCCTCCTGGGCGGGAGCAAGCTGGAACAGCACCTCGTAGCCCCGGACCTGGCCCGCCTGGGGCAGGACCAGGGAGACCACGTAGAGGACGAGCGCGGCGACAAGCAGCCAGAGCTGCTTACCCAGGTACACCCGGGCGGAGGCACGTTTCTCCCGGGCGGCGAGATCGGTGCTGGTGGATTCACTCACGGTGGTGGTCTTCTCCTCAGGATCAACGGTGACGGGTCCCACCCTACCCCTGCTCAGGGGCGGGTCAGCAGCCGCAGGAATCAGCCGGCGCCGGTGCCGGGGCGGGGGCGGGGGCACCGACACCGGGCAGACCCAGACCAACGCCGATGGGTTCGGTCGTGGGCACCTGCCCGGCGGCGGACATGTCGCCGGCGCGGGTACGGCGGTGGGAGGTGACGGGGGTGTCAGCAAGCAGGAAATACGGTGCAGAGCCGGTGACCGTGGTGGTGACCACGTCCCCGGGACGGATCTCCCCGTCCAGGGCACCCTCAGGAAGGAAGTGCACCAGGCGGCCGTCGCGGGCGCGGCCGGTCATGCGGCCGGTCTTCTTGCGTCCCTCGGCCTGGACGAGCAGCTCCACATCCGTGCCCACCAGTCCGGCGTTGAGCTCCTCCGCGATGCGGTCCTGCAGGGCGAGGAGGCGCTCGAAACGCTCCTGGACGACTTCCTTGGGCACCTGGTTGTCGTAGCCCGCGGCCGGGGTACCCGGGCGTGCCGAATACTGGAAGGTGTAGGCGGAGGTGAACCGCGCCTTCTCCACGACGTCGAGAGTGTGCTGGAAATCCTCCTCCGTCTCGCCGGGAAAACCGACGATGAGGTCAGTGGTGATCGACGCGTGCGGGATCTTGGCCCGGACCTCGTCCAGGATGGCCAGGAACTTCGTGGAGCGGTAGGAACGGCGCATCTCCTTGAGCACCTTGTCCGAACCCGACTGCAGCGGCATGTGCAGCTGGGGGCAGACGGCCGGGGTCTCCGCCATCGCATCGATGACATCGGAGGTGAACTCCGCCGGGTGCGGGGAGGTGAAGCGCAGGCGCTCCAGGCCCTCGATCTGTCCGCAGGCGCGCAGCAGCTTCGAGAAGGCGGAACGGTCGCGCTCCAGATCCGGGTCGGCGAAGTTCACGCCGTAGGCGTTGACATTCTGCCCCAGCAGGGTCACCTCAGTCACGCCCTGGTCGACCAGCGCCTGCACCTCGGCGAGGATGTCACCGGGGCGGCGGTCGATCTCCCTGCCACGCAGGCTCGGGACGATACAGAAGGTACAGGTATTGTTGCAGCCCACGGAAACAGAGACCCAGCCCGCGTAGGCCGACTCCCGCTTGGCGGGCAGCACCGAGGGGAAGGCCTCGAGCGAGTCGACGATCTCGACCTGGGCCTCCTCATTGTGCCGGGCACGCTCAAGCAGGGTCGGCAGGGAGCCGATGTTGTGGGTGCCGAAGACCACGTCCACCCACGGGGCGCGGGCCACCACGGTCTCCCGGTCCTTCTGGGCCAGGCAACCGCCGACGGCGATCTGCATTCCCGGGTGCCGGTCCTTGGTGGCCTTGAGGTTGCCGAGGGTGCCGTAGAGCTTCTCGTCGGCGTTCTCCCGGACAGCACAGGTATTGAAGACCACCAGGTCAGCATCCGTTCCCGCGGCGACGGCCGAATAACCCGCCCCCTCGAGCAGCCCGGACAGGCGCTCGGAGTCATGCACGTTCATCTGGCAACCGAAGGTGCGGACCTCGTAGGTCCTGGACGGGGTATCAACGGGGGTGTTCACGGCTGGTAATTGTAGCTTTCTCCAGCGGGGGCACCCAATCCGCGGTATCGGTCACTGAGCCACCCAACAGTGTCCACCAGGTTTTTCCTGAGTGCACCTCAGTCCGTCTTTGCCCGGTCTTTGTCTGTTCTTTGTCCGGTCACAGAATCGTTTGCTCAAAACCACACCCGTGACGCCCGCCTGTGCCTAAGATCAGACTATGACTCAGACCACACCCTCATCTGATCGTGGCCCCACGGACACGCCCATGATCCGGATGACGGACGTGCAGAAGTACTTCGACGATTTCCAGGCCCTCAAGGACATCAACCTTGAGGTACCCCGGGGGCAGGTTGTCGTGGTGCTCGGCCCCTCCGGATCCGGCAAATCCACCCTGTGCCGCACCATCAACCGGCTCGAGACCATCGAGGAGGGCACCATCGAGATCGACGGTGTCCACCTGCCCGAGGAAGGCCGGGACCTGGCCAGGCTCCGCGCCGATGTCGGCATGGTCTTCCAGTCCTTCAACCTGTTCCCCCACCTGACCATCCGCGACAATGTCACCCTCGGTCCGGTCAAGGTCAAGAAGATGAAGAAGGCCGAGGCCGGGAAACGGGCCATGGAACTGCTGGAACGGGTGGGCATCGCCAACCAGGCCGACAAATACCCGGCCCAGCTCTCCGGCGGCCAGCAGCAGCGCGTGGCCATCGCCCGCGCACTGGCGATGAACCCGAAGATCATGCTCTTCGACGAGCCGACCTCCGCCCTCGACCCCGAGATGGTCAACGAGGTCCTCGACGTCATGGCCGCCCTCGCCAAGGAGGGCATGACCATGGTCGTGGTCACCCACGAGATGGGCTTCGCCCGCAAGGCAGCGGACCGTGTCCTGTTCATGGCCGACGGGGCGATCGTCGAGGACTCCACCCCCGAGGAATTCTTCACCAACCCGAAGACGGCCCGCGCCAGGGATTTCCTGGGCAAGATCCTCTCCCACTGATGTGCCACCGCTAACCCTCAATTCCCGAAGGAAACAATGATCATGAAGAAGAACCTCCTGCGTCTCGCCGCCGTCACCTCCACCGTCGTCCTCACCGGAGTCACCCTCGCCGCCTGTGGCGGGTCCTCGGGCGGCGACGGCATGCTCGCCGCCATCGAGTCCGGTGAGGTCACCATCGGCACCAAATACGACCAGCCGGGCCTGGGCCTGCGCAACCCGGACGGCTCGATGTCCGGGCTCGACGTCGACGTCGCCGAGTTCGTGGTCAACCAGATCGCCACCGACAACGGCTGGGAGGCCCCGGCCATCACCTGGCGTGAGACCCCCTCCGCTCAGCGCGAGACCCTCATCCAGAACGGTGAAGTCGACCTCATCGCCGCCACCTACTCCATCAACCAGGGCCGCTCCCAGTCCGTCAACTTCGGTGGCCCCTACCTGGTCACCCACCAGGCCCTGCTGGTGCGCGAGGCAGAGACCGCGATCACCGACCTGGAGAGCCTCGACGGCAAGATCCTCTGCTCCGTCACCGGTTCCACCCCGGCCCAGACGGTCAAGGACGCCCTGCCGGGTGTCCAGCTCCAGGAATACGACACCTACTCCTCCTGCGTCGAGGCACTGCGCCAGGGCAACATCGACGCGATGACCACCGACGCGACCATCCTGCTCGGCTACTCCGCACAGGCCCCGGGCCAGTTCAAGGTCATCGAGATGGAGCGTGACGGCGAACCGTTCACCAACGAGTACTACGGCATCGGCCTGGCCAAGGACGACACCGAGGGCACCGACGCGATCAACGCCGCGCTGACGGAGCTGCACGACTCCGGTGAATTCGACAGGCTGGTCCAGGAGAACCTCGGCAGCGACGAGTCCGTCTCCCCGGGCACCCCGGGTGACCTCTCCTTCCTCGACAACTAGCGGACCGGAAGGAGACCCCCGTGGATGCACTCTGGGCCGATCTCGGCCCCCGGTTGTGGTCGGCCTTCTGGCTGACCATCCAGCTGACGATCTACTCCGCCATCGGCGCGATGATCCTCGGCACCATCCTCACCGCCATGAGGGTCTCCCCCGTCGGGATCCTACGGAACATCGCGACCTTCTACATCAACACCCTGCGCAACACCCCGCTGACCCTCATCGTCATCTTCTGTTCCTTCGGCCTGTACCAGAACCTCGGACTGGTCCTGGCTGACCGCAGCTCACCCACCTTCCTGGTGGACCAGAACTTCCGTCTCGCCGTCCTCGGCTTCGTGCTCTACACCTCGGCGTTCGTGGCGGAGTCCCTGCGCTCCGGCATCAACACCGTGCACTTCGGGCAGGCGGAGGCCGCCCGGTCCCTCGGGCTGACCTTCGGGCAGAGTTTCAGCAACATCGTCTTCCCCCAGGCCGTCCGCGCCGCGATCGTGCCCCTGGGCAACACCCTCATCGCGCTGACGAAGAACACCACCATCGCCTCGGCGATCGGCGTCGCCGAGGCCTCCCTGCTGATGAAGTCCACCATCGAGAACCACGCGAACCTGCTGTTCATCGTGTTCGGCATCTTCGCCCTGGGCTTCATCATCCTGACTCTGCCCACCGGCCTGGCGCTCAGCCGGCTGTCCGACCGACTGGCGGTGAGGAAATAATGACCGTACGCGCCACAGTGCTCTACGACGCCCCCGGCCCCCGCGGCCGCCGCGTCAACCTCCTCCTGACCGTCGCCACCGCGGTCCTCACAGTGCTCATCCTCGCCTGGATCGGCTGGACCCTGAACAACAACGGCCAGCTCGAGGCCGCGAAATGGACCCCGTTCCTGGATTCCCAGACCTGGCGGACCTACCTGCTCCCCGGCCTGTGGGGCACGCTGAAATCGGCTTTCCTGTCGATCATCCTCGCGATGATCCTCGGCGTGCTGCTGGGCCTGGGACGCCTGTCGGAACTGGCGTGGCTGCGCTGGATCTGCGCCGTGATCATCGAGTTCTTCCGCGCCATCCCGGTACTGCTGCTCATGATCTTCGCCTACCAGCTCTTCGCCGAGTACAACATGGTCCCCTCCCGGCAGCTCGCCTTCGCCGCGGTTGTCTTCGCACTGACCATGTACAACGGTTCCGTGGTCGCGGAGATCCTGCGCTCCGGCATCAACTCCCTGCCCAAGGGACAGACCGAGGCCGCCCGTGCGCTGGGTATGTCGCACCAGCAGACCATGCGGACGATCCTGCTGCCGCAGGCGATCGCCGCCATGCTGCCGGCGCTGATCGCGCAGATGGTCATCGCACTGAAGGACTCCGCGCTGGGTTACCAGATCGGCTACGTGGAGGTCGTCCGTTCCGGCATCCAGTCCGCCTCCTTCAACCAGAACTTCCTGGCCTCGCTGACGGTCGTCGCGATCATCATGATCCTGATCAACTGGGCCCTGACCTCCCTGGCGCAGCGCGTTGAGCGGCAGCTGCGGGCCGGCCGGGCGCGCCGCAACATCCTGGCCAAGGTGCCGGAGATGCCCGACCAGGGCATCGACACCAAGGACAACGTCAACGTCGACTGGCAGGCCCCCGGTTACGTGGAGATCCAGAACCCGGACCGCTGAGCCCTCCTCAGACGGGAAAAACCGCTGCCACCCGGCTCCGGGTGGCGGCGGTCCGCTGTTTCACCGGCGGTGTCAGCCGAGACCGGCAATGCGCTCCTCGAGGGCCTCCCGCGCGATGCGCAGGCTCATGCCCTGGGGGAAACCACGGCGGGCCAGCACCCCGACGATGCGCCGCAGCGCCTTATCAGTTTCCGCCCGGTCGGCCGGGGCCTCGCGGATGGTGCGCGCCTTCTTCTCTGCCAGGGCCCGGGCGGTGGCCTCCTCGTCGGCGGCGTCGATCTGCTCAAGGGCCTCCGCCCGCGTGGCGGAGTCGACGCCCTTCTGGCGCAGCTCCTGCTCCAGTACACGGGTGGACTTGCCGCGGCGGGCGTGGCGCTGCCGGACCCATTCCCGGGCGAAGGCCGCGTCGTCGAGGAGGTTGACCGCCGCCAGGTCATCGAGCACGTCGTCGACGACCACGGGCTCGAACTCGGCCTCGATGAGCCGCTCGCGCAGCTCCTGGCGGGATCGGGCCCGCACATCAAGCAGCCCCAGGGCGCGCCGACGCACGGCCGCCTTGGCCTCCTCCGCCTCCTGGTCGAACTGGCCCGGCGTGAATCCGGCGATCGCCTCCTTCAGTTGGGCGATCTTCTGCTCCCGGCTGGTCATGGCACCTCCTGCCCGCTATTCCGCGGTGGCTGCAGCCTCAGCCTCAGCTTCAGCCTCGGCCTCGTCGTCGAAGTCGACGTTGGGCACCATGTCGACCGGCTCATCGGTGAGGGTGTCGCCTGCGGCGGCCGCCTCAGGGCCGATACCCAGCTTGATGAAGATCTTGCGCTCGATCTCGTCGGCCAGCTCCGGAGTCTCCTTGAGCAGCAGGCGGGCCTTCTCCTTGCCCTGCCCGAGCTGGTCACCCTCGTAAGTGAACCAGGAGCCGGACTTCTTCACGATGCCGTTCTCCACGCCGAGGTCGATGATGGAGGACTCCCGGGAGATGCCCTCGCCGTAGATGATGTCGAACTCGGCGATCTTGAAGGGCGGGGAGACCTTGTTCTTGACCACCTTGACGCGGGTGCGGTTACCGATGGCGTCCTGGCCGTCCTTGAGTGTCTGGATGCGGCGCACGTCGAGGCGGACCGAGGCGTAGAACTTCAGTGCCTTGCCGCCGGTGGTGGTCTCCGGGGAGCCGAACATGACGCCGATCTTCTCGCGCAACTGGTTGATGAAGATGGCGGTGGTGCCGGAGGTGTGCAGGGCTCCGGTCATCTTGCGCAGTGCCTGGCTCATCAGACGGGCCTGCAGGCCGACGTGACTGTCACCCATCTCGCCCTCGATCTCGGCCTTCGGGGTCAGGGCCGCGACGGAGTCGATGACGAGGATGTCGATGGCGCCGGAGCGCACGAGCATGTCCGCGATCTCCAGGGCCTGCTCGCCGGTGTCCGGCTGGGAGACCAGCAGGTTGTCGGTGTCCACACCGAGTTTCTTGGCGTAGTCGGGGTCCAGTGCGTGCTCGGCATCGATGAAGGCGGCGATACCGCCGGCTTTCTGTGCCTGGGCGATGGCGTGCAGCGCCACGGTCGTCTTACCGGAGGACTCCGGGCCGTAGATCTCGACGACGCGGCCGCGGGGGAAACCGCCGATGCCGAGGGCCACGTCGATCGCGGTGTTGCCGGAGGAGATGATCTGGATCGGCGGACGGTTCTCGTCACCGAGGCGCATGACCGCGCCCTTGCCGTAGTCCTTCTCGATCATCGCCAGCGCGGCGTCGAGCGCCTTCTGCCGGTCATCGCCCTTGGCGGAGGTGGCCTTCTTCTTGGTTGCCATGGTGGCGTTTCCTTCTGTTGGGTGGTCTGTGGTGACGTCGGTGGGTTGGTCGGGCAGGAAAGTGTCCACATCCTCTTGGACTCCGTTCGCCCCCGAAAGGCTCCCGGTTCAGGGATGTCCGCCCTCCCGCACGATGTTCTGGCCCCACGGTATCCACAGGGTGGGACACAAGGATCGTCGAATTCGAACTTACACGCACGTTTGTTCGAAAGCAACGTCAGCGGTCGAGGTCATCGCGTCCCAGTCGGCGCCCCTCCGGAACATCGAAGTCATCACACAACTCCAGCCACACCTTGCGCAGGTCAACACCGTCCTCGATGAGCTGCTCCGGGGTACGCCCACTGGAGACGAGCACATGGGAGTGCGCGAGGAACCGCGCTTGGGCCCGCCCGAACTCGTCCTCGAGGAGCTGATGGAATTCCGTCAGTCGCATGCCCGCATGATACCGGGACCTGTGTCCACAGGCCTCCCCGACGCTCGACTGAACACCGTTCAGTGCTACCGTGTCCCCATGACCACAACCACCACCCGCACCTCGCGGTCCACGGTCCAGGACCTGGCATATGTTGCTGTCTTCGCGGCCCTGATCATCGTGCTCGCCTTCGTCGCCATCCCCATCGGCGCCGCCGGCGTGCCGATCGTCCTCCAGAACGCCGCGATCGTGTTGGCCGGCCTCGTCCTCGGTGGCCGCCGCGGCTTCCTCGTCGCCGCGCTCGTCCTCTTCCTCGGCCTCATCGGCCTGCCCGTGCTCGCCGGTGGGCACACCACGCTCGCGGCCCTGGCCGGCCCGACCGTCGGCTACATCGTCGGCTACCTCGTCTCTGCCGGTGTCGCGGGCGCCATCGCCTACCGTGCCCCCGCACGCAACCGCGGTGCCCAGGTCGTGTGGTTCACCGTCGCCGCCGCCGTCGGCCTGCTGCTCCAGTACTTCTTCGGTGCCCTGGGACTGGTGTGGCGAGCCGGACTGAGCCTGGGCGAGTCGATCATCGCCCAGGGCGCCTTCCTCATCCCGGACGCCGCGAAATTCGCCGTCATGGTGGTCATCGCCCTCGGCATCCACGCCGCCTTCCCCGATCTCCTCTCCCGCAGGAAATAATGCCCACCATCACCTTCGACAACGTCTCCGTCGTCTTCGACGGAGACGTCTCCCCCACCCTGGACCAGATCAACCTGAATCTCACCGAACACCGGATCGGCATCATCGGCGCCAACGGCTCCGGCAAATCCACCCTCGCCCGGCTCATCAACGGACTGGGCTCCCCCACCTCGGGGCAGGTCAGCGTGGACGGACGCGACGTGGACAAATACGGCCGGGAGATCCGCCGCCGCGTCGGCTTCGTATTCTCCGACGCCGAGAACCAGATCGTCATGCCCCAGGTGCGTGACGACGTCGCCTTCTCCCTGCGCCGCCTGAAGCTCTCCCGCGCCGAACGCGATGCGCGTGTCGACGCCGCCCTCGACCGCTTCGGCCTCACCCCTCTGGCGGAGGCCTCCCCGCACACGCTCTCGGGCGGCCAGAAACAGCTGCTCGCGCTCGCCGCTGTCCTGGTCATCGAACCCGATCTGATCATCGCCGACGAACCGACCACACTGCTCGACCTGCGCAACCGCATCCGCATCGCCCGGGAGTTCGCCGCGCTGGAACAGCAGCTCATCGTGGTCACCCACGACCTGGACCTCCTCGAGGACTTCGACCGCGTCATCTGCCTGGACAACGGCCGCATCATCGCCGACGGTGAGCCCCACGAGGTGTGCGCCCACTACAGAGGCCTGATGCTCGCGTGAGGAACATCCCGCTGGGTGTCCACCTGCCCGGGAACACCCTGATCCACCGTGCCCCCGCCGGCTGGAAGTTCCTCACCCTGCTGGTCTTCATCCTGACCTCCACCTTCCTGGTGGACACCCCTGCCATGGCCGGCCTGTGGCTGGGCATGGTGGCCGTGGGTTATGTGGTGGCCCGCGTACCACTGCGGATGGCCCTCGGGCAGACCCTACCGGTCCTGCCGGTTCTACTGGCTCTGGGAGCTTTCCAGTGGTGGCAGCGCGGCCTCGACCTCGCGCTGACCATGGTGCTCGTACTGCTGGCCTCCGTGGCCGCCGCCGCGCTGCTCACCCTGACCACCACCATCGCCGAGCTGATGGCGGCCGTCGAGAAGGGTCTGTCCCCTTTCGCCCGCTTCGGCCTGCCGGTGGAGACCATCTCGCTGGCGGTCTCCCTGACCTTCCGGCTCATCCCCCTCCAGCTGGCCACCGTGCAGGAGGTGCTGGCTGCACGCAAGGCCCGCGGGGCGGGCTTCTCCATCGCGGCCTTCGGTACCCCAGTACTCATCCGTTCCATCCGCCGCGCCCGACTGCTCGCGGAGGCCCTCACCGCCCGGGGCGTCGGCGACTGATCCCTGAAGTCCGCCCCGCACCAGGCACAGAAAAACTCCCCGGAAACCAGTGGCTTCCGGGGAGTCTGCTTGTCTACGGGGTTACTCGCCGCGCAGCTCGCGCATGCGGCGGGCGACGGCGTCATCGGCGACGTTGTCGGCACCGGGCGCGCCACCCTCGATCGCCTTGTCAGCGGCCGGGGAGGACAGCTCGTTGCCGCCCTTCATCTCGGCGCGGATCTGCTCGAGGCGGGAGTGTCCGGCCATCTGGATGCCGGCCTGCTGCACCTCGGCCATGCGGCCCTCGACAGAGTCCTGGGCCAGCTCGGCCTGGCCGAGCGCGTTGGCGTAACGGCGCTCGATCTTCTCGCGCACCTGGTCCAGGTTCGGGGTGGAACCGGCGGTGATGGAGTTCATGGACTGCAGGGACTCGGAGACCTTCTCCTGCATCTTGGCCTGCTCCAGCTGGGAGAGCAGCTTGGTGCGCTCGGCGACCTTCTGCTGCAGGGCCATGGAGTTGCGCTCCACGGCCTGCTTGGCCTGGTCGGCCTGCTGCAGGGACTGGTCGTGGAGCTGCTTGGTGTCCTCGACGGACTGCTCCGCGGTGACCAGCTGGGCGGCGAAGGCCTCGGCAGCGTTCTCGTACTCGACGGCCTTCTTCTCATCGCCCTCGGCGCGGGCCTTGTCAGCCAGCTGCAGGGCCTGACGGGTGTTGGCCTGGAGCTTCTCGATCTCGCCGAGACGACGGTTCAGCTGCATCTCCAGCTGACGCTGGTTGCCGATGACGGCAGCGGCCTGCTGCGACAGCTCCTGGTGCTGGCGCTGCGCGTCCTCGATGGCCTGCTGAATCTGCACCTTCGGATCGGCGTTCTCCTCGATCTTCGAGTCGAACAGCGCCATCAGGTACTTCCATGCCTTGACGAAGGGATTAGCCATGTCGGATCGGGCCTTCCTAGATTTTGTTCAACGTTAACGACACCATGGTAGCGGACAGAACCACGTACCGTCGGGCGCGGTCGGGCGGTGTTATGCGCGCAGGGTGCCCGTGACGAATTCCTCCGTGACGGACTGCAGCGCCATGGAACCGGCGGCCTCAATGAGGACGTCCGCGACCGAGGTGCCCAGCGCATGGCAGACCGACGCCAACAGCTCGGAGGAGACCTCCTTGCGGCCGCGTTCCAGTTCGGACAGGTAACCGGGTGAGACACGCGCAGATTCTGCGAGTTCCCGCAGAGTGATGCCCTTTTCCGCCCGGAACGAGCGGAGGGCAGCACCGAGTGCCTCCCGGAGCAGGGGTTCAGGCGCCCGCCGGGAAGCGACGAGCGGGGTATCAATGACAGCGGTGGTAACCATTACTCCTTCTAACGACCAGCGGCACAGGTTTGTTCCACCCGGGCCAGCAACCCTTCCAATGCGGCGGCCACGGCGGCCTCCCGGATCTCCCGGCGGGATCCGGTGAAGTTGTGTCCCTCTGTCTCCACGCCGTTGTCGTCCGCATAGCCGATCCAGACCTCCCCCACCGGGCGTCCGTCCTGTGGATCGGGTCCGGCCACCCCGGTCAGAGACACGCCCCAGTCTGCGAGGCAGACCTTGCGCACCCCCGCCGCCATGGCGGCGGCCGCCTCCACGGAGACCGGACCGAAGGTGTCCAGCACCCGGTCCGGGACACCTGCGAGCAACATCTTCAGCTCTGTGGCGTAGGTGATCAACCCGCCCCGCAGCACCGTGGAGGCGCCGGGAGTGTCGGCGAGTGTCGCGGTGGCCAGGCCCGCGGTCAGGGACTCACAGAAGGCGACGGTGAGCCCGCGGCTCCGCAACGCCTCGACGAGGTTCACGGCTGCCGCCGGGAATCGATCAGGTACTGCGCACCCGTCCACACGGTGACCACCACGGCGGCGAGCATGACCAGCCAGCTCGGCAGGTCCATCCACGCCGGCAGGGGCATCAGGTACAGGCCTACCGCCACCGCCTGCAGGGTGGTCTTGACCTTGCCGCCCTTCGAGGCGGGGACGACCAGCCCGCGACGCAGCATGACCATCCGCCACACGGTGATGCCGAATTCCCGCACCAGGATCACGATGGTGACCCAGACGGGCAGGACACCGATGATGTTCAGGCTGACCAACGCGGCGGTCATGAGGGCCTTGTCGGCGATCGGGTCAGCGATCTTGCCGAAATCCGTCACCAGGTTGCGGGCCCGGGCGATGTCACCGTCGAGTTTGTCGGTGATCATCAGGGCCACGAAGACACCGAACGCCCACCACATGTGGTCGGCCAGCACGAGCCAGACGAACAGCGGGATGACCAGGATCCGCAGACTCGTCAACACATTGGGAAGGTTGAAGTTGCTGGGTTTCGCGGGCGTCGGTGCAGTCACGCCACACACCCTACCCGCCCGGGTCGGAGTAACATTTCTGAGCATGAAATACTTTGCAGTCCATTACCAGTACCCCCACGAGGCAGCGGAGATTGTCGCGCTGCGCCCCGAGCACCGCGAATGGCTGGCCACCCTGGCCACCGCGGACCAGCTCGTCGGCTCCGGCCCCTACACCGACGGTGAGGGCAGCGCGCTGATCATCATCCGTCTCCCCGAGACCGCCACGCTCCGTGACGCCGAGGAACTCATGGACAATGACCCGTTCACCCGCGAGAACGCGCTTGCGGGCCGCACCGTCCGGGAGTGGAACCCCGTGTTGAACGTGTTCCGCGCCCCGGACGGGAACTGACCTACTCCCTGCTGCGCGGGGTGCCGGACTGATCGGCCGGCAGGTCCGGTTCGGCATCCCCGTACTTCTCGTCGTCGGTGAGCTCATGCTCTTCCTCGCGGACGAAGACGCGGGTATCGATGGCGCCCTGGGACTTCTCCCAGTAGTTACGCCAGATGGACGCGAGCACCGTCACCGTCAGGATGCCCACGATGGCCACCAGCGACCATTCCGTCGCGATCTCCGGAACCGTCACGTTCTCACCGCCGTTGACGAACGGCAGGTTGTTCTCGTGCAGGGCGTGCAGCAGCAGCTTCACGCCGATGAAGCCCAGGATCAGCGCCAGGCCGTAGGGCAGGTAGACCAGACGGTCAAGCAGACCGTCGAGCAGGAAGTACATCTGGCGCAGGCCCATCAGCGAGAAGGCGTTGGTGGTGAACACCAGGTAGGCCTCCGTGGTGATGCCGTAGATCGCCGGGATGGAGTCGAAGGCGAACATGACGTCCACGAGGCCGATGGCCACCAGCGCCACGAACAGCGGTGTGAGGGCGAATTTGCCGTGGAAGCGGGTGGTGAGCTTGTCACCGTCGTAGCCCGGGGTGACCGGCACGACCTTGCGCAGCCATTTGATGATCCGCATGTCGTTGGGGTCGGTCTCCGGTGCGTCCGTGATCTCGTCCCACAGCAGCTTGACCGCGGTCCACAGCAGGAAGGCCGCAAACAGGTAGAACACGTCCGACCAGGCGGAGATGACGGCGGCGCCCATGAGAATGAACGCCAGGCGGAAGATCAGCGCCAGTACGATGCCGATGAGCAGCACCTTCTGCTGGTATTTACGCGGGATCTTGAAGGCGCCCATGATCAGGGCGAACACGAAGAGGTTGTCCACGCTCAGCGCCTTCTCCGTCACGTAGCCGGTGAAGTACTCGATGCCGTGCTGGTGGTCCCACATGAAGTAGACGAACACACCGAACAGCAGCGCGATGCCGACGTAGAAGGCCGACCAGATCCCTGATTCCTTGAGCGTGGGCTCATGCGGGGTGCGGACGTGGCTGTAGAAGTCGAAAACGAAGAATCCGAGAATCACCACGATGGTGGCGATCCAGATCCACAATGGAATGGTCAAGGCCAATGCCTCCGGTCTTTTCTGGGTAGATGAATGACCGGAGGTCTCCCCCACCCGCATACTCTGCGGGCCGACGCGACCGGGCCGTGAGGCCGTGCTGACGGTCAGTGCCGATTATGGGGTACTCCCCTCCATGACAAAGTCACACTATACACAACCGGCGCCTAAAAAGCCCCTGCCGATGGGTTGTAGGTCGCCTGCACGACGCGGGTCTCCCCCTCCGGTTCCCCGACGGCGGCCTCGTCCTCCCAGCCGGCCTCCTTGGGTGCCTCGGCCGGGTCGGCGCCCTTGATCATCCAGATGATGGTGTCCAGCTCGTCGGGCTTGACCAGGACGTCGCGGGCCTTGGAACCCTCGGAGGGGCCGACCACGCCACGGGTCTCCATGAGGTCCATGAGGCGGCCGGCCTTGGCGAAGCCGATGCGCAGCTTGCGCTGGAGCATGGAGGTCGAGCCGAGCTGCGAGGTGACGACGAGTTCAACGGCTTCGAGCAGGTCGTCCATGTCCTTGCCGATGTCCTCGTCGATCTCCTTCTTCGCGTCGGAGGTCTTGTCGTCGGTCACACCCTCGGTGTAGGTGGGCTCAGCCTGGCCCTTGGCGGCATCCACGACTGCCTGGACCTCCTCGTCGGTGACGAAGGCACCCTGCAGGCGCTGGGGCTTGCCCGCGCCCTGGGGGATGAACAGGGCGTCGCCCATGCCGATGAGCTTCTCCGCGCCCGGCTGGTCGAGGATGACGCGGGAGTCGGTGAGCGAGGAGGTGGCGAAGGCGAGACGGGAGGGGACGTTCGTCTTGATCAGGCCGGTGACCACGTCGACCGAGGGGCGCTGGGTGGCCAGGACGAGGTGGATGCCGGCCGCACGCGCCTTCTGGGTGATGCGGACGATCGATTCCTCGATCTCCTTCGGGGCGGTCATCATGAGATCGGCGAGCTCGTCGACCACGCAGATGATGAAGGGGTACGGGCGGTACTCCCGCTGGGAGCCGGGCGGGGTGGTGATCTCGCCGGACTTGACCTTGCGGTTGTAGTCCTTGATGTGGCGCACGCGGGTGGACTTCATGTCCAGGTAGCGTTGCTCCATCTCCTCCACCAGCCACTGGAGGGCCGCGGCGGCCTTCTTCGGCTGGGTGATGATGGGGGTGATCAGGTGCGGGATGCCCTCGTAGGGGGTCAGCTCGACCATCTTCGGGTCGACGAGGATGAGGCGGACCTCCTCAGGGGTGGCGCGGGTGAGCAGGGAGACGAGCATCGAGTTGATGAAGGCGGACTTACCGGAGCCGGTGGAACCGGCGACCAGCAGGTGCGGCATCTTCTGCGCCGAGTGGGAGACGAACTCACCCTCGATGTCCTTGCCCAGGCCGATGAGCATGGGATCGTGGTTGCCGCGGGTGGCGGGCGCATTGAGGACGTCCGCCAGCCGGACCATCTCGCGGTCGCTGTTGGGCACCTCGATACCGACGAGAGATTTGCCCGGGATCGGGGTGAGCAGGCGCACGTTGTCGGTCGCCACGGCGTAGGCCAGGTTGGACTGGAGGTTGGTGATCTTGGAGACCTTCACGCCCGGCCCCAGCTCCACCTCGTAGCGGGTGACGGTCGGGCCTCGGGAGAAGCCGGTGACGGTGGCGTCGACGTGGAACTCGGCGAAGACATCGGTGATCGCCTCGATCATCCGGTCGTTGGCCTCGGTCCGGGTCTTGGGCTTGTCACCGTCGATGAGCAGATCGGTGCTCGGCAGCTGGTAGTCGGTGGTCGTCTCCGGCTGGCGGGGGGCCGGTGCCGGTGCGGGGGTTTCCTCGCGCTCGGACTTCGGGGTGGCTGCGGGGACAGAGCGGGCGACGATCGCCCGGCGCATCGCCTGGTGTGACTGAGCGACGGCGTCCTCGGCCTCCTCAGGGGCCACGGCCGGGAACTCGTCGGTGTCGGTGACCTCCCGGCTGACCGGGGTGTCGAAGAGGGTGTGCTGGGTGTCGTGCTCGAATTCCTCGGCGTGCTCAGGCTCGGCCGGGTAGTTGTCCAGCGGGGTGCTTCTCGACGCCCGCGGGATCGCCCTCCTCCGTGGCGCCGGCGTGACCGCCGGGCGCGGGGCGCGCTGGCGGCCCTCGGCGAGGTCCGCGATGTCGTCCTCGGCGTGACCGTAGCGGTCGTCGTCCTCGACGTCCTCGTAGTCGGTGTCGGTTCCGCGGAGGTCGCCGAAGAATTCGCGGACATGATCAAATGCCTCGCGGGTGGTGATGCCGGTGGCCTTGAGCGCACCGTAGATGATGACGAGGACGAGCAGTGGGATGGCGACGTAGGAGCTGAAACCCGCGGCGAGCGTGCCACCGGTCCAGGTGCCCAGGGCACCGCCGGCGATGGCGCGGCCGGCCCAGTCGGTCGGGTTGCCGGCGAGGACGTGCACGAGGCCGAGCATGGACACGACGATGAGGGTGGTGCCGACCGCGATGCGGGGCCGGTCCCCGGGAGCGTTGCTCACGCCCAGCATGAGGGCGATGGCCAGGCCCACGAGCGCGACGGGCAGAACGAGGGCTCCCGCACCGATGACCAGGTGGGTGACGTGCGAGATCGCCTCGCCGACGGGGCCGGCGATGTCCAGCCAGACGGAGGCGCCGAGCACCGCCGCCAGCCCCAGGAGGATGAGCGCGACGCCGTCCATATCGGTGTCTGAGCCGTGGTCCCCTTCGTCGATGTCGGTGTCCTTGGCGATGACCGTGGTCTTCCTCGTTCCCCGGGTCTCCGGTTCCGTCGCTTCATCGTCCTCCCCGCGGCGGCGCGCCGTCCGGGTGAGGTTGCCCATTCCGCGGGCAGTGGCCCCGAAGAGAGTGCCGATCCCGTCGCTGACAGCACGAAAAGCGCTGCCGGTCCTCTCCTCGGAGGTCTCGGCAGCGCGGGACGCGGATCTCGGCGTGACCGCGGTGCCGGAACCCCGGGAACGCGTGGTTCCCGAGGGTCGGGTGCGGTCAGCCGTGCGTCCCTTGTTCGGGGAGCGCTTGGTTGAGCGTTGCGCCGAGTTTCGTACAGACATGGCCCCCACTGTAGTTGCTCATGCCACACTATTCACATCAGCCACACCGGACACCTGATCGAATTCTGTTTCAGCTATATCAAGCCTACAAGCCTGTCCGGTGGGCATCCGCCAGGTTTCCGTCAACCTGTAGCTCGACGACGTCGCGGCCGAAGATCCAGAGCAGCAGCTCCCCCACGTCCCCCCGGATCCGCAGGACGTTCTCCCCGTCCACGCTCACCCCCCGCTGGTCTGCCGCAACGATCCGGGGGAAACCGGTCGCGTGGAGGATGACCGGCACGGTGCTGTTCTTCAGGGTGCGGGGCGCCATCGTCGCCAGGACGCGGTAGAGCTGTGCCTGAACCACGCGGCTGAAGTCCCGGGGGCGGGCCACCCCGTCCCCGCGGCGTACGTCCTCATGGTGGATGAAGTGCTCTGCGGTGTTCATCACCGGGTCGATGAACCGCACGGGGTTGAACCGGCCCGGCCCGTCCGCCCAGTCGCGGACCAGCTCCGTGTAGTCCCGCTCGCCGGCCTTCGAGCTGGCGCGGGCCAGAAGGCCCGACATCGCGGGCACGAACATGCCGGCAGCGGCCAGCGGGTTGTTCTCACGCAGGTACAGGTGCACCGCCATGTCGCGGGTGTCCCACCCTTCGCAGAGGGTGGGGGCTTCGGGGCCGAGCTCCAGCAGGAGGTCCGCCAGGCGGACGCGTTCAGTCGCGGAAAAAGACATGCACCCCAGCATAGTGCCGGGGTGCATGTGAACAGGGTGTGACTACAGCGACGGGCGTGCCGAGGCCTGGACCTGGTCGTCGTCGATGGTCTGATCCAGGTCAGAGCTCATCGGTACGACGGTCGGCAGGATCATCGGCTCGCGGCGCCACTTCTGCTCCACGAAGCGGGAGATCCGGCGGCGCAGCTGCTGCACCATGCGGTAGGGGTTGTTCTCCCCCTCGGCTGCGAGGTCGTTGAGGACGGTCTCCGCCAGCTCCTTGACCTCCGGGGTCATGGCCCGGTCGTCCTCGGAGAAGCCCTTGGTCTCCACCGTCGGGGCCTCCATGAGGCGGCCGGTGCGGTTGTCGATCACGGCGGTGATCGAGATCAGGCCGCCGGAACCCAGGCTCGTGCGGTCGGCGAGGACATCCGCGTCGACCTCACCCATGGTGATGCCGTCGACGTAGAGGTTACCCACCGGGATCTGGCCGACGACCTGGGCGCGTCCGTCGACGAGGTCGACGACGACGCCGTTCTGGGCGAGCACCACGTTCTCCCGCGGGGTGCCGGTGGCGATGGCCAGTTCCTTGTTGGCGCGCAGGTGACGCCACTCGCCGTGGACCGGCATGGCGTTCTTCGGGCGGGCTGCGTTGTAGAGGAACAGCAGCTCGCCGGCGTAGCCGTGGCCCGAGGTGTGGACCTTGGCGTCCTTCCCGGTGACCACGGTCGCGCCGATCTGGGCGAGCATGTTGATGACGCCGAAGACGGCCTCCTCATTGCCCGGGACGAGCGAGGAGGACAGGATGATCAGGTCGCCGTCGCGGACGGTGATCTGACGGTGCTCACGCCGCGCCATGCGGGACAGGGCCGCCATCGGCTCGCCCTGGGTACCGGTGGTGATGAGCATGACCTTGTGCGGCGCCAGCTTCGAGGCGTCATCCATGGACACGATCGTGCCGCGCGGGGCCTTGAGGTAACCCATCTTCTCGGCGATCTCCATGTTGCGGATCATCGAGCGGCCGTTGAAGGCGACCTTGCGGCCGGCGGCCACCGCGGCGTCGACAGCCGCCTGCACACGGTAGACGTTGGAGGCGAAGGAGGCGAGGATGACGCGCTGCTTCGCCTCGGTGACCAGGCGCTTGATCGTCGGGGCAACCTCCGCCTCGGAACCGGAGACACCCGGGGTCGTGGCGTTGGTGGAGTCGCAGAGCATGAGGTCCACGCCCTCGTCACCGAAGCGCGACAGGGCCGGCAGGTCGGTCGGGCGACCGTCCGTGGGGGTCTGGTCCAGCTTGATGTCACCGGTGTGGATGACCAGGCCGGCGCCGGTCTTGATCGCCAGGCCGAGGCAGTCCGGGATGGAGTGGTTGACGGCCCAGAAACGGATGTTGAAGGGGCCGCGGTTCTCGTTGGACTGCTCGTTGACCTCGATCAGCTTCGGACGCAGGCGGTGCTCCTTGCACTTCGCCGCAATGAGGGCGAGGGTGAAGCGGGAGGCCAGGATCGGAATGTCCGCGCGCAGCTTGAGCAGCCACGGGATGGCACCGATGTGGTCCTCGTGTCCGTGGGTGACCACCAGTGCGTCGACGCGGTCGAGGTGGTTCTCGATCGGTCCGAAGTCCGGCAGGATCAGGTCGACGCCCGGCTCACCCGAGGAGGGGAAGAGCACGCCGCAGTCGACGAGGAGCAGACGGTTGTTGTACTCGAAGACCGTCATGTTGCGGCCGATCTCCGAGATACCGCCGAGCGCGTAGATGCGCAGACCGTTGCGCGGTGTCTTCGGCGGGGCCGACAGACGCTTCGTCAGGTCAGCGCCCTGCATGGACTTGACCACGTTACGACGCCCGCGGCCACCCCCCTGCTGGTCACCCTGGCCCTGTCCGCCCTGTCCGCTCTGGTTGCCCTGGCCACCACGGCCGCCGCGGGAACCGCGTCCACGGGCGGAACCCGAGGCACCCCGGGAGCGGCCGGAGCCGCGGGAGGAGGTGTTGCTCTCGGACTCCTGCGCACCCTTGTCGGATGCGGGGGTCTCGGAACCGTTCGTCTCCGGCGTCGGTGCCTGGAAGACCGGGGATGCGGAAGAACTCTCGGCCTCCGGCGGGCCTGCCTTGCGGGTGACCTTCCGGGCACGATTACGGGATTCAGTCATATTTAAAGGACTCCAGCCTTTTCCATGTCACGGCGGAGGGCCTCGATCTCCTGCTCGTCAGGTGCGACGACAGGCAGACGCGGGTCCCCCACCTCAATGCCCTGCAGTCGCAGGGCAGCCTTGGCCATGCTGGCACCACCCAGGCGGGCCTGGGCGGCGATCAGCGGTGTAAGAACAGTGGCGTTGATTTCCCGCGCACGGGCGAGGTCGCCTTCCTCGAAACTTGTGTGGAGCTCACGCAGGGCACGTGGTGCGGCATGACCGACCACGGAGATGAAACCTGTGGCGCCGATCGACAACCACGGGATGTTCAGCGGGTCATCGCCGGAATAGTAGGCGAGACCGGTCTCGTGCATGAGCAGCGCAGACTCACCCATGTTACCCTTTGCATCCTTGACCGCAAGTATGTTGGGGATCTCGGCGAGTCGGCGGAGGGTCCCCGGCTCGATCGGGATCGAGGAACGCGGAGGGATGTCGTAGAGGCACACGGGGAGGTCAGTGGCGCCTGCCACGGCCGAGAAGTGCTGGTAGAGCCCTTCCTGGCTGGGCTTGGAGTAGTACGGGGTGACCACCAGCAGCGCGTCAGCGCCTGCCTCGGCGGAGGCCCGTGCAAGCTCAACAGAATCGGCCGTGTTGTTGGTGCCGGCACCCGCGATGAGCTTCGCACGGTCGCCGACCTCCTCCTTCACGGCCCTGAGCAGAGCCGTCTTCTCCGCCACCGTCGTCGTCGGCGACTCACCGGTGGTGCCTGCCAGCACCAGGGAATCAAGTCCGTTGTCGACGAGGTATGCGGCGAGGCGACGGCCGGCTTCAACATCAAGGGCGCCGTCACGGTCGAAGGGGGTGACCATGGCGACGCAGACGGTACCGAAGTGTTCGGCTCCGGTCTTCGCTGTCAAACCTGTACTCATGGTGGTCAAGGTTACCTGCTTACCTTTCCTCTGGGGGAATCACTAGAATTCAGTGGCGTAGGGGCTGACGGCCATCTCGGTTCCGTCGGCCAGCCGGGAGATCTGGAAATCCGCGAACAGTACCGGGGACTGCTGCGCCAGCAGACGCAGACAGGCCACCGCCAGTGCCCGGATCTCGACGTCGGCGTGTTCCGTCGCGCGGGCGCCGATGAAGTGGCGCCAGGCCCGGTAGTTGCCGGTGACGACGATGCGGGACTCCGTCGCGTTGGGCAGCACGCTGCGGGCCGCCTGGCGGGCCTGCTTCTTGCGCAGCAGCGCGTTCGGCTCGTCGGTGAGCCGCTCCTCGAGGGCGTCGAGAAGCTCCTGGTAGATGAAGCGGGACTCGTCGACGGCGCGCAGCATCAGGTCGGCGAGCTGCGGATCGTCGGCGATGAGTTTCGGCAGCACGACCTCGGCCTCGTCCGAGTGGACGAAACGCTGCGAGAGCTGCGAGAAACTGAAGTTCCGGTGGCGGACCAGCTCATGGGTGGCGGAGCGGGAGATGCCGCGGATGTAGAGCGTCGCGGTGGCGTGCTCGAGTAGGGCGGTGTGGCCGACCTCCATGATGTGGCGGAGGTAGGCGTCGTTCGCCGCGGTGCGCGGATTGGGTTTGCCGAAGGACTCGTAGCAGGCGCGGCCGGCGAACTCGACAAGCGCCTCGGCGTCGGTGGCCGTGTCATCAGCCGCCCAGTCCACCCCCTCCGGAGGGGTGAAGCGGGTCGCTGCGATCAGCTGGACGTCCAGTTCGACGGGCTTCGCCATCGCCTAGACCCCCAGGTAGCCGTCGAGCCCCACGGTCAGGCCATCGTGGCCGGCGACCTCGCGCACGCCGAGGAGCACGCCGGGCACAAACGAGGTGCGGTCGTAGGAGTCCTGGCGGATGGTCAGGGTCTGCCCCTGGGAGCCGAAGATGATGTCCTCGTGGGCGACCATGCCGGTCATGCGGATGCCGTGGACCTTGACGCCGTCGACGTCAGCGCCGCGGGCACCCTCGAGGGTCTGCTCGGTGGCATCCGGGATCGGGCCGAGACCGGCCTCCACACGCGCCCGGGCAATGCCCTGCGCGGTATGGATCGCGGTGCCGGAGGGGGCATCCAGTTTATGGGGGTGGTGGTACTCCACGACCTCGGCGGAGTCGAAGAAACGGGCGGCCTGCTTCGCAAACGCCATGGCCAGCACCGCGGAAATGGCGAAGTTCGGGGCGATGAGGACGTTGCCCGCACCATCAGCCGCACACCACTGCCGGACCTGGTTGAGGCGCTCCTCATCGAAGCCGGTCGTGCCCACCACGGCGTGGATGCCGTTGGCGATGCAGAACTCCAGGTTGCCCATCACGGAACCCGGGGTGGTGAAGTCGACGACGACCTCCGTGCCTGCGTCGAGAAGCGTCTGCAGATCATCGTCCTGATCGACCTGCGCCACCAGCTCGAGATCCTCTGCGGCGTTCACGCCCTCGCACACCGCCGAACCCACGCGTCCCTTCGCGCCGAGTACTCCCACCTTGATGGCCATGGTTCCTCCTGTTATGTCGGTTATCCGGTGTCCCAGTCTAGGCTGCACGTAGCCGGACAGTGTCACGGCACTCCCCACGGGGTGCCACCAGAATCAGGGCATGCGCATCAACACATCTATGTGGGGGCCCAGAACCAGGCCCGTGATTTCTACGTCGACGGTTCCGCCCGTTGGCTGATGCTGGTCTCCCCGGAGCAGCCGGAGGGCCCCGAACTGCTGCTGGAACCCATGGGACATCCCGCCGACCGGATCCCCTTCACCCAGTTCGAGGTCACCGACATCCACGCCGAACACGCCCGCCTGCGCGAACTCGGGGTGCGCTTCCTCATTGAGCCCACCGAGGCTGGTCCGGTCACCGTCGCGGTCCCGGACGACACCTGCGGCCACTACATCCAGCTGATTCAGCCGGTTGCGGCAACTACGATGGAGTCATGACCGCTTACCGACGCCCCCTGCTCCCCGCTGCCCTCACCGCTGCTGCGCTGCTGCTCGTCGCCTGCGGCAACGGTGGTGGTTCCTCCACCCCGACCACGACCACTGCCGTTGACCCCGGCTCCGGTACCTCGACGGTGACCGCCACGGCCAACCCGACCGCCACCGCCGATGAACGGCCCCTGGGCCAGCCGGACCTGCTGCCGAAGGCCCAGGAGACACAGTGGAGCGAGGACTTCATCATCCTCGACAACATCCGTGCGGGCAGCCACGACGGCTTCGACCGCGTCGTCTTCGACCTCACCGACGGCGCCGACCCCGGCTGGCAGATCGACTACGTCGACGAGCCACGCCAACAGGCCTCCGGCAACCCCGTCGACGTGGCCGGCAACGCCTTCCTGCACGTGATGATCACCAACACGACCTACCCCTTCGAGCTCGGGATCGAGGACCCCCTCGAGCCAGGCACCTTCCCGGGTGCGGGCCGGGTCAATGAGATCGCCTACACCAGCATCTTCGAGGGTTACACCGAGGCCTACATCGGCCTGGACGAACAACTCCCCTACTCCGTGACCCTGTTGCACAACCCCACCCGCGTGGTCATCGACTTCGAGCACCAGTGACGAACGCCCCCGCCTGCTCCCTGAGGGGAGCGGACGGGGGCGTCGACAAGCAGGTGCGGTCTAATTCTGGCCCTCGACGAGGACCAGGGAGATCTTGCCGCGGTTGTCGATGTCGGCGATCTCAACCTGGATCTTGTCGCCCACGTTGATCACGTCCTCGACCTTCTCGATGCGCTCGTCGCCACCCAGGTTGGAGATGTGGATCAGACCGTCACGGCCCGGGGTCAGGGAGACGAAGGCGCCGAACGGCACGGTCTTGACCACGGTGCCGAGGAAACGCTCGCCGATCTTGGGCAGCTGCGGGTTGGCGATGGAGTTGATCTTGTCCATCGCGGCGTCGACCGCCGCACCGGTGGTGGCGGAGACGTGCACGGTGCCGTCATCCTCGATGGACACGTCGGCTCCGGTCTCCTCCGTGATGGAGTTGATGGTCTTGCCCTTCGGACCGATGAGCTCACCGATCTTGGACACCGGGATCTTCAGGCTGGTGATCTTCGGTGCCAGGTCGGACATCTCGTCCGGGGCGTCGATGACCTCGGCCATGGTGTCCAGGATGGCCAGACGGGCGTCACGGGCCTGGGACAGGGCGTCGGCGAGCACCTTCGAGGGGATGCCGTCGAGCTTGGTGTCCAACTGCAGGGCGGTGATGAACTCGGCGGTGCCGGCCACCTTGAAGTCCATGTCACCGAAGGCGTCCTCCGCACCGAGGATGTCGGTGAGGGAGACGTAGCGGGTCTCACCGTCGACCTCGTCGGAGACCAGGCCCATGGCGATACCCGCGACCGGTGCCTTCAGCGGCACACCGGCGTTGTACAGGGCGAGGGTGGAGGCGCAGACGGAACCCATGGAGGTGGAGCCGTTGGAGCCCAGGGCCTCGGAGACCTGGCGGATGGCGTAGGGGAACTCCTCACGCGTCGGCAGCACCGGCTCGATGGCGCGCTCGGCCAGCGCCCCGTGGCCGATCTCGCGGCGCTTCGGGGAACCCACACGACCGGTCTCACCGGTGGAGTACGGCGGGAAGTTGTAGTGGTGGATGTAGCGCTTGGAGGTCTCCACGGACAGCGAGTCGATCTGCTGCTCCATCTTGAGCATGTCCAGGGTGGTCACACCCAGGATCTGGGTCTCGCCACGCTCGAAGAGGGCGGAACCGTGGGCACGCGGGATGAGGTCCACCTCGACACCCAGGTCACGGATGTCGGAGGGGCCGCGGCCGTCGATACGGAAGCCCTCGGTCAGGATCTTGCTGCGCACGATCTGCTTCATCAGGGAGTTGAAGGCGGCACGGATCTGCTTGGAGGCGTCCCCGGTGGCGAAGGTGTCCAGCAGGGACTCCTCGACCTCCACCATGTAGGCGTTGGCGGCGTCCTCGCGTTCGTGCTTGCCCTTGATGGTCATCAGCTTGGTCAGCTTCTGCTCCGCCTTCTTCTTCACCACGGAGAAGACCTCGTCGGAGTAGGCGGGGAACAGCGGGAACTCCTGGCGTTCCTTCGCGGCGCGCTCAGCAAGGCCGGCCTGGGCCTGGCACAGGAGGGCGATGAAGGGCTTCGCGGCCTCCAGGCCCTGGGCGACGACGTCCTCGGTCGGGGTCGGGGCACCGTCCTCGATGAGCTGGAGGGCGTGGTCGGCGGCGCCGGCCTCCACCATCATGATGGCGACGTCGTCGGAGCTGCCCTTGCCCTGCCCGGGGAGGCGGCCGGAGACGACCATCTCGAAGACGCTCTTCTCACGCTGCGCGTGGGTCGGGAAGGCGATCCACTGGCCCTTCGGGTGCTTTTCGTCGGTGATCAGCGCCACGCGGACAGCGCCGACCGGGCCGGAGACCGGCAGGCCGGAGAGCTGGGTGGCGGCGGAGGCGCCGTTGATGGCGACGACGTCGTAGAAGTCCTCCGGGTTGTGCGAGAGCACGGTGATGATGACCTGGACCTCGTTGCGCAGACCCGACACGAAGGTGGGGCGCAGCGGGCGGTCGATCAGGCGGGCGGCCAGAATGGCCTCCGTGCCGGGACGTCCCTCACGGCGGAAGAAGGAACCGGGGATGCGGCCCGCGGCGTACATCCGCTCCTCGACGTCCACGGTCAGCGGGAAGAAGTCCAGGCCCTCGCGTGGCTGGTTGGATGCTGTGACGGTGGCCAGCAGCATGTTCTCGTCATCCAGGTAGGTGGTGACGGAACCGCCGGCCTGGCGGGCCAGCTGGCCGGTCTCAAAACGGATCGTGCGGGTGCCGAAGGCACCGTTGTCGATCTCTACGGCGGCCTCGGTCACCCCGAAGTCCTCGTCCACGTGAAAAGTCACGGGATTGCTCATGTATCTCCTTCAATGAGAGGTCGGTGATCGTCGATGCCACCGAAAATGTGTCGTCCTTGATACAACGAAGCACTATTCTAGCAGGCATGCTCATGCTGGCCATATGGTGCTTGCCGACGCTCGTGGACTTCACCGTCCGCCGGGGCGCACCGGCCGTTTTCCGCCGCAACGGCCTCATCGCGGCGGGCTGGTGGTGGATCGGCTGGGGCGTGGTCGTCGGGCTCCTCGGATTCCTGGTCGGCCATGTCGCGGCGATGAACATCCCGGCCTCCGCGCTGGGTTCCCCCGGGGTGGCAGGCGGCATCACCGGCCTGGGCAGCATGGTCGGCGTCGCAGCCGCCGCGGCGGGAGAGGAGATCTTCTTCCGCGGTTTCCTGCAGGGCTGGCTCGATTCCCGCTGGGGTGTGCGGGTCGCCCTGTGGGGCCAGGCCGTGGCTTTCCTCCTCCCCCACTTACTGCTGGTCCTGGTGGACCCGGCCCTGTGGGTGCTGCTGCCCGTGCAGTTCCTCATCGGCCTGGCCCTCGGCGTGCTGCGGTGGCGTTCCGGTTCCGTGTGGCCGGCGGTGGTCGCCCACGTGCTGACCAACGTGATCGCGGGCCTGCTCTACCAGTGAGCCGGGGACGGCAAAACCCGCCCGGCCGGTGTCGGCGGGGCGGGTTCCGGGGAAAGTCAGCGACTAGCGACGCAGGCCCAGGCGGGCGATCAGGTCACGGTAGCGGCCGATGTTCTCGCCGGCCAGGTACTTCAGCAGGCCACGACGGCGACCGACGAGCAGCAGCAGGCCACGACGGGAGTGGTGGTCGTGCTTGTGGAACTTCAGGTGCTCGGTCAGGGTGTTGATGCGGTTGGTCAGCATCGCGACCTGGGCCTCCGGGGAACCGGTGTCGGTCTCGTGCAGACCGTACTCGGCCAGGATCGTCTTCTTCTGCTCAGAAGTCAGAGCCATGGGATTTCTCTTTTCCTTGTTTCAGTCCACATGAAGGATCACCGGTTGACCGGTGGGCGCAACTGCTGTGGACCGCAGTCGCATGAAGCCTCGGGAAATCTTACCGGTCGGCGGCCTGGGGGACCAAATCCCGACGGGCCGGGGTCCGCTCCGCCAGCGACGTGAGCCGCTGCATGAACTCCGCCAGGAAACGCTCGACATCGACGGCGACCGCGACGCGGGCGGTTTTGACGGGATCGTTGAGGCGGTCGTGATCGCCTATGGTCCGGCCGCGGGTCTCCCCCACCAGGTCGACCTTGAGGTTGATGTCCAGACAGGTGACCAGGCTGGGATCCACCGCCACGGCAACGGCCAGCGGGTCGTGCAGTCCGCAGCCGCCCAGGTTCGGGGCGGTCGTCTCATAGGCCCTGATGTAGTAGTCGGTGGCGTCGGCGAGGAAGTCCCCGCCCGCGGTGCCCAGTTCCCGCCACTGCGCGGTCTCCTCCGTCGTGAGCAGGGTCTGCAGGGTCACGTCCAGGCCGATCATGGTGACGTCCCGGGAGCGGCGGAAGAGCAGGTCGGTGGCCTCGGGGTCCTGGTTGACATTGGCCTCGGCCCAGGGTCGGACGTTGCCCGGCACGCTCAGCGCACCACCCATCATGACGATCCGTGCGTTCTCCGCAAAGTGGTCGTCGGCTTCGATGGCGGCGGCGATCGTCGTCGACGGTCCGGTGGGCACGATGACCAGGTCCTCCCCGTGCTCGCGCACCGACTGGACGAGGAAGTCCACGGCATTGCCCCCGGCGGCCTGGACACTCGGTTCCGGGAGCACGGCCTCGCCGATGCCGTTGACGCCGTGGATGAACTCGGAGATCTCCAGCACCTCGAAGGAATCGCGCGTCCGGGCGTGCGGGACGCCGGCGTAGACGGGGATGTCGCTGCGGCCGAAGAGTTCGAGGATGGCCAGGGCGTTGCGCACCCCGGTCTCCACAGCCACGTTGCCGTAGGTGCCGGTGATGCCGATGACCTCGAGCTCGGGCGAGCCGAGGGCGTAGGCCAGGGCGAGGGCATCGTCGATGCCGGTGTCGAGGTCGAGGATGATCTTCCTGGGCACCGCCTACTCCTTGATGCCGAGGATCTCGCGGACCTTCTCCACGTCCGAGGTGATGGCGGCGGTCAGTTCCTCCACCGAGTTGTACTTGACCATGTCACGCACGTGGCCGACGAAGGCGACGTCCGCGGTGTGCCCGTAGAGGTCTGCTTCCCGGTCGAGGAGGAAGGACTCCACACTGCGCGGCTCGTTCCCGAAGGTGGGGTTGGTGCCCACGGAGATCGCCGCCGGATAGGGCACGTCGCGCTCCATGTTGCCGTCGATGGGGCGGTCATCGCGGATGGTGAACCAGCCGGCGTAGACCCCGTCGGCGGGCAGCGCCATGGACTCCGGGAAGTACTGGTTGGCGGTGGGGAAACCCAGCTCGCGCCCGCCCCGGCCCGCTCCGTGGACGATGGGTCCGGTGACGATGAAGTCCCGGCCCAGTGCCCACGCCGCACGCTCGACATCGCTGTCGCCGAGGTATTCCCGGATGTTCGAGGAACAGATGCGGGTCTCCTCGTCGTAGAGGAGATCGACGATATTGATGTCGATGTCGTACTTCCTACCCAGCTCCCGCATCGTCTCGGACGTGCCGGCGGCGTTGCGGCCGAAGGTGAAGTTCTCCCCCACCACCACAGCCTTCGCCTTGAGCTTATCGCGCAGCAGGTCGGTGAAGTACTCCTCCGGCGACAGGCCCGCCAGATCACGCCGGAAGTCCACGACGAGCACGCCGTTGACTCCGAGCTCCATGGCATGGCGCAGGCGCTGCTCCACCGGCACCAGCAGCACCGGGCTGCGATCGGGGGCGAAGATCGCCAGGGGGTGCGGGTCGAAGGTGACCAGCACACAGGGCAGCCCCTTGTCCCGGGAGACCCGGACCGCCTCATCGATGAGCGCCTGGTGCCCCCGGTGGACGCCGTCAAAGACCCCGATGGTGACCACCGATGCCTCCAGGTCCGCGGGGATGTCCTCAACTCCGTGCCAAACAATCACCGCTACAGACTACGGCATAGACTGCCGATATGACTGATCCCCTGGCCGGTTCCGGACTCGTAGTCGTTGACAAGCCCGCAGGCATGACCTCCCATGATGTCGTCTCCCGCCTGCGACGCTTCTTCTCCACCCGACGGGTCGGCCACGCCGGCACCCTCGACCCGATGGCCACCGGTGTGCTGGTCGTCGGCATCGAGCGCGGCACCAAATTCCTCGCCCACATGGTCGCGGCCACGAAGTCCTACGACGCCACCATCCGCCTGGGCGCCGCCACCACCACCGACGACGCGGAAGGGGAGGTGACGGGCGGGGCGAGCGCGGTGTCGATAAGCGAGGAGCAGGTGCTCGCCGCCATCACCGAACTGACCGGGGACATCATGCAGCGCCCCTCCTCGGTCAGCGCCATCAAGATCGACGGCCGCCGCGCCCATGAGCTCGTGCGTGCCGGGGAGGAGGTCGAGATCCCCGCCCGCCCCGTCACCGTCACGCGTTTCGACGCCCTCGCCTTCCGCCGCGAAGGTGACTTCCTCGACGTGGATGTCAGCGTCGACTGTTCCTCGGGCACCTACATCCGTTCCCTGGGCCGCGACCTCGGTGCGGCACTCGGCATCGGCGGGCACCTCACCGCCCTGCGGCGTACCGCCGTCGGCCCCTTCGTGCTCGACGACGCCCAACCCCTCGACTCCCTCGAGCACTCCCCGCAGCTCTCCCTCACCCTCGATGAAGCCCTGACCCGCAACTACCCCGTCCTGCCCGTCACCGATGAAGAGGCCGACGCCCTGGCCATGGGCAAATGGCTCGAACCCCGCGGACTGGAGGGTGTGCACGCCGCCGTCGCACCGGACGGGCGCGCCATCGCCCTGATCCGGGAGAAAGGCAAACGGTTGGCCACGGTCTTCGTCGCCCGCCCCTCGACCCTCTAGGCCGCCTGCCGGACCAGGCCCGCACGCACCCTCCCCGGCAGCCGCCCCTCCGCCAGATCCGCGTAGGTGGCATGCACAAGTGAGAAGCCCGCGTTCTGGAGGAGTCGCTCCCGCTCCCGGTCACGTTTCATCTGCGTCACCGGGTCCACCCCGGTGCTGCGCCCGTCGTATTTGATCTCCCCGTGCAGCTCGACGGCCAGGTGGCCGTTGAGCAGCAGATCCAGCCGGTACTTCCCCTCCAGCACCGGGACCTGCACCTGCAGCGTCTCCAGCCCCGGTAGGTCGGCCGCCAGGATCTGCGCCCTGCCCCAGGATTCCAACGGACTCTCCGAACGCGGATCCGCCAGCGCCAGGGCCCGGCGTGCTGTGCTGATCCCCCGGACCGGCCCCAGCAGCTCCACCATGTGCTCGGCGCGACTGCGGCTCATGTACAGCATCGCCAGCACCGCATCGAAGGCGACGATGCCGGCCACCAGACCGTGGTACCTGGCGACGTCCACCGCTGTGCGCATGATCGTGCTCACCCGTAGTCCGTTGACCGTAGTGACCTCCTCCTGCCCGAGGGATGCTGCCCGGTAGACCACCTGCTCCGGCCACTCCTGCCGGGGCCGCCGGGAGTTCCGCCCGGGTAGATTCAGCTCCACGAACTCATCCCGGCCGGGCACCGGAATCCCGTGCACCCGTGCTGCCGACCTGCCCGCCAGCACCGCCTTGTGGGTGCACAGCCCCACCGCCTGCACGCGTGCCTCATCCTGCTGCCAGCCGGCCAGACCCTCCCACCGCTGCTTCTCCACGACCATCTCCGGGCACAGCCGCACATACTCTCCTGCCGCCAACCGGCGCCGCAGTTCCCGGTCGAGTGTGTCGACCGCCGGCAGGTGGATCATGGGGCACTCGGCTGCCCAGTCACGCATGGGGACGATGAATTTCTGTAGCTTCATGCCCGCAGTATGGAGCCCGGGACGAGGTGACCGGTAGGTGTCGGGGCCTGTTGCTGTGGACAACCGCTGACCGGTGGGAAGTCTGTCCACAGGAGGGTGGGTGCTGTCGGGTTAGGTCTTGACAGGTAGGTCCCGTCCGGTAGATCACGACACGTATCTCTCGGGATACCGCCCCTGGCTGGTGACCGCCCACCTGGGAGATACGTGTCCGGACCTAACGGACGAGACCTACATCAAGTCACCGCCGTCGCCGCGATGACGTAACCGTCGCGGACCATCCACCGCCCGGAGATGAAGGGCACCGGGGTGGGCCGGGTCAGCAGGTAGGAGATGAATGTGCCGTCGGAACGGATGTCGATCTCGGCGTCCTCGAAACCCAGCCAGCGGTAGGTCATGGGGAACCACGCCTTGTAGGTGGCCTCCTTGGCGCAGAAGAGCAGCCGGTCAGCGCAGTCGATGCCCTCGGAGCGCAGGCGCTCCAGCTGGGGCATCTCCCCCGGCCGGGCGATGGAGCCGATGACCTCCGGGGGCAGGGGTTCGGCGGGTTCGGCGTCCAGACCCATGGAACGCACGTGTGTCTTCGGCGCGACGACGGCCGCCCGGAAGCCTTCGGTGTGGGTCATGGAGCCGGTGATGTCCTGGGGCCACAGCGGCATGCCGCGTTCCCCGCGGAGGATGGGTTCGTTGTCCCACTGCCCGAGGTCGCGCAGGGCCTGGTGGGCGCACCAGCGGGCGTCGCCGAACTCGGCCTTGCGGATGTCCACAGAGTGGGAGACCAGGGCCTGTTCCAGGGGGTGCAGGCCGAGGTAGTTCTGCAGGTCGGGGTTCTTCCGGTCGGTGATGACGTAGCAGAAGCGGGCGGCTTCGGGGAAGAGGCTGGGTTCAAGCATCGCCGTCACCGTGCCCGATGGTCATGACCGGGTGGGGCCAGGGGTGGAGGTGGCCGTGACGCTCCCATTCCCGCGGGTAACCGAGGGAGACCTCGATGTGCGGTACCCCGGCGACCACGGTTTCGCCGGGCATGTGGAGATGGCCGTAGATGACGGCCTTAGCGTTGTAGCGTTCGGCCCAGGTGCGGGTGTGGCGGGTGCCGCACCACAGGGCGATCTCGGGGTGGCGCATGGCCAGGGTGGGTTCCTGTACGAGCGGCCAGTGGTTGATCAGGATGGTGGGGCCGTCGATACGCGAGAGCCGTTTGATGGAGTAGGCCAGCCGGTCCCAGCACCAGGCCCGGACGTCGACGAAGGGGGCGATGGCGAATTCGTCGGTCATCATGATCTGCCGGTCGTGGGCGGCCTGCACCGCCTCCTCCACCGTCAGTCCGGGGCCGCGGAAGGAGTAGTCGTAGAGGGTGAACAGCGGCACGATGGTCACGCCGTGGAACTCCGGGTAGGGGTCCTCGGGGGTGAGCACGTCGATGGCGCGGCAGCCGTCGACAAGCTCGGTGTATTTGTCGCGGCCCTGGTAGCGGTCGGTGGAGCGGGAGAACAGCTCGTGGTTGCCGGGCACCCAGATCACCTTGGCGAAGCGTGCCCGCAGCTGCCCCAGGATGCGCAGCACCAGGTCAGTCCGTTCGGCGACGTCGCCGGCGACGATCAGCCAGTCCGAGGGGTCGGTGGGCTGGATCTCGTCGATGCGGCCGGCGTTGGCCTTGACGGCCCCGTGCAGGTCGCTGACGGCCCATAGTGTCGTGGTCATGCGTGGCGCACCTCCTTATATCCCTACGTATCTACCACAGCCCAGGCCATGGACCGGAAACGCCAGACCACGGCCACGAGCCGGATGATGATGAATGCGAGCAGTCCGAGCCAGATGCCGGTCAGTCCGCCGTCGACGGCGAAGGAGATCCACACGCCGGGCAGGAAACCGAACACGACGGAGGCGATGGTGATCGTGCGCAGGAAGGCGGCGTCACCAGCACCGAGAAGCACACCGTCGAGGGCGAAGACGGCTCCGCCGAGGATGATCATGATGATCATCAGCCACCAGGGTCCGGCGATGGTGTCCAGCACGGAGGTGTCGGTGGTGAACAGCCGCGGGATCACCCCGGCCCCGAGGGCGAAGACCGCACCCAGCGCCCCGGCGAAGATCAGCGAGTACACCGTCACCCGTTGTCCCACCTGCTTCGCGATGCCCACCGTCCCCCGCCCGAGCGCCGCCCCCGTCAGCGCCTGGGCGGCGATGGCCAGGGAATCAAGCACGAGGGTGATGAAGTTCCACAGCTGGAGCATGATCTGGTGCGCAGCCAGTGAGGAGGTGCCGAAACGGGCCGCCACGGCCGCCGCGGAGACGAAGGCGACCTGGAAGGACATGGAACGCAGGATCAGGTCCCGGCCCATGACCAGCTGGCGGCGCATGATGGACCAGCGCGGCCGCCACCCGCCGCGGTGTTCCCGGGCCAGCGCGATGAGGAAACATGCCGTGGTGATGGCCACGCCGATGACGTTGGCCACCGCGGAACCGGGCAGGCCGAACTGCCCCACCAGCACGGGGATGAGCACCGCGCCGGGGATGACACCGGCGAGGGTGAACCACAGCGGCCGGCGGGTGTCCTGGACACCGCGCAGCCAGCCGTTTCCGGCCATGACCACCAGGGTCAGGGGGATGGCGAAAGCGGCGATGTGCAGCCACTGCGCGGATGCCGCCGCAGTAGCGGCGTCGCCGGAGAGCGCCAGCGCGATGGGTTCCGCGAGGACCCAGATCGCCGCGGCGATGACCAGGCCGACACCCAGGCCCACCCAGGTGGCCTGCACGCCCTCCGCCACGGCCTCCTCCCGCTTCCCCGAGCCGTAGAGCCGGGAGGCACGGGCGGTGGTGCCGTAGGACAGGAAAGTCAGCTGGGTGGTCACCGTCGACTGCACGGTGGTACCCACCGCCAGTGCCGCGAGCTCGGCGGCGCCGAGACGGCCGATGACGGCGGTGTCGAGAAGCAGGTAGAGCGGGGTGGCGGACAGAACTCCGAGCGCGGGCAGGGCCAGCGCGAAGATCTGCCTGGCGGAGACCGTCACGACGCGCGCAGCTCCTCCAGCAGCTCCGCGAGAACCTCAGCTGCGGTGCCGCGGGCGGTGTAACCGGCAGCCGGGATATGCCCGCCGCCACCGAGCGTGACCGCCACCTTCGAGACATCCATCTCGTTGGAGCGCAACGAGACATGCCAGATGCCCGGCAGTGACTCCTTGAACAGCGCCCCCAGGTCGGTGCCTTCGAGGGAACGCAGGAAATCGACGAGGCTCTCCACCGCCGGCAGCGAACCGTCCTGGATGAGCTCGTGGTCGGCGATGATCACCGCCGCACGGTGGGTGCCGGCCTCCTCGATCCGCACACCCGACAGGGCACGTCCCATCATGCGCAGATCCGTCACGGAACCGGAGTCGAAGAGGTCCGTGGCGATGGTGCGCACATCCAGACCGGTCTCCATGAGCCGGGCGGCGAAGGTGTGCATCTGCGGACGCCCCCACCGGAAACTGCCCGTATCGGTGAGCAGGCCCGCGTAGAGCGCATGCGCGATGGGCCGGTCCAGCCGGACCCCCAGATGCTCGAAGAGGTCGCCCAGGATCGTGGTGGTGGACTCGGCGTAACGGTCGATGAGGTTCACCCGGCCGAAACCGGGGTTGGAGGAGTGGTGGTCGATGACCACGGTGTCCTGTGCGCGTGCCGCGATCTCCGTCGCGAGCGCACCCACCCGGTCCAGCGAACCGCAGTCCACGGTGATGATCAGGTCCACCTCCGGCAGCCGGTGGGCGAGCCTGACCTCCTCCGCGCCGGGGATGGTGAGCAGATTCGCGGCGAAGGGCTGCGGTTGTCCGATCAGCCCCACCGCCTGCTTGCCCAGCTGGCGCAGGGCCTGGACGGTGGCGGACACGGAGCCGATGGCATCCGCGTCGGGGCGCACGTGGCCGACGACGGCGACACAGCGCGCAGCCTCCACGGCGGCCACCGTCTCGGCATAGGAGGGTTCGGGCACTACTGACCGTCCTCCGTCTTGTAGGGGTTGGGGTCGCCCGCCGGCTTGGCGTTCTTCTTCAGCTCCGCCAGCTCGGCGTCGCGGGCCCGGGCCCGCTCCAGCAGTGCCTCCATGTGGGCGGAGGCCTCCGGGACGGTGTCCACCTCGAAGGAGAGGGTCGGGGTGAAGCGGACTCCCAGCTGGTCACCGACGATCTTGCGGAGCTGGCCGCGGGCGCGGTGGAGGGCCTCCGCGGCGGCCTCGTAGTCCGGCTCCTCGTCGAGGGACTGGCCGCGGACGGTGTAGAACACGGTCGCATCGTGCAGGTCGCCGGTGACGCGGGTGTCGGTGACGGTGACCAGCTCCAGACGACGGTCCTTGACCTCGCGTTCAATCGCAGAGGCCACGATGGTCTGGATGCGTTTTGCCATGCGGGCGGCGCGGGCGTTGTCGGCCATGTCGGGCGTCTCCTCGGTAGTCGTTGTCAGAACCTCCGGAGATTCTACCCCGCGACCCCACTGCGTTTCGACGTCGCCCGTCAACCGGTGCGCAGGGCGGGCAGCGGCCAGGCCCGCCGTGGCATGTGCTCCTGCTCGAAGGGGTAACCGAGGGAGACGTCGAAATGGGGTACCCCGTCGACGCGGATCTCCTCCGGCATGTGCAGATGCCCGTGGATGGCACCGATGGCCCGGTACCGGGTGGTGAAGTCCCGGGTGGCGGTCGTCCCGCACCACAGGGCCATCTGCGGTTTCGCCATCCGCAGGGTCGGCTCCACGACCAGGGGCCAGTGGTTGATCAGCAGCGTGGGGCCGTCTGTCTCCGCCAACCGCCGGTGGGAGTAGTCGACCCGTTCCGCGCACCAGGCGGGGATGTCCACGTAGGGGGCGATGAGCAGCTCATCGTCGAGGGTGGCCCGGGCGTCGCGGGCGGCGGTGAGAGCCTCCTCCGCGCTCATGCCGGCCGGGCGGAAAGAGTAGTCGTAGAGCGTGAACAGCGGAACGACCGTCACGCCGCCGAAGACAGGATACTCGTCCTCGGGCGTGTCGACGCCCACCTCACGCAGCAGCTCCACCAGGCGCAGGTAGCGTTCCCGGCCCTTGAAACGGTCGGTGCTGCGGGCGAAGAGTTCATGGTTGCCGGGCGTCCAGATGACGCGGGCAAAACGCCGCCGGAGACGGGCGAGGGTGTCGACGACGATGTCGATACGCTCGGCCACGTCTCCGGCGACGATGAGCCAGTCCCCCGGATCCGCCGCCTGCAGGCGCTCGACGCGCCCGCGATTGGCGGACCAGGTGACGTGCAGGTCCGAAACGGACCACAGTGTGCGCGCCATATTAGGTGCGCGGGACCTCGACCTCTTCGAAGACCTCGATCTTGTCGCCGACCTCGATGTTCGGGTAGGACAGGACCATACCGCACTCGTAGCCTGCGCTGACCTCGGTGACGTCGTCCTTCTCGCGTCGCAGGGACTCGATCTTGACGTTGTCTGCGATGACGTTGCCGTCGCGGACCAGGCGGGCCTTCGCGTTGCGGCGGACCTTGCCGCTCTCGACCATGCAACCGGCGATCAGGCCGATGGCGGAGGCCTTGAACAGTGCACGGATCTCCGCGACACCAACCTCGCGCTCCTCGTAGATCGGCTTCAGCATGCCCTTGAGGGCTGCCTCGACCTCCTCGATGGCCTTGTAGATGACGGTGTAGTAGCGGATGTCCACGCCCTCGGTGTTGGCCTCCTCGGTGGCCTTGCCCTCGGAACGGACGTTGAACGCGATGATGACTGCGTTGGAGGCGGATGCCAGCGAGACGTTGGTCTGCGTGACGGCACCGACACCACGGTCGATGATGTTGAGCTCGACCTCGTCCTCCATCTCGATCTTCAGGAGGGACTCCTCCAGCGCCTCCACGGAGCCGGCGTTGTCACCCTTGAGGATGAGGTTGAGGACACTGGTCTCCTTGAGCACCGCATCCAGATCCTCGAGGGAGACGCGCTTGCGGGCGCGTGCCTGCGCTGCGGAACGCCTGCGGGCGTCACGCTGTGCGGCGATCTGACGTGCGACACGGTCGTCCTCGACGACGAGCAGGTTGTCGCCGGCGCCGGGGACGCCGTTGAGGCCCTGCATCTGGACCGGACGGGACGGGCCCGCCTCCTCCACGTCGTGACCGTGCTCATCGATCATGCGGCGGACGCGGCCGTAGGTGTCACCCACGACAACGGAGTCACCGACGCGGAGGGTACCGCGCTGGACCAGGACGGTGGCCACGGGGCCACGGCCGCGGTCGAGGTTCGCCTCGATGGCGACACCCTGGGCGTACATGTCCGGGTTGGCGCGCAGATCCAGGGAGGCATCCGCCGTCAGGACGACAGCCTCGAGCAGCTCATCGATGTTGGTGCCCTGCTTCGCGGAGATGTCGACGAACATGGTGTCGCCGCCGTACTCCTCCGGAACCAGACCGTACTCGGTGAGCTGGCCACGGATCTTCTCCGGGGAGGCCTCCGGCTTATCGATCTTGTTCACCGCGACGACGATCGGCACATCGGCCGCCTTCGCGTGGTTGATGGCCTCCACCGTCTGCGGCATGACACCGTCGTCGGCGGCGACCACGAGGATCGCGATGTCCGTGGACTTGGCACCACGGGCACGCATGGCGGTGAACGCCTCGTGACCCGGGGTATCCAGGAAGGTGAGCCGACGCTCACGGCCCTCGATCTCACGACCGATCTGGTAGGCACCGATGCCCTGGGTGATGCCGCCGGCCTCACCCGCACCGACCTCAGCCTTACGGATGGTGTCGAGCAGTCGGGTCTTACCGTGGTCGACGTGACCCATGACGGTCACGACCGGCGGACGCTTGGCCAGGTCATCCTCGCCACCCTCGTCCTCACCGAACTGCAGGTCGAAGGACTGGAGAAGCTCGCGGTCCTCGTCCTCCGGGGAGACGACCTCAACGACGTAGTTGATCTCCTGACCGAGCAGCTGGAGAGTCTCCTCCGGCACGGCTGCGGTGGCGGTGATCATCTCGCCCAGGTTGAACAGCGCCTGGACCAGTGCGGCCGGATCGGCGTTGATCTTGTCCGCGAAATCGGACAGGGAGGCGCCACGACGCAGGCGGATGCTCTGGCCACGGCCGTCGGGCAGACGGACGCCACCGATGATGTTCGGCGCCTGCATTGCCTCGTACTCGGAGCGCTTCTGACGCTTCGACTTACGGCCACGACGCGGTGCGCCACCCGGACGCCCGAAGGCACCCGCGGTGCCGCCACGGCGTCCGCCGCCACGGAAACCGCCGCCGCCCGGACCGCCGCCCGGACGACCGCCGGGGCCGCCCTGGCCACCACGGCCACGACCGGCTCCGGCCGCCTTCTGCGGCATCTGGCCCGGGGTCGGGGCCTGGGAGGCCGGAGGCATGTTGGCCGGGGACGGACGACGTCCGCCGCCCTGTGCCGGACGGTCACCACCGGGACGCGGGGCACCCTGGCCGCCGGGACGCGGTGCGCCCTGGCCGCCACGGCCGCCGGGACGGGGACCGCCCTGGCCACGGCCGCCGCCCGGACGCGGTGCCGGACGCTCGCCGCCGGAAGAGAACGGGTTATTGGCCACGCGGGGACGACCGCCCGGACGCGGCATGGGACGCGGCATGGCGTTGGCCGGGGTGGGGCGCTCCCCACCCGGCTTCGGTGCGCCACCCGGCTTCGGACCGGGCTTGGCTGCGGCCGGACCCGGCTTCGGGCCCGGCTTGGCTGCGGCAGCCGGCTTGGGGGCCGGAGCCGGTGCGGCAGGCTTGGCCGCCGCGGCCGGACTCGGAGCGGGCTTGGCTGCGGCAGCCGGCTTGGGGGCCGGTGCCGGCGCCGGTGCAGCCGGCTTGGGGGCTGCCGGACCCGGCTTCGGGCCGGGCCTGGGGGCCGTTGCTCCCGGCTTCGGGGCAGGCTTCGCTGCCGCCGCACCGGGCTTCGGGGCCGCTGCTCCCGGCTTGGGGGCGGCCTCCTTCTCGTAGAGATCCAGCATCTTTCGGACCACCGGGGGTTCCACGGTGGAAGATGCGGTCTTGACGAACTCACCCTGCTCCTTGAGCGTGGCAAGCAGTTCCTTGCTGGTTACGCCGAGCTTCTTGGCGAGCTCGTGGACGCGTAGCTTTCCGGGCACTTTTCTCCTCTTGTTATTACCAGAGGTCGAGTCAAGCCCCGGAAAGGGAACTCGACCTCTAGATGATGTCTGTGACTTTCATCGCTGATGCTTCATTGTGCTGTGCTCATCAGTGTTCGGTCTTCCTTGTGATGTCGGGTCCGGCGGCCTGCGCCGCCAAGTACGTGCGTACGGGACCTGTGTCCGGGATTCTCCCGGACACCCGAAACGCCCGCCCGAAGGCGCGGCGTTGTTCCGCCAGCTCGAGTGCCGCGAGATCAGGAGTGATCCATGCTCCCCTGCCGGGGAGGCTGCGGGAGGGGTCCGCCAGGAGGCGGTTCTCATCCGCGGGATCGACGACCACCCGGAGCAGCTCCGTGTCCGGTCTGCGTTCGCGGGTGGCGATGCAGGTACGGACGCGGATCTCACGGGTCTGCGTCATTCGTCTCCTACAGAAAGCCTGATCATCAACGGCACGTGGGCCATCGAACAGTTTACGCTATTTTCACCTGGAATTGAACTCCCGGCTGCACTCGGGGTCAGTTGATGTCCGAATGGATGTCGATTTTCCAGCCCGTGAGGCGTGCGGCGAGGCGGGCGTTCTGCCCTTCCCGGCCGATGGCGAGGGAGAGCTGGTAGTCCGGAACAGTCACGCGCGCGGTCTGGGCCTCGGCATCCGTGATCTCCACGCGGACGACCTTGGACGGGGCGAGGGCGTTGCCGACGTAGGTGGCGGGGTCCTCGGAGAAGTCGATGATGTCGATCTTCTCTCCTCCCAGCTCGTTCATGATGTTGGTCACGCGCTGTCCCTTGGGGCCGATGCAGGCGCCCTTGGCGTTGAGCCCCTTGACCTTGCCGGAGACGGAGACCTTGGAGCGGTGGCCGGCCTCGCGGGCGATGCCGAGGATCTCGACGGAACCGTCGGCGACCTCGGGCACCTCCAGCTCGAACAGTCCGCGGACGAGTTCCGGGTGGGTGCGCGAGAGGTTGACCTGCACGTTGCGGGGACCCTTGTTCACGCCCACGATGTAGGCCTTGATGCGGTCGCCGTGCTTCAGCTTCTCGCCGGGGATCTGCTCGGCGGGAAGCAGGATACCGTCCTGGGGGTCGGCCTCGGTGCCGAGCTGGACGATGACGATGCCGCGGGAGTTCGCGGTCTCGTCCTTCTGCACCACACCGGAGACCACGCGGCCCTCGAAGGCCTGGTACTCGTCGAAGAGGCGGACGTTCTCCGCCTCGCGGAGGCGCTTGACGATGGCCTCGCGGACCACCTGGGCGCTCAGGCGCGCGAAATTATCGGGGGTGTCGTCGTATTCGGAGCCGACCTCGCCGTCCTCGTCGAGTTCGGAGACGATGACCGCGACGGAGCCGGTGTCCTGGTCGATGTCCACGCGGGCCCGGGAGTCCCCCTCCTCACCACGGTATTCGCGGTAGGCCTGGATGAGTGCGCTGCCGATCGTGCGGAGCATGTCGTCCACCGGGATGGACTTCTCCTTCTCGATGGTCCTCAGCGCAGCCATGTCGATATTCACTTGTTTTCCTCCTGCCAGGCGAGAGCCTGGTCATAGTCGAGTCCCGTCAGCTCGGTTTCCGCTGCCGGGGGTGTGGCGAACTCAATTTCTACCACCGCACGGGGGTTTTCGGAAAATTCCAGGACGCGCATCTCGCAGCCCTTCTTCACCGGCCGCACGAGCACCACGGAATCCTCGCCGGGGGCCAGTGCACCGACCCGCCACACGGACTTCTGACCGTCCTCGAGCAGCTCCACCAGGCGGTTGCGGTTGCGGCGCCAGTGGCGCGGCAGGGTCAGGGGGGCGTCGACACCCGGGGTGGAGACCTCGAGGGTATAACCGGCGCCGAGGTTGACCTCGCCGCGCTCCTCGGCGGCGTCGAGACGCGCGGAGACCTCCTGGGAGACCGCCTCGAGCAGGTCGAGGTCGGGCCGGGAGTCCGAGTCCACCCGGATGCTGACCACGGATTTGCGGCCCGCACGCGTGACCTTGATGCCCTCGATGTCGAGACCGCAGGAGTCGGTGACGGGAGTGATCAGTGTGACTAGTTCGTCTTCGCCGGGGAATGCCATGCCCATCAGCCTATCGCGGGTAGGGTGTCGGCTGTGAAACGTCGACTCGCCCTCCTTCTCACCCTGCCGCTGCTGGCCTCCTGCTCCGTCGGGGACGTGGCCTCTGCGCTGGGGCCGCGGCCGAATTCCCAGGTCGCCGAGCTGGCGGACCGGGCGGCCAGCGACGCCGCCGCACTCGACGGTGCGGCCGCCGAGTTGCGGGCCCGCCATGCGGCGGAGCTCGCCGCCGAGATCACGCGACTGTGCGGCACCCACGCCGACGGCACCGTCCCCGAGTCCTGCGCCTTCCAGACCGAGGTGACAGAGCTGCCTGAGGCGGACGTCGACGATTCCCTGCTGCTGAGCCTGGATACGGCAGTGCCGGAGGAATCCCGCGCGCTGGTCATCCGGCAGGCCGTGGACCTGGCGGAACTGGAGGAGCGGGACCTGCCCGCAGACGCCCAGGTCAGCGACAGCCGCGACATCGATGCCGCCCGCGATCTGCTGCGCCGCGAGTACGCCGCTGCCTGGGGCCTGGGGCTGGCCCGCGCGTACCTCTCCCCCGCCCGCGGCGCGGAGATCGATGAGTTTCTCGACGCCCACGACGAGCGCATCCTCGCCCTGCGCGAGGTGCTCGCCCCCCATGGCGAGGTGCCCGTCGCAGAAGCCGGCTACGAGCTTGCGGGCGGCACCGCACCGGCGGATGAGGCATTGGTCGCCAGCCTGCAGGAGGAACTGCGGCAGGTCTGGCTCAACGCTGCGGTGCAGGCCCACGACACCCCCTGGCGGGAGTTCGCGGTCTACGGCACCGCGAGCATCAACTAGCCGCGGACCAGTTCGACGACCTTCGCCACGGCCTCATCGGCGGCGACGTCGAGGGTCTCGCCGCAGCGGATGCGCAGCTCGACCTTGCCCTCGGCGAAGGACCGGCCGAGGACCACGGCGAAGGGCATGCCGAGCAGCTCGGAGTCCTTGAACTTGACGCCGGGGCTGACCTTGGGACGGTCGTCGAAAAGCACCTCGATGCCGGCGGCGTCGAGCTCGGCGACCATGCGGTCCCCGGCCTCCAGGGCGGCTGCATCCTTGTTCGCCACGACCACGTGCACCTGGTACGGGGCGATCTCGACCGGCCAGTTGAGGCCCTTGTCATCATGGCGCTGCTCGGCGAGCACGGCCATGAGACGGGAGACGCCGATGCCGTAGGAACCCATGGTGGGGATGGAGCGTTTGCCGTTGACGTCGAGGATCTGCACGTCGAAGGCCTCGGTGTACTTGCGGCCCAGCTGGAAGATGTGGCCGATCTCAATGCCACGCTCCAGCGTCAGGGTGCCCTGGCCTTCCGGGGCCGGATCACCCTCGCGGATCTCGGCGGCCTCAACGAAACCGTCGACCTCGAAGTCACGGCCGGCGACCAGCCCGACGACATGGCGGTTGGGGGCGTCGGCACCCGTGATCCAGGCGGTACCGGTGACCACGCGCGGATCAGCGAGCACGCGCACACCGTTGGCAGCCAGACCGCGCGGGCCGACGTAACCGCGGACGAGGAAGGGGTTCTTCCTGAAGTCCACGTCCTCGGCCATGGCGACCTCGGCCGGCTCCAGGGAGGCCTCGAGGCGCTTCATGTCCACCTCGCGGTCGCCGGGGACGAGCACGCCGAGCAGCTCCGGCTCCTCCGCACCCGGCTCGGTGACCTTGACCACCACGCACTTGAGGGTGTCGGCGGCGGTGACATCCAGACCCTGGGAGTTCGCCCAGTCCACCAGGGTGGCGATGGTCTCCGCATCCGGGGTCTCATGCTCCACGGCCGCAGGCAGCCCCTCCACGGGACGCTCGGTGCCCGGCTGGGTGACCACGGCCTCCACGTTCGCGGCGTAGTCGCCGCCGGTGGCGCGGACGAAGCTGTCCTCACCGTTCCCGCTCAGCGCCAGGAACTCCTCGGAGGCGGAACCGCCCATCGCGCCGGAGGTGGCCTGGCAGATGGCGTAGGAGATACCCAGGCGGTCGAAGATGCGCTGGTAGGCGGCGCGGTGTGCCTGGTAGGAGGCCTCCAGGCCGGCGTCATCCATGTCGAAGGAATAGGAGTCCTTCATCACGAACTCACGTCCACGCAGGATGCCGGCCCGCGGGCGGGCCTCATCACGGTATTTGGTCTGGATCTGGTACAGCATGACCGGGAAGTCCTTGTAGGAGGAGTACAGGTCCTTGACCGCGGAGGTGAACATCTCCTCGTGGGTCGGCCCGAGCAGCATGTCCGTGCCGCGGCGGTCCTGCAGCCGGAAGAGTTCCTCGCCGTACTCGGTCCACCGGTCAGTGGTCTCGTAGGGCTCACGCGGCAGCAGCGCCGGGAAGAGGAGTTCCTGTCCACCGATCGCGTTGATCTCCTCACGCACGACGTCCTCGATCTTGCGCAGGGTCCGCAGGCCCAGCGGGAGCCAGGAATAGACACCCGGGGCGGCGCGGCGGATGTAGCCGGCGCGGACAAGCAGCTTGTGGCTGGGGACCTCGGCATCAGCGGGGTCTTCGCGCAGAGTGCGCAGAAACAGCGTGGACAGACGTGTGATCATGAGCAGTCACATTACCCGGTACCCTACTGGGCATGCTGATCGTGCTCCCCCCTTCCGAAACCAAGGCCCCCGGCGGCGACGGACCCGCCCTCGACCTCGGGGAACTGGCCTTTCCGGGCCTGAATTCCGTGCGGGGGAATCTGGTGGACGAGCTGGCCGCGCTACCGGTCGATGAGGCGCTCGGGGTGCTGAAGATCTCGGAGAGGCTCCGCGGTGAGGCGGAGGCCAACCTTATGTTGCGGAGCTCACCGACGATGCCTGCCATCCACCGCTACACCGGCGTGCTTTTCGACGCCCTCGACGCCCCCACCCTGCCCACCGCCGCACTGTCCCGCCTCGCCGTGGGCTCCGCCCTCTTCGGAGTGGTGCGTGCCACCGATCCCATCCCCCGGTACCGGCTCTCCGGCGGCACCCGCCTGCCGGACGCTCCGACGCTGAAGTCCCGCTGGGGTGAGCTGATCACCGAGGCGCTGGCGGCGGAGGATTTCGTGGTGGACCTGCGTTCCGGGGCCTACCAGCAGCTGGGGCAGGTGCCCGGCGCGCTGACGGTGCGGGTGGAACGCGAGGGGAAGATGGTCAGCCACTTCAACAAGCAGTACAAGGGGGAACTGGCCCGGGTGCTGGCGCTGGCTGAGGAACCGGCGTGCGGCATCGACGATGTCGCGGAGATCGCCCGCGCCGCGGGGATGACGGTGGAACGCGATTCTGGCTTTCAGCTGACCCTGGTGGTGTAGTTGTCCCCATGGTTGATGACGCAGGCATGAGGAAGGTGGCTGTCCTCTCCCCCTCCCGTGCGGCCCCGGCGATGGGTCCGGCGGTGCACGAGCAGGCGATGCGCCGCCTGCGGGAGGAGTTCGGTCTGGTGCCGGTCGAGTACCCCACGACCCGTACGCCTGATTCCACCCCGGAGGACCGGGCCCGCGACATCATGGCGGCGTTCGTGGACCCGGAGATCACGGCCATCTTCGCCACCCTCGGCGGCGACGACCAGGTCACGGTGATCCCCTTCCTCGACCCTGGGCTGATCCGTGCCAATCCGAAACCCTTCTTCGGTTACAGCGACAACACGAACATGCTCAACCTGCTCCACAGCCTGGGCATCCCCGCCTTCCACGGCGGCAACACGCAGGTGCAGATCGGCGCGGGTCCGGAGCTTGACGACGTCCTGCGCACCTCCCTCACCGCGGCGCTGACCGGCGGCGGCCTCATCGAGGTGACGGATCCGGGCCAGTCGGAGGACCACGGGATCCGCTGGAGTGATCCCCTGGCCCTGAGCGAGAACGGCCTGCGTGAATCCACCCCGCCGTGGCGCTGGGCGGGGGCGGCGCGGAAGGTCAGCGGCCGGACATGGGGTGGTTGCCTGGAGGTGATCACCCAGATGTCACTGGCTGACCGTATGCCGGGCGTGGCAGACCTGGCCGGTGGGGTCCTCATGATCGAGGCCTCGGCGCGGCTGACCAACACCCACGGCATCATGGAGATCGTCCGTGCCCTCGGCGAGGCGGACGTCCTCGGTGCGGTGCAGGGCGTGATGATGGCCCGGCCCCCCGCCCGCAGCCTCTTCCTCCCTGACCACAGAGACCGCGACGAGATCTACGACGCCGTCATCGAACAGGTCGGGCTCTACAACCCGGAGGCCGTCGTGGTCTGCGGTGTCCCCTTCGGCCACACCCGTCCCCAGTGGGTCCTGCCCTACGGCGGCACCGTGGTGCTCGACGGGGTGGAGCAGCGGGTTTTCGCGGATTACTGAATTTATCAATTTATCAACCAACGCGATTTATCAATTTATCAACTACCGTGGGGTCCATGAGCCGCCGCAACCCCTTCCGTCCCACCTTCGGCGCCTCGCCCTACCACTGGGCCGGGCGCAGCCTCATTCTCGAGGAGTTCAGCGAGGCACTCCACGGCCACCCCGGGCACCCCTCGCGGAGCATGGTCATCGACGGCGCCCGCGGCATCGGCAAGACGGTCCTGCTCACCGAACTTGAGGACCTCGCAGCGCAGCAGGGCTGGGTCGTGCTGCGGGCGACCGGACGAGCCGATGCCGTCCGCACCCTCATCGACACGACCATCCCCGCGAAGATCGCCGAACTCGACCCGCCCGCCGGCCGCACCGTGACGGCGGTACAGGTCAGCGGTTTCCGCGTGGACACCGAGCTTCTCGACGCCCCCACCCCCACCCCAACCCTCGGCACCCGCATGCGCCACCTGTTGGGCCTGCTCCGCGGCACCGGGGTACTCATCACCGTCGACGAGGTCCAGGACGCCGACCCGGAGACGCTCTCAGAGATCGCCCTCACCCACCAGGACCTGGTCCGCGATGACCGGGATGTTGCCCTGGTCATGGCCGGCCTGACCCACGGCATCAACAGGCTCCTCGACCTGCCGGGCACTACCTTCCTGCGCCGTGCCCGACGCTTCGAACTGGGCCCGCTGACCGACGCGGACGCCCACGCCATCCTCACCGCCACCGCCGCGGATTCCGGTCGCCCCTTCGTCGGGAACGCCACGGACACAGCCGTCCGCATCGCCCGCGGTTACCCCTACCTCGTCCAGCTGGTGGGCTTTCTGGCCTGGAACCGCGCCGGTGACACCATCACGGTCCACGACGTCGAGGCAGTGCGTCAGGAAGCCGTCCGGATGATGGGCGCGCAGGTCCACGCCCCCTCCCTCAAGGGCGTACCCCCGGCGCAGCTGGACTACCTGCGTGCCATGGCAGAACTGACCGACGAGGAGGTGTCCAGCGCCGCCGTCGCGGAACACCTGGGCCGGCGGCCCAACGAGGTCACCGACACCCGCGGAAAACTCCTCGACCGCGGACTCATCGAGGCCCCCGCCTGGGGTCGGGTCTCCTTCACCCTGCCGTACCTGGCGGAATTCCTCCGCGGTGACTCACGCCCGACGCGGGTGAGCTAGACCCCACACACCCACCGTCGCGATCACCGCGGTGCCGAGCATGACTGCGGCCATGGCCACCGGCTGGGACACCCCGGCGGCGGCCACCAGGCCCACCAGCGGGGAGAGGGCACCCGCCATGATGAACTGGCCTGAGCCCATGAATGCGGAGGCCGAACCGGTGACGGTGCCCGCCCGGGAGATCGCCAGGGCGGAGTTGTTCGCGAAGTTGATGCCCATCGAGGCAACCACGATGAACAGACCGGCGAGGATGAACCACCGGGAGGCGTCGAGAAGCGCGGCCGTGAGCAGGTAGACCGTCGCCGCCAGCATCACCAGGTTGCCGATGCGGGCGAGCTTCAGCGGCCCGATCTTCTTCACCAGCCGCGCGTTGACCAGCGCAAGGAGGAACATGCCTCCGGTGTTGGTGGCGAAGATGAACGAGTACTGGACCGGGGTGAAGCCGTAGTACTCCTGCAGGATGAACGGCGAGGCGGCGACATAGGCGAACATCGTGGCGAAACTGAAGATGAAACCGACGGTGAAGCCGACATAGGCGCGGTCGCGCAGCAGACCACCGATGGCCCGCAGCAGCGGTCCCACTCCCCCACTGGACCGCTCCTCGGCGGGCAGGGTCTCCGGGATGAAACGCCAGATCATGACGACCACCAGCAGGTTGAGGCCGGCAAGCAGCCAGAACACACCCCGCCAGCCGACGCCGTCGACCATCAGCCCACCGATGACAGGTCCGAGGACCGGTGCCACACCACCGAGCAGCATGAGCAGAGAGAACACACGCGCAAGCTCCGGGCCCTTCACCAGGTCGCCGGCGACGGCCCGGGCCAGCACGACCGCTGCCCCGCCGGCCAGTCCCATGACGAAGCGGGCGACGAAGAGGATCCACGCCTGGGTGGCCAGGGCGCTGGCCACCGTCGCAAGGACGAGCAGTACCGCGCCGGTGCGGAAGAGGCTGCGGCGGCCGCGGGCGTCGGAAAGCGGGCCGGTGAGCAGCTGCCCCACGGCCATGCCCGCGAGGAAGAAGGTGATGGTCAGCTGCGCACCGGCCTGGCTGAGGTCGAGATCGCGGCCGAGCTGGGGCAGGCCCGACAGGTACATGTTGATGGACAACGGCTCGACGGCCGAGACGAGGGCCAGCACGCCGAGGATGATCGGGGGGATCATCGCCTTCCGGTCCGCCTGGGTGGTGGTCGCCATGTGCTCTCCGCTTCACTGGTGCTGATTTTTGATTACGCGTCAACGACCATAGCACCCCATACCTGTGGGGGTATATTGTCTAATTAGGCAACCCTAAGAATAAATCGGTACCATGACGCTCATGACCACTGAATCAACTGCCCACGTCATCACCGACCGCCCCGGCCGCTACGGCAAACAGCTGACCTCCCACCTCGGCCGCCGCCTGCAGAGTAGCTGGGACGCCGAGGCCGAGCACGGCCAGATCACCTTCGGTGGTGAGGAGTTCAGCGGCGGCCTGGTCGGCGAGGTCACCCTGACCGCCGCCGAGGGCACCCTCCTGCTGGAACTGACCACTGAGGAGCAGCATGTCGAGCAGATCGAGAGTGTCGTGGGCCGCCACCTGGTCGGCTTCGGCAAGAAGGATGAGCTGAACGTATCCTTCGAACGTTCCAACGGGACGGCCGGCACCAGCTACACCGCCGCCGACGCACCTGGGCCCAAGCCGCGCGAGGAGCGCTGAGGGGGTTGCCGACACCCGGCAGAATTTTTCTGATCAACTCTACTCCAGAAAGTGCCGCATAAGCATGGAGTTGATCAGAAAAATCCACCACTGGGACGCGGCAGCACTCGCCGGCTCCTACAGGCCCGCGACCTCGCCAATGACGTAGACCGCCGGCGCACCGATGCTGTGCTCCGCCATCGTCGCAGCCAGCGTGCCCAGGGTGCAGCGCACCGCGCGCTGAGCCTCGGTCGTGCCCTCCTGGATGACGGCCGCGGGGGTGTCGGCAGGCAGGACCTCCTGCAGGGCCTGTGCGATGGCGGGGGCGTTCTTCACGCCCATGATCACGCTGATGGTGCCCCCGGACTGCGCGACGGCCCGCCAGTCGACCAGGGAACTGGGGTGGCCCGGCGGGAGGTGCCCGGAAACCACGGTGAAGGAGTGGACCAGGCCGCGCTGGGTGATGGGGACACCCGCTGCCGCCGGCACGGAGACCGCGGAGGTCACGCCGGGCACGACCTCGCAGGGGATGCCGTGTTCGCGGCAGACGGTCAGTTCCTCGAAACCACGACCGAAGACATAGGGGTCACCGCCCTTGAGCCGGACGACCTTCCGGCCGGCCAGGGCGTGGGTGACGATGAGCTCGTTCGTCTTCTCCTGGGTGACCTGTCTACCGTAAGGCAGCTTGGACACGTCGATGATCTCCTTCGACGCGGTGTCACAGAGCTCGTCGAGTTCGTGGGCGGGCCCCAGGTGGTCGGTGAGGATCACGTCGGCCTGCTGGAGTGCGCGCTGGCCCCGGATGGTCATCAGGTCCCAGGCGCCTGGTCCGCCGCCGACGAGAGTGACGGAACCGGTGGTGGAGGAGGCTGCAGTCATGGTCAATCAGTTTAGGGGGCTGACTCCGGGGCACCACATCGTTAGCCTGGGGGTATGAGCGCACCACACCTTGACCATCCGTTCTCCGGGGCATTTCCCGAGCTTGTCCATGCGGCCCAGGCTGAGGAGCAGCCTGATCCGCAACTGCTCCTGCTGAATGAATCTCATGCCCGCGAGCTCGGCCTCGACCCGGACTGGCTACGCAGTCCCGACGGGGTGTCCTTCCTGCTGGGGCACGGTGGGGGGCCGACGGTGGCGATGGGTTATGCCGGGCACCAGTTCGGACAGCTCTCCCCGCGGCTGGGTGACGGGCGCGCGCTGCTGCTCGGGGAGACCGCGGGCCGCGAGATCCACACCAAGGGCACCGGCCCGACAGTATTCTCCCGGGGTGGTGACGGCCGTGGCGCGCTGGGCCCCATGCTGCGCGAATATCTGGTCTCCGAGGCGATGCACGCGCTGGGTGTGCCCACCACCCGTGGTCTGGCGGTGCTGTCCACCGGGCGGCGGATCCAGCGCACTGGGGTGGTGCCCGGCGCGGTGCTGGTGCGCACGGCTGCCAGCCACCTGCGGATCGGGACGGTCCAGTATGCGCGCCTGCTGGGGGTCGACGGCCTGGTGGAGCGTCTGTGCACCTATGCACGGAAGCGCCACTACCCGGAGGCGAGTACGCATGAGGGGTTTTTCCGTGCGGTGATGGCCGCGCAGTCGGCGACGGTCGCGCAGTGGATGCGGCTGGGGTTCATCCACGGGGTGATGAACACGGACAACACCACCCTGTCCGGGGAGACCATCGACTACGGGCCGTGCGCCTTCCTGGACCGTTATGATCCGGCGATGTTCTTCAGTTCCATCGACAGGCACGGCCGTTATGCCTTCCGCAACCAGCCCGCCATTCTCGGCTGGAACCTCGCCCGCCTGGCGGAGGCGATGCTCCCGCTTTTCGACGCCGATGAGAACGCGGCCGTCGATAAGGCGCAGGGCGCCATGAATGATTTCCCCGGTGTGTGGGAGCAGGCGCAGCAGCGCGAGCTGGCGCGCGCCCTCGGCACGGCGGACACGGGGATCGGGCAGCGGTGGCTGCAGCTGCTGGCGGAGCATGCCCCCGACCTGACCACCGCCAACCGGTTGCTCGTCGACGATCCCGGCGCGCTGGCGGAGATCGTCGGCTCCGAGTGGGTTGCGGACTGGCAGTCGCTGGATCCGGAGGTGCCGGCACACCCGCACCACATCCCACGCAACCATCTCCTCCACGAGGCGCTCCGCGATGCCGAGTCAGGTGACCTCGGCCCCTACCTCGACCTCCTCGCCGTGGTCACCGATCCCTTCACCGACCACGGTCCGGCGTACCGGGGGCCCGCACCGGAGGGTTTCGACGAGAGTTTCCGCACCTTCTGCGGCACCTAAAGTTCGTCGATGACGATCTTCTTCATCTCCATGAGGTTCGCGTAGGCTCCGGGGCGTTCCAGCAGATCGTTGAGGTTCTCGGGGGCGATCTGCCAGCTCACGCCGTAGCGGTCCTGGAGCCAGCCGCACTGCTCGGCCTCCGGCACCGCGGACAGTGCGTTCCAGAGGTGGTCGATCTCCTCCTGCCCGCGGGCGTTGAACAGGAGGGAGATACCCGGGGTGAAGGTGAAGGACTGTTCGACCGCCGAGTCCGTGGCGGTCAGCCATTCCCCACGGATCTGGAACTCCGAGAACATCACCGAGTCCGTGGAGACGGGTCCGGTGGCCTCGTCGTAGTGGACGCGGTTGCCCACCACGACTTCCGGGAAGACGGAGGCGTAGAAGTCGACTGCCTCGTGTGCCTTGTTCTGGACGGGACCGCAGAACATGAGGTTGGGGATGACGAAGGGACGGGGTTCCCCCTCCGGGTCGGTGAGCATGAGCTGCCAGTTCACGCCGTAGCGGTCGGCGACCCAGCCGTAGTGCGGGCTGAAGGGGTACTCGCCGAGCTCCATGAGTACCCGGCCGCCCTCGGTGAGGCGCGCCCAGGTGCGGTCGAGGTCGCCGCGGGCGTCGGCACGGAAGGCCGGGTCAAAGTTGAGGAAGAAGCTGATCGCCGGGGTGGGGGTGAATTCATCGCCGGCGTTGATCATCGCCAGCCGATAACCGCCGATGTCGAATTCCACCGTCAGGGGTTGGCCGGCGAACTCCTCCTGGAAATCCAGCAGCCCCTCGGTGGGGTAGGTCCACCTCTCGACGACCGTGGTGTCGGGTAGAGCGGAGAGATAGAACTCCGTCGCATCATCCGCGACGCGGTTGATCCAGATGTGCGGGACGATCGTCTGCATGCGGTTTCCTTCCGCGATATATTAACTGTGACACACTTCACGCTACGCCCGCTGGGGGCACCTGCGCCAGAGCCCGGGAGGAACAATGGGCGACACCGCCATCACCACGAACAACCTGACGAAGACCTTCGGTTCCACCCGCGCCCTGGACGAATTCAACATCACCGTCCCCGTCGGCGAGGTCCGCGGCTTCCTCGGCCCCAACGGCTCCGGTAAATCCACCGCCATCCGGGTGCTGCTGGGCATGCTGCGCGCCACCTCCGGTTCCGCCGAGGTGCTGGGTATGGACCCGTGGCGGGACTCCGTCGCCCTGCACCACCGTCTCGCCTATGTCGCCGGGGACACCAACCTGTGGCCCAGCCTCACCGGAGGCGAAGCCATCGACCTGCTCACCCGACACCAACGCTCGGAGGCACAACGCCGCCGCCGGGCGGAACTCATCGACCGTTTCGAACTGGATCCCACGAAGAAGGCGCGCACCTACTCGAAAGGCAACCGGCAGAAGGTCGCGCTGGTCGCCGCGCTCTCCCTCGACGTCGACCTCTACCTGCTCGATGAACCCACCTCCGGTCTGGACCCGCTCATGGAGTCGATCTTCACCCAGGAGGTCCGGCAGCTGCGCGACCAGGGCCGTACGGTCCTGTTGTCGAGCCACATCCTCGGGGAGGTGGAGAAACTCTGCGATTCGGTGACCATCATCCGGGCGGGCCGGGACGTTGAACACGGCACGCTCGCCGAACTGCGCCACCTCACCCGCTCCGCGGTGGCCGGCACCGTCACCGGCGATCCGGCGCGCCTGACACAGATGCCGGGTGTTCATGACCTCACGGTCGATGGCGGCCGGGTGCGTTTCCAGGTCGAGGACCGCAACATCGATGACGTGCTGCGGGTTCTTCCGGAGCTGGGGGTACAGAACCTGACGATCACTCCCCCATCTCTGGAGGACCTCTTCCTGCGGCACTACGGGAAGGTGGAACAGTGACCTCCCGGCTCGCCGGCACGGGGCAGCTGCTGCGCCTGTATCTCCGGCTGGACCGCTTTCGCCTGAGCGTGTGGATCCTGGCGATCCTCGTCGTGGTCTGGGCCTCCGTTGACTCGCTCCAGAACACCCTCAGTGACCCGGAGTCACTGCAGGCCCGCGCGATCCTGGGAGCCAACCCGGCCTCCATCATGATGACCGGCCCGCTGTTCACGGAGAACTACAACTTCGGCACTATGGTGGCCAACGAGCTCTCCCTGTGGCTGCTGCTGCCCACCGCGATCATGGCCGTGCTCTTCACCGTCCGGCACACCCGGACGGATGAGGAGTCCGGCCGGCTGGAGATGCTGCGTGCGCTCCCTCACGGCCGGTTGGCGGCCACTGCGGCAACCACGGTGCTGGTGCTCCTGGCCAGCACCGCCCTGGGCGCGGCGACAACCGTCGGCCTGCTCATCCCCGGGATGGTGGTGGCCGATTCGGTGGCCTTCGGTCTGGCGGTGGCTGTCACCGGTCTGGTATTCGGCGCGGCCACGGCGGTGGCGGCACAGCTGACCAGCAGCGCCGGCACGGCGACGGGGTTGGGCATGTCCGCGATCGTGCTGGCTTTCCTCATCCGTGGGGTGGGTGATGTCATCGACCATGAAGGCTCGTGGCTGTCCTGGTTTTCGCCTTTCGCCTGGGCACAGCAGACACGCCTGTACAGCGACCTACGCTGGTGGCCGCTGTTGATCTCCCTGGCGGTGGCGGTGGGACTGACCGTCGTGGCCCTGCGCCTGGCGGGCAACCGGGACCTGGGCGCGGGTATCGGCACCGACCGGCCCGGTCCCGCGGAGGCTGCGGCGCGGCTGCTGTCCCCCGAGGGGCTGGCCTACCGCATGGAGACCCCCAAGTACCTCCTCTGGGGTGTGGGACTGCTCTTCTTCGCGGTGGCTTTCGGCAGCCTCGCCTCCGAGCTGGAGGGCGTCCTGGATGATGTACCCGCCCTCAACGAGTGGGTCGAGATCGACCTGTCCGACCTGACCACCTCCTTCGGCTCCCTGGTGCTCAGCTACCTCAGCCTCGGGCCTGCGGTACTGCTGGTGACATCGGTGCTCCGTCTGCGCCGGGAGGAACGCGAGGGCCGACTCACGGCCCTGCTGCTCGGTGGCTTCTCCCGCCCCCGGGTACTCGCCGGCTGGTTCGCGGTGGCAGCCGTGGAGGCGGTGCTGCTGATGGTCGTCCTCGGTGCCGGTCTCGGCCTCGGGATGGTGCTCGGTTCCGGCGGGGGCGGCTGGATCGGTGAGATGGCGCTCGCCTCCCTGGCCTACGTCCCCACCGTGCTGCTCTACGGTGCGATCAGTGCACTGCTGCTGGGCTGGCTACCCCGCCTGGCCACATTGAGCTGGCTGGTGGTCACCTGGTCAGCCCTGGTGCTCTTCCTAGGCCAGCTGCTCCGCCTGCCGGACTGGGCCATGGGTCTCTCGCCACTGCGGCACGCCCCCCTGGTGCCGGAGGCCGAACCCGACCCGGCACCGCTGGCCGTCATGGCCGCACTCACGGTGGCCTTCCTGGCGCTCGGACTGCTCGGTCTCCGACGCCGTGACATCGCCGAAGGCTGAAAAAGGGAAAGCCCCTCCGAAGAGGGGCTGATCCTGCTGGCGGAGACTACTTCTTTGCGTTCTTGGGCGCCAGCTTGAGCGTCTTCTGGGAGTAGTCCCAGAGCTCGTCGAAGAGCTTGGCGTCGTCGCCCAGCTTCTTGCCGTAGGACGGGATCATCTCGTAGATCTTGGGACCCCAGTCGATCATGCGCTCACCGAAGCAACGCTCAAGCAGCTCGAGCATTGCGGCCGAGGCGACGGAGGCGCCCGGGGAGGCACCCAGCAGGCCGGCGATGGAGCCGTCGCTGCTGTTGATCAGGGTGGTGCCGAACTCCAGGGAACCGAAACGCGGGGCGGCGGTCGGCTTGATCACCTGGACGCGCTGACCGGCGACGACGGTCTCCCAGTCCTCGGCCTTCGCGGAGGGGACGTAGTCGCGCAGGTCGACGAGACGCTTCTCGAAGTCCTTGGCCACCTCGGAGATCAGGTACTTGGTCAGGGCGAACTCCTGGACGGCGACACCCAGGTAGGACGGGATGTTGTCCGGGCGGATCGACTTGAACAGGTCGAGGTAGGAACCCTCCTTGAGGAACTTCGGGGTCCAGCCGCCGTAGGGACCGAAGAGCAGGCCCTTCTTGCCGTCGATGACGCGGGTGTCCAGGTGCGGGACGGACATCGGCGGGGCACCGACCTTGGCCTTGCCGTAGACCTTGGCGTCGTGCTTCTCGATGAGCTCCTGGTTGGTGGAACGCAGCCACAGGCCGGAGACCGGGAAACCGGCGTAGCCGTTGACCTCGGGGACACCGGCCTTGCGCAGCAGGTCGAGTGCGTAGCCGCCGGCACCGACGAAGACGAACTTGGCCTTGACCACGGAGGTGTCACCGGTGTGGACGTTCTTGATGGTGACCTTCCAGGAGGAGCCCTGCTTCTTGAGGTCCTTGACCTCGTGGCCGTAGCGGACCTCGGTGCCGGAGGCCTCGGCGGCGGTGAGGAACTGTCGGGTCAGGGCGCCGAAGTTGACGTCGGTGCCCAGGTCGGTGCCGGAGTAGGCGACCTTCTCCTTGTCGAAGTCACGGCCCTCGGCCATGACCGGCAGACGCTCGGCGAATTTGGCGTCGTCATCGACGAACTCCATGCCCGGGAAGAGGATGTTGTCCTTGAGTGCCTCGTGGCGGCGGCGCAGGTAGTCCACCTGCTCATCACCCTGGGCGAAGGCCAGGTGCGGGACCGGGGCGATCCAGTCGCTCGGGTCATCCAGCACACCGTTGTCGACCTGGTGGGACCAGAACTGACGGGAGACCTGGAACTTCTCGTTGATGTCGACCGCCTTGGACAGGTCGATCTTGCCGTTCTTCTCCGGCGTGTAGTTCAGCTCGCAGAGTGCCGAGTGTCCGGTTCCGGCGTTGTTCCACGGGGAGGAGGACTCCAGAGCGGGTCCGTCGAGCCGCTCGAAGATCATCTGGGACCAGCTGGGCTCCAGTTCACGGATCATGGCACCCAGGGTGGCGCTCATGACACCCGCGCCGACGAGGACGACATCGACCTCGTCAGTGACCTTGGCAGCATTCGTTTTGTCAGTGGACACCTTGCATTACCTCATTCGTCGTCGAAGGTTGTGGCCCTCACCGGGCGGCGGCTGACTTCCCGGCGGGCGGGACAATATCGGGTGCGGCCTCTCCGTCCTCGGCGGGAATCCGCTCCCCTTGTCCGGCAACCAGACAGCTTACGCCCTGGCCATGCTGGGGGTGGGAAGAAGGTCCGTATTTAGTGAACTTACCGACACTCCACCCTCCCCCCGCACACTGCCCCCGGCCGGTCCTAGACTGGGACGCATGACCGTAGCTGACATCTCCGACTGGTACGAGGACCTCCTGGGCCCGGACTTCCACGCCCGCGACATCAACCTGGGGCCCGACCCCGAGGGTGAGGGGGACATCGTGGCGACGTTGGTGCGGTACGGGGAGCCGGCGGCGTCGAGAAGCGCTGTCCTGTGGGTGCACGGGATGACCGACTACTTCTTCCACGAACACGTCGCCCGCGCCCTCGATGAGGCGGGTTATGCCTTCTACGCGCTGGACCTGCGTAAATGCGGGCGTTCCTGTCAGGAGGGCCAGCGCTGGCACTACAGCACTGACTTCCGTCACTATTTCGCCGAGCTGACCGTCGCCCTGGACCTGGTCACGGCGGAGCACCCGGATGTCATCCCCATCGCGCACTCCACCGCCGGGATGATCGTCCCCCTGTGGGCGGCGCACCTCGCCCGCAATGACTCCGCCCGGCACGCGAAACTCGGCGGGCTGATCCTCAACTCCCCCTGGCTGGACATGATGTACCCGAAGCCGCTGGTGAGGGTGCTCCGGCCCGTCGTCAACATCCTGGGTCGTGTGGCACCGGGTGTGGAGATCCCCGGCGGCAACCTCGGCGCCTACGGCATGTCGATCCACCGCGACCACCACGGCGACTGGGACTTCGACGTCACCTTCAAACCGGTGCGCGGCCACCGGAAGTACCTCGGCTGGCTGCGTGAGGTACTGCGGTCCCAGGCCCGCATCCACCGGGATGAGATCGACGTGGGTGTGCCGGTACTGACCCTGTGCTCCGCAGGGTCCCAGTTGGGCAGGCCGTACTCCGATGAGAGCACCGGGGTGGACACCGTCCTGGACACGAGGCAGATCCAGCGGTGCGCCCCGCAGCTGGGCGAGGATGTGACGGTGCATCCGGTCGAGGGCGCGCTGCATGATGTGTTCCTCTCGAAGCCGGGACCGCTGGCGGAAGCACTGGGCACGACCATCGACTGGTTGAGGCGCAGGTAGACTCTCCGGTTGACCCCATCCATCATCCGTCGAGCCGAGGAGCCTACCCACCCATGACTGCTGACCTGAAGGTTGACCAGCACTATGACCTGATCATCATCGGCACCGGTTCCGGCAACTCCATCCCCGGTCCGGAATTCGATGACCTCTCGATCGCCATCGTGGAAAAGGGCACCTTCGGCGGCACCTGCCTCAACGTCGGCTGCATCCCGACGAAGATGTTCGTCCACGCCGCCGACACGGCGCTGGCCACACGGCAGGCCGGGAGGCTGGGACTGAGCGCGCAGACCTACCACGTGGACTGGCCGGGCGTCGTCTCCCGCGTCTTCGACCAGCGCATCGACCTGATCGCCGAGGGCGGCGAGGCCTACCGCCGTGGCCCGGAGACCCCGAACATCGATGTCTACGACCAGCACGCCAGCTTCGTGGGCGAGCGCACCATCCGCACCGGTGAGCACGTCATCTCCGGTGACCGTGTCATCATCGCCGCCGGTTCCCGCCCGATGATCCCCGAGGCCATCACCGAATCCGGTGTGCATTTCCACACCAACGAGGACATCATGCGTCTGCCGCAGCAGCCGCAGTCGATCATCATCGTCGGTGGCGGTTTCATCGCCATGGAGTTCGCGCACGTCTTCGACGCCCTGGGCACCAAGGTGCACATCATCAGCCGTTCCGCCCTCATGCGGCTTATCGACGCCGACCTCGGCTCCCGCATCAACGACCTCGCAGTCAAGCGTTACGACGTCCGCGTCGGCCGCACCGTCGCCGATGCTGTGCAGAGCCACGACGGCATCACCGTCACGCTTGACGACGGCGGCTCCATCACCGCCGACGTCCTCCTCGTCGCCACGGGCCGCATCCCCAATGGCGATCAGATGGACCTCGACCGCGGCGGCATCGAGATGACTGACGACGGCCGCGTCAGCGTCGACGAGTACGGCCGCTCCACCTCCGCCGAGGGTGTGTGGGCACTCGGCGACGTCTCCTCCCCCTTCATGCTCAAACATGTGGCCAACGCTGAGATGCGAGCCGTACGCCACAACCTGCTGCACCCCGACGACCTGCAGAAGATGCCGCACGAGCACATCCCCTCCGCAGTGTTCACCAACCCGCAGATAGCCACGGTGGGTCTCACCGAGCGTGAGGCCCGCACGGCAGGCCACAACATCACGGTGAAGATCCAGAAGTACGGCGACGTCGCCTACGGCTGGGCGATGGAGGACACCACCGGTATCGTCAAGCTCATCGCCGACAAGGACACCGGCAAGCTGCTCGGCGCCCACTACCTCGGCCCCCAGGCCTCGACCCTGATCCAGCAGATGATCACCGTCATGGCCTTCGATCTCGATGTCCGCGAGGTGGCCACCAAGCAGTACTGGATCCACCCGGCCCTGCCCGAGGTCACCGAGAACGCTCTCCTGGGTCTCGAGTTCTGACGCTTCTCAGCTCCTATGGTCACCGTTTCCTGATAAATGGAAATGGTGCCCATTTTCATTAAATAAATACCCCCTGAACTGC
>NZ_RXHJ01000017.1 GCF_003955685.1 Corynebacterium hylobatis
CATCGCTTTCCTGTTCGATGATGACGCTAGACCATGGCCGGGACATGGGGGTGAACTCCGGGGTCAACCGTGACTAAAGGTCCAGTTCAGGGGATATTTATTTAATGAAAATGGGCACCATTTCCATTTACCAGGAAACGGTACCCACGAGGCAGGAGCGAGATTCTAGAGGGTCTCTACGACCTCTTCGAAGCCGAGGCGCGGCAGGCGGTCGAACCAGGCGCCCTCCTCGGCAGGCTTGCCCATGTTGATGGCGACGAGCACTCGGTGGCGACCGTCCGGGAAGAACTCCTTGGACAGGGCCGCAGCGTCCATGCCGGTCATCGGGCCGGCGGCGAGACCTGCGGCGCGGATGCCGATGATGGCGTAGCCGATCTGCAGGCCGGCGTTGAGTTCGGCAGTACTGACACGACCGGCCTCGTCCTCAGCGAAGATGTCGCGGGCACCCTCGAAGTGCGGGAAGACCTTCGGCAGCTCGTCGTGGAAGTCGATGTCCGCGGCGAGCAGGGCGACGGCCGGGGCCTGCTCGGCCTTCTTGCGGTTACCCTCTGCCAGGTGGGGAAGCAGGCGGGCCTTGGCCTCATCGGAACGCACTACGACGACGCGCAGCGGCTGGATGTTCATCGAGGTCGGCGCCCACTTGACCAGGTCGAAGATCGCGTTGATCTGCTCGTCCGTGACCGGCTCGTCAGTGAAGGCGTTGGCGGTGCGGGCCTCCCGGAACAGAATGTTCTGGGCTTCCTCGTTGATGACGAGGGGGTTCTTGTTGTCAGTGTCAGTCATACCCAGTAGAACTCCCTGGCCAGCTGTTTCATTCCCCAGCTTAGGGTGACCTTGGTCACGGGTTGTAATCCAGTCGTTCCCGCTCCGCGGCGATGATGGCCTCGGCCAGCTGCCCTTCGGTGATGTCGACGGCGTCATGGACCTGAGCGGATTCGCTGGGGCGGGCGAAGGCGTCGAAAAGCTGGGCCTTGCCGACGAGCATCTCCAGCATGCGTTCATCGACGGTGTCGTCGCCGATGAGGCGGTGGACCAGAACTGTGGAGGTCTGTCCCATGCGGTGGGCGCGGGCGATAGCCTGGGCCTCAACGGAGGGCTTGACCTGGGGCTCCACGATGATGACCACGCTGGCGGACTGGATGTTCAGCCCGGTGCCTCCGGCGGTGATCTGTGCGAGCAGGACGGAACCGGCGGGGGCGGTGGAGAGGGCGTCGATAAGCTCCTGGCGCGCGGCCGGGTTCACGGCGCCGGAGAGACAACCGACGACGCGCTCACCCAGGTCGGCGGCAAGCACGTCGAGGACGTCGAGGAAATAGGTGAAGATGAGCACCTTGCGGCCGGACTCCTCCGCCTCCGCCACGATCTCCCGGATGCGTTCGAGTTTGGCGGGCACGACGTCCGGGGTGGTCATGGCGGCGCGGCGCATGGCCATGAAACTGCCCTGCCGCACCGCCCCGGCGTAGTGCCGCTCATCGGCCGGGCTGAGGTCGATCCAGTCGAGCTGCTCGAGCTTCTCCGGTAGTTCATCGAGCACATCGACCTGATTGCGCCGCAGGTAGGCGGGGGCGATGCGAACCCGGAAATCCACGGCGGCCATGCCCGACATACCGGCGCTGATCAGGTCGGGGGTGACGAAGCTGATCAAGGTGGCGAAGTCCTCCACCCGGTTCTCCAGCGGGGTGCCGGTGAGCAGGACAGCGTGGGAGGCAGTGTCGATGAGCGCGCGGACAGCGATGGTGCGGCCGGCGGCAGGGTTCTTGATCATGTGCGCCTCGTCCACAACGACCAGGTCCGGAATGGGGATCTGCATCGTGCGGGCCCCGTCGTAGGTGAGTACGCAGATCCCACCGGTGTCGGACCAGGCGGCGACCGCCTCCTCCTTCTCCGGACCGTGGGCCCGGTAGACGGGCAGGTCGGTGAAGCGGCGGGACTCACGTACCCAGTTGGTGATCACGGAGGCCGGGCACACCACGAGAGCGTGTCGACGCCCCTCCGCCGCCAGGTGGGCGGCGACCGCCAGCGCCTGGACCGTCTTGCCCAGGCCCATCTCATCACCGAGGACCACCTTCTCCTGCACCAGGGAGAAACGGGCCCCGAAGGACTGGTAACCGCGCAGGTGGAGCTCGGTGAGGTGGGTGCGGTCGAGACGCAGTGAACGGATGCGCTCGAGGGTGTCGGCCGCGAGGTCCTCACCGCCCTCAACCTCCAGGTCCAGCAGGGTGGCCAGTAACCCCTGGTAGTGGGCGGGCCGGGAGAGGTAGTCCGCCCAGGTCTGCTCGCCGACGCTGACGGGGCGGGCGGGTTCGAGGATCTCCCGGTGCGCATCCGCCCAGGCGATGTCGTCGGTGAACTGCCGCCAGTCGGCTGTCTCCGCGGTGAGCGCCACGTCCCAGATCCCACCGCCCGCGGGGACCTCGGCGGAATACTGCAGGATCCGTCGTCGACGGGCCCGCTGGAGCTCGTCGAGGGTGTTGATCCGGTCGAACTGGGCCAGCACCCGGACCAGTGCCGTCGCGGCAGCGGTGGCGGTGTCGCCGATGCCGGTGGAGTGGGTGGCCACGGCCTCGCGACGCAACGTCTCCGCCGCGGCCCTGAGCCGCCGGGCGGTCTGCACCCCGATGCCGCGCACCTGGGTGAGACGCCCCACGGGGAGATCGAGCACATCGGCGACGGTGGCCACCCCGATGGTCTCCAGGCCGGCGAATCGCAGGCGTTGACTTGTGGCGGTGCGCAGGGCGTCGACGGGCAGCTGGCGCAGCAGGATGCGGGCGCGCTCATCGGTCAGGGCGGTGAGCAGGCGCTCGGCCCCGGCACGCAGCGCGGGTTCCGAGTGCGGGTCGTGCTGCAACACCCGGGCACGGCTCAGGACCCGGGACTGCTGGTCGGCGTCGTGGCGGGTGAAGTGCAGTCCCCGGTGCCCCACAGCCTGTTCGAAGCCGGCGCGGGCGGCGGCGATGAAGTGGTCGGGTGTTCCGTGGACCCCGGGCTGCAGGTACACTCCCCTGGCCTGTGTCTGCTGCGCAGCCTGCACCACGTCGACGACCTCCGGCTCAGACAGCCGGCCCTGCAGCTGCCCCGCAGCCTGCCTGGCCTGAGCCAGCCCCGTCCCACCGAAGATGCGGCGCAGCAGACCCGGCGCGGCGTGACGGGCCTTCTCCCGCAACGCGGGGAGCTCAGCCGTGGCAGCCACCCAGCGGCGCAGCTGCTCCCTGGCGCCCGGCAACCGCTCGAGTTCAGCGTAGGCGTAGAGGTCGGCCGGCCAGTCGACGGCACCGGGTGGGATAAGCCAACCGATACCTTCGGGGAGCTCGACGGTGCCGCGGGTGGAGGGGGTAAGTGCGGGGGCGTCGATAAGCGGGGTGAGGGAACGGGCGCGGTCAATCACACCGTCTGCCCGGCTGAGCAGAGCGGCGAGCTCCGCCCGGGTGAACTCGGCCATGTCGGCCATTGTCTCACCAGGAGGAAACTACCGGTCGTCGGCACCCAGTTCGCGCAGTCGACGAGGCCAGATGCCCTGCTTACCCGGTGAGAGGATTCCCTTGGGATCCAGGGCGTCCTTGATGCGCTCATTGAAGTCCAGCTGGATGTGGTTGTTGTAGCCGAACAGGGAGGCGACCAGATCCATATAGTCAACGTGCGCACGGTATTCCGCGTAACCGAGTTCACCCAGTTCGGCGATGAGTTGCCGGCAGGTCTCGTAGGCCTGGGGGGCAGATTCATCCTCGAGGTTGAAGATGATCACGGCGACATGGATGGCATGACGCTGGTGGATCAGGAAGGTCGAGGTGTAGTCCAGCCCGATGCCTTCGACACGTTGCTTGACCAGGTCGCGAATGCGGGCTCCGTCCCGCCCTGTCAGGGGCACGAGGGAGGAGAAGGTCATGTGCCCACCGCGCTCTGCACCGATGAAGTCGGTGGCCTTGAGCATACTCATGTCCGGGACGCAGGCCTGGACCTTCATGTTCTGGTCGAACTCCTCCACCGGCAGATCATTTCCCGGGTGCTTCTGCCCGACGATACGCACCCCCTCCACGGCCTCGAGGGTCTGTTTGACGATCTTGAACTGCTCATCCACCACGGATTCCGCCCCGTAGAGGGCGAAGCGCATGCTCCAGGCGCCGACACCCAGCCGGTCGCGGGCGTAGGCCTCCGCCGCCTCCTGTGGGACGGGACCCTCACCATCGTAGATCTCGTTGCGGTCGTGACCGCCGGAGAAACTGAGCGCCCCCAACGCATTGAACATGGACGGGATATTCATGATCGTACGGTTGAGCATGAGGGGACGGAGGGCCTCCAGGAACGGCTCCACCAGATCATCGCTGTCCAGCATGGCGAAGCACGGCATGTAGATCTCCGGCTCCGGGAAGCAGTGGTAACCCATCCGGGTCACGATCCCGTAGTTGGACTGCATGAAGATGCCGTCGGCGGTCGGGCCGTAGCCGCGGGGTGAGAGGTGCCAGGTCCGGTTGTTCTCCATGGCGCCCATACCGGTGCGCATGATCTCGCCGTCCGCCAGGACGACCTCCATGCCACAGACAGCACCGGCGTGGTCGCCGTAGACCGAGTAGCCGATACCGTGGTCCATAGCGTTGCCCACCACGCTGCCCCAGCCGATGTCGGGCACATCCGCCCAGAGACGGGAACGGCGTGCACGCAACTCTTCGTAGAGCTGGTTGTAGGAGACACCGGGCTCCACCACCACGTAACCGAGTTCATCGTTGACCTCGACGACCTTGTTCATCCGGCGCAGGTTGACCACCACGGAGCCGGGTAGGCGGGGAGCAGAACCACCGTAACCGAGGTTGCGGCCCTGGGAAGTGGTCCACAGGGGGACCTCGTACTCGTTGGCGATTCGGACGATGTCCTGCACCTGCTCGGTGTTGGTCGGCTGGAGAACCACCGGCGGAATGAGCTCGACCCACTCATCGGGTGAGAAAGGATCGCCGAACTCTCGGGCAGCGTCTCCGGTGAGCACGCCTTCCTCTCCGAGGACCTTCCGGAACTTCACTACGGCAGCATCAAGCCTCTCTGGGGTGAGGCCGAAATCCTCGGCGGTGTAGGAGCGCTTGGAAGCAGCCGATGAACCTGCAGTTACCATGATCGGGCACCTTTCTGTGATCATTTCCCGCCTGACCCGGCGGCCGTGCCGCCCGGACGGGGAGTGAACGTGTCCACCCAAACTAGGTGGAGAAGGTGGGTGCGGGCGATCCAATTTCGGCCGAATATATTGCAGTTCAGGCCATCCCGGGGTGAGATGGGAGACGTCGCCGGGACCGGTAGCTCGACGGTGATTGCCCGGTGTGCCGGGAGAATACCCGTGAGAAATTTGCCGGAGTGCCGAAACCGGATTCCACCGCGATCTGGCTCAGCGACAGCTCCGTCCCGGCGAGCAGTTGACGGGCGCAACTGACACGGGCGGCACTGATGCATGCCCCCACAGAGGCATCGTGGCGCTGGAACAGCCTGGAGAGGTGCCGGGTGGACAGGTTCACGGCCTCAGCGACGTCCTTGACCATCAACCCGTCCTCCGCGAAGTGTTCGGAGATGAAGCTCATCGCAGCACTGAATATGGCGGTGTCCGACTGCCCCCGGAGCAGCGAATCGATCCGCAGCCGCAACCCGTGGAGCGCTGTCTCAGCACTAGGGACTCCCTCGGCGACCATGCGGAACAGCTCCCGGTGCGGGAGGCCACCCGGCGTGCGCAGCTCTCTGCCGAACTTCATCACCGACTGATCGGTCGGGAAAAAGTCCTGGTGGACACAGGAACGGGGCAGTTCCAGCATCAGGATGGCGGTGTCGCGGGGAAACGAGAAGACATACTGCTCATCTGGAGCAAAGAGCACAGTCTCCCCGGGGCCTGCCAGGTGGATCACCGACGATGAGTAGTAGGACGCCTGCCCTTCGATCACGAGGGAAGCATAGTAATGGGAGTGGCTCGCCCCGGGCATGGTCAAGCTGCGGTCGAGCACGTGGTCATGAACCTGAAAACCGTGGACCCGGAACTCATCATGCTCCAGCTCGGTATGGGTGGCCACCAGGCCGGCCTTGTTGAAGACACGGTAGTCGGATTCTCCCAGGGCGCCGCCGAGATGCTCCTGCCAGGCCCTGGCCCGGTCCCGGGGCGCAAAGTGCTCGGTGGAGAAATGACGGTGTCTGGTCATGGCGGTCCTGCTCCCTCTCCAGAATGTCTTCGGGCCATGTCGGCCATTGTCTCACTAGGCTGGGCTGTGTGAATGAGCAGACCTCCCCCAACCGGGCGATTCCTTTCCTGGCGGCATTCAACGACATCGAGGATTTCCTCCGCGATCTGTTGAACGCGAAGAAGTCGGATAATTTCCGCTGGATGGTTGATCTGGCGGCGCGCAAGCATCTGCTCTCGGATGAGCATGCGGATGATCTCAAGGAGTTCGCGGAGCTGCGCAACGCGATCAGCCACGGTCTGTACACGGAGGACATGCGGCCGATTGCGGAACCGCTTCCGGAGACGGTCGCGGAGATTGAGCGGATCCGGGATCTGCTGCGTAACCCTCCCACGGCACTTGGCGTGCTGGGGCACCATGACGTGCACACCTTCTCGCCCGGGGATGACATCCGGGAGGCGCTGCAGATCATCCGCCGGACGCGGATCTCCCAGTTCCCCATCTACGAGGGTGGCCGGTTTGTGGCGTTGCTGACCACGAACACGATTGCGCGGTGGGTGGCGGCGGACCTGGACGACAACGACCATCTCGATGCCCGCTCCGTCGCCGAGGTCCTCGACTGGGCGGAGGAGAACGACCGGGCGGTGTTCCTGGCCAAGGATGTGCTGGCGCAGGAGGCGATCGACGCGCTGACCACGCCGCGGAAGGACGGTTCGCTGCCGCGGGCGGTGGTCCTCACGGAGGAGGGGCGCAAGGATCAGCGCCCCATCCGCGTGATCGGCGGTTCGGACCTCGCGGAGCTTCTCGACGCCGTGGACAACTGACCCGCTTGACCTGATGTTGACATGTCACATATGGTGGGTTCAACAACTTCCAGTCAGGAGATAACACACCATGCAGTTCGGCATCTTCACCATCGGCGACGTCACCACGGACCCGACCAACGGCACCACCCCCACCGAAGGTGAGCGCATCCACGCCATGACGCAGATGGCGCTCAAGGCCGAGGAGGTGGGCCTGGATGTCTTCGCCACCGGCGAGCACCACAACCCCCCTTTCGTCCCCTCCTCCCCCACCACGCACCTGGCCTACATCGCCGCGAAGACTGAGAAGCTGCAGCTGTCCACCGCCACGACGCTGATCACCACCAATGATCCACTCAAGATCGCCGAGGACTACGCCTTCCTCCAGCACCTGTCCGGCGGCCGCGTCGACCTGATGATGGGCCGCGGCAACACCGGGCCGGTCTACCCCTGGTTCGGCAAGGACATCCGCCAGGGCATCCCTCTGGCCATCGAGAACTATCACCTCCTGCGCCGCCTGTGGCGCGAGCCGGTGGTCAACTGGCAGGGCCAGTTCCGCACCCCGCTGCAGGGATACACCTCCACCCCGGCCCCGCTCGATGACGTCCCGCCGTTCGTCTGGCACGGCTCCATCCGCTCCGTGCAGATCGCCGAGCAGGCCGCCTTCTACGGTGACGGCTTCTTCCACAACAACATCTTCTGGAACAAGGAGCACACCGCGAAGATGGTGGACATCTACCGCCGCCGCTTCGAGTCATACGGACACGGCCGTGCCGACCAGGCCATCGTCGGCCTCGGCGGGCAGGTCTTCATCGGTGAGACCGAGCAGGCCGCCAAGGATTTCTTCCGCCCCTACTTTGACAATGCCCCGGTCTACGGCCACGGCCCCTCCCTGGAGGAGTTCACGGACATGACCCCGCTGACGGTGGGTACCGTCGAGCAGGTCATCGAGCGCACCATGGAGTTCGCCGACTGGGTCGGTGACTACCAGCGCCAGCTCTTCCTCATGGACCACGCCGGCCTGCCCCTGGAGGTCGTCCTCGAGCAGATCGAGATCCTGGGTACCCAGGTCGTGCCCGAGGTCCGCCGCCGCATGGAGGCCCGTCGCCCGGAGCACGTGCCCTCCAACCCGCCGACCCACGCCACACTCAAGGACAACCCGGAAGCCCCGCACTTCCAGGTCCGCCCGGGTGAGGAGAAGTAGATGCGCACCCTGACCGTCATCACCGCCGGACTGTCCAACCCGTCGAGCACCCGGCAGGTCGCGGACCAGATCGCCGCCGCCGCGAACGCCGCCGTCACCGCCCGTGGTGAGTCACTGACCATCGAGGTCATCGAACTGCGCGAGCTGGTCAACGACCTCGGCCGCGCCCTGACCACCGGCATGTCCTCGGAAGCACTCGATGAGGCGAAGGAGCAGGTCTCCGGCTCCGACGGGCTCATCGTGGTCACCCCGGTGTTCAAGGCCAGCTACTCGGGCCTGTTCAAGACCTTCTTCGACGTCCTCGACCAGGATGCCCTCAACGGTATGCCCACGATCATCGCGGCCACCGCCGGTACCGCCCGCCATTCCCTCGTCCTCGACCACGCGCTGCGCCCCCTCCTGAGCTTCATGCGTGCCTTTGTGGTGCCCACCGGAGTCTTCGCCGCGACCGACGACTTCGGTTCCGAGGAAGGTGCGGCCCTGGCGGACCGCATCGCCCGCGCCACAGGTGAGCTCGCCGATCAGATGGTCGCCTCCGCCAGCGTCGGCGGCCTCGGCGGGGTTACCTCCGCCGGTCAGGGCAGCCGCCGCCGCACGGGCGTGGACCCGGTGGAGAACCTCGTGCCCTTCACGGATCTGCTGCGCGGCCACGACGGGGACTGACCATGATGCATCTCGACGCCGAGTTCCTCGCCCCCACAACGCTCATCGACTCCGATGACCGCGACATCATCGCGCTGGCCGCGGCGTTGGCCGGGGATAACCCGGCGGAGACGGTGCGCAACATCTTCGTCTACGTCCGCGACCGCATCACCCATCCCGCCGACACCGGGGGCACGCACCTGGCGGTCTCCGCCTCGGACACGCTGCACTCGCGGGAGGGTGTCTGCTACGCCCAGGCCCATCTGCTCGTCGCCCTGTACCGGGCCGCGGGCATCCCGGCGGCCCTGCGCTATCAGCGGCTGGAGGACGGGGTGCTCCACGGGGTGGCCACGGTGTGGGCGCCGGACATCTCCGAGGTCGGGGGTTTCCTGCTCGTCGACCCCCGCTACCGCGAGAATGACCCCCGCCACAGCGGTGACTTCTGGCGCACCCGCGCCCTGCAGGCCCCCTTCGAACGCAATCTGCCCACCATCCACACGGACGTGGCGCCTGGGGTGGCCGCCGCGATGCGGAAAGCGACCGACGCGCAGGAGTTCCTGCGCTCCGGTCTGCCCCGCGGCTGATCAGCCGCGGAAGGCCTCGTCCAGCACCTCGACGCGGCCGCGCTGCGCGGCCAGGTAGGCGTCGACCTCTGCTTGTCGACGCTCCTCCGACCAGCCCAGCAATGGAGCGATGAGCGTGGCGACCTGCTCGACAACCGGGGCATCGACAAGCCCGAGGGTACCCACCGTCAGGCGGCGGTCCAGCACATCTGCCAGGGTGCGGGCGGATTCCTCGGTGACGGCGTAGACGGCCTGGGCGGCGATGTCAGCCGAACCGCCCAGCCGGGCCGTGAGAGTGCGGTCCCCTGCGACGAGCGCGAGGACCTTCTCGTGGGCAGTGCCGTAGAGGCGCGCCAGATGCACTCGGGTGTCGCGCGGCAGGCCGGCCTCCGGGACCCTGGCCGCGGCCGCGCTGAAAGCGGCGGCGACGGTGTCGTAATCACCGAAGGAGGTCGACAGGTCGAGATGACGGGAATCGAAGACACGGGTCGGCGGCAGATGCTGCGCACTGGCCTCGATGACCGTGTCCATGACCTTCTCCCCCATCTTGCGGCCCGTCGTCCACTTGCCGCCGGAGACGGTGAACAGGCCGGGCAGGCCGTTGGGGCCGTGATCGCGGATGTCGAAACGCCGGGAGGAGGTGTAGGTGTCGTTGCCGTCGTCGATGAGCGGACGCACACCGACGATGGTGTCCTGCACGTCCGCACGCACCAGCGGACGGACCGAGACGGAATCAAGGGTCTCGCGTAGCAGGTTGATGTCCGCCACCGTCGTCTCCGTCGACTCAGCCGGGGTATCCGTCGGCCCGACCAGGGTGCGGCCCTCCCAGGGGTTGACCACGATGTGGCGGCCGTTGCGGCCCCGGACATAGACCGCGTCCCGGTTGCCCAGGTCCCGGGTGAACAGGTGCACACCCTTGGCCTGCTTGACCCGCACGCCGGCGTCCTCGGCGAGATCACCCAGCACTTCAGCAACCCAGGGGCCGGCGGCGTTGACGGTGACCGTCGCCTCGATCTTCTCGGTCATCCCGGTGATACCGTCGCGCACCTGTATGCCGCGGATCCGCTCGCCCGGGCGACCCAGCAGACCGGTGACCTCGGCGTGGTTGACGGCCGTGCCGCCGTCGGCGACGAAGGTGTTGAGGATGGCCAGCAGGAGCCGCTCCGGGTGGATGTTGAGGGTGTCGTCGTGCCGCCACGCCCCCACCAGCCCCTCCGGGTCAAGCCAGGGGACCTGATTCAGCAGTTTCTTCTTCCCGATCCACCGGAAACGGGGCGAGCGGACATCCTTGGGCATGCCGATGTTGCGCCCCAGCGCCATCGCCTCGTAGAGGGCCACGCCGGCACCGAGGACCGGGGCCGGCGGGCTGGACCAGTCATAGGCGGTGAGCAGGAAACTACGCGGCTGCACCAGGTGCGGGGCCGCCAGACCCAGGTAGTGGCGCTCCGAGACGGATTCCGCCACCACCCCGAAGTCGTACTGCTCCAGGTAGCGCAGGCCACCGTGGATCGCCTTCGTGGTGGCGGCGGAGGTGCCGGAGCCGTAGTCCTCGCGCTCCACCAGGAGGGTGCGCAGACCGCGGCCGGCCGCATGGCGGGCAACCTGGACGCCGGTGATGCCGCCCCCGATGACGGCGACATCATATTTCCTGCGCAGCGGGGCACCGAGGACCCGCTCGTCGAAAACACTCACCCCCAGACCACCTGGTCGAAGGACGAGATCTCCGGGTGCTCCCCCACACCGCGGTCGTAGTGCTGGTCGCCTTCGCGGCGCACACCGACCGTGGCCCAGCCGTCCTCGCGGGCTCCGTCGAGCTCCTCGACGAGGTCGGAGAAGAACAGCAGTTTGTCGGCCGGCACGCCGATGGCCTCGCGAATGGTCGCGTAGGAGGAGGCCAGCTTCTTCGGTCCGGCGTTCTCGGTGTCGAAGTGCCCGGTGAACATCGGCAGCAGGTCGCCCTCCGGGGAGTTGCCGAACCAGGCGGTCTGGGCGTTGACGGAACCGGAGGAGAAGATCTTCAGGTCGATGCCCTCCTCATGCCAGCGGCGGATCGCCGGGATGGAGTCGTCGAAGAAATGCGAGGTCAGATCCCCACGGTTGAATCCGTCGGCCCAGATCAGTCCCTGCAGGGTCTTCAGCGGGGTGCGCTTCTCATCGTTGTCCAGCCACTCCTCGAGCTGGTCGACGAGCGTGTCCACGTTCACGTGCGCCCCCATCTCACCTTCCTGCATGATCTGGGCACTTGCGCGGGCGACGTCCGGATGGTCGCTGTGCTCACGCAGCCAGCTGCCGAAACGCTCACGGGAATAGGGGTAGAGGGTGTCGTGGACGAACCAGGTCGAGGAGGTGGTGCCCTCGATATCCAGGACGATGACGTCGGGGCGGGGCAGGATGACGGTGGGGAGATTATTCACGGGCGTGTCTACTTTCCGCCGCGGCTGGCGGCCAGGTCATCGTGGGTGGGGAAGGACGCGGAGATGGGGTCGCCGGTGAAGTCACCGACCCAGCCCTCCCCGTCGTGGAAGAAGCGGATGGCACAGAACTGCGGGTCAGAGATGCCCATGTCGAACCAGTGGGTCGCGCCCTCCGGCACGGACACCAGGTCCCCGCGCTCGCAGAAGATGGCGGAGACGGTGTCACCGATGCGGAGGTAGAAGGTACCCGTGCCCTCGACGAAGAAGCGGACCTCGTCGTCGTCGTGGGTGTGCTCGTCGAGGAATTTCTCCCGGGCGCCGCGCGCCATCCCGGCGAAGTCCGGCTGGCCGGTGTTCTTCAGGCGGGCGACGTCGACGGTGGTGAAGTTCTCCTCCGCGCTGATGCGGGCGACTTCTTCGGCGTAGGCGGCCAGCACGGCCTCCTGGTCGGCGTCGTCGGGCAGCTCACGGGTGGGCCACTGGTCGTAGCGGACATCGACTTCCGCGAGACGGGCGCGGATGGCCTCCGGATCCTCGCTGCGGAAGGTCTCGGTGGACGGGTCGTCGGTGTTCCACGTGACGAGCAGGGTCATGGTTTCTCTCCTAGTTGTCGTTGAGTTCGCGCAGGGATCGCACGGCGGCGAAGACCTCCTGCATGGGACGTGCCAGCAGGTCACGGCGGATGGCGGCGGCCTTCCGGTAGATCCCGTGGATGGCCGGGTCCGGGTGGTGGGACACTCCCCCGGCGTTCCACTCCGCCAGCTGTGCGGCCAGGCCCGGGGAGGTGCCCAGACCCTGATTGACCAGGGCGGCGTTGGCGAGCACGGGGCCGTCGACGCGGTGGGGTCGCCGCCATGGGATACCGGTGACGTCTGCCTTGATCTGGTTCCAGATGCCACTGGCCGCGCCACCGCCGGTGACCAGCACTTCGCGCAGTTCCACCCCGGCGCGCTGGGCGACGCCGAGGGTGGCTGCGTATTCGTAGGCGACGGCCTCCAGTGCGGAGCGCCACAGCCGGGCGGTGTCGGTGCCGGAGTCCATGCCCAGCCAGGAGCCGGAGGCGTCAGGGCTGTCCGGGTTGCCGCCGGCCAGGTACGGCAGGAAGAGCACGCCGTCGGAGCCGGGGGCGACACCGGCGGCGAGTTCGTCGAATTCGCGGTAGACGGAGTCGTCGCCGTCGAGACGCGCGATCTGGTCGCGGAACCAGCGCAGGGACAGTCCGCCGGCACGGATATAACCCCAGTAGAAGGACTGGCCCGGGATGGTGCCCAGGCTGTAGAGCATGCCCGGCATGGCGGTGACCTCCGGGACGATGCCGTCGACGCCGACGGTGAGGATGCTGGTGGTGCCTGCGGAGTCGGTGGACTGGCCGACCTCCACCATGCCGGAGGCGAGGTTGGACTGCATGACGTCACCGGCACCGGCGATGACCGGTGTGCCCGCGGGCAGGCCCGTGACTGCCGACGCCGCCGCGGTCACCTCCCCTACGACCGCGTCGGAGGGCACGATGCGCGGCAGGATGTCCATGGGCAGGCCGAAGGCGGCGAACTGCCCGGGTGAGAAGGCGCGGGTGTTCTCGTCCCAGCCGACCATCCAGCCGGAGGCGTGGGTCGGGTCGGTGAACATCTCCTCCTGGCGCAGGCCGGCCAGGCGGGCGGCGACGTAGGGGGCGACGGAGACGGAACGGGCGACGCGTGCCCAGATGTCGGGCTGGTTGTCGCGGATCCACTGCAGCTGGAAGGGCGCGGCGTAGGCGTCGAGGGTGGAGGTGCCGGACTCGGTGAGCCACAGCGGCTCCAGTTCCTCGGTTGCCCGGATGGCATGCCCCTGGGCGCGGGTGTCCAGGCTGGTGATCAGCGGGTGGAGGATGGTGCCCTCGGTGTCGAGAAGCACCTGGCCGACGAGGATGCCGGACAGGGCGATGCCGGCGACGTCCGAGCGGCTGATGCCGGCGGCGACGGCCTCGTCGAGGGCCGTGGCGATGGCGGTGAAGGCCGCGTCGACGAGGTGCTCAGGGTCCATCTCCGCGAGGCCGGGCCCGCGGTAGTTGATGGTGTGGGGGATGTAGGCGCGCCCCACCTGAACTCCGTCGGTGGTGTATACCCCGGCCTTGGTGCCCTGGGTGCCCACGTCGACTCCGATGGTGACGGCCATTCCGCACTCCTGAAATCACTTGGTCTATCGAGGATAGACCGGCTGGTCCATCCGCGTGGGGAGTACCTTAACAAAGCGACCTGGCGGCCCGATAATCAGGAGAGCCGCGCCACGACGTCGGCCAGCGCCACGTCCTCCTGGGTGTGGGCGGCCAGATCCTTGACCGCCACGGTACCGGCGGCCAGCTCGTTATCGCCGAGGACCAGGGCGTAACGGGCGTTGGCCCGGTCCGCACCCTTCATCGCGCCCTTGAGACCCCGGTCGCCGTAGGCCATGTCCGCGGACACACCGGCGGCACGCAGGTCGTTGATGAGCACGGCCATGGCCTTCTTCGCCTCCGCACCCAGGGCGACGCCGTAGACATCGACGCGGCGGCCGACGTCCTCGAGCGTGATGCCCTCGGCCTCCAGGGCGAGGACAGTGCGGTCGACACCGAGGCCGTAGCCGATACCCGAGAGATCCTGGCCACCGAGCTGGGCCATGAGCCCGTCGTAGCGGCCGCCGCCGCCGATGCCGGACTGGGCGCCCAGACCGTCATGGACGAACTCGAAGCAGGTCTTGGTGTAGTAGTCCAGGCCGCGGACCATGCGCGGGTTGATCACGTACGGCACGGACATGTCGTCGAGCAGGCCGGTGACCGTCTCGAAGTGCTCGCGCGCCGGGGTGGACAGGTGGTCGAGCATGAGGGGCGCGTCGGCGGTCATCTCCTGGACCTCCGGGCGCTTGTCGTCGAGCACGCGCAGCGGGTTGATCTCCGCGCGGTGGCGGGTCTCCTCGTCCAGCGGCAGTTGGAACAGGAACTCCTGCAGCTTCTCCCGGTAGGCGGGGCGGCAGGTGTCATCGCCCAGGCTCGTCAGCTCAAGGCGGAAACCGCTCAGGCCGAGGGCCCGGAAGGAGCGGTCGGCCAGGGCGACGATCTCGGCGTCGAGTGCCGGGTCGTCGACACCGATGGCCTCCACGCCGACCTGCTGGAGCTGGCGGTAGCGGCCGGCCTGGGGGCGTTCATAGCGGAAGAAGGGGCCGGCGTAGTTGAGCTTGACCGGCAGCTGGCCGCGGTCGAGGTTGTGCTCGATGACCGCGCGCATGACGCCGGCGGTGCCCTCGGGGCGCAGGGTGACGGAGCGGTCACCGCGGTCGGCGAAGGTGTACATCTCCTTGCTCACCACATCGGTGGACTCCCCCACGCCGCGGGCGAAGAGGGTGGTGTCCTCGAAGATGGGCAGCTCGATGTGCTGGAAACCGGCCAGGTGGGCCTGGTGGATGAAGGTGTCGCGGACCTTCAGGAAAACCGGGGAGACCGGCGGGATGTAGTCCGGGACCCCCTTGGGTGCGGACAGGGCGGCAAACTTGGCTGGTTTCTTCTCACTCACGGCTATCTACAGTACTCACATACCCAGCTGGAGCAGGAACGGGTTGCCCGCGCGCTCCGCCCGCATGGAGGTGGTGGCCCCGTGGCCGGGGAACAGCTGCAGCGAATCATCAAGCTCCCAGACCGGCCCCCGCAGGGTGGTGTCCATGAGGGCGGGGTCGGAACCCTCGAAGTCGGTGCGCCCGATCGACCCCTGAAAGAGCACGTCCCCGGTGAAGCAGAACTGCTCATGGACCAGCAGACAGCTGCCCGGGGAATGCCCCGGGGCGTGTCTGACCTGGAACGTCACACCGGCGAGCACCAGCTCCTGCCCGTCGACCAGGTCGCGGCGGTCGGTGACGGGGGTGATGTTCGCGGCGTCGAAAAGCACCTGGGACTGCCGGGACACGCCGTCCTTCCCCGCGAGCATGAAGGCGTCGTCCGGGTGGATGTGGACGGGCACGTTGTACTGACGGGCCAGGGTGCCGGCGTCGCGGGTGTGGTCGATGTGGCCGTGGGTGAGCACGACGGCGACCAGTTCGGAACCGGTCGCCCCGAGTGTCTGCTCGACCTGTTTGTGCGCGTGCATACCGGGATCCACGACGAAGGCCTCCCCCTCGTGGGAGAGGACGTAGGTGTTCGTGTTGTAGGGGCCGGCGGCGAATCCGTGGAGCTGCATGCCGGGCAGTCTAGCGCCCGGCCGGCTGGTACTCGTGCACGGTGTAGCTGACCTGGGCACTCCCGGCCTCATCGGCAAGCTGGACATAGGGCAGATGACAGTCATCGGCGAGCATCCAGCCGGTGGCGTGGTTCCCGGTGCGGACGGGGGTGCCGAGGGCGTCCGCGAGCTGCGCGGTGAGCGGCTCCCCTTCCGCCGCGGTGAAGGTGATCAGATGGGCGCCGTCGCCGCAGCCGGGCTGGCCGGCGGGGAACCAGTTGCCCCCGGGCCCCAGGATCAGCTGCGCCGGGCTGCCCTGCCAGACGGTGAGCTCGCCTTCCCAGCTGCGGATGTGCTCGAACCCGCCCCAGGTGTCGGAGGCCGCCGGGACTTCGGTGCCGTTGATGCTGTTCATCGCGGCCCGCTCAAGGGGCTGCGTGACCGGTTCCGGAGTCGGAGCGACCACAGCCGTCTCCTCGGCCGCCACGACAGCACCGGCATCATCCCGGGCACCGAGGCTCACCGCGGCGACCAGGCCGGCGATGGCTGTCGCGATGATGGTCAGCAGCGCGATAAGGGTGGTCCCCTCCGAGCGGGTCATGAACTCTCCTGGTGGTCCGGCGCAACGGTGAACCCGTCCATCATGGCAGAGAGACAGGTGGGCGTCGAAAAGCCCCGGACATCAGTCCGGGGCTGGTGGCGGGAATGTTACTGCAGGGCGTTGACGGCGGCGTCGTAATCCGGCTCGGTGGTGATCTCGTCGACGAGCTGGGTGTAGATGACCTTGCCGTTCTCATCCGCCACGATGACGGCGCGGGCCAGCAGACCCTGGAGCGGGGAGCCCTGGAGGGTCAGGCCGAAATCCTCACCGAAGGTGGAGCGGAAGGCGGAACCGGCGGTCAGGTTCTCGATGCCCTCGGAGGAGCAGAAACGGCCGTGGGCGAAGGGCAGATCCTTGGAGATACCCAGGACGACGGTGTTGTCCAGGGAGGTCGCCCGCTTGTTGAACTCACGGACGGAGGCCGCGCAGACACCGGTGTCCAGCGAGGGGAAGATGTTGAGCACGACGCGCCTGCCGGCGAAATCCGCCGGGGTGACCTCCGCGAGATCAGTGCCGACGAGGGTGAAGTCCGGGAGCTGGTCGCCGACGGCGGGGAGCTCACCTGCGGTGGTGGTGGGTTCGTTCTGGAAAGTTACGTTTGCCATGCCCCCACACTAGAGATGATCACCACACCGTGCCACGCGCACACACCGGGCACTACACTGACTGTCCGACATGCCCACCGACCACAGGAAGAGCCCGCTGTGACCGACAACAGGAAACGTGGCGAGGAAGCCCTCGTCAAGCTTGACCGCGAAATCAAGTCCCGCGACCGCGCCGAGAAGTCCCGTCCCGCGAAGGTCGGTGCGGCCGCAGCCGCGGCCATCCTGGTGATCGTCGGTGGCATCTGGTTCCTCACCACCCGCGACTCCGACGAGGAGATCACCGCCTCCGAGGAGACCACCACCAGCACCGAGGCCCCGAGCATGGAACCGCTGTCCATGACCCGTGCAATGGCCCTCCCGGAGACCGTCACCTGCGAGTACAGCGAGACCGGTGAGGCCTCCCGCGAGATCTCCACCCCTGCCACCGAGGACATCCCCACCACCGGCACCGTCAACATCACCCTGAACACCAACCAGGGCCCGGTCGGCATGGAGCTCGACCGCACCGTCGCACCCTGCACCGTCAACGCCGTCGAACACTTCGCCGACGAGGGCTTCTACGACGACACAGTCTGCCACCGCCTGACCACCTCCGGCATCTTCGTCCTGCAGTGCGGTGACCCCTCCGGCACCGGCGCCGGCGGCCCGGGCTTCCAGTTCGCCAACGAGTACCCCACCGACGAGCTTGACGAGCCCGCCACCTCCCCGGTGATCTACCCCCGCGGCTCCATCGCCATGGCCAACGCTGGCCCGGACACCAACGGCTCACAGTTCTTCCTCAACTACGCGGACTCCCCGCTGGCCCCGGACTACACCTACTTCGGTCAGATCTCTGAGGAGGGCCTGAGCACGCTCGATGAGATCGCTGAGACCGGTGTGGAGGGTGGGGCCGCCGACGGTGCCCCTGCCGAAGAGGTTCGCATCGAAACCGTTTCGGTCGACTAACAACAGGTCGGACAGTGTTCTTCCTGTTATAAAACGGTTGCATACTTGATATGGACGTTATATAGTGTGTCCAGTTCACAATCGCTCCCACCCACAAGAACAGGTAACTTCATGAAGCTCTTCTCCCGTAAGGCTCTTGCTGCAGTTGCAACCACCGTCGCCCTGACCACCGCCGGTGTCTCTGCTCCCGCCAACGCTGTCTCCAGCGCTCCGACGATCACCATCCTCGCTGAGGACAGCGCCCCCGCGGACAGCACCCCCGCCCCCTCCCTGGGCGGTTCCTCCGGAGCTGACGCAGCGGGCGGCGAGGAGAAGAAGGGCTCCAGCAGCGAGGATGCAGCGAAGGGCGAGGACAAGGGCTCCAGCGAGAATCCGAAGGACATCAAGGACTGGCTCGGAGTGGCCGGCACTGTCATCAGCCTGCTGGCAACCGTCTTCAGCTTCGTCCAGAAGCTGAACGCCTAAACCTTACCTGTTCAGGCAGTTCGCCGGGCCGTCTCCCCTACGGGGAGGCGGCCCGTATTTTATTGGCACTGACCGTGAGGACGCGGTCTCAGGGCCAGAGTGTGTGCCAAGTGCAACAGACCACCCCCGCAAGGATGAGCGGCTGCGGAGGTTGCGTCGGCAGTGAATCAGGCGGTCACGCGGTAGACGTCGAAGACCCCCTCGGTGTTGCGCAGCGTGGTGAGCAACTGCCCCAGCTGCTTGGTGTCGGAGACCGAGAAGGTCATCCGGATCATGGCGATGTGGTCGTCGGAGGAGTTCGAGTTCAACGACATCACCGACAGCTTCTGCTCGCTGAACACACGGGTGATCTCAAAGAGCAGCCCCTGCCGGTCCAGCGCCTCCACCTGGAGCGTCGCGGCGAAGGCCCCGCCGGTGACCCCGTCCTGGGCCCACGCGACGTGGATGAGCCGCTCCGGCTCCTGGCGCAGCTTCCCGGCGTTGGTGCAGTCGGTGCGGTGTACCGACACTCCCCCGCCGCGGGTGACGAAGCCGAAGATCTCATCACCCGGCACCGGCTGACAGCACTTGGCCATCTTCGCCATGACGTCGGGACTGCCCTCGACGAGCACCCCGGTCCCGGCCTCCGAATCCGAGGCGCGTGCCTTGGAGTTGATGATCTCGGAGAAGGGGGTGCGCGCGGCCAGGGCGTCGACGGCGTCGTCCTGGTCGCCGAAGATCGCCATGAGCTGGTTGGCCACGTGCTGGGCGGAGACGCTGCCCGCACCGATCGCGGTGTAGAGGGCATCGACGTCCGGGTAGTGCAGCTGCGTGGCCACCGTCTTCATCGACTGGGCGGTGAAGAGCCGGTGCATGGGCAGGCCGCCCCGCTGGACCTCCGCAGCGAGCGCGTCGCGGCCGGCCTCGAGGTGCTCCTCGCGGCGTTCCTTGGCGAACCACTGGCGGATCTTCGCCTTGGCCCGCGGGGAGACGACGAAGTCCTGCCAGTCCCGCGAGGGCCCGGCGTTCTGATCCTTGGAGGTGAAGACCTCCACCCGGTCACCGGACTTCAGGGAGGATTCCAGGGCGACGAGCTTGCCGTTGACCTTCGCCCCGATGCAGCGGTGGCCGACCTCCGTGTGCACGGCGTAGGCGAAGTCCACCGGGGTGGACTCAGCCGGCAGGTTGACCACGTCCCCCTTGGGGGTGAACACGAAGATCTGCTTGGCGGTGAGGTCGTAGCGCAGGGAGTCGAGGAACTCGTTGGGGTCCGCGGCCTCCTTCTGCCAGTCGAGCAGCTGTCGCATCCACGCCATCTGGTCGACTTCCTCACGGTCGCCCTTGTGGGAGCCCTTCGTCTCCTTGTAGCGCCAGTGCGCGGCCACACCGAACTCGGCGTTGAAGTGCATCTCGTGGGTGCGTACCTGCACCTCCAGCGGTCGGCCCTGGAGCGCCATCACGGTGGTGTGCAGTGACTGGTAGACGCCGAAGCGCGGGGACGAGATGTAGTCCTTGAACCGGCCCGGCAGCGCCGAATAGAGGGAGTGGACGACGCCGATGGCGGCATAGCAGTTGTTGACGTTGTCGACCAGGATGCGGATGCCCACGAGGTCGAAGATCTCGTCGAAATCCCGGCCGCGGACGATCATCTTCTGATAGATCGACCAGTAGTGCTTCGGCCGGCCCATCACCTCGGCCTCGATGTGGTTCTCCCGCAGCGCGGAGGTGACCTGCTCGCTGATCTCCTTCAGCGCCCGGTCACGCGACGGTGCCCGGTCAGCGACGAGGCGGACTATCTCATCGTATTTCTTCGGGTAGAGGATGGCGAAGGAGAGGTCCTCCAGCTCCCATTTGACGCTGGCCATGCCGAGGCGGTGGGCCAGCGGGGCGATGACCTCCAGGGTCTGCCGCGCCTTCTTGGCCTGTTTCTCCGGCGGCAGGAAACGCATCGTGCGCATGTTGTGCAGGCGGTCGGCGACCTTGATCACCAGGACGCGGGGGTCCTGGGCCATGGCGACGATCATCTTGCGGATCGTCTCCGCCTCTGCGGCGGCACCGAGGGCCACCTTGTCCAGCTTGGTCACCCCGTCGACGAGGCGGGCGACCTCGGCCCCGAAGTCCTCGGTGAGATCCTCGAGGGAGTAGTCGGTGTCCTCCACCGTGTCGTGCAGCAGCGCCGCGACGAGGGTGGTGGTGTCCATGCCGATCTCCGCGGCAATGGTGGCCACGGCCAGGGGGTGGGTGATGTAGGGATCGCCGGATTTCCGGAAGACCCCCTCGTGGAGCCGCTCGGCGGTCTCATAGGCGCGGGAGAGTACCTCGGCGTCGGCACGCGGGTGGATCTGCCGGTGGATGGACAGCAGCGGGTCGAGCACCGGGTTCGTCTTCGCACGGGCGCCGGTCAGGCTCCGGGCCAGACGGGCGGACATGCTCCGCACGCCGACATTGGAGCGGGGACGGGAACGGTCGGTCATTCGTTGATCACCACCAGCGGGAGGTCTGAGAGCCGGTCCCGGCCGCCGAGTTCCGGCACCTCCAGGACGACGACGTTGCCGACGACCTGGCCGCCGGCATGTTCAATGAGTCTGCGGGCGGCGACCAGGGTGCCGCCGGTGGCGAGCACGTCGTCGACAAGCACCACCTTCACTCCGTGCACATCCTGCCCGTCAGCGGGGATCTCCAGCGCGGCGGCACCGTACTCCAGGGAGTACTCCTCCGTGACCACCGGGGGCGGCAGCTTGCCCTTCTTGCGGATCGCCAGGATCCCCAGGCCGAGGTTGTAGGCCACCGCCGAACCGAGGAGGAAACCGCGGGCATCCAGTCCGCCGATCATCTCCGCGCCAAGGCGGCGGCAGGCATCGGAGAGCTCGTCGACGACGACCTGGAACGCATCCGCATCGGCCAGCACCGGCGTGAGATCCTCGAAGAGAACCCCCTCCTCCGGCCAGTCCCGCACGTAGCGGATCTTGTCGGCGAGCGCCTCCCTGGCGCTGCCGTACCTGGTGATGCGCTTCTGCGTCTCGTTAAGCACCGTTGTCCTCGCTTAGCCATCGGTCCATGTTCCAGCCGATCCCGGCCAGTCCCGTGTACACCACCACGTTACCCACTGTGCGGTCGATCACGAACCACCGGGGCTGGGCCGACAGGGGAATGGCAGGCACCTCCTCCCACAGCTGATTCTCCGCCTCCCGGAGGTAGCCGACATCCACCGCCCGGGCCGAGGCCGCACCGTACTCCGCCAGCGGATCCACCGCCATGAGCACGGCATCAAGACCGCCCTCGCGCACCACCGTCCCACCCCACCGGCCGGTGGTCGTCCGCGACAGATCCGCCAGGGTGGACGACTCCGCGGAAACATCCACCACCGTGATGCCGGCCTCCCCGCAGGACTGGGCGACCGCCTCAACCATCGCCGCCTTCCGCTCGTCGGGACCCAGGTAACCGATACGCACAGTGGCGCCAGCCAGAGCCCGGGCCCGCCCGATGTCGGCCGGCAGCTGTGGGTCCCCCACCTCCGCGAGCTGGGGCGCCATCGGGTCGTTGTGCGGCAGGGTGTGCAGCACCACCGGCGGGACCTCCACCCCGCTGATGCGCGAGGACACCGCCGCCACCGCCTGCTGGTCCACACAACCCGCGAAGGCACGCCTGGCCTCCGGGGTGGCGAAGAGCCCTGCGTCGGCGAGCACGAGAGTGTCGGTGAGGCTGCCCACCCGGCTCTCCACATCCAGGGTATTGGTCGGCTCATCCCGGTTGACCCAGGTGGGATTGGTGCTGTGGATGTCCGCGACCCGCACGGCATCCGTATCGACCAGGTGATGTGCGTCGGTCCCCCGCGGCCACACCACAATGGTGTCCAGATGCGGGGCGTCACCGTAGTAGTGCTCATTGGGCACGAGCACGACCTCGCCGTCCTCCCCCACCCGGTCGATGACGAAGGGGCCGGACGTGACCTGCAGCTCCGGGTCGAAGGTGGCCAGGTCAAAACCGCCACGCCAGACGGGCGCGACCTCCGCGAGGGTCTCCAGATCATCGGCCTGCAGAGCTGTGTGGAGTTCCTCCGTGCTCAGGCCGACCCGCGCCGCAATCGCATGCGCCGGCAGCGTCGAACCGGGCCCGAAGAGCTGGCGCCACCGTCCCCCGCCGTCCTCGTCGAAGACGACCGTGAAACGCTTCTGCCCCGGCTCACACTCCAACCGCAGGACGGACCGGGTCTGCGGCAGGTGGGAGCCGAAGAGCCCCTCATGCACCCCGGCCTTGTAGCTGAGCAGGAAATCCGTGCAGGTGACGGGCACTCCGTCCGAGTATTTCGCCCCATCGGCGATGGTGTAGATGACCTGCCGGTTCGCGCCGGGCAGCACCTGGGTGCTCATCAGGTCGGTGTTGGGGATCATCTGGCCGGCAGGCCCCGGCACGAAGACCGCCGGGTAGAGCCGGCCTGACAACGCCTCAGTGTTGGAGGAGGCCCCCACCTCACTCCCGGCGTTCGTGGTCAGCAGAGCGGTGTCCACGAGATAGCCGAAATGGTCCGTGGTGGCCAGTTCCGCGCCGCTGTCCCCGCCTCCCCCACCGGAGCCCGGGGAGCAGGCCACCAGCATCACCGAGGTGAGTGCGGCGACTGCCGCCGCCCTGGCGCGGCGCCTGCCCCTGAACCATTGTCCCGCCACGTCAAACCTACTTTCCGGCCCCCACATCCACCACAGGATGTGCTGCGACCAGTATAGGGGGCGGACAGTTCAGGAGAGAATCACCGGCGGTCGGGGCGCCAGCTGGCGCCGGTGGCAGGTGCCTCCGCCGGGCCGGTGACGGTGCGCGGGGTCTCGGCGGGGGTGGTGGCGGCGTCGACAAGCTCTTCCCCGTTGTCCTCGCCGGCGCGGTAGGCGGCGACCTCCGCGTTGTGCTTCTTCGTGTCCTTGCGGCGGTTGACCAGGGTGACCAGCAGCGGGGTGGCCAGGAACAGCGAGGAGAAGATGCCCTCGATGACGCCGATGAGCTGGATCAGCGCCAGGTCCTTGAGGGTGCCCACGCCCATCAGCCACACGGCGACGATCATGAGCGCGATGATCGGCAGCGCAGCGATCACCGACGTGGAGATGGAACGCATGACCGTCTGGTTGACCGCCAGGTTCGCCTCCTCTGCGTAGGTGGCACGCCTGGAACCGAGATATCCCTCGGTGTTCTCGCGGACCTTGTCGAAGACGATGACGGTGTCGTAGATGGAGAAGGACAGCACCGTCAGCAGACCGATCACCGAAGCCGGGGAGACCTCCAGGCCGAAGAGTGCGTAGATGCCGGCGATGAGGACACCGTCGACGACGATCGAGAGCATCGCCGCGGCAGCCATCTCCCGCTCCAGGCGGAAGGCGATGTAGAGGAAGACCAGGGCGAGGAATACTCCCAGGGCGATGAGCATGCGCTGGGTGATCGTCGAGCCCCAGGACTCGGAGACCGTGGAGTCACCGATCGCATCCGGCGAGGGGGTGCCCGAGGCGTCCAGCGGCTGGAACTCCTCGTAGATGGCCTCACGGGCGGAGTCGACCTGCGCGGTGGTCAGACGCTCCGAGTTGATCTCCAGGGTGCGGGAATCGCCGGCACCGACGATCTGGGTGATCTCCGGGGTGATGCCGGTGGCCTCGATGAAGGTCTCCTCGACCTCCTCGACGACCAGCTCAGCGGCCGGCATGTTCAGCTTGGTGCCGCCCTCGAAATCGATGCTGAGGTCGAAACCACGGATGCCGATGGCAGCAATGGAGATCACCATCAGGGCCGCGGTGATCCAGTACCACAGGCGGGAACGGCCGATGAAGTCGACGCCGCCCTCACCGGTGTACAGGCGTTGGAACACACTGTTCGAGCTCATCTACTTCTCCTCCGTGCTTGCGGTGGTTGCTTCTCGACGTTCCGCTGCCCCGGCCGCCGCGGCCTGTGCGATACGTCGTTCCTCTGCCCGGTTGGCCTCCGCCAACTCGAAGACCTTGCCCATGCCGTTGACCGCGGGCCTGGCGAAGAACGGCCTGCGCGCGGCCAGCAGCATCAGCGGGGCGGTGACCAGGAAGGTGACCAGCAGGTCGAAGACGGTGGTCAGACCCAGGGTGAACGCGAAGCCCTTGACCTCACCCACGGCGAGGAAGTAGATCACCACCGCACCGATGAGGGTGACCATGTTGCCGGTGACGATGGTGCGCTTCGCCCGGTCCCAACCGTGCTGGGCCGCCGAGCGGAAGGTCCGGCCCTCACGTACCTCATCCTTGACGCGCTCGTAGAAGACGACGAAGGAGTCCGCGGTGGTGCCGATACCGATGATCAGACCCGCCACGCCCGACAGGTCCAGCGAGTAACCGATCCAGCGGCCCAGCAGGATCAGCGAGCCGTAGACCAGTATGCCGGCGGTGGCCAGGGTGATCAGGGAGATGAAGCCGAAGAGGCGGTAGTAGGCGAACACGAAGATCGCCACCAGGATGATGCCCACGACACCGGCGATGAGACCCGCCTGCAGCGAGGCGACACCGAGGGAGGCGGGGACGGACTGGGCGGTGCCGCCCGGCTCGCCGTCCTCGCCGGCGAAGGACAGCGGCAGTGCACCGTAGCGCAGGTTGTTGGCCAGGTCCTGGGCCTCCTGCTGGGTGAAGTCACCCGTGATGGAGGTCGCCGAACCGAAGGGGGTCGCTGACTGGATCACCGGTGCGGAGATGACCTGCGAGTCCAGGGTGATGGCGATCTGACGCTGCAGGTACTCGGTGGTCAGGTTCGTCCAGGTCTGGGAACCGGAGTTCTGGCCGTCCGTCTTGAAGGCGAAGCTGATCTCCATCTGGCTGGTCTGCGGGTTGAGACCACCGGTGATCGCCCGGTCGGTGTCGATCTCGTTGCCTGTCAGGCGGGGTCCGTCCTCCTCGGTGACACCAGCCAGCAGCGGTGCCGGATCAAGGAGGTAGACCTGACCGGTGCCCGGTTCGCAGGCCACCAGTGGCAGGGCCGGGTCATCCGTGCCTGAGAGCGGGTCAACCGCTTCAGGCTCGCAGCGCATGAGGGAGCTGGCCGCCGCCTGGACCGTCGGGTCGGTGGACTGACGGTCCACGAGCAGCATCTCGGTGACCTGCTGGCGGCGTTCAGTCGCCTCCAGCGAGTTCGCCGGCTCCGGCAGCGGCTGCGCCGTGAGCTCCGGGGCCTCGACCGGCTCCGTGCCCTCCGGCAGGTTGGTGTTGATCGCGTTGACGACCGTGGACACCGCACCCTCGGCCTGCTCCGGGGTGATCACCCCGAACTCGACCCAGCGGTCCGCCATGGCACCGAGCTCACCGGGCAGGGCGGCGACGTCGGGGCCGGCGGGCACGGCCACGGGGCGGAACAGCAGCTGGGAGGTCTGGCCGACGGCGCGGGCCTGCGAGGTGTCCTCGCCCGGCACCGTGATGACCAGGGTGTTGCCGTCAGTGACCACGCTGGCGCCGCTGACCCCCATGCCGTTGACACGGTTCTCCAGGATGACGCGTGCCTGGGCCAGCTGATCCGCGGTGGGTTCCTCGCCCTGCGGGACCAGCGTCACGCGGGTGCCGCCCTGGAGGTCAATACCCAGCTTGGGGGTCGCCTGACGGTCGCCGGTGAAGAACACCAGTGCGTAGACCACCGCGAGAATCAGGACGAATAACGCCAGTGCACGCTTCGGCCAGGCCCGCTGGGACCCTGACCGTTCGCGTCGGGATGTGACGGACAATGAGGTGACTCCTCTGGATAAAAAAGCGCCACCGGTCACCCGGTGACGACTGCCGTCCGTGTCCCCCTGAGGGAAGCTTCACGACGGCCAACGGTCTGAATGACGCACTTCTCCGCCCCTGTTCCGGCGGAGACTGCACGAACGACCATGCTACGGCATGGTTTGCGCTGATTCAGCACAGGGCATGTGAGTTCGGCCATGCCCGGACCATCGGACTACCGGTTCTCCGGGCGGCCCTCATCATTGTCCGGGAAGTTCTCCGGGTGCTCGGTCGGGTACTCCGGGTGCTGGTAGCCCTGGGTCCCGGCCGTACCGGTGGAGGCATCGTAGGTGGACTGGTAGCCGGAGGCGCCGAGAGCACCGGGAGCTGCGGAGGGCTCGGCCTGGCGCAGCACGGCGATGCGGTCCATCACCACGACCATGCCCGGGGCCAGCTCGATGTCCAGCTCAGTGTCGCGGACACCCACGATGGTGCCGTGGATACCGGAGACGGTGACCACGCGGTCGCCCATCTTGAGGGCGGCCTGCATGCCCTGCACCTCAGCCTGGCGCTTGCGCTGGGAGCGCATCATGAATACGGAGGGCAGGATGAATACCGCGAGAATGAGGAGAAGGAGAAGAAGGTCCATGGTGGGCCAGTCTGCCAGATTACGGCACCGGCCCACCAGCGGGCAGGCTCACAGCTGCCCGAGAGCACCTTCCGGTGGTTCCAGGCCGAGGTGGCGCCAGGCGGCGGCGGTGGCCACCCGGCCCCGGCCGGTGCGGGCCACCAGTCCGGCACGGACCAGGTAGGGCTCGCAGACCTCCTCGACGGTGGCGGGCTCCTCGCCCACCGCGACAGCCAGGGTGTTCACCCCTACGGGCCCACCGCCGTGGCCGCGCACGAGGGCGGAGAGCACGGCGCGGTCGAGCCGGTCAAGGCCGAGCTCGTCAACGTCGAAGACCTGCAGGGCACCCTGCGCGGCGGCGAGGTCGATGTGGCCGTCGGCGTTGACCTCCGCGAAGTCCCGGACCCGGCGCAGCAGCCGGTTGGCGATACGCGGTGTCCCCCGCGAACGGGAGGCGATCTCCACGCCGGCATCCGGGTCCATCGTCACGTCGAGGATCCGGGCGGCACGGGTGACCACACGGGTGAGGTCCTCGACGTCATAGAACTCCATCTGGGCGGTGAAACCGAAACGGTCACGCAGCGGCCCGGTGAGCATGCCGGAGCGGGTGGTCGCCCCCACCAGGGTGAACGGCGGAAGTTCCAGCGGGATGGAGGTGGCTCCGGGGCCCTTGCCCACGATGACGTCGATCCGGAAGTCCTCCATGGCCATGTAGAGCATCTCCTCCGCGGGGCGGGCGATGCGGTGGATCTCGTCGATGAACAGGACGTCTCCCTCCGTGAGGTTGGAGAGCATGGCCGCCAGATCCCCTGCCCGTTCCAGCGCCGGACCGGAGGTCATGCGCAGGTTGGTGTTGAGCTCCTGCGCGATGATCATCGCCATCGTTGTCTTGCCCAACCCGGGCGGGCCCGAGAGCAGGACGTGGTCCGGGGTCACACCGCGGTTCTTCGCGCCGGTGAGCACGAGCGAGAGCTGGTCGCGGACCTTGGGCTGGCCGATGAACTCGTCCAGGCTGCGGGGGCGCAGCGTGGTCTCGGTGTCCTGCTCACCGGCCAGCACCTGCGTGTCGACGTCGCGTTCCTCCGGCAGCGCAAATTCCGTGCGTTCCATGTCACCCATGACCCACCTACTTCCGGCCGAGCTGGGTCAGGGCCGCGCGCAGGGCGGCGGCGGTGTCCAGGGCGGGGTTCTCCGCCAGCACGCCCTCCACGACCGGCTGGGCGACCCGGTCGGTGAAACCCAGTCCCAGGAGGGCCTCGGTCACCTGCTCGACGACGGCCTCAGCGGCGGTGGGCAGCTGGGGCGCGGGGGCATTCTCGTCCTCCGGCGCCGCGAAAGCGGCGACCTTGTCCTTGAGTTCGAGGATGAGCCTCTCGGCCATCCGTTTGCCCACGCCCGGGATGCGCTGCAGGGCCTTGGCATCCTCCCCGGCGATGGCCTGGGACAGCTCCCCGGCGTTGAAGACGGACAGGCAGGCCACCGCCAGGCGCGGCCCCAGACCGGTGACCGTCTGCAGCAGGTGGAACATGCCGCGGTCCTCATCAGAGCTGAAACCATGGAGGATGTGGGCGTCCTCCCGCACGATGAGGCTGGTCAGGATCAGTGTCTCCTCGCCGCGCCGTAGCGTGGCCAGTGTGGCGGGGGTGGCCTCGACGCGGTAGCCCACGCCGGCGCACTCGATGACGGCATGGTCCAGTCCGATGCCGATGACTGTGCCACGCAGGGAGGCGATCATGATGTGGCTCCTTCGGAGTTGAGCAGGGCGGCGGTACGTGCCAGCAGCGGAGCACGCCAGCAGTGGCACACCGCCAGCGCCAGGGCATCGGCGGCGTCCGCCGGTTTCGGTGGTTCGGCCAGTCCCAGGATCCGGGTGATCATGGTGGTCATCTGTTTCTTGTCGGCCCGACCATTGCCGGAGATGGCCTTCTTGACCTCAGAGGGTGTGTACATGTGCACCGGGATCCCCCGTTCCGCGGCCGCCAGGACAAGCACCCCGGAGGCGTGGGCGGTGTGGATGACCGTGGACACGTTGCCACGCTCGAAGACCCGCTCGACAGCGACAACATCGGGACGGTAATCGTCCATCCACTGGTTGACCCCGGCGGACAGGCGTTTGAGCCGTTCGGGCAGCTCCGCGGTCGCCGGGGTACGTACGATGCCGACGGCGACCGGCAGCACCGACCGCCCCCGACCGGCCTGCACCACGGAGAGACCACACCGGGTCAGTCCCGGGTCAATGCCCATCACGCGCAGTCCTGCAAGACTCAAACCGCCGCCCGTACCTTTCTGTGTGACTTCACCCCCAACTTATAGCACACATGTCCGAAAAGTGGACTCAGGCGTCCAGCGCGGCGATGACCTCATCGGACAGGTCCATGTTGGTGTACACGTCCTGAACATCATCGGAGTCCTCGAGGGCGTCGATGAGCTTGATCATCTTCTTCGCGCCCTCAAGGTCCAGCGGGACCTCGACGGAGGCACGGAAGTCCTGGTCGGAGTCGTCGACCTCGATGCCGGCCTCCTCCAGCGCGGTCTTGACGGCCGGGATGTCGGTGGGTGCACAGACGATCTCGAATTTCTCACCCAGGTCGTTGACTTCCTCGGCGCCGGCGTCAAGCACTGCCATGAGGACGTCATCCTCGGTGAGCTCACCCTTGTCCACCAGGACGATGCCGGTGCGGGTGAACAGGTAGGCGACGGAACCGGACTCGCCCAGGTTGCCGCCGTTCTTGGTCATGGCGGTGCGCACCTCGGTGGCGGCACGGTTGCGGTTGTCCGTCAGGCACTCGATGAGGACAGCCACACCGTTGGGGCCGTAACCCTCGTAGGTGATGTTCTCCCAGTTCGCGCCGCCGCCCTCTTCACCGGCACCGCGCTTGCGGGCACGCTCGATGTTGTCGTTGGGGACGGAGGCCTTCTTGGCCTTGCGGATCATGTCGTCCAGCGTCGGGTTGCCGGCCGGGTCACCGCCGCCGATGCGCGCAGCGACCTCGATCGCCTTGATCGCCTTCGCCCATTCCTTGCTGCGCTTCGCGTCGTTCGCAGCCTTCTTGTGCTTCGTGGTCGCCCACTTTGAGTGGCCTGCCATCAGATCCCTTTCTTTCTGCCCCGTCTGATTCCCGTTGCACTCTCAACCCCGACGGGCGAGGGAGCGGGCAGTACGGAATCGGCGGGGACGTCGGCTGACTTGACCTGCCTGATTATACGCAGGTCACCAAATTGCCCGGCTATTTCGACGTGGCCTTCCGTGTCGGGATCACCTCGCCGCCCTCCCGCAGGGTGCGGGTGAGGCCTTCCTGGGTGACCACGGCAACCAGATTTCCCGCCCGGTCGAAGATACGCCCGTGGGTCAGGGCGCGCCCCCCGTGGGCGGACGGCGAGACCTGGTCGTAGAGCAGCCACTCGTCAGCGCGGAAGGGGCGCAGGAACCACATTGCGTGGTCCAGGCTGGCCATCTGTGCCTTGTGGTCCGGGTGCGGCACCATCGCGGAGTGCAGCAGCGTCATGTCCGACATGTAGGCCAGGGTGCAGATGTGGAAGGTCTCGTCGTCAGGGAGCGGGCGTCGGGACCGGAACCACACCACCTGCTGGCCCGGGGAGTATTTATCGTGCTCGTAGTCCGTGGCGGGCACGACGTGGATGTCCCAGTCGCCCCACTCCTCCAGCAGCGCGCGGGAGGAGACCGGCAGGGTCGAGCCGTCCTGCGCCAGTTCCTCGGGGCCCGGCACGTCCCGCATGATGGCGGAGTGCTCCGGGCCTGCGTCGTCCCGCCGGTGGAAGCTGGCCTGCATGGAGAAGATGGTCTCCCCGTCCTGGACGGCCCGGACCTGGCGGGAAGCGAAGCTGCCACCGTCGCGGATCCGGTCGACGAGGAAGATGGTGGGGTCCGCCGCCTTGCCGGGGGCCACGAAATAACCGTGCAGGGAGTGGACCGTCAGGTCCCTCTCAATCGTCTCTGTGGCGGCAACCAGAGCCTGCGCCGCCACCTGCCCGCCGAAGGTGCGCGGAAGCTTCGATTCCGCCGCAGGGCCGCGGAAGATGTCGCGGTCGATCCGCTCCAGCCCGAGGATGTGCTCGATCTGACTCAATGTGTCCCTTTCCCAGCCGGTCGTTGCCCCTGAAACTCTACCCAGGTGGCCGACTGTCCCGTTTTCCCGCCCACCGGTAGCATCAGCCCTCATGAGCACGATCTCCCCGACCGAGACCACCACCCGCCTGACCCCCAAGACGTTCCACCGCTTCGCCGCTCTCACGGAGATGGTGACCTGGTCGCTGCTGATCATCGGCATGGCCCTGAAGTACTCCGGCACCACCGACGCCGTCATGCCCTTCGCGGGCGGCATCCACGGCTTCGGTTTCCTCACCTTCGCGGCCATCACCACCCTGCTGTGGATCAACAACCGCTGGTCCCCGGCCCAGGGCATCGTCGGGCTGGGTGTGTCGATCATCCCGTTCGCAGCCTGGCCCTTCACCATGTGGGCTGACCGGAAGGGCCTGCTGGATGGTGGCTGGCGTTTCGCCGACACCACCGGGGAGCCCCGTAACCTGCCGGAGAAGGTCCTGGCCCAGTTCGTACGCCGTCCGGCACGCTCCATCATCATCCTGCTGATCGTCATCGCCGTTGTCTTCACGGCGCTGCTGCTCATCGGGCAGCCCTATGATCCGGACGCCATCGCGGACCGCGTCAACTGATCCGGGCAGAAAAAAATCCACGTACCGTTCCCGGTACGTGGATTTTTTTGTCGGTGCTGCGCCGGAGCTACCAGCCGCGCTCGGAGAGGCGGTGCGGGACCGGGATGTCGTCGACGTTGATGCCGACCATGGCCTCACCCAGGCCACGGGAGACGTCGGCGACGATGGCCGGGTCCAGGTAGTTCTGGGTGGCCCTGACGATGGCCCGGGCGCGCTGTTCCGGGTTGCCGGACTTGAAGATGCCGGAGCCGACGAACACACCGTCGGCGCCCAGCTGCATCATCATGGCGGCATCGGCCGGGGTGGCGATACCGCCGGCGGTGAACAGCGGCACCGGCAGCCTGCCCTCGCGGGCGACCTCGACGACCAGGTCGTAGGGGGCCTGCAGCTCCTTGGCGGCGACGTAGAGCTCGTCCTCGGCCATGGAGGTCAGGCGGTTGATCTCCGCGCGGATGGTGCGGATGTGGGTGACGGCGTTGGAGACGTCACCGGTGCCGGCCTCACCCTTGGAACGGATCATGGCGGCACCCTCGTTGATGCGGCGCAGGGCCTCACCGAGGTTGGTGGCACCGCACACGAAGGGGGTCTCGAAGGCGAATTTGTCGATGTGGTTGGCATAGTCGGCCGGGGTGAGCACCTCGGATTCGTCGATGAAGTCGACGCCGAGGGACTGCAGCACCTGGGCCTCCACGAAGTGCCCGATGCGGGCCTTGGCCATGACCGGGACGGTGGCGGCGGCGATGATGCCGTCGATCATGTCGGGGTCGGACATGCGGGAGACGCCGCCCTGGGCGCGGATGTCCGCGGGGACCCGCTCCAGCGCCATGACGGCGATGGCACCGGCCTCCTGGGCGATCTCCGCCTGCTCGGGGGTGACGACATCCATGATGACGCCGCCCTTGAACTGCTCCGCGAAGCCGCGCCTGGCGCGGCCGGTGGTGTTGATGGTCACAGTGGGTCTGCTCCTGTTCGCGATTTAACCTCTTGCACCGAAAACCTTAGGCTCTCACCGGGGGCGCGGGTTAATTGCCCTGTGTTTACATTCGGGGCGGGTTAGGATCACCGGGTGCGCAGATTCTCCTCGGTCCCCCTGGTGTGGTTCGGTTGGGTGGCGGCCCGCCTGATTCTCGCCGGCATGATCCTGGTGGAATCTCATCCGCTCGGCGACGTGCGCTACTACCATTCGGGCCTGTTCGGCACCGATCCCACAGCCATGACGGAGTACCCGGACGCCGGGGTGTGGCCGCTGCGTCTGCTCGGCGCCCTCACCGGCCCGGAGATGACCGGTTTCCTCATCGGTTTCGGCGTGATGATGATGCTTGTCGACGCCGCCTTCCTCACCCTCCTCCTGTCAGTCGGCGGCACGCGCCGCTTCGCGGCCGCGTGGTTCTGGGTCTGTTTCGGACTGGCGGCCGGGCATGTGTTCTGGCTGCGGCTGGACCTGTTCCCGGCGATCCTGGTGGGGCTGTTCGCGGCGCTGCTGTTCACCCGCCCTGCGGTGGGTGCCGCGGTGCTCGCGCTGGCCACGGCCGTGAAGCTGTGGCCCGGGGTGCTCGCCGCCGGTCTGGTCGGGGGTCTGCGCCGGGGTGCGACCTGGCTGCGGGTGTTCACCTTCACCTTCACACTGGTGGCCCTGGCGGGGATCACCTGGTGGACCTCAGGGCTGCCCCGGCTGCTCAACCCCCTGGACTACCAGGGCGGGCGCGGCATCCAGATCGAGTCGCTCGCGGCCACACCCTTCCTCATCAACGCCCACAACCGGCCGGGTGAATACTGGATCGGGTTCGCGGCGTCGAAGAGTTTCGAGATCTCCGGCCCGGGCACCGACGTGGCCGTCCTGGTCACCGACTGGGCGATGGTCGCGGTACTGCTGGCCGCGGTAGCCTGGGCCGGCTGGAACCTGGTGGCCGACCGCTGGCGGCCCCTGCGGACCGTGGCCTTCTCCCTGCTGCTCGTGCTGCTGCTGCTCGTGACCAACAAGGTCTTCTCCCCGCAGTACATCGTGTGGCTGGGACCGCTGCTGGCGGTGTGCCTGTACGTCACCCGGTCCCGGCTGGTGCAGGTGATGGCGGTGCTCACGGTCATCGCCGCGGCGCTCGGCACGTGGGTGTACCCCTTCCACTACGACGCGCTGTGGGCCGACCCCGCGACGGCGGGCACGGAGATCACAGTCCTGGCGGTGCGCAACGGCATCATCGTCGTGCTCACCCTGCTGGCCGCGACGTGGCTGGTGCTGCAGTCCCGGCGCGGTCGGGGGTTCAGGAGCGGTACTCGAAGAATTCCGGCAGCGGCGCAGTCCCCCCGAGACGAAACACCCTGACCAGGGGCCGCAGCCGCAGGGCCCGGGTATCGGCCACCGCGTCGTTGTAGAAGCGGTGGGCCAGCTGGACGCGGACCTCGGCGTCGATGAGTCGGCCGGGCAGGTCGGGGCCCAATGGAACCAGCGCCTCGGAGAGCTGCCGTTCCCGGGTGGCGCGTTCCTCGAAGCTGCCGTGCACCAGGGGTTCGGTCTCCGCGGCCAGGGCCAGGGGCTGGGCCTCCGGCAGCAGGGCGGCGATGACGGCCGCACGGCGGTCCAGGGCCGCCTGCAGGGCTGCCAGGGCGGCATCGGTGCGGATGTGCAGCCGGTTGAGGCGCTGCGCGGTCTGGAAGGCCCACAGGGCCACGGCGGTGAGGATGACCGCCAGCAGAATCCACCAGATCATCACTCCACCCCCACCGCGGTGCCGTCGGCGACGGTCTCGTAGACGGTGAGCACGTCCTGGGCGACGGTCTCCCAGTCGAAACGCCGGGCACGCTGCTCCCCCGCCGCGATGAGGCGGGCGCGGGTGGCGGGGTCGTCGACAAGCAGGCGCAGGGTGTCGGCCAGGGCCCGGGCACTGCCCATCTCGAAGAGGACACCCGCCTCCCCCATCACGGCGGCGAAGGCCTCGATGTCACTGGCCACGACCGCGCAGCCGGCGGCCATCGCCTCGACGAGCACGATGCCGAAGCTCTCGCCGCCGGTGTTGGGGGCGACGTAGATGTCGGCCCGGCCGAGGATGGCGGCCTTCTCCTCGTCGCTGACCCGGCCCACGAAATCCACGCCGGGGACCTGGCGTGCCTTCCCGGCACCGATGACGGTGACACGGACCTCACGTTCCAGTAGTTCCAGGGCGCGCAGCAGGATGTCCAGCCCCTTGCGGGGTTCATCCAGGCGGCCGAGGAAGACGATCTCCACCGGCCCCTCCGACACAGCCGGCTGTTTGCGGGCGGCGGCGAAACGGGCGGTGTCCACCCCGTTGGGGATGAGCACCGGATCCCCGCCCAGCTGCTCGACCTGCCAGCGGCGCGCCATCTCGGAGACGGCGATCCCGCCGCGGACCTTCTCCAGCGCGGGCCGCAGCAGGGGGCGGACGAGCTGGAGGATGAAGGAGCCGGAGGAGGAGGCGTGGTAGGTGGCCACGATCGGTCCCCGCGCCATCCACAGGGCGGCCATGGAATAGCTCGGGGAATTCGGTTCGTGGATGTGCAGGACGTCGAAACGACCCCGGGTGATGAACTCCCGGATCCGTGCCCGCACGGCCGGTCCGAAGGAGAGCCGGGCGACGGAGCCGTTGTAGCGGATGGGGATGCTGCGCCCGCCGCGGGTGACGTAGTCGGGGACCTCGGTCTTCGCGGCTGCCGGCCCGAGGACCTCGACGTGGTGGCCCAGACCGATGAGCACCTCAGCCAGGTCGAGGATGTGCGCCTGCACCCCGCCCGGGGCGTCGAAGGAGTACGGGCAGATGATGCCGATGCGCACTAGCGGCCACCCCGCCCGGGGTCCACGTCCGCCGGCCACAGCGGCTGCAGCATGTGCCAGTCCGCCGGGTGGGCGGCGATGTTCGCGGCGAAGCCGTCGGCGATGCGCTGGACCGTGTCCCCGAGGGTGTCCACCTCGATCTCCTCCGAGACCGACAGTCCCCAACCGTCACCAGGGAACCAGCAGTGCGCGACATGCAGCGCGGCACCGGTGTCCAGGGCCAGCTGCGCGGGGCCGGCGGGCATGGTGGTCTCCTCGCCGAAGAACTCGACCGGCACGCCGCGGCGTTTCAGGTCACGCTCCCCCAGTAGCGCGACGGTCCCACCGTCCTCCAGCACCCGGCGCAGACGCGGGTACGGCGGGGTCCCGCCGGCATGCGCGAGCACCTCGAAACCGAGTGATTCGCGGAAGTCCACGAAGGCGTCGTAGAGCACCTCCGGCTTCAGCCGCTCGGCAACGGTGGTGAAAGGACCGTAGTGGCGTACCACGAACAGTCCGGCCATGTCCCAGTTGCCGGAGTGCGGCAGCGCGAGCACCACCCCCCGGCCGGAGCTGAGGGAGGCCTCGAGGTGCTCACGTCCCTCCATCCCGGCCATCAGACGGGCGCCGAGATCCGGGTCATCCTTGATGGCGGGCAGACGGAAGGCCTCCCGCCAGTAGCGCGCGTAGGACCGTACGGAATCCCGCACCAGCTCTGCGGTGACGTTCTCCGCACCCACGACCCGGCTCAGGTTGCGCCGCAGCATCTCCATCCCGCGGCCGTGGTCGGAGGCCAGGTCCGCGCCGGCGGTGAACACAGCGTCCGCGAACCGGTCCGGCATGTGGCGGACCAGCCGCCACCCCGCCAGGTATCCCAGTGCCGCCGGATCCAGGTCCCGGATGCTCATCGCGCGTTGGCCTCCTGCGGGTCGGAATCCCGGGTGCCGGGCGGCGGGGCGATGTGCTCGAGGGCCTCCGGGTTACGCGAGGCCATGAACAGTCGCTGGACCACCGTGTACACGGAGCCGGCGGCCAGGACCCAGAGCGCTACGTCGATGGCGTAGGGCACACCAAGTCCCTGCAGACCGATGCCCACCAGTCCGATGATCAGCCGCTCGGGACGTTCGATCAGCCCGCCGACGATGCGGAAGCCGCTGGCCTCGCCGCGGGCCTTGACGTAGCTGATCACCTGGGAACCGATGAGCACCACGAAGGAGGCCACGATGAGCGAGGGGTGCGGCTGGTAGGTGAAGATCAGCCACCAGGTGATCGCGGCGAACAGCGCTCCGTCGGTGATGCGGTCACACGTGGCGTCGAGTGTCGCCCCGAATTTCGTGCCGCCGCCGCGCAGTCGGGCCATCGTGCCGTCGACCAGGTCGAAGGCGGCGAAGAGGCCGGAGACCACCGCGGCCCAGAACAGGTGTCCGCCCGGGATGAGCAGCACCGCGATGACGGCGGTCACCACCGCGCCGATGACCGTCACCATGTTGGGGGTCAGGCCCACACGCAGCAGACCGCGGGCCACCGGTTCGACGATGACGGAGACGGGTCGGCGACCACGGGAACTAAGCACCGGCAACCTCCACCCAGGCCTCGGCGAGCATGGAGCGGGTGTCGCGGAGCAGCTGCGGCAGCACCTTCGTCCCACCCAGGACGGTGAGGAAATTCGAGTCACCGGACCAGCGGGGCACAACATGCATGTGCAGGTGGTTGCCCACCGAGCCACCCGAGGCCTTGCCCAGGTTGAAGCCGACGTTGATGCCCTCCGGCCGGGAGACCTTCTTGAGCACCTTCACCGCGGTGGTGACGAAGCCCATGAGCTCCGTCATCTCCTCCGGGGTGAGGTCCTCCAGGTCCGCGACCTTGCGGTACGGGATGACCATGAGGTGGCCCGCGTTATACGGGTAGAGGTTGAGGATCGCGTAGACCAGCTCCCCACGGGCGACGATCAGCCCGTCCTCATCCGACATCTTCGGGGCATCGACGAAGGGATCACCCTGCGTCGCCGAACCGGCCGGCGGGCGCTCCTTGATGTAGCTCATCCGGTAGGGCGCCCACAGGCGCGTCAGCCGATCCGGCTCACCGACGCCGGTGTCTGTCCAGGTGTCCTCAACGGCGGGCTGCAAGTGCGTCCTCACTCGGCTGGTCGTTGATCCGGTCCTTGATCCAGGCGTCGATGAGCTCGATGGCCTCGGCCACCGGCACGCCGTTGATCTGGGAGCCGTCGAGGAAGCGGAAACTCACGGCGTTGGCCTCCACGTCGCGGGCGCCGGCCAGCAGCATGAAGGGGATCTTGCCGGTGGTGTGGTTGCGGATCTTCTTCTGCATCCGGTCATCCGAGGTGTCCACATCCGCGCGGATACCGCGCTTACGCAGCTCCGCGGTGATCTCCTCCAGGTGCGGAGCGAAGTCCTCGGCCACGGGGATGCCCATGACCTGCTGCGGGGCGAGCCACACCGGGAAAGCGCCGGCGTAGTGCTCGAGGAGCACGCCGAAGAACCGTTCGATGGAGCCGAAGAGCGCGCGGTGGATCATGATCGGCTGCTTCCTGCTGCCGTCCGGGGCGGTGTACTCCAGGTCGAAGCGCTCGGGCATGTTGAAATCCAGCTGGACGGTGGACATCTGCCAGGTACGGCCGATGGCGTCCTTGGCCTGCACGGAGATCTTCGGGCCGTAGAAGGCCGCGCCCTCCGGGTCCGGCACCAGGTCCAGGCCGGAGTTGGTGGCCACACGCTGCAGGATCTCGGTGGAGCGCTCCCAGATGTCATCGTCGCCGACATACTTCTTCGGGTCCTTGGTGGACAGCTCCAGGTAGAAGTCGTCCAGGCCGTAGTCCTTGAGCAGGGAGATGATGAACTCCAGCACGGTGGTCAGCTCGGCCTCGAGCTGGTCCTCGGTGCAGTAGATGTGGGCGTCGTCCTGGGTGAAGCCACGGGCGCGGGTCAGGCCGTGGACCACGCCGGACTTCTCGTAGCGGTAGACGGTGCCGAACTCGAAGAGACGCAGCGGCAGCTCCCGGTAGGAACGGCCCCGGGAGTCGAAGATGAGGTTGTGCATGGGGCAGTTCATCGGCTTCAGGTAGTAGTCCTGACCCGGCTTGGTCTGGTTGCCCTCCTCGTCGTACTCCGCGTCGAGCTGCAGCGGCGGGAACATGCCCTCCTTGTAGAAGCCCAGGTGGCCCGACTTCTCGAAGAGGTCGCCCTTGGTCACGTGCGGGGAGGTGACGAAGGAGTAACCGGCCTCCACGTGGCGGCGGCGGGAGTGCTCCTCCATCTCCATGCGCACGGTCGCGCCGTTGGGGTGGAAGACCGGCAGGCCGGAACCGATCTCGTCCGGGAAGGAGAACAGGTCCAGCTCTGTGCCCAGGCGGCGGTGGTCGCGCTTCTCCGCCTCCGCGAGCATGGTCTGGTAGGCGTCGAGGGACCCCTTGTCCTCCCAGGCGGTGCCGTAGATGCGCTGCAGACCGGCGTTGGCCTGGTCGCCGCGCCAGTAGGCGGCCGACGAACGGGTCAGGGCGAATGCCGGGATGTAGCGGGTGGTCGGGATGTGCGGGCCACGGCACAAATCCGACCACTCGACCTCGCTGGTACGCGGGTTGATGTTGTCGTAGGCGGTGAGCTCGCCGGCACCGACCTCGGTGGCCTCATCGGAATCCGGGTCGACGTTGCCCTTGTCCTGGATGAGCTCGAGCTTATAGGGCTCATCCCTGAGTTCCTCGGCGGCGGCCTCGGTGGACTCGTAGACACGACGTTCGAAACGCTGGCCGGTCTTGATGATCTTCTTCATCCGCTTCTCAATTGCCTTGAGATCCTCCGGGGTGAAGGGCTCGGCGACGTCGAAATCGTAGTAGAAGCCGTTCTCGATGGCCGGGCCGATGCCCAGCTTCGTGCCGGGGAACTCCAGCTGCACGGCCTGCGCCAGCACGTGGGCGCAGGAGTGGCGGATGATGGCGCGCCCGTCCTCGGTGTTCGCCGCAACCGGGGTGAACTCAGCGTCGACCTCCGGGGTGTGGGAGAGATCGCGCAGCTCGCCGTCGGTGTCCTTGACGGCGACGATGGCCTCCGGGCCCTTGTTCGGAAGGTCCAGCTCCCGCATCGCGGCACCGACTGTGGTGCCGGCCGGGACCTGGAACGAAGGGAGGTCGGTAGCGGTGGTGGTGTTCACCATGGGTGTTGCGCTCCTTAAACTTGCGCTCACGCAGACGGCGGCATACCTGGCCGCTGCCTGCTCAACAGGACGGGCACGGCTGCGCAGCGCGCAGTCGCTGCGCAACATCCTACCCCGCAGCCGCGCGCCCTCCGGAAGCCGTGTCGGGCTCAGGCGTCGTCAAGAAGCGACTGCGCCCAGAAGGCATCGCTGCCGCGGCCGTCGGCCCGGGTTCCCGGCGGGATCCAGTAGACGGCGGAACCGATGTGGGAGATCCACTCGTTGAGGCGGTCACCCTCGTCCAGGCGCTGCTGAACCGGGTGGTACTGGCGGACCGGGTCCTTCTGGAAGGTGAGGAAGACCAGACCGGAGTTGGACAGCTGCTCCGAGCCGGGCTCCGGCGCGATGTCGTAGTTGTAGGGACGGCGGAGGAACTTCTGCTCCGGGTGCCCCTCCGGGGCCTTGGCGCGGAACATGTGGCTCTGCCGGTCGATGACGGGCAGCCCGTATTTATCGGTGGCGTTGTAGTCCGGCTCGTCGAATTCCGCCGCCCCGGTCAAGGGTGCACCGTTGTCCAGGCGGCGGCCCAGGGACTCCTCACGGGATTTCCGGTCGAGCATCTCCCAGGTGTCCATGTTCATGTTGATACGCCGCAGCACCATCGACGTCGAACCCTGCATCCAGGCGGGACCGTCCTGGATCCACACCTGCTCATCGAAGCTCTCCCCCGTCCGCGGGTTGACGGTGCCGTCGACCTGGCCGAAGAGGTTGCGCGGTGTCTCATCCTTCGTCCGCGCCCCGTCCGCGTTGAGGAAGCCCTGCTGCATCCACTGCACGCGGGCGTAGTCCACACCTGAGCGCACCAGGTGGCGCGTGGCATGCGAGAGCATCAGCGGGTCGTCGCAGCAGACCTGGATGACCAGATCGCTCTGGCCCCACTTCGGATCCAGCTGGTCCAGGCTGTACTCCGGCAGGGGTTTCAGCCAGTCCGGGCGCTGGTCGGCGGCGTCGATGACCTCGAAGATGCGGGGGCCGAAGCCGCAGGTGACGGTCAGGTTCGCCGGAGTGACCGCGAGTTCCGGTTCGAGGCTGCCCAACGGGGTTTCGCCGGTGCACAGGCGCCGGGAGTCCTCGGTCCAGGAGCGCATCAGCCGGGTCAGGCCCGCCCGGTCAACACCGTCGGCCAGTTGGAAGCCGATGAGGTTGAGCTGGGCCTGCGCCGGAGTGGCGACACCCGCCTGATGCACGCCGTCAAAGGGCACGATCGCATCCCGCAGCCGCGCATCCGCGCCCGCCGTTCCCCCGTCCGCCGGCGGTGGCCCTGACTCCGCTGCCGCGCAGGCGGCCAGGGCGGCTCCGCCGGCGGTGACGGACAGGCCCGTGAGAAATCCACGGCGGGACAACGAGAACATGACTGTCAACTACTTCCTGGGAAATATGCTCGTGCTGGTGCGGACTAGTGCTCGTGGCCCATCAGGGAGCCGTCGGAGCCGTAGTCCTCATCACCAGGGTTCATGGTGCGGACGGGGATCTCCGCGACGTCGAAGGTCGAGCCGTCGGCGAGCTCGACGGTGATGTCGACGACGTCACCGGCCGGGATCTCGCCCATGTAGTCCATGATCATCATGTGGTCCCCGCCCGGCACGAGCTCATGCGATTCACCGGCCGGGATGACGAAACCACCCGGCTTCTCCTGCATGACGCCGTCCATGACCTCGTGCAGCTCGAAGCTGGCGTCCTCGAAGTCAGCGCTGAAACCGGTGACGTTGATCTCTTCGTCGGTGTGGTTGGTGAAGGTGCCGAAGATACCCGTCATGCCCTTGTCGGCCTCCATCGCCCGGACGACACCCTCGGTGAAGGTGACATCGGTGGCGGCCTGGGCGGCAGCGCTGGTGGCGGTGGCGGTTGTGGTGGTGTCCGCGCCGTTGTCACCGGTGGCGCAACCTGCCAGGGTGAGGGCGGAAACGGCGAGAACGGACAGTGCGGCACGGCCTCGGTTGAACATCATCTACTCCTGTGTGTTGTGTCGGCCCCGGGCGATCATCATGATGACGACGCCGAGGACAGCAAGTACACCCACACCGGCGAGCACCCAGGCCATGGGGCCCTCCGGCAGTCCCGACTCCCCCGCACCCGGATCGTTGGACACCTCGGTGGTGTCCGCCGTCGTGGCGGGGGCCGCGGTGCCGGTGGTCTCCCCAGCCGCAGCTTCCCCACCGGTCACGGTGAAGGTGGTCATGCCGCGGGTGGAGTGGCCGTCAGAGGAGGTGATCTGGAAGCCGATCCGGTATTCGCCGGCCCCCGGTTCGATGTCCGCCGGCACATCCAGGCTCACCCAGCGGCCGTCGATGGCCGGCTCGCCGGAGAAGAGGACGTCACCGGATTCCGCTTCGGAGATGGCCAAGGTGTTGAAGTCCTCCTTCACGTAGCCGGAGAACTCGAGGGAGATCGTGTCGGGGAATTCCTGCAGGACCGCATTGTCAGCGGGGTCGCCGCCGATGACCACATCATGCGCCAGCGCAGCGGGGGCAGACAGGGCCAGGCCGGCCGCCACGACTGTCGCGGCGGTCAGGGTCCGGAACGGACGGAAACGGGGCACGGTCACTGAGGGCATCCACCTTCACAGATAAGGGTGTACGACACCCGCGCCTTGCGGGGGTCACTGGAGCTGTCGGAGAGCCACGGACTTTAGTTCCCGGCGGAAACGTCCTCACCTGGGGTTTCGCCTTCCCGCAGGCCTGCAGATCGCGCCATCAACCCTTGGGGACCTGCGGAAATGCCGGGGATAGGCGCCGGGCGTGATATGGGACACCCGAAGCGCCCCAAATTGACAGCCATACCCCGCCAGGGTAACACCCGGGGGTCTGGACTGCCGCAGCTGACGCACAATAAAGTGGGTCCACGGAGAGATCCTCCCGCTGGCCGAGGATGGATGTGAAGCAGCATGGGGCACAGTGAGGCAGCTGACCAGCCCGCGCGGGTCATGCTCGTCGGCTGTGGCCGGGTGGGCACCCGGCTGGGGAGGCGCCTGCTCGCCGCCGGCCGGGAGGTGGTCGCGCTGCGCCGGGACACCTCCAGCCTGCCCGCGGAATTCACCGGCATCGCCGTCGATCTGACGGAACCGCCTGGCAGGGAGCTGCCGGCCGCGGACGCGATGGTGATCACCCTGACGCCGTCCATGGGCGGGGACCCCGACGGCTACCTGGTGGCGCTGCGGAATCTCGCGGCAGCCCTGCCGTCCGTGCCGCCGCGGGTGATCTTCGTGTCCTCCACGGGTGTATTCGAGGGCAGATACGCTGGCCGCCCGCTGACCGAGGCTGATGTACCCGCGCCCACCACCCCGCGGGGCATCCTGTTGCGCGGTGGTGAGCTGCTCGCCACCGAGCTTTTCGACGCCCTCATCATCCGCCCCGCCGGCATCTACGGTCCGGGGCGGGAGATGATCCTGCGGAAGGTCCTCGAGCGCTCCCCCATCCGGCACGCACAGCGGACCAACCGCATCCACGAAGTTGACCTGGTCCGCACCCTGGAGTGGCTGCTCACCGCCGGGGATCCTCCCCGCGTGCTGCACGCCGTGGATCGGGCGCCCGCCCCGCTCGGCGAGGTGGCGGGCTTCGTCGCGCAGCACCTGGGACTGCCGGCACCTCCGGAGGCCACGTCCGGCGAAGCCGGGGGCACGGTCCTGGACGGGTCACTGCTGCATGGTCTCCTGGGCGGCCTGCGCTACCCGACCTTCCGGGAGGGTTATGCGGAGATCATTGCGGACCGCTAACCCCGGACTGTCCTGAACTGGCGGACACATGAAAATGCCCCGTTCATCGTGATGGTGAACGGGGCTGTTGTGGTCCTAGCTGGGTTCGAACCAGCGACCTTTCCGGTGTGAACGGAACGCTCTTCCACTGAGCCATAGGACCTTGTGCGCTTAAGAACTCTACCCACAGGAGAGCGAAAGGGCCTAATCCGCAGGTCAGCACGAATATCCGCTGAGCGCGGCCCCATAGGCCATCCCGGGAATGACATCGGTGTAATTCAAACCGGCCCAGTGACCGGGTTCCGACCTGCACTTCCTTGCCACGACCTGGCGATTTGTCATCCGAGGGTGGTTGAGGATAATGTTTTGAACCGCACCACAGCAACGGCCATAAGCCGTCAGCCAGGTGCATGCGGATGTAGCGCAGTTGGTAGCGCATCACCTTGCCAAGGTGAGGGTCGCGAGTTCGAGTCTCGTCATCCGCTCTCATTTCACCGGGCCAATCGGTAAGAAATGAACCCGCGCGTTTAGCTCAGCGGGAGAGCGCTTCCCTGACACGGAAGAGGTCACTGGTTCAATCCCAGTATCGCGCACTGAGGGTCAAGCACCCTCACATTGCGGATGTAGCGCAGTTGGTAGCGCATCACCTTGCCAAGGTGAGGGTCGCGAGTTCGAGTCTCGTCATCCGCTCTGGTACTTTATGTCTTAGGGTACCTTGAGGCGGTAACGCCACGGTGGAATGGCCGAGTGGTGAGGCAACGGTCTGCAAAACCGTGCACACGGGTTCGATTCCCGTTTCCACCTCTGTTAGTCCTGCGCGATTAGCTCAGCGGGAGAGCGCTTCCCTGACACGGAAGAGGTCACTGGTTCAATCCCAGTATCGCGCACTGAGGGTAACACCCTTTGCGGATGTAGCGCAGTTGGTAGCGCATCACCTTGCCAAGGTGAGGGTCGCGAGTTCGAGTCTCGTCATCCGCTCCACCCCACGGGGGCCGGTCTTTGACCGGCCCCCGTTTTCGTTACCCTTGGGGCATGCTGACTGACATCATCGGCCCCACTCTCCCACCGGGCGAGCCGGAACTGAGGGCCGTCGCGATCTGCTCCCTCACGGGTTCCCTCACCCTCGACGGGCTCTCGGGCGGGATGGGCAACGACCTCGACCGGGAGCTGTTCCTGGCCATGCGCGACTGGGCGGATGTCGTGCTGGTGGGGGCACGTACCGTCATCGCGGAGAACTACACCGGCCAGCGGGCCTCATGCATGGCCATCGTCTCCCGCACCCTGCACCTCGGTGATCGTTCCCTCGCCAACACCCTCATCCTCACCCCGCGCAGTTCGCTGACGACCGCCCCCACCCATCTCGCCCCGGCCGAACTCATCCCGGCTGATTCCCCCGAGGAGATGGTCGCGGCGCTGCACGACCGCGGACTCATGCGGATCGCCTGCGAGGGCGGGTCAGGTGTATTCAACATGATGTTCGGGGCGGATCTGGTGGATGTGCTTCACCTGACGGTGGCACCGCTGATCTCCGCGCCCGTGGGAAAGCATCTGGTCAACGACGTGAACAGGTGGATGTCGCTGGACCACATGAGTGCCACGGACGACGGCACGCTGTTCCTGCGCTACCGCAGGGGCGAAAAGGGGCTGCGGTAGGGTAAACCGCGTGACTTCGCCGACGACCCGAATTGAGAACCTGTGGGTTGCCCGTACCCCCCTGACTGATCCGCCGGCGGAGCTGCGCCGGACCCGCTTCGACCGGATCGGCCGGGCGGTCGCCTGGCCACTGGCCGTGGCGCTGGTCCTGCACCGGGTGTTCGTGCTGGCGTTGAACGGTTCAGTGACCGACGACTTCACCACCGTCTACGCCGCGGTGCGCCGCGCACTCGACGGCGTGCCAGTCTACAACGAGATCTACCACCACGTGGACCCGCACTACCTGTACAACCCGGGGGCCACGCTGCTGCTGATGCCCCTGGGCTGGTTGAGCGACATCGATGCCGCCCGGACCGCCTTCATCATCGCCAACGCGGCGGCCGTCATCGCCGCGCTTGCGCTGCTCACCCGGATGTTCGGCTGGTCCCTGCGAAGCTTCGTGTGGCCCGCGGCGGTCGCGTTCGCCTTCCTCACCGAATCAGTGCGCAACACGCTGATCTTCTCCAACATCAACGGGATGCTGCTGCTGGCCCTCGCCGGCTTCCTCGCGCTGCTGCTGTCGGGTCGGCGCTGGCGGGCCGGGCTGCTCATCGGGGTGGCGATCCTGATCAAACCGCAGTTCGCACCCCTGTTGTTCCTCCCGGCGGTGAAACTCGACTGGCGGACCGTCCTCGGGGGCCTCGCCGTCCCGGTCGTGTTCAACCTGGCGGCCTGGCCGGTGGTGCCCGGGGCAGGTGACTACCTCACCCGCCTGGTCCCCTACCTCGGTGAGGTACGCGACTACGCCAACTCCTCGCTGGCCGGTGCGGCCGTCTACTTCGGCATGCCCGCCGCGCTGGAGACGGCCCTGTGGCTGCTGTTCGCCGTCATCGTCGCCGTGGGCGTCATCGTCCTGCTGCGCTGGCGCTACACCGACCCCCTGCTGTGGGCCACCACCACCACCGGGCTGCTGCTCGCCGGGGTGTTCTTCCTGTCCTCGCTGGGGCAGATGTACTACTCGATGATGCTCTTCCCGATGATGTTCACCGTCCTGCAGCGCACCAGCGTCTTCCACACCTGGCCGGCCTGGCTGGCGGCCTATCTCTTCCTCACCCCGGATTCCTTCCACTCGACCGCCGCCGTCGACCTGTCGCGGTGGATGGCCTTCTTCCACCCGACCATCGGCTGGGCGTTGCTGCTCGTGGCGGTCACCACGAGCGCTCTGGTGTGGTGGCGGGAGGAATCGTTAGACTTAGGACATGACCGACTTCAAACTGATCAGCGACACCGAGTGGCGCCAGCGCCTGACGCCTGAGGAATTCCACGTCCTGCGTCAGGCCGGCACCGAGCCGCCCCACGTCGGTGAGTACACCGACACCACCACCGAGGGTGTCTACTCCTGCCGGGCCTGCGGTGCGGAACTGTTCCGCTCCGACGAGAAATTCGACGCCCGCTGCGGCTGGCCCTCCTTCTTCTCCCCCCTGGCCGGGGACCGCATCATCGAGCGCCGCGACATCTCCCACGGCATGGTCCGCGTGGAGGTGCTGTGCGCGAACTGCGAATCCCACCTGGGACACGTCTTCGAGGGTGAGGGCTACGACACCCCCACCGACCTGCGTTACTGCATCAACTCCATCTCCCTGACGCTGGAGCCGCAGGAGAAGTAGGACAGCAACGCAAAGACGCCCGCCTGGGTTCAGGCGGGCGTCGACAAGCATTCTGCTAAGGCAGGATCCGGATGATCTCCCCGACGTCGGCGACGCGGCGGCCGGTGAAGAAGGGGGTCTCCTCACGCACGTGGAGGCGGGCCTCCGTGTAGCGCATCTTGTACATCAGGTCCACGATGCGGTCCAGGCTCGGCCCCTCGAAGGCGAGCATCCACTCGTAGTCACCCAGGGCAAAGGCCGGCACCGTGTTGGCGCGGACATCCGGGTAATCGCGGGCAGCCTGGCCGTGCTCGGCGAGGATGCGACGACGCTCCTTGTCATCGAGCAGGTACCACTCGTAGGAACGGACGAAGGGGTAGACCGTGATCCAGGCCTCCGCTTCCTCACCCATGATGAAGGACGGCAGGTGCGAGCGGTTGAACTCGGCCGGACGGTGCAGGGAGGAACCGATCCAGGTGGACTCCAGCAGCTGGCCCAGCACCGTGGTGCGGCGGAAGCCCTGGTAGGCGGCCTGCAGATCCTCGAACTCCTCGGCGTGCCACCAGATCATCAGATCGGCCTCGGCGTTGATGCCGGAGACGTCGTAGATACCGCGGACCACGACCTTGCCCTCCCCCGCCAGCTTCTCGAAGAAGGCCGTGGCCTCGGAGATGATCTCATCACGCTCGGTGCCGAGCGCCCCCGGGATGGCGCGGAAGGTGACGAACTGGGAGTAGCGCTGAATGCTGTTGAGCTCGTCAAAATTCAGTTTGCTCACGAAAACCTCTTTCCTGGTCGGGCCGTCGGAAACAGCGGCCTCATCCATCATAAGTTGTATCCGCCCGCGGGAGGCAACCTCCCCGGCGGCGCGCCTCCACCGGCCTGCAGACACGCGTGGTTAATTGGAGTCGTGTTCACCCCAGACGCCTCCTCCACCCCGACGCCTCTGAACCGCGCGAGTGACACCGGAAACGGAAACAGCACTCCGCCGGCATTCACGCAGGCCGTCGAGTCGATGCACGCGGCCCGGTTACGTCCCGAGATCACCCTGGGCACCATCCGTCCGCCGCAGCGTCTGGCACCGTTCAGCCACGCGATCGGCCTCGAGGTGGAACGTTCCATGGAGGAGGCCGCCGCCGAGGGGGATGCCTTCGGACGGCTCATCCTCCTGCACGACCCGGGTGCCGAGGAGACCTGGGAGGGGGCCATGCGTCTGGTGGCCTACATCCAGGCCGACATGGAGCATGAGGTCGCATCCGATCCCCTGCTGCCCGATGTCGCCTGGCAGTGGCTGACCGAGGCCCTGGCCGGCACTGACGCCGACCACACCAACCTCGGCGGCACCGTCACCGCGACCGCCTCGGTCCGCTTCGGTGAGATCGGTGGCCCGCCGCGGGCCCACCAACTGGAGATGCGCGCCTCCTGGACCGCCTCCGACCTGGATCTCGCCCCGCACGTCCTCGCCTTCTCCCGCGTCCTGGCGCATGTCGCCGGCCTTCCCCCGGAGGGCATCACCCGCCTGGGCTGAAGAGTGGTTTAGGCTGGATGATCATGGCGCACGTTCTCAGCACCCCCAACGACGGGATCCCCCGGGTCCTGGCCACCCCTGACGCTTTCCGCGAGGCCGCCGAGGCCCTCGCCGCGGGACAGGGCCCCCTGGCCATCGACACCGAACGCGCCTCCGGTTTCCGTTACGACGACCGCGCCTTCCTCGTCCAGGTCCGCCGCCGCGGCGTGGGCACCTTCCTCATCGACCCGGAGGGTAACCGGCCGGAATTCACCGCCGCCCTGGCGCCTGTCCTCAACCGGCAGGACTGGATCCTCCACGCCGCCGCCTCCGACCTGCCCTCCCTGGCCTGGCTCGGCCTCTACCCCGGCACCCTCTTCGACACCGAGCTCGCCGGGCGTCTGGCCGGTTTCGACCACGTCAACCTCGCCGCCATGACCGAGCTGCTTTTCGACGTCCGCCTCGCCAAAGGCCACGGTGCCGAGGACTGGTCCCAGCGCCCCCTGCCCGAGGACTGGCTCTCCTACGCCGCCCTCGACGTCGAACTGCTCCTCGAACTGGGCGACACCATGGCGGAGATCCTGGACAACCAGGGCAAACTCGACTGGGCGAGCCAGGAGTTCGAGTACATCCGCACCACCCACTCGGAGATCACCGGACCGGCGGACGCCACCTGGCGTTCCGTGCGCGGCATCTCCTCCCTCCACCGGCCGGAGCAGCTCGCGATCGCCAGGGAACTGTGGATGAGCCGGGAAGCCATCGCCGTAGAGGAGGACCGGGCCGTCTCCCGGATCCTGCCGAACAAGGTGCTCGTCGAGATCGCCCGCACCGTCCCCCGCACCAACCGCGAACTCACCCAGGTCAAGGGCTTCCGCCGCTCTGCCAGCCGCTTCTGGATGGAGATCATCCAGCGCGCCCTGGACTCCGACCCGCGCACCTGGCCGAAACGCGAACGCCCCACCCGCGGTCTGCCTTCCCGCCAGGCCTGGGCCAGCGAATACCCCGAATCCTTCGAACGCTACTCCACCGCCAGGGAGCTTCTCGACGACCTCTCCGCCGACCTGGCCATCCCCACCGAGAACATCCTTAAACCTTCGGTCCTGCGCACGGTGGTGTGGTCCGCCACCGCCGGCCGGGAGATCCGCTCTCCCCTGGAAGTGCCGGATGCGCTGCGCGCGCATCAGGCACGTTCGTGGCAGGTGGAGCTCACCTCCCCCATCCTCACGGAGACCCTATTCTAATTGTCCCGCCAGTAGTTGTTCGCCGCGGCGATGGTCGCGAACTCAATCGCGACGACATGGCCGGCCGCCACCAGCGAATCAGCGTCCGTGGCATAGCCTGCCCGCAGGACCTGCCGGACCGAGGCGTCAGGCTGGATTGCGCCGATTGTCTTCCGGGCGATGGCCAGCGCCAGCTCGCGGCCCTGCTCAGGTGTCTCGGTGATGAGGGAGTTATTCGGGACAAGCGTCATGGTGACCTCCGGAAATCAACGGTGTGGATGGCGGTGGCCGTCACCGACCACCGCCGGACTGTAACCCGGATCATAGTCTGGGAGGTTGTGGTGTGTCCGGGATTCCGGTCTTGCTTGACCAGTTCGAGATCAGGGTTTCGAGAGGAAGGCCCCCAGGTCCCGTTTACGCCTCTTCCGTATCCTCCACGAGGCTCTCCAGCCAGCCGGTGACCGACCCCACCACGCCTTCGGCATCGAGGCCGACCTCAGCGAGCAGCTCGGAGCGGGAGGAGTGCATCGGGAAAGTGGAGGGGAAGCCGAGTCGGCGCACGGGGGTGTCCACCTCGGCCGCGGAGAAGGCCTCGGCGATCAGCGAGCCCACGCCGCCGCGGATCACTCCGTCCTCGAGGACGACGACCAGGTCGTGGTCAGCCGCCAGACCGATGAGCGAGGCGGCGACAGGAGCGATCCAGCGGGGGTCTACGACGGTGATGTTGAGGCCGAGGGCCTCGAGGCGGGGCGCCGCCTCCAGGGCGAGGTCGGCGAAGGAGCCGACGGCGATGAGGAGGACGTCGAGAAGCGAGGAGTCGGCGTCGGAGTAGTGGAGGATGTCCACGCCATCCTCCAGGCGCATGAGTTCCACATGCTCGGTGGGCAGGGCACCCTTGGGGTAGCGGACGACGGTGGGGCCGTCCGTGATGTCGAGGGCCTCGTTGAACAGTTCGTGCAGCTGGGCGCCGTCACGCGGGGCGGCGATACGGATGCCGGGGACGATGCTGGTCAGAGCCATGTCCCAGACGCCGTTGTGGCTGGCGCCGTCCGGCCCGGTGACGCCGGAGCGGTCGAGGACGAAGGTGACGGGCAGATCCAGCAGCGCCACGTCCATGAGCAGCTGGTCGAAGGCCCGGTTGAGGAAGGTGGAGTAGATCGCCACGACCGGGTGCATGCCCGCCAGGGCGAGACCGGCCGCCGAGGTGACCGCATGCTGCTCGGCGATGCCCACGTCGAAGAAACGCCCGGGGAACTGCTCCGCGAAGGAGGCCAGTCCGGTGGGGCCTGCCATGGCGGCGGTGATGGCGACGATGTCATCGCGTTCCTCGGCCGCAGACAGGATCGAGGAGGTGAACACGCTGGTCCAGTCAGGCTGGGACTTGGACAGAGCGGCACCGGTGAGGGGGTCGATGACACCGGTGGCGTGCATCTGGTCGGCGACGTCGTTGACCGCCGGGGCATAGCCGTGCCCCTTCTCGGTGACGGCGTGGACGATGATCGGGCCCTCGTAGTTCTTCGCGTAGGTCAGCGCGTGGAGCAGGGACTTCAGGTCGTGGCCCTCGACGGGGCCGACGTATTTCATGCCGAGCTCGGGGAACATCTCCGTGGGGATGACCTGCGACTTCACGCCTTCCTTGAAGGCGGCCAGCGCGTCGAAGGTGCGCTCCCCCACCCAGCCCATGGCCTTGAGCGTCTTCTTGCCGTGCTCCATGATCTCGTCGTAGGAGCGTTCCATGCGCAGGCGGGCGAGGTTGTCGGCGAAACCCCCGATGGTCGGCGAATAGGAGCGGCCGTTGTCGTTGACCACGATGACCACGTTGCGGTCCTGGCCGGAGGCGATGTTGTTCAGGGCCTCCCAGCACATGCCACCGGTGAGCGCACCGTCACCGACCACGGCGACGACGGTGTTGTCTCTGCGGCCGGAGAGCTGCAGTCCCTTGGCCAGGCCGTCGGCGTAGGACAGGGCGGCGGAGGCGTGGGAGGATTCGGTCCAGTCGTGCTCGGATTCGCCGCGGGCGGTGTATCCGGAGATGCCGCCCTTCTGGCGCAGGGTGTCGAACTTGTCGGCGCGCCCGGTGAGGATCTTGTGCACGTAGCTCTGGTGCGAGGTGTCGAAGATGATCGGATCGTCGGGTGAGTCGAAGATCTGGTGCAGGGCGATGGTCAGTTCCACGACACCGAGGTTGGGGCCGAGGTGGCCGCCGGTGGCGGAGACCTTCTGCACGAGCAGCTGGCGGATCTCCTCGGCGAGTTCCTCGAGCTGTTCCACCTCGAGGGCCCTGAGGTCGGCGGGTGACGACAGTCCACTGAGAATTCCCATTGTTGTCTGCGCGTCTCCTTCAACCTCGGTTCGAACGGTCCCGCTCATCTTACCTGCCTGCCCCCGTGCCTCTGATTCGACCGTGTCACCCGCGGCTGAGTTCGCCGATAACCTCGAAATGGTGGGTGCCGGGGAAGGCGTTGACCACGGCCAGACGCTCAAGGCGGTAGCCGTTCTCCTCCCAGGCGGCGGCGTCGCGGGAGAAGGTCGCAGGGTCGCAGCCGACATGGACGACCCGTTCCGGCTGCTGCTTCGCGATGCCCGCGACCACCTCATCGCCCGCACCCGTGCGCGGCGGGTCCAGGACGACGACGCGCGGGGCGGGCAGCTGGTCCAGGGCCTTCTCGACGCGGTCGTTGTGCACCTCGAGGCCGTAAGGGGCCAGGGTGTCCTGGCTCAGGGCGGCGGCTGCCGGGGAGTAGTCCACCGAGTGGACCGTGGCGCCCTCGCCCAGGGAATCGGCCAGCGCGGGAACGAACAGCCCCACCCCGCCGTAGAGGTCCCAGCCGGTCCGGTTCTCCGCCGGTGCCAGGTCAGCCAGCCAACGGCGGATCAGGCCGGTGTAGGCGTCGGGGGCCTGGACGTGGGCCTGCCAGAAGGCGGTGGCCGGGAAGTGGAAGGTGTGTCCGTCGGCCTGTTCGGTGACGGTGCCCGTGCCCTCGAGGACGTCGGTGACCTTCTCCACGCGGCGCCCGCGCGGGGCCCGGCGGGTCTCCACGACGTGGCGTGCACCGGTCGAGTCGAGGACGGCGACGACCTCCGCGCCCGGGGTGAAGGTGCGGGCGCCGGGGCCGACGAGGCCGTCAAGAAGCTCGGGTGCGACCTGGGTGCAGGGGATCAGGACCAGGTCGCGGGAGGCGTGCGCGCGGAAACCGGCGCGGCCCTGCTTATCGACACCCAGCCGCACCCGCGTGCGCCAACCGCGCACCGGCTGCAGTTCGATCAGTTCAGGCGTGGGGGCGTCCGCGACGCGGCCGAGACGGCTGAGCTGGCCCAGCAGGATCTCCGCCTTGATCCCCGTCTCCTGCGCCGGATCGAGGTCGCCGAAATCGCAGCAGCCGGCCCCCGCGGCGGCCGCCGGGCAGGTCTGCTCCACGCGCAGCGGACCGGCGGTGCTCACCTGCGTGAGCTCGGCACGGGCGAAACGCTTCTTCACCTGGGTGACGGTGGCCTCCACGACATCCCCCGGATAGGCGCCGCGGACGAAGACGACACGGCCGTCGAGCTCCCCGATGCCCTCCCCGCCATGGGCCATCCGGGTGATGGTCAGTTCCCGGGTCTGGTCCCGCTCGAGTTCGGTCACGGTGGAGGCTCCTTGTGTTCTGGGATGTGAGGAAGTGACGATACCCGCCTGCGGCTGTCCAGCGGGAATCCGGGACCTATTTCTCGGTGGTCTCCGGGCCCGAACCGTCCGCGAGATCACGCAGGGCCTGCGAGGTGTCGTCGATCGCCTGCGCCTCCTCAGGGCTGGCGGCCTCCGCCCGGCTGATGTTCTGCGCCCGCTGCTCCATGGCCTGCTGCACCTGGGACACCAGCTCCTTCGGCAGGACGACAGGCAGGGAATTGCCGGCGAGCACGGGGTTGTCGCCGCGGTAGACGAAGGTGCGGGCGGTGATCTCCCGGGCGATGTCACGCATGTCCCCGGCCTTGTCGTGCGGGGCGGTGGTGGTCATCCGCAGCATCCAGCGCGGACCCTCCACGCCGATGACCCGGATGATGCCGTTCTCACCCTGGCCGATGATCTCCGGACCCCAGGGACCCTGCTCGATATCGGTCTCCAGCCCGTCGCCGATCATGCCCTGGGTGATCTGCTCGGTCGACTCGGCCCACTGGCCGGCGGAGGTGGGGGCAGCGAAGGCCACCGGGGTGAGCCGGCCGAACTCGGTGACGATGTGGATCATGCGGGGGCCGGTCTCCCCCATCTCCACCTGCACCTGGGAGTTTCGCGGCAGGGCGATGCGCATGGAACCCAGGTCGAGCACGCCCTGGGCAAAATCGGAGAAGTCGAAACCGGCGATGTCCACGGAATCGCCGTCGAAGGGACCGGTGTCACCGTTGACGGCATCGTGGCGGGACACCTCGACCGCCGCGGGCACCTCCGGGGGCGCGTCATTGTAGGTGGAGACCGGCTCGCCGTCCGGGGTCTCCGTCGGCTGGTCGTCCTTCTTCTTCCCGAATGGCCACAGTGCCATGCCCTCATCGTCTCCTTCAGTCGTGTTTGGGCCCACTGTACCGGCGGTCAGGAGACGCCGGTGGAACCGTGGCCCCCTGCCCCACGGACGGTTTCATCGAGTTCCTCGACCTCCTCGAAATCGACGAGCTCGACCCGCTGGATGACCAGCTGGGCGATGCGCATGCCACGGGTGATCTCGATCGGGCTGTGGGGGTCGAGGTTGATCAGGCAGACCTTGATCTCACCCCGGTAGTCGGCGTCGACGGTGCCGGGGGCGTTGACGATGCTCAGGCCCTGTTTCGCCGCCAGGCCGGAACGCGGATGGATGAGACCGACGGTCCCCAGCGGTAGGGCCAGGGCCACGCCGGTGCCGACGAGGCGACGCTCCCCCGGCGTGAGGGTGAGGTCCTCGGCGGAGCAGAGGTCGGCACCGGCGTCCCCGCGGTGGGCACGGTTGGGCAGGGGCAGGTCCTTGTCGAGGCGTTTGACGCGGACAGGGCTGAATTCACTCAAGTAGGTCACGCCGTACAAATCTACCCATGCGATAGAGTGTTCAATCGTGAGTGACACCGGTTCTGCTGATTCTGCCTCTTCCCCCCGCACGCTCTACCGCGAGCGGCAGTGGGTGCCGCTCTACTGGTGGTTCCTGGCGGCTTTCCTCGTTCTGCTGACCTCCATGCAGCTCTACCTCAACCGCGACATCGTGTGGCTCATCGTTCCGCTGGTCGTGCTCTCCACGGCGGCGGTATGGGTGCTGCTGAGCTGGTCGTCGACGGTGCTGACCGTCGAGGAGGATCCGGACGGGACGCGCTGGCTGTCGGTGAAGTCGGCCAACCTGCCGCACACCGTGGTCTCCCGCTCCCTGGCGGTGCCCTCCACCGCGAAGCGGAACGCGATGGGCCGGCAGCTGGACCCGGCGGCCTTCGTCGTCTCGCACGGCTGGGTGCCGGAGATGGTGATGCTGGTGCTCGACGACCCGGCGGACCCCACCCCCTACTGGCTGGTGAGCACGCGCAACCCGGAGGCCCTCCTCGAGGCCTACCTCCCGGAGCAGGCGGAGACCGCCCTGTCGCGCTACCGGTAGCACGAGGAGCCAGAAAAAGAACAGACCGCCCCCAGGAAATTCCTGAAGGGGCGGTTCTTCCTCTGTCGGCACCGGCCGTGGCCGGCTGAGTCCTAGGCGTCCTAGGCGCAGTCCAGGCAGATCTCGGAGCCGTCTGATTCGGTGTGGGACATGCGGTTGCGACGCTGCACCAGGAAGCACTCGGCGCAGGTGAACTCGTCCTCCCGCTTGGGTACGACGGTGACGTTGAGCTCCTCCCCCGACAGGTCGACTGCCGGGAGGTCGAAGGGTTCGACGATCTCGCCGTCGTCATCAAGACCCGGGTTCTGCCCCTCGGCGGCCTTGAGGCCCTCCAGGGAATCGGTTTCCAGCTCGTCCTCAGCCCGGCGGCGCGGGGCGTCGTAATCGGTGGCCATTGCTCATACATCCTTAACCTGTAGATCGGCCCTGCGGAAAGGGACGATGTGCGTAGTGTCGAGGCGCATATTAAGCCACAATTGTGTCCCTGTCATCCTCCCTGTTCACACGGGGGTTCCCGGCAGATTCAGCGGGCTGGACGCACCGACGGAATCCAGCAGTTCCGCCCACGCCCCCGCCAGGTTGCCCGCGGCAGCGGAGACCGGCTGTCCGGCGGCACCGGGCGTCGACAGGGCCGGGGTGTGCACCACGGCGCCGGCCTCCGCGGCGATGAGCGCACCTGCGGCGAAGTCCCAGCAGTGCAGGCCGTGCTCGTAGAAGGCGTCGACGGTACCCTCCGCCACGCGGCAGAAGTCGAGCGCGGCGGCTCCCATGCGGCGGATGTCACGTACCCGGGGCAGCAGGCGGACGAGCAGCTCGGCCTGCTGGGCGCGCCATTCCGAATCGTAGGCGAAGCCGGTGGCCACCAGCGCGAGGGCGGGGTTGGCGGCTTTCGTGCAGCGCAAGGGGCGGGTCGAACCGTCCCGGATCACGGTCGCGCCGTGGCCGAGGGCCGCGGAGTAGACGTCCCCGCGAGGTACGTTGACCACCGCCCCGGCGATGACGTGGCCGTCGACGGTTGCGGCGATCGACACCGCGTACTCGGGTACCCCGTAGAGGAAGTTCACGGTGCCGTCGATGGGGTCGACCACCCAGGACACCCCGCTTGCCGACGCCCGCTCGCTCCCTTCCTCGCCGATGACCCCGTCCTCCGGGCGCAGGGTGTGCAACCGGTCGACGATGAAGTCCTCGGCGAGGGTGTCCACCACCGTCACCGGATCCACCGCCGAGGATTTGGTGCTGGCGAACTGACGGATGTCCCCGTGTCCGGACAGCTCCGCGCGCTTTTCCAGGATGCGTTCGGCCGCGGCGGTGGCAACGTCGACCGCGATGGAACGGAGCTCGAGAAGGTCATGTGAAGTCATGCGCCCATTGTGCCCGCAGTTTGTATGCTGGTCGCCATGGTCAACATCGGCTTCGGCATCGACATCGGCGGTTCGGGGATCAAGGCGGCGCGCGTGAACATGGACGACGGTGAATTCGTCGGCGACCGGATCAAGATCGCCACCCCGCAACCAGCCACCCCGGAGGCGGTGGCGCAGACGGTCGCGGAGATCGTGCGCACCGCGGAGTGGACCGGCCCCGTGGGCATCACCCTGCCGTCTGTCATCCGTGATCAGGTGGCGCACTCCGCCGCCAACATCGACCTTTCCTGGATCGGCGTCGACGTCCGCGAACTCTTCAACCGTCACCTGGACGGCCGCGAGGTCAGCGTGCTCAACGACGCGGATGCCGCCGGCATCGCCGAGGTCGCCTTCGGTGATCCCCGTGCCCGGGAGGGTTCTGTCCTGTTCCTCACCTTCGGCACCGGCATCGGCTCCGCGATGCTCGTCGAGGGGCAGCTGTTCCCCAACACCGAGCTGGGACACATCATGATCGGCAGACGGGAGGCCGAGCACCGGGCCTCCTCCGCCGCCAAGATCCGCGACGGGCTCAGCTACCGGAAGTGGGCGAAGCGCGTGAGCCGGGTGCTCAACGAGTACGAACGGCTGCTCAACCCGGGCGTGTTCATCGTGGGCGGGGGAATCTCCCGCGACCACGAGCGATGGGTTCCGCTGCTGGATGTGGACACGCCGGTGTTCCCCGCCCGGCTGCGCAACCGCGCGGGCATTGTCGGGGCGGCCATGGCGGTGGCCGCGCACCTGACCCCCTGACGTCTCATCCGGAGACGCATAAGCAGGGCTTGAGTGAACCGTCAATAATTAATTGCTCTATAATGGGCGGTCGATCGTGATGACGGTGAACACAACGCCATCACAGGTGTGGGTCGCGGGGCAGTTTCCCGCCTCCCACATGGACCAGTAGGAAAGTCGAAAGGGCGTACGTGGCAGCCACGGATTCTTCAGGCAATGCAGCGACTGACAACACGGAGACGACCGCTGCGTCGGCCGCCGACACTCCGGTGAAGAAGGCCGCCAAGAAGGTGGCCAAGAAGACGGCCCGCAAGGTCGCCAAGAAGACTGCGCGCAAGGTGGCGAAGAAGACCACCGGAACGGCGGTCAAGAAGACCGCCAAGAAGGCTGTGCGCAAGACAGCAGCCAAGGCCACGACCAAGGTCGAGACCGAGGTTGAGGACCTTGAGGATGAGCTCGACGACGATGAGCGCGAGCCCGAGGAGGTCGACTTCGACGAGGAGAGCCTTGACGAGGACGACGAACTCGATGCCGACTCCGAGGAGGAAGAGGAAGAGGAGGAGGAGAAGGAGGACGAGGGTGCCTCCGTCTGGGACGAGGACGAGTCCGCTGCCCTGCGCCAGGCGCGCAAGGACGCCGAGCTCACCGCCTCCGCCGACTCCGTCCGCGCCTATCTCAAGCAGATCGGCAAGGTCGCACTGCTCAATGCGGAGCAGGAGGTTTCCCTGGCCAAGCGCATCGAGGCCGGTCTCTACGCCACCTACCGCATGGAGCAGATGGAGGAGGCCTTCGCCTCCGGCGACAAGGACGCTAAGCTGACGCCCGCCGTCAAGCGTGACCTGCGGGCCATCGCCCGTGACGGGCGCAAGGCCAAGAACCACCTGCTGGAGGCCAACCTCCGCCTCGTGGTCTCCCTGGCCAAGCGTTACACCGGCCGAGGCATGGCCTTCCTGGACCTGATCCAGGAGGGCAACCTCGGACTGATCCGTGCCGTGGAGAAGTTCGACTACTCCAAGGGCTACAAGTTCTCCACCTACGCCACGTGGTGGATCCGCCAGGCCATCACCCGCGCCATGGCTGACCAGGCCCGCACCATCCGTATCCCGGTGCACATGGTGGAGGTCATCAACAAGCTGGGCCGTATCCAGCGTGAGCTCCTCCAGGATCTCGGCCGCGAGCCCACTCCGCTGGAGCTGGCCAAGGAGATGGACATCACCGAGGAGAAGGTCCTCGAGATCCAGCAGTACGCCCGTGAGCCGATCTCCCTGGACCAGACCATCGGTGATGAGGGTGATTCCCAGCTCGGTGACTTCATCGAGGACTCCGAGGCCGTCGTCGCCGTCGACGCCGTCTCCTTCACCCTCCTGCAGGATCAGCTGCAGGACGTCCTGCAGACGCTGTCCGAGCGTGAGGCGGGTGTGGTCCGTCTGCGCTTCGGCCTGACCGACGGTATGCCGCGCACCCTCGACGAGATCGGCCAGGTCTACGGGGTGACCCGTGAACGCATCCGCCAGATCGAGTCGAAGACGATGTCGAAGCTGCGTCATCCCTCGCGTTCGCAGGTGCTGCGCGACTACCTGGATTAGTCGCCCGACACTGTCCGACTGCCGCGGGCGCACATCCCTCACCGGATGTGCGCCCGCGGTTTTTTCGTGCCCACTTCCGACAGGATGCACAGGGAGCGCAAATTTGCACGAGGTATGCACGTATCCATAGGGTGGAAGGGTCATACCCCCTCACCCTCTGAAAGGTCTGCCCACCCATGGCCCGATTCCTCTACCGACTGGGCAGTTCCGCCTACCGCCGGTCCTGGCCCTTCCTCGCCTTCTGGCTGGTTCTGTTGATCGCCGTCGGTGCCCTGGCGGGCGCATTCGCCAAGTCGCCATCGACCACCTTCACCATCCCCGGGCTCGACTCGGTGGTGACCATGGAGAAGATGCAGGAGCGCTTCCCCGGTGCCGAGGACGCCACCAACGCCCCCACCGGCAACATCGTCGTCCAGGCGCCGGAGGGTGCCGCGCTCACCGACCCGCAGGTGCAGGCTCAGGTCAACGAGATGCTCGCCGAGGTCCGTGACGCCGGTGTGCTCAGCGAACCGGAGACCATCGTCGATCCGGTCCTGGCCGCCCAGGGTCTCGCCGCCCAGATGACCCCGCAGCTGCAGGCGCAGGGTGTCCCGGAGCAGAAGATCACCGCCGACGTGGCCGCGGTCAGCCCGCTGAGCCAGGATGAGACCACCGGCATCGTCAGCGTCCGCTTCGACTCCGTCTCCCTCATGGATATCCCCGCCGAGGACGTCGCGGCCGTGACCGGGATCCTCGACCGCTACGACGAGGGGGATCTCACCGTCGTCTACAACGGCAACGCCTTCGGTGCCGCCTCCGGCGACATCGAGATGACCTCCGAGCTCATCGGTCTGGCCGTCGCGGCCCTCGTGCTGCTGATCACCTTCGGTTCCGTCGTGGCGGCCGGCATGCCCCTGGTCTCCGCCATCGTGGGCGTGGGCATCGGCATCCTGGGCATCCAGCTGACCACCGCATTCAGTGAAGACATCAACGAGATGACCCCGATCCTGGCCTCCATGATCGGCCTGGCGGTCGGCATCGACTATGCCCTGTTCATCGTCTCGCGTTTCCGCACCGAGCTGATCAAGGCCTCCGGTGCCAATGACGTCACCCCGAAGGAGCTGGCCCAGCGGCTGCGGGAGCTGGACAAGGAGACCCGCGCGCACGCCATGGGCATGGCCGTGGGCACCGCCGGTTCGGCGGTCATCTTCGCCGGTCTGACCGTCCTCATCGCCCTGGCGGCACTGTCGATCATCAACATCCCCTTCCTCACCGCCATGGCCCTGGGCGCCGCCGCGACCGTGACGCTGGCCGTGCTCATCGCCCTGTCCTTCCTGCCCGCCCTCATGGGTCTGCTGGGCACCCGGGCCTTCGCCGTCCGCTTCCCCGGTGTCAAGGCCCCGGACCCGGAGGACGACAACCCGACCATGGGTCTGCGCTGGGTGCGCCGCATCCGCAAACGCCCGGTCACCCACCTGATCGCCGGTGTCCTGCTGCTGGGTGTGCTCGCCATCCCGGCCTCCTCCATGCGTCTGGCCATGCCCACCGACGGCTCCGCCACACCGGGCACCCCGCCGCGCATCGCGCATGAGATCACCGCGGACGCCTTCGGTCCGGGCCGTGACGCCCCGATGATCGCGCTCATCGACGCCGCCGACCTCCCCGCCGAGGAGCGCCCCGTGGCGTTCGGGGCGGGCGTCGAGAAGTTCCTCGGCGTCGAGGGCGTGCGCAACGCCCAGGTCGTGGCCACCACGGAGGACTTCAGCGCCGCCCAGGTGCTGATCACCCCGGAATACGGCGCCACCGACCCGGAGACCTCGGAGACACTGCAGGCACTGCGTGAGGCGTCCGCCGACTTCGAGGCGGAGACCGGCGCCACCTACGGCATCACCGGTGCCACCCCGATCTTCGACGACATCTCCGACCGCCTCGGCGATGTGCTCATCCCCTACATCGGCATCGTCCTGCTGCTGGCCTTCCTCGTCCTGCTGCTGGTCTTCCGCTCGATCTGGGTGCCGTTGATCGCCGCCCTCGGTTTCGGGCTGTCCGTCGCCGCGACCTTCGGCGTCACCGTGGCCATCTTCCAGGAGGGCTGGCTCGGCCTGATCTCTGATCCGCAGCCGCTGCTGAGCTTCCTGCCCATCATCCTCATCGGCCTCGTCTTCGGCCTGGCCATGGACTACCAGGTTTTCCTGGTCACCCGCATGCGCGAGGGCTGGACGCACGGCAAGACCGCCGGCAACGCCACCGCCAACGGCTTCAAGCACGGCGCCCGGGTGGTCACCGCCGCCGCCCTGATCATGATCTCCGTGTTCGCGGCCTTCATGATGCAGGACATGGCCTTCATCAAGACCATGGGCTTCGCCCTGGCCGCGGCCGTGTTCTTCGATGCCTTCATCGTCCGCATGCTCATCATCCCCGCGACAATGTTCCTTCTCGATGAGCGCGCCTGGTGGCTGCCACGCTGGCTGGACAGGATCCTGCCGAAGGTCGATGTCGAGGGTGAGGGCATCCGGGACCTGGAACCCGCCCGATAGACTCAGACCATCATGTCCGGACTCCGAGAAACCAAGAAGGCCGCCACCCGCGCCCAGATCGCGCGGGCGGCGGCCCGTCTCGCCCTCGACCAGGGGGCGGAGGGGTTGACCGTGGCGGCCGTCTCCGAGGCAGCCGGGGTCTCCGCCCGCACCTTCCACAACTACTTCGCCGCCATGGACGAGGCTCTGCGGGAATTCCTGGTCACCCGCGTCGCCGACCTCATCGACCGGCTGCGTCAGGCACCGGCGGAGGCCACCTTATTCAAGGCGGTGGAGTGGGTGCTGATCACCGGGTTGTGGGAGACCGGGGACGATGACAACGCACTCAACTCCTTCGCGACGCTGTTCCGGCTCTCCGATGTGCTGCACACCCTCCAGGGGGCGGCAGCCTGGGGCCAGCTGGATGAACAGCTGCGCCCCCTCTTCGAGAAGCTGGCCAACCGCACCTCCCACCTCTCCCCCTTCGAATCCCGGGTGGCGGTGAAGGTGGCGGTCACCATCGCCCAGACCGCCCTCGAGACCTACTACGCTCTGCCCGCACCCCGCGACCCGGCGGCGGCCGAGAAACTGATCCGCCGGGCCTTCGACACGGTGCGCCTGTCGGATCAGGGCAGTGCCGAACGGCCGTAGGCCAGGCGCCGGTGGACCCGCTCGACGGGCCCCGGCCAGCCCCGCAGGTCCCACACCAGGGCCCACACCACGGTGACGGCCCAGACGCCCACCCCCAGCGCCATCTGCCCCGGGATCCCCAGCTGCGGGCCGAGGTCCAGGGTGAAGGGCTGGGTGAGCAGGAGAAACAGCACCGACTGCAGGATGTAGCCGCTCATGGAGCGCCTGCCCAGCGCCACGAAGGGGCGGGTCCAGGGATTCATCTGTTTCTCGGTGCCGGGGAAGAGCAGAGCGATCAGGGCGAGGATCCCCGGCCCGGTGAGCATGCCGAAACCGGTGTTGAGACTGTCCAGCGGCACCTCCAGGGCGGGTGAGAGCACCCCGATGGCCGCCAACCCCCACGGCAGGCCGATACCCAGCACCACCAGCCCCGCAACCACCACCCAGGTGCGCAGCAGCGTGCGGTGGGCGGCGACGTCGGTGAGCACACCGCGGCGGGCCCACACGAGGCCGAAGATCATCAGCGGCAGGAGCATGAGCACCGTCACGGGTTCGACGGCCAGGTTTCCACCGCGGATGGCGAGGTTGGTGGCGACGTACCCCAGGTAGGTCTCCGCCTGCCCCGCACCGGCACCACCACCGACCACGACCATCACCTCCGGCTGGAGCGCGGCCACCATGGCCGTGAAGCTGAAGAAGCTGATGGTCAGGCCGAGGAGCAGCCAGGCGATGACCAGGAGGATGCGGTCGCGCAACGGGATCAGGGCGATCAGAACCAGCGCGGTGACCGCGTACTGCGCGATGATGTCGCCGGAGAAGAGCAGCACCAGGTGCAGCACACCGATGACCCCGAGCAGGAGATAACGCCGCCACAACAGCCGTTGCACTCGCTGCCGGGGCAGACCCCGGCGCAGCAGACTCTGTGCGAGCAGGCCGATCCCGAAGCCGAGGAGCATGGTGAACATCGGCAGGCCACGGACATGGACGAACATGGCATGCAGGACCACCACCAGGTCATCCACCCGGCTACCCGGATCCCGGACTCCTCCGAAGTCGGCGGCATAGTCGGCCCCGGGGGAGATGATCCAACCGGTGGGGATGTTGGCCAGGGCGATGCCCAGCAGGGCCACACCCCGGGCGATGTCCGGCGCGAGATACCGCGTGGACGGCGCGAGATACCGCGTGGACGGCGCGGTGCTCATCGACGGCTAGTTCGTCCCACCGGACCACTCGTTGAGGGCGTCCTCGAGGCACTGCTGCTGCGCGGCCGGATCGGTCAGCGTCGCGCAGTCGCTGATGCCCGACTCACTGACCAGCAGGCCCATGAGCACCCAGAAGCCGACCGAGAGCACGATGGCGATGATGGACATGACCAGGCCCGTGACCGACATCCCGGTCCGGCGGGAGGGCCCGCTGAGGCTCCGGCCCCGGACGATGGCGATGATGGCGAGGATCAGGCCGATGATGCCGGGGATGAAGGCGAAGGCGGTCAGGAAGAGGCTGACGGCCATGACCAGGGCGAGGATGCCCAGGCCCAGGGCCCACGGGGCGACGCGGTTGGGTGTCTCCGCCATCGCCCAGGTGGAGCCGGAGACAGGGCCGGAACCGTAGGCGGGTGGCTGCCCCGGCTTCGGCCCCGGGGTGCCGGAGGGGTATTCGTAGGCGCCGAAATCGGGTTTCTGCTGCGGATCGTTCGGGTTGGTCAAGGAGATGTCCCTCTCAGTGCCGGTGGGTCAGAGATCTTGTTCCCCACCACACTAACCGCCCCTGGCTCCCGAAGCTGCCCGGTTCGCCCGGGATCCGGGCAGAATTCGGGTAATCCCCGAGGACTCCCTGACCGGCTACCAGCGACGCAGATAGGCGATGCGGTCGCGCAGCTGCTCGGCGGTGCACAGCGCGGTGGGCGGTCCGCCGCAGGCGTTGCGCGCCTCGGTGTGGATCGCACCGTGCGGCCGACCGCTGCGTCCGGCGGTGATGGAGACGATGGCGTTGAGCTCCTTGCGCAGCTGCGGGATCTCGTCGCTGGCGACCCGCTCCGCGGCGGCCACATTGCCGGCCGAGCGGCGGGCCTCCGCATCGGCGCGGGCGATCTCCTCCCGGCGGCGCTCCTGCTCATCGCGGGCGTCGAGCTGCTCCTCCTGCCGCTTGCGCAGCAGGGCCTTCATCTGGTCGGCGTCGAGAAGCCCGGGCAGGCCGAGGTAGTCGGCCTCCTCGTCGGAGCCCGCGAAGGTGGCGGTGCCGTAGGTGGAACCGTCGTAGATCAGTGAATCGAGTTCCGCTTCAGCGCCGAGGGATTCGTAGGCGGGTTCCTCGTCCTTCTCGTTCTCCTCCCGGTTGGCCTCAGCGAGGGCCTCATCATCCCAGCCTTCCTCGGGGCGGTCGGGCTTGCCCAGGACGTGGTCGCGCGACGTCTCCAGCTTCTCGGCCAGCTCCAGCAGGACCGGCACGGAGGGCAGGAAGACCGAGGCCGTCTCCCCCGGCATGCGGGAACGCACGAAGCGACCGATGGCCTGCGCGAAGAACAGTGGTGTGGCCGCGGAGGTGGCGTAGACGCCGACGGCCAGACGCGGGACGTCCACGCCCTCAGAGACCATGCGCACCGCGACCATCCACTCGTCGGTGGAGTTGGAGAACTCCTCGATGCGTTCCGAGGAGCCGGGCTCATCGGAGAGGATGACCGCCACGGGGGTCGAGGACATCTCCGTCAGGATCTTCGCATAGGCGCGCGCGGTCTTCGTGTCCGTGGCGATGACCAGGCCGCCGGCGTCGGGCATGTTCCTGCGCAGCTGCTGCAGGCGGGTGTGGGCGGCCTGCAGCACAGCCGGGATCCAGTCGCCCCGCGGGTCCAGGGCCGTCTTCCAGGCCCGTGCCGTCTGCTCGGCGTTGAGCGGTTCACCCAGGCGGGCGGCGTACTCCTCGCCGGCGGAGGTGCGCCAGCGGGCCTCGCCGGAATAGGCGAGGAAGACGACCGGGCGCACAACGCCGTCGGCGAGTGCATCCGAGTAGCCGTAGGTGTGGTCCGCCCGGGAGACGAGGTGTCCCTCGCCGTCCTCCTCGTAGCGCACGAAGGGGATCTGGGAATCGTCCGAACGGAAGGGGGTGCCCGTCAGGGACAGCCGGTGCTCCGCATCGGAGTAGGCCTCCCGGATGCCGTCGCCCCAGCTCTTGGCGTCACCGCCGTGGTGGATCTCGTCGAGGACCACCAGGGAACGCTTCGCCGAGGTCACGGCATGATGCTTATAGGGGTGCATCGACACCTGGGCATAGGTCACCACCACACCGTCGTAGGCGGGGTTGACCGCCGAGGCGTTGGTGAAATACGGGTCCAGCGCCAGGCCCACGCGGGCGGCGGCCTGGGACCACTGGATCTTCAGGTGCTCGGTGGGCACAACGACGATGATCCGCTCGACCAGCCGCGTGGCCTTCAGTTCCATCGCCACACGCAGCGCGAACGTGGTCTTGCCGGCTCCCGGGGTCGCCACCGCCAGGAAATCCTTCGGTTTGTGGAGCAGGAACTTCGTCAGCGCCGTCCGCTGCCAGGCGCGGAGCTGCCCCTTGCCGCCACCACTCACTTCTTACGCAGGCCCTTGTAGATCCGTTCGCAGTCGGGGCAGACCGGCGACCCCGGCTTGGCCTGCTTGGTCACGGGGAAGGTCTCACCGCACAGGGCGACAACCATGTTGCCGCTCACCGCGGAATCGACGATCTGGTTCTTCTTGACATAGTGGAAGAACTTCGGGGTGCCGTCGTCGAGGTCGGTGTCTTCCCTGATGTCTGGACGTTCGATGGTCTTCGTACTCGTTCTCACCTGACCCATCATGCCCCACTCTGCCCAGAAAAGGCACACAGGGCTATCTTGATAGCCATGGATCAGGACCGTTTCGACACCGTCGACGACCCCGGCGCCGGAGAAGGTGGGAAGGCGGGGCGCAGATTCCGGCTGACCAGACGTCGCGCGGAGCTGATCACCGACGCCCGCCGTTCCCCCGCCGAGGATCTGCGCCGCCGGGAGCGCATGTACTCGTGGTTGCAGGGTGCCCGGCTGCCCGCCCTGCTGATCAGCGCCGGCAGTTATATCTGGCTGGGTGACTGGCTACTCTCCGGCCTGCTGTTCATCATCTCCGTGCCGCTGCCGTGGATCGCTGTGGTCATCGCCAACGGCAAGGGCGAGCGCCGCGACAAGCGCACCCGCTCGGTGTACAAGCCGCAGGCCGCCCGCGAGTACAACGCCCACCTGGCTGCAGAGGCCGCCCGCTACTCCGAACTGGAGGCCGGGGAACGTCCCTCGCTGCCACCCGGCGAAGACAGCGGGAAGCACGAGGTGATCGACAACATGCCCGACGCCGCGCCTGACACCGAATCAGACCCCGATGAGAATCCGAAGGACGACAAGTGACCCGTACCCCCCTGTCCGCTCTCGCGCCGGAGCTCACGGCGCTGTTCCGTGCCGCAGGTTTCACCGCCGGTGGCGTCGCCGGGCATCTCGGCCCCAGCTACACCGAGGCGATGCACCGCGGGGAACCTGCCGCGGTGCGCTACGCCACCTCCGACGGCTCGACCCTCTCCCGCCTGATCCGGGTGTTCATCCTGCGGGACCCGGTCCCGGCCACGGAACTGGCCGATCTGGTGGGTGCCACACTGGCGACGCGCCTGCTGGATGCCGGTGCTGCCGTGGCCGACCTCAACGGCACGGTGCAGATGGTCCTGGACATCCGGCCGCACGTGATCGTCGGGGACAACCGGTGGGTCTTCTCCGATGCGGACGCCGCCATGACGGAACATGTCCCGGGCCCGGAGCATGTGCTGGGTGTGGGGGCGGCGAGTCTGTCGCTGCTGCAGTCCACTCCGGTGACACCGGTGGGCTCAGTGCTGGACCTGGGCACCGGTTCGGGTGTCCAGGCCCTCGGCCAGGTCGGTGTCGCGGAGTCCGTGACCGCGACCGATGTCCACCCGCGGGCACTGGATCTGGCGGAGGCCACCTTCGCCGGGGCAGGTACACAGGTGGAGCTGCTGGAGGGGCCGTGGTTCGAGCCCGTTGCGGGGCGCCGTTTCGACCGGATCGTGGCCAACCCGCCCTTCGTCGTCGGCCTGCCTGAGGTCGGCCACGTCTACCGGGATTCGGGGCTGAACCTCGACGGGGCCTCTGAGCTGGTGGTCTCGCAGGCCCCGGAGCATCTGGCGGAGGGCGGTACCGCGCATCTGCTGGCTGCCTGGGTACACACCCACACACAGTCCTGGGCGGCGCGGGTTGCCTCCTGGCTGCCGGACCGCGGGGTGGCGGCGTGGATCATTGAGCGCGATGTGGCGGATCCGGCCCATTATGTGGGCACCTGGCTACGTGACGAATCCCTCGACCCCCGCTCCCCCGGGGCCGACGCCCGCACCGGGTCGTGGCTGGCGCATTTCGCTGAGCACGGGGTGACCGGCATCGGCTTCGGTTTCGTGGCCATCCGCGAGATCGGCGACCAGCCCTCCGACATCATGGCCGAGGCCATGCCGCAGGCCTTCACTGATCCCCTGGGCCCGGAGATCGAGGAGTACTTCCTGCGCACCGCCTGGCTGCGGGAGCGCAACGCACAGGAGCTTGCCGACGCCACCTTCCTCACCCGTCCCGGCCTGGCCCGGGAGAACATCGCCGTTGCCGACCTGGACGCCGGTGTCGGTTTCACCCCGGCCACCCTGCGCCTGACGCGTACCGAGGGCCCGCGCTGGTCCCACGAGGTCGACGAGCACCTGGCCGCCATCGTCGCAGGTCTGCATCCCCAGGGTCTCTCTCTGGCGGAGACAGCCGGGCTCTACGCCATGGCGAACGGACTCGATGAGGAGGAGCTGGTCCGGGCGGCCGTCCCGGCGATCGTCGACCTGGTCCGCCACGGTCTGATGCTGCCGGCCGAACTGGCGCAGGTGGTCGCATGAAGGCGGTCCTGACCCGGGTGAGCTCCGCCTCCGTGACGGTGGACGGCGAAGTCGTCGGAGCCATCGACTGCCCGGAGACCGGCGGCCTGCTCGCACTGGTGGGTGTCGGCCGGGAGGACGCGCCCGATGCCTGGGAGACGATGGTGCGCAAGATCGCGGAGCTGCGCATCCTCGACAATGAGCGCGGCGTGGAGGAGGCCGGCGCCCCGGTCCTGCTCGTCAGCCAGTTCACCCTGCACGGGCGCACCGTCAAGGGCCGGCGTCCCAGCTGGTCGGATGCCGCGCCGGGAGAGGTGGCGGAGCCGGTGATCGCGAAGATCGCGGCGGGGCTGCGCGGGCGCGGGATTCATGTGGCGGAGGGCGTGTTCGGGGCGATGATGCAGGTGGCCTCGGTCAACGAGGGTCCCTTCACCGTGCTGGTGGAGTGCTGACCGGCCCCCTCGTGCGGGCATGGACCCCTTGAAAATTTTGTGGTCATGTCATATAATCGAAATCTAATCATACCTTTTCGAGTGCGGAGGAACACATGCCCAAGATCGCCATCGTCACCACCACCGCCCGCCGTGGCCGCCAGAGCCTCAACGTGGCCAGGTGGATCCGGCAGGAGGCTGTCGGGCGGGGCGACGCGGACTACGAGATCATCAACATCTCCGAACTCGAGCTGCCGGTCTGGGACGAGGCCACCCCGCCGGCGATGAAACGGTACGGGGAGAAGATCACGAAACGGTGGTCCACCACCATCGACCGCTACGACGGTTTCGTGTTCATCGCCTCGGAGCGCCATCCCTCCATCCCGGGTGCCCTGAAGAACGCCCTGCACCACCTCTCCCCCGAGTTCCACGACAAGGCTGCCGGCTTCGTCTCCTACGGATCGTCCGGTGGCGCCGAAGCTGTCGAGCACCTGCGCGCCACCCTCGCCGGGATGCAGATGGCGCATGTCCACGAGCCGGTGGCCATGTCTCTGTTCACGGACTTCCGCAACGACGGCGACTTCGCCCCCACCCGCTCCTCCGGCAACAGGCTCCACGGAATGCTGGATGAGCTCCTGACCCGGACCCGGGCCCTGGAGGGTGCCCGCGAGAAGGTCAGCGCCTGATCCGGCCGATGACAGCGCCCAGGCAACCGGAATTCCGGGAACGGGAACAAAATTGGACGTTGGAGCGTTGAATCTTTAAGACCAGCGACAATAGGAGGCCTCCTTATGACAAACCCTTCCCTGCAGGAATCAGGCATAGAGACCACCGACCGCGGCAGCCGACGAGGTCAGACCAATGACAACCCGTCGGCCGACCTGGTGCGTGTCTATCTCAACGGCATCGGCCGCACGGCCCTGCTGAACGCTGAGGAGGAGGTGGACCTCGCCCAGCGGATCGAGGTGGGGCTCTATGCCACCCACCTGCTCCAGCAGTCCGAGAAACCGCTGACGCGTGCCATGAAACGCGACCTGAAGGTGCTGGCCAAGGACGGCAACAAGGCCCGCGCCCACCTGCTGGAGGCCAACCTCCGTCTGGTGGTCTCCCTGGCCAAGCGTTACACCGGCCGCGGCATGCCGCTGCTGGATCTGATCCAGGAGGGCAACCTCGGACTGATCCGCGCAATGGAGAAGTTCGACTACGCCAAGGGCTTCAAGTTCTCCACCTACGCCACGTGGTGGATCCGTCAGGCCATCACCCGCGGCATGGCGGACCAGTCGCGCACCATCCGGCTGCCCGTCCACCTCGTGGAACAGGTGAACAAGCTCTCACGCATCAAGCGTGAGCTCTACCAGCACCTGGGCCGCGAGGCGACGAATGAGGAACTGGCCGAGGAGTCCGGCATCGAGGAATCACGCATCGAGATGCTCCTGCGCCAGTCGCGTGATCCCGTGAGCCTGGACATGCCCGTCGGCGCCGACGAAGAGGCACCCCTGGGTGACTTCATTGAGGACGCCGAGGCCACCGACGCGGAATCCGCGGTCGTGGCCACCATGCGTCACTCCGATATCCGTGCGGTCCTGGGCACTCTCGAGGACCGCGAGCAGGACGTCATCCGTCTGCGTTACGGCCTGGACGACGGTGTTCCGCGCACCCTCGACCAGATCGGCCGCCGCTTCGGCCTGTCGCGTGAGCGTGTGCGTCAGATCGAGCGAGAGGTGATGGGCAAGCTGCGGGACGGCCATCGCGCCGAACGTCTGCGGGAGTACGCTCTCTAGGACCCTTCCGACACATTAGCCACACGCCACACCGCCCTCCCGCTGAGCCGGGAGGGCAAATTTTTTCGGGTAAGCTACTACCTATCACCGGGACATACTGCAGAAAGGTTCTCCTAACGTGAGAGACTTGGTCGATACCACAGAGATGTATCTGCGGACCATCTACGAGCTCGAGGAAGAGGGGATTGTACCGCTGCGCGCCCGTATCGCAGAGCGACTCGAGCAGTCAGGCCCGACAGTCAGCCAGACGGTCGCCCGCATGGAGCGGGACAACCTCGTCATCGTCCGACCTGACCGCAGCCTCGAGATGACCCCGGAGGGCCGCGAGCTGGCCACCGCCGTCATGCGCAAGCACCGGCTCGCCGAGCGTCTGCTCACCGACATCCTCGGCCTGGACATCCACCAGGTCCACGACGAGGCCTGCCGCTGGGAGCACGTGATGAGCGAGGCCGTGGAACAGCGCGTTGTCGCCGTACTGGAGGACGCCACCCGCTCCCCCTTCGGCAACCCGATCCCGGGCCTGGACGAGCTCGGTGTCCCCGCCACCACCCTCGACCACGGCATCCGCGCCGTGGACCTGCCCGAGGCTCGACCGGTGGAGGCCCGGATCGTGCAGATCAACGAGATCCTGCAGGTGGACCTGCCGCAGTTCTCCGCCCTCCATGACGCCGGCATCATCGTCGGCACCACCGTCACCGTCACCAACAACAACGGCACCGTCACCCTCAGCACGGGGGCCGCTGAGGTGGAGATCCACCCTGACCTGGCGCACGCGATCCGCGTCGAGATGGTCTAGGACACCACGATGAAGCTTCTGGTCACCGGCGGAGCCGGATATGTGGGCAGCGTGTGTGCACAGGTACTCACCGAGGCCGGCCACGAGGTCGTGATCGTGGACAACTTCTCCACCGGCAACCCGGAGGCCGTGCCCGCCCGGGCCCGCCTGGTTGAGGGCGATGTGCGGGACGTGGCGGCGCAGGTGCTCGCCGAGGGGGGCTTCGACGGGGTCATCCACTTCGCAGCACGTTCCCTGGTCGGTGAGTCCATGGAGAAGCCGGAGGAGTACTGGCAGCACAACGTGGTGACCACGCTGACGCTGCTGGACGCCATGCGTGAGCACGGGGTGACCAACCTGGTCTTCTCCTCCACCGCGGCCACCTACGGCGAGCCGGAGCAGGTCCCCATCACCGAGGACATGCCCACCGCACCGACCAACCCCTACGGCGCGACGAAGCTGGCGATCGACTACGCCATCACCTCCTACACACAGGCCCACGGTCTGGGGGCGACGAGCCTGCGCTACTTCAACGTGGCCGGGGCCTACGGTGCCATCGGCGAGAACCGGGAGATCGAGACCCATCTCATCCCCCTGGTCCTGCAGGTCGCGCTTGGTCACCGGGAGAAGATCTTCATGTTCGGTGATGACTGGCCCACCCCGGACGGCACCGCAGTGCGTGACTACATCCATATCCGCGACCTGGCCGACGCCCATGTCCTGGCCCTGGAGTCCAATGAACCGGGCACGCACCGGATCTACAACCTGGGTTCCGGTGACGGCTATTCAGTGAAGCAGGTGGTGGAGATGTGCCGGAAGGTCACCGGGCACCCCATCCCCGCCGAGGTGGCCCCGCGCCGCGCCGGCGATCCGGCGGTACTCATCGCCTCCTCCACGAAGATCGGGGAGGAACTCGGGTGGAACCCCACCCGCACCGACCTGGAGACCATCGTCACCGATGCCTGGGCCTTCACCAGCCAGCTCGGCGAGAAGGCCTGGTCAGCGAAGAAACACTGAGCGGGACAGGTCAATACCTCAGGCGGCCTCCACCCCCAGCTGCGGGGTGATGCCGTGTGCGGTGCGCACGATGACGGAACCCTGCCGGACCGCCGCCAGGAGTTCGTCGAAGGCACCGGCGCGGCAGGCGTCGAGAAGCAACCGCGTCAGTGAGTGCCGCGGGTCCTCGACCAGGACCGCGGACAGAGCCGGAATTGCGCGCATGGAGAGCTTCAGTTCCAGGGCGCACAGGGCGTGGAGAGCTAGCGCATTGAAGCGCACCGGTCCGCCGAAGGTGCGGGCGACGGCCAGCAGGAGGTCTGCCGCCGGGGAAGGCCGGCGCAGGACGTCTTCGACGACGATGTCGCGCATGGTGGCGTTGCCGAGCGCCGCCCCCATGGTCAACAGGGTCTCCTCGTCCGCCATGAGATCGGCGACGGTGAGGTCCTGTTCCTCAATCTCCGTGAGCAGGAGCGCGATATCGCCGGAGAGCGCCGCGAAGCTGCCCCACGTGCGCTCCTCCCCCTGCTCCAGCGCGCGCAGCAGTTCCCTGGAATAACGGTGGGCGAATTCGCTGAGCTGCTCGCATTCCACCGGGCTGAAGGAGGGGTTGAAACGGGCGAACTGCTCGAAGGTCTCCTCCCGGTTCAGGTCAGGGAGCATGCCGTGCTCCAGCAGCGCCCCCATCGACTGGGCCTGGGCGACCGGGGCGATGACATCGTCGAGCCACGCCTCCGACCAGCCCTCCTCGCCCGGCTCCGGGACCGGTCCGAAGGCCAGCTGCACGGGTTCACCGGTGAGGATCTCCCCGGCGATCCAGCAGGCGTGGATGTCCATGATCCCGGTGCGCACCATCGTCAGTAGCGTGTCCACGACCTCCCCCACCTCCTCCTCGTCCCGGTCGGTGACCACGAAGGCGAAGACCAGTTCCCCGCCGGATTCGTCAATGGTGCGGGTGATGTCGGGCAGGTGGCGCATGTCGTCGATGTCCAGCCGGATGACGGGGCCGAGCCGGAAGCGGCCGGCGGTGCCGGTGCAGTCGAAGGCGGCGAAGATGACGGAGTCGTGGGGGTAGAAGCCGAGGATGCCCGGCAGGTTGGCGGCGAGTTGTCCTGGTGAGGTGAGCGCTGTCATGACTCCGACCATCCCGCACACCCGGCGCAGTCGCGAGCGTGGACCGTGTTGGTGCGCACTCGTGCCTGTGAGTGGCCGGGGGTTGTCCACAACCGAGCACGCTCCCGGTGGCGGTTCCCTGAATGAACCGGAAAGATGGTGCGGTTAGACTGGTGGGAATGATCCGCACCGGCGACCGGGATTAATGTCCGGGTCGGCGGTGTTGCACAATGTGTTACCCGAATCTGTGAAGATCAGCGAAGGAGGATGATGGGTATGCCGGACAATGAACGCCGCATGTACGACCTTGAATACCCGGCACCGGAGGTGGTCTCGGACTCAACCAATGGGCCGACTCTCATCGTCGCCCTGCAGGGTTATGCGGATGCCGGACACGCGGTGGAATCCAGCGCCGACCACCTGCTGGCGGCACTCGACTCCCGCCCGGTGGCGTCCTTCAACAACGATGAGTTGATCGACTACCGCTCGCGCCGCCCGGCAGTGACGATGGACAACCACCGCATCACCGGGATGGAGCACATCAACCTGGGTATCCGGGTGCTGCGGGATACGGAGGGGCGTTCCTTCCTGCTGCTCTCCGGTCCGGAGCCCGACCTGCGGTGGGAGGCGTTCACCGAGGCGGTGGCCGATCTGGCGGAGAAGTTCGGTGTGGAAAACACCATCTGCCTCTACTCCGCCCCGATGGCGGTACCGCACACCCGTCCGCTGATGGTCTCCGCGCACAGCAACACCCCCGCGCTGATCAACTCGATGTTCACCTATGACTCGAAGGTGGTGCTGCCGGGTTCGGCCTCCATGATGGTCGAGCGCGCGCTGCACAAACGCGGCAGCAACGTCGCCGGTTTCACCGCGCACGTGCCGCACTATCTGGCCTCCTCCCCTTATCCGGCCGCCACCCATGAGCTTCTCGACGCCGTGGCGCGCGCCAGCGGCCTGGCCTTCCCGCTGCGCGCTCTCGAGCACGACATGACGCGGGTCGCGGGCCAGCTGGCTGAGCAGGTCAACGACTCCTCCGAGATCCAGCAGGTGGTCCACCACCTGGAGAACCAGTACGACGAGGAGCTGGAGCGCTACCGCGCCAACCATCCGAAGGCGATGCTGCCCGGGGAGCACGACATGCCCTCCGGTGAGGAGATCGGCGAGGAGTTCGAGCGTTTCCTCGCGGCCCTGGACTCCACCGAGGAGGACAACGCCACCGAGGAGGTCGGTGGCCCGCAGGAACTGCCGACGGAAGATGAGCAGGACGACGTCTACCCCGAGGATCTCCCGGACGCCGACTCCGCCGGCCATAAGGACGACCCCGAGGACATCCATCCGGAGGATCTGCCGGACGCCGAGGGCAAGGAACTCGACGACGACCAGTAAGCAGCAGGCTAGGGTGGGTAAGTGTGAATCTCGCCCAGATGCTGCCTGACCTGTCCGACGTCCCCGAGTCGCTGCTCGATGAATCCATCTTCGACAGCTTCCTGGCCTGGACCCGATCGCGTGGGATCGAGCTCTACCCCGCGCAGGAGGAGGCCGCCCTGGGGATCCTGGCCGGGGACAACGTCATCCTGGCCACCCCGACAGGCTCGGGCAAGTCGATGGTGGCCAACGCGGCGCACTTCATCGCCATGGCCCGTGGGCAGCGTTCCTTCTACACCGCCCCCATCAAGGCGCTGGTGAGCGAGAAATTCTTCGCCCTGTGCGAGATCTTCGGCCCGGAGAACGTCGGCATGATGACCGGTGACGCCACCGTCAACGGCAGGGCCCCCATCATTGCCGCCACCGCAGAGATCGTGGCCAACATCGCGCTGCGCGACGGGGCGGCCGCCGCCATCGACCAGGTGGTCATGGACGAGTTCCACTACTACTCCGATCCGGAGCGCGGCTGGGCCTGGCAGGTGCCGCTGCTGGAGCTGCCGAAGGCGCAGTTCCTGCTCATGTCCGCCACCCTCGGTGACACCGCCTCCCTGGAGCAGGACCTCACGGAACGCACGGGACGCACCACCAACCTGGTCGCCGGCACCACCCGCCCGGTGCCGCTGGACTTCTCCTACGTCTACACCCCGGTCCACGAGACGATCGAGGAGCTGCTCGAGGGCGGTAAGGCCCCGATCTACGTGGTGCACTTCTCCCAGCGGGAGGCCACCGAACGTGCCCAGGCGCTGACCAGCCTGAAGATCATCGACGACGAGACGAAAGAGAAGATCGTCGCCGAGATCGGTGCCTTCCGCTTCACCACCACCTACGGTAAACAGCTCTCCCGGCTGCTGCGCCGGGGCATCGGTGTGCACCACGCGGGCATGCTGCCCAAATACCGCCGTCTGGTCGAGCGCCTCTCCCAGACCGGCCTGCTCAAGGTCATCTGCGGCACCGACACCCTCGGCGTGGGCATCAACGTGCCCATCCGCACGGTGCTGATGACCGGGCTGGCGAAATTCGACGGCACCCGCCAGCGCATCCTGAAATCGCGTGAGTTCCACCAGATCGCCGGCCGCGCGGGGCGCGCGGGCTATGACACGGAGGGCACCGTCGTGGTGGAGGCTCCGGAGCACGAGATCGAGAACTGGCGGCTGCGCGAGCGTGCCGGCACCGACCCGAAGAAGCTGAAGAAGCTGCGCCTGAAGTCCGTGCGCGAGGGTGAGGTCACCTGGTCGGAGAAGACCTATGAGCGGCTGACCGTGGCGGAGCCGGAGCCGATGAGCTCCCAGTTCCGTATGACCAACTCCATGCTGCTCAACGTCATCGCCCGGCCGGGCAACGGTTATGAGCACCTGAAGCACCTGCTGCGCACCAACCATGACACCCGGGCCAAGCAGAACCGTGACATCCTCCACACCCTGGAGCTGTTCAAGGGGCTGCTCAACGCGGGCATCGTGGTCAAGGCGGCGGACGGCACCGACGAGGAGGGCCGCCCCTACCACCTCACGCAGGAGCTGCAGCGCGACTTCGCGCTCAACCAGCCACTGTCCCCCTTCGCGCTGGCGGCGCTGACCCTGCTGGACAAGGAATCCGATTCCTACACCCTCGACGTGATCTCCACCTTCGAGGCGATCCTGGATGATCCCCGCCCCCTGCTGCAGGCCCAGCAGAAGCAGGCCCGCGGCGAGGAGATCGCGGCACTGAAGGCCGAGGGGGTGGACTACACGGAGCGCATGGCCATCGTAGAGGACATCACCTGGCCGAAGCCGCTGGAGGAGGAGCTCGAGGATGCCTACGACACCTTCGCCGAGGGGCATCCCTGGGCCAAGGAGTTCGAGCTCTCCCCGAAGTCGGTGGTGCGCGACATGATCGAGCACGCCATGACCTTCTCGGATCTGATCGCCACCTACGGGCTGGCGCGTTCCGAGGGCGTGGTGCTGCGCTACCTCACCGATGCCTGGCGTACGCTGCGCCAGTCCGTGCCCCTGGAGGCTCTCACCGATGAGCTGGAGGACGTCATCGAGTGGCTCGGTGAGCTCATCCGCCAGGTGGACAGCTCACTGATCGACGAATGGGCCCAGATGGGTGATGAGGACACCCCCATCTCCAAGGAGGACCTGGAGCGCGAGCTCGCCTTCGGTCTGGAGGACCCCACCGCGCTCACCGCGAACAAGAGGGCCTTCACCATCATGGTGCGCAACCTCATGTTCCGCCTCGTGGAGCTCTTCGCCTGGGAGAAGGAGGACCGTCTCTCCGAGCTACTCGAGTACCTGGAGCGCGACGCGAAGCCCGACTGGGGTGCCGAGCTCGACGCCTATTTCGACGAGTACGCCGACCTGGACACGGGTGCCGATGCCCGCAGCAACGAGTACTTCTCCCTCAAGCAGGAGGGCCGGGAGTGGACCGCCCGTCAGCTGATCAAGGACCCGGAGGGCGACAACTCCTTCCAGCTGCTCGCCGTCGTCGACCTCAACGCCTCCGACGAGGCCGGCGAGGTGCGCCTGGCCTCGCTGGAGATGGTCCGTAACTAACCGTTGCCGTGCTCGCCGAGTATGTAGCGCGCGGTCCCCGCGACCACACGGTCTTCGTCGTCGATGAGCGCGGCCAGCAGCCGCCCTGACCGCGGGCCGGGGATCTCCGCGAGTGCCTGGACCAGGCGCAGGCGCGCCCCCGGGGTGGTGCCCGGCGCGGCGAGCAGCTCTTCCAGCTCGCCGACGACCTTCTCGTCCGCGGGGACCAGCTCACCCAGCAGTTCCGCGGCCTCCACGTCCAGCAGCCCCTCGACGATCATCCCCAGCAGCCGGGGCACCATCGCTTTACTCCCCCGCCGGCTGAGAGCCAGGATGGCACGGCTGCGGATGAGGTCATCGGCGTCGTCGACAAGCGTCTCCAGGAGCTTATCGACGTCCGCCCCCGCCATCCCCGTCAGCAGGTTCGCCGCGCGGCGGCGCACCCGGGGGTTCTGCGCCGCCAGCGCCTTGTGCAGCAGCCCGAGGTCAGTTGATCCTGAGCGTTCCAGCGCCCACTGCAGGGCACCGGCGACATCGTCGTTGTCCTCGCGGAGCAGGGCCTCGGTCAGGGCGGAACCCCGCGCGGAGGCCGGATCCAGGTGACCCAGTGCCGCCTGGTGCCGGACCGCGGGGTCCCCGGAACGCAGCTGCCGGAGCACGTCAATGACCTCCAGCAGTTCCGCTGTTGCCTCCGGTTGTTCCTTCCGGACCAGCTGCAGGCGGCGCAGCAGTTCCCGGTCCCGGTTGATCCGCTGTCTGGTCTCCGCGATGAGCCGGTCGATCATGGTGGGCAGGCCCCCGACCCCCTCGGCCAAAAGTTCCGCGATGTGGGCCAGGGGCAGACCGAGGGAGCGCAGGGCCTCCACCTGCAGGAGCTGGCGGAGGTCCTCCTCCGAGTAGTCGCGGTAGCCGCCGGAGGTGCGCGCATGGGGGCTGACCAGCCCCAGCTCCTCGTAGTGGCGGAGCATGCGCGCGCTGATCCCGGTGTGACGGGAGACCTCCCCGATGAGCATCAGGCCTCCGCCGGCAGGTGGTAACCGCCGTTGTGGATGCGGCGGGCCTGTTCCATCGATCCGGTGAAGTCGGCGTCGGGGTCATCCAGCAGCGCGAGGGTGGCCCGGGCGTGGACCGCTGCCTCCTCATCGGTGACAGTGCGCTCCAGCAGGGGGCGGCTCACCTCCCCAAGTGCCACCAGCGCCCGACTGAGGCTGCGGCGGGATTCGTGGTCCCGTCGGCCGAGCTCTGTGAGCAGCTCCTCGGCGAGCCCTGGAGCCTGATCCGCGTCCACCAGTCCGGCCGCCGTGCGCCAGGCGGTGCGGGCGACCTCATTGTCGGCGTCGTGCAGCAGCTCTCGCGTGATGGCCGCTGCGGTCGAGGACTCACCGATCTTGGAGAGGGTGTGCAGTACCTGGCTGCGCATCCGGGGATTCTCCGAGTGCAGCTGCGGCAGCAGCACCGGCAGGGTCTCCTCCTGCGGGCGCCGGATGAGCGCCCAGGTGAGCATGTCCCGGACGAAGAAGTCCGGCTCTGCACCGAAGCGCTCCACGAGTATCTCGGTGGAAACGAGATCCGGAGAGGTACCTGCCTGCATGGCGGCGCGCAGTCGGACCGAGGGGTCGGCGGCGGACAGGGCCTGATGAAGTCTCTGCATGTCAGTGGTCATGGGGGTCATGATCTTTCTCCTTTCTCCTCTCACCCAACACCCTGCCACGGTGTGAAGGTCAAGGGTGGACGTTCCGCTGTTTCCTGGGAGCCTCACTTATCCGTGCGTCAGACGCTTCCTAAAGAACGGATAATAAGTGATCCATTCTCAGCTCCCTTGATCACGAATGGATCACTCACTATCCTTTCTTCATGTCCCCCTGGCCTGCTGCCTCCCACGAAACCCTTCCCTGGGTACCACGGGGCCCCCTGTCCCGCCGCGCCCACCAGTCCATGCCTGCGGAATACTCCAGCGCAGTGGTCCCCGGAGTTGCTGAGGTGGAGTACTCCATGCACGGTGAAACCGCAGGCCTCATCGACCGGGCGACGATCACGGTCGCCCACTTCGATGCTCACGACGCTGCCCGGTTGGTGCCCTTCGCACCGCTCCTGCTGCGCAGCGAATCAGTGGCCTCCAGTCGGATCGAACAGCTCACCTCCTCATCCCGACGCGTCATGGAGGCCGAGATTCTCGGTGTCACCACGGGAAACGCCGGTCTGATCGTCGCTAACACCCGACAGATGCGGGCGGCCATCACCTGTGATGGTGCCCCTGATACTGCGTCACTTCTGGCCATGCACCGCACTCTCCTGGAATCCAGCGCCCCTGATATCGCCGGGCGTTTCCGGGAAGAACCGGTATGGATCGGGGGCAGCGATCTCCACCCGGTGGATGCACTGTTTGTCCCTCCTCACGCGCGCCACATCCCGGGCCTGATGGCGGATCTGAATCTCTTTCTCGCGCGCACCGATATTCCGACACTGGTGCATGCTGCGCTGGCTCATGCCCAGCTGGAGACCATCCATCCTTTCGCCGACGGCAACGGGCGTACCGGGCGGGCACTCATCCATGCGCTCCTGCATGCGCGGGGTCTGAGCCGGCACGCTGCGCTGCCTGTCTCTGCAGGACTGCTGCAGGATATCCCCACCTATTTCGATGCTCTCACCGTCTACCGGGACGGTGATCCCGAGCCGATTGTCAGGCTGGTCGCGCAGTGCGCCATCCGGGCAGCGGAACTCGGCACCTGGCTGGCCACCGAACTCACGGAGATCCGGCAGGACTGGGCGCGGTCTGTGACAGCCCGGCGCGACGCCGTCGACTGGAGGATCCTCAATATCCTGCTGTCGCGCCCGGTGGTCACCGCCCGGGATGTGGCTGAGGAGCTCGGTGTCTCCCCCGCCAACATCCGTAAAGCGCTGGAAAGGCTGGAGGCCAACGGCGTGGTCCTCGCCTCCCAGCTGGAGCGCAACACCCGGGCCTGGCGGGCACCGGACGTCCTCGAGCTTCTCGATGCCTTCGCCGCACGTTCAGGGCGTCGTCAGCAGCCCTGAGTTCATCGGCGGATTCTCTTCCAGGCCGCCACCAACCCCTGGATGCCCACGACCAGGGCGCAGACCATCCCCAGCAGGAGAATAATCCCGCTGACAGCCACAGGTGCCTCAGCAAAAGCAGTGACCACGAAAGCAAGCGAGAGCACTCCGAAGACCACGAGGGACTTCCGGAAACGACTCGCAGCACGGTCGGCCTCCAGCTGCCGCTTCTCCCTGAGTCCGGGCGCCTCGTGCGGCACGGCAAAAGGCTGCGGAGACACCGCCATTGTGGGTTCCACGAAGGGGGTCTGCGGCGCACTGAAGGGGCGGTCCCACGGCGCTGCAGGGGCGTTGTCGAAGACGGGAACCGTCGGTGGCGGCGTATGCGGGACTTCCTCAGTCACCGGCTCAGGCGCAGCAACCTTCACTTCAACCTCATCAAGAATGACTGCCTCGACTCCGGCATCCACCGGGATCTCATCCGCAGTCTCCTCCACTTCCCCGGTCCCCACTTCAGGGGCGTCCTGGTCCAGTTCGGCCAGGCGTTGCTCCGCCCAGGCGGCGAAGTCCGTGGTGATGATCATGGGTGTGCCGAACCGGCGGGCGAGGGCAGATTTCCCGTCCGGGGCACCGGGATCATCGGTGACCAGCACATCACACCGGGTCTTGGTCACCGCCTGCTTGTATTCCAGCCCCAGGTTGTCGCAGAGGGAGGCCATCGGTTCGCCGTGGGCGTACCGTTCGTTGTTGAGGAAGAGGGACCCTCGGAAAGCCACACGTGTGCCCTCCTGCAGCAGAGCACGCGCATCCGCCACCAGCAGTGCGACAGGTTCCATCGGTTCAACCTGAAGTTCCACCGTCTCCGCTACAACTGGTGCCGCCGGAGGTACAGAAACCACCGGGGCCGGCTCTGCTTCATACCAGGCCTCAAAATCCTCCTGGGAGATGATCGGTTTACCGTACTCCCGGGCATTCTGAGCCTTACGGGACATAGAACCGACATCACCGGCGACCAGTACGTCGCACCGGCTCTTGGAGACACCCGTCTTGTACTCAAGATCACGGTCTGCGCACAGCCGTGTCAGGCGTTCATCATCCGCCGGACCCCCGAGAAGGTAGTTACGGCCGGTGAATGCCACCCGGGTTCCGGGTGCCAACAGCCGGGTGAGGTCACGCGCCATGTCGAGGGGTGCGGGCAGATCACCGGGGGCCACCCCCAGGGCAGCTACCTGGTCCAGAAGCTCCTGTCGCATCTCCTCCGTCCAGAATCCACGGGAGATCGCCCACGAGGACATGAGCTCAGCGCACTCCCGCACCTCATCAGCATCAAGGTCCGCACGGGCGCCACCGGACATCGCTGCCCACGCTGCATCAGAGTCCGTGGCCTGACGCAGGTCGAGGACCATCGGTGATTCCGGGGCCCAGGAGGGGATGAGGACCGCACCCTCCCGGTCCCGGTCCGGCACCGGGACCACCTGACCGCGCCGGGGCTGGAATCCGCCGGACCGGAACTGCTCCACCATGTTCCCGCAACGGGTGGCCACATCGTCGCCGGTGGGAGTGAGGTCGAACTCCATGATGTCGTAGCCGACACCGAGGCCGATGTTCATGCCCTTCTCCTGGTGGCGGACAGCGCGTTCCAGCATCGCCAGGCGGTCACCGATGACCACTCCCCCGGCCGCCTGGCGCAGCAGCAGCGGCCAGAAATCACCCAGGGTCGGGGCCATGGCCAGTCCACCGGCAGGCACCCGGTGGGTCTGCCCGAAGGTGCCCAGGTCGGCCATGGGGTTGATCCAGGAGCCGAAGTCGGCCACCTTGCGATCCCCCTCGAAAATGATGACGTGGATGCGGGCGACGTGTTCACTGACGCCGAAGTTCACCCCGTCGAAGGAGAGGAAGACCTGGCGGCTGGTGTCCAGTTCATTGGACACCTCCCGGCGCACCTTGCGGACGAGGGCATTATTGGCCCGGATGTGGCGCTGCTCGACCGGGGTGCTGAAACGCAGACGCTCGAGATCCACCGCACGCGAGAGGGCGACGTAGAACTGTCCGTCGGTGGCGGTTCCTCCCTTGAGGTCGATGAACAGCCGGGGAATGGTCTTGCCCTGGCTCTTGTGGATGGTCAGAGCCCAGGCGAGGATCACCGGGAACTGCGTGATGGACCCGATGTCCTCACTGGCCAGCCGGCCCGCGGTGACGGTGGGTCGTTGGATCTGCCAGACGTGGGGCCGCAGGGTAACCACCTCACCGCTGTGGTCGAGCCGGACGCTGATGGTCTCCGCGGAGGCGTCGATGATGGTGGCGAAGCTGCCGTTGACGAATCGATCCACCGGGTCGTTGATCACCGTCATCACCCGCGCCCCGACGGCATAGTGCAGTTCCTCGGTGCCGCTGAAAGTGAATCCGGAGGTCTCCCCCTCTTTCAGCGCGTGGGAGACAAACTTCTCTGTCGGCAGTTCCGCCAGTTTCCGCGCGTTGATCCGCTCAACATTGCGACGGAACGCGGTGAGTGTCACCCAGTCATCGGGGGTGTTGAACTCCGGGTCGACGTTCTCGTTGAGCCGGTCCAGGGTCTCCTTGGTCACCGCGCCCTCGCGGACGTCATTGAGGATGTCGATGAATTCCGGGTCAGACTGCCGCCAGACCGTGGTCAGGTGCACCTCCGACAGGTGGACGTGAGGGAAACAATGCGCGGAGAAGAAGTACGGGGTTTCCCAGCGTTCGTTGAACAGCTCCCGTTCGTTGTCGGGCAGAACCGGCGGCAGCTGCAGCAGATCCCCCACCAGGATGAGCTGCACCCCGCCGAAGGGTTTCTCGCTGCGGCGGATCAGACGCAGTGCCTTGTCCATCATGTCGAATAGGTCCGCCCGCACCATCGAGATCTCATCGACGACGAGGACCTCCACCTTGCGGAGCACCTCGGTGACCCGGTTCGAGGGCGACCACTTCCCGCCCTTCCCCAGGTCATCGGGGTACATTCCCGGACGGAAACCGAAGGTCCGGTGGATGGTGAAGCCGTCGATGTTCAGCGCCGCGACTCCGGTGGGGGCGGTGACCAGCGTGCTGGTCCCCGCCTCATCGGCGGTTTCCAGGTAGGTGCGCAGCAGCGTCGACTTGCCGGTACCTGCCTTGCCGGTGATGAGGACGTTCGTACCGGAGCGGATCTGAGACAGAGCCTCGGCGAACTCAGGGGTGATAGAAATCTCGGACATGACTGCCCATTGAAGCAGACGGTCAACACATCAACTGAAACTTGGCAATCGTTTGTTCGAATGCCTCCCCCAAAGCAGTGGGGTACCGTCCGCCGCCACGGTTGCTCAGGCAGAATGGATACCCATGTCCACCATTGTTGATGCTGTTGCTGCCCTGCGTGAGCTCCCCACCGTCGCCCATCAGGGCCTGACGTTTGAGAAGCTGATGGTCAACTTCATCCGCCTGGACCCCACCCTGTCGCAGCAGTACGACGAGGTGTGCCGCTGGGAGGACTGGGCCTATAACGGCGGCCAGGCTGATACCGGCATCGACCTGGTGGCACGCCGACGCGAGGACAGCCGCTGGACGGCGATCCAGTGCAAGTTCTACCTGCCGTCGACCAGCCTGCAGAAACGCCACCTCGACTCTTTCTTCGAGGCCTCCGGGCGCAGCTTCGTCACCGAGAACGGCACGGAGTCATTCGCCAACCGGTTGATCATCTCCACCACCGACCAGTGGTCGGCCAACGCGGAGGCCATGCTGGAGAACCAGGTCATCCCCACCAACCGTATCGGCCTGGGTGCGATCGCTGATTCCCCCATCAACTGGGACATCGCCTACCCCGGTTCCGAGTTGACCATCAACCTGGAGCGCAAGGAGACTTTTGAGCCGCGACCGCACCAGGAGACGGCCATCTCCAAGGCTATCGAGGGCTTCACCACCCATGACCGGGGCAAGCTCATCATGGCGTGTGGCACCGGCAAGACTTTCACCGCACTGCGTCTGGCTGAGCGGTTCGCCGAGAACAACGGCGGCCGGGCCAGGGTGCTCTTTCTCGTGCCCTCCATCGCGCTGCTGTCGCAGACGCTCAAGGAGTGGACCGCCCAGACCCAGGTGGACCTGCGTTCCTACGCGGTGTGCTCGGACACGAAGGTCTCCCGCGGGGCCGAGGACATCGCCGCCTATGACCTGGAGGTCCCGGTCTCCACCGACGGCAAAGACATCGCCGCGCGTCTGGCACGGAGCAAACGCGCTGCCGGGCTGACGGTGGTGTTCTCCACCTACCAGTCTCTGCCGGCCATCCACGAGGCCCAGCAGCAGGGCCTGGAGGACTTCGACCTGGTCATCTGCGATGAGGCCCACCGCACCACCGGCGTGACACTCGCCGGGGAGGATTTCTCCCATTTCGTGCGCATCCACGACAACACCTACATCCAGGCCACCAAGCGGCTGTACATGACCGCCACCCCGCGCATGTTCGCCGACCAGATCAAGGGCAAGGCCGAGGAGCACTCGGCTGAGATCGCCTCCATGGACGATGAGGCCATCTACGGCCCTGAGTTCCACTACCTGGGTTTCGGCGAGGCCGTGGAGAAGGGACTGCTCACCGACTACAAGGTCCTGGTCATGACCGTTGATGAGCAGCTCGCCTCGGACACCATGGCGCGTTTCACCCCGGCCCCGGGCCAGGAGCTGACTCTCGATCTGGCCTCGGCGATGATCGGCACCTGGAACGGGCTGACCAAACGCTCCGGCCGCGAACAGGGCACCAAATCCGGCTTTGTGTGTTGACTCATGTCTTCTTTGACAGTGAGTCTCACAGGTTCTG
>NZ_RXHJ01000018.1 GCF_003955685.1 Corynebacterium hylobatis
CATCGCTTTCCTGTTCGATGATGACGCTAGACCATGGCCGGGACACGGGGGTGAACTCCGGGGTCAACCGTGACTAAAGGTCCAGTTCAGAGGGTATTTATTTAATGAAAATGGGCACCATTTCCATTTATCAGGGAGGTACCCATAGCCTCTCAGGTCGCCTTCAACTCCACCGGGAACCGTCGCCAGCCACCCACCGGATGGAGCGCGCGGACGGTCTCGCCATCGGCGGATGAGACATGCGCCAGGGCCAGCAGTTCCTCGATCATGGCGCGTAGCTCCAGCATCGACAGGGGCTTGCCGGGGCAGTAGTGCGGACCGGTCCCCCACACCAGGTTCGCCGCGGCGTTCTCCGCCGGCAGGAAGGCATCGGGGTCGGCGAATTTCTCCGGGTCGCGGTTGGCGGCGGTCCAGTGGATGCGCACGCGCTGTCCCTCGGGAAGCTCCGCTCCGCCCAGGGTCACGGGGCAGGTGGTGATGCGTCGGTTGGAGACGAAGGGGTTGTCGCGGCGCAGCAGTTCGTCGGCGATGGCGGTGAATTCCTCACGCGCGACCCCCTGACGCAGGCGTTCCTGTAATTCAGGCTCGTGTGCCAGGGCGTGCAGGATCACGCCGATGCTCAGGGCCATTGAACCGAGGTCCCCGCCGGTCCAGTTGCGCAGGATGGAGACGATCTCCGGGAACTCCAGCTTCCGCCCCAGGCTGGTGTCGTGCACCAGCTGGCAGGTGACGTCGTCGAAGGCTGCCGGGTTCTCGAGGCGGGGCCGGACAACCTCAGCGATGATCCCGTCGAATTCGGCGGCCACGGCAGCGGTACGGCTGCGGTCACCGGAGCGGGTCGCGGCGAAATTCTCCACCACCCAGGCGAGTAGCCGTTCCTCGAATTCTTCCGGCCAGCCCAGCCAGGCAGTCATCGAGCGGACCGCGAACCTGGCGCCGATGTCGAGGACCGCGTCCACGGAATCCGCGGCGAGCGCCTCGGCGGCGACGTGGTGGGCGGTGCGTCGAAAAGCATCCTCGTGCTTCTCGACGACCGCCGGCTCCAGGTAGGCGTCAATCAGCGTGCGGAAACGCGCGTGCTCCTCCCCGTCAAGCCCGTTGGGCAGCTGCATGTGCGCGGAGACAGCGGAGCTGAAACGCTGCGGATCGGCGGCGACCTCGACGGCCTCCGCATGCCCGAGGACCAGAACCTCTCCGTCCGGGGCATGCGCCACGGGGCAGCGGGGCGGGGCGAGCAGTTCGTCCCCGAACTTGCGGGGATCCCTACCGGTCGGATCAGTGTGCACTTCTCGTACCTCCTTCACCCCACCCTAGAGCGATGGGCCCCGACGCGCAGTGCGTCGGGGCCCATCGAAATGACGTCCGGAGATTATCCGAAACGACCGGCGATGTAGTCCTCGGTCTCCTTCTGGTCCGGGTTCTCGAAGATCTTCTTCGTGTCACCGAACTCGACGAGGCGACCCGGCTTGCCGGTGGCCTCCAGGGAGTAGAAGGCGGTCTTGTCGGACACACGGGCAGCCTGCTGCATGTTGTGGGTCACGATGACGATGGTGAACTCTTCCTTCAGCTCGTGGATGAGGTCCTCCACCGCCAGGGTCGAGATCGGGTCAAGGGCGGAGCAGGGCTCGTCCATGAGGAGAACCTCGGGCTCGACCGCGATGGCGCGGGCGATGCACAGGCGCTGCTGCTGGCCACCGGAGAGGCCGCCGCCCGGCTTGTCGAGGCGGTCCTTGACCTCCTCCCAGAGGTTGGCGCCGCGCAGGGACTTCTCCGCGACCTCCTTGAGCTTCTTCTTGTTCTTCTCACCGGAGAGCTTCAGGCCGGCGACGACGTTGTCCTCAATGGACATGGTCGGGAACGGGTTGGCCTTCTGGAAGACCATGCCGATGGTGTTGCGCACGGCGACAGGGTCGACCTTTGAGCCGTAGATGTCCTCGCCGTCGAGAAGCACCTCGCCGGTGACGTAGGCGCCGGGGATGACCTCGTGCATACGGTTGAGGGTGCGCAGGACGGTGGACTTGCCGCAGCCGGAGGGGCCGATGAAGGCGGTGACGGCCTGGGCCGGCACCTGCAGGTTGACGTTCTGGACGGCATGGAAATCGCCGTAGAAAATGTCTACGCCGTTGAGTTCGAGCTTGGACATCAGTAACTCCTGTGGTCTGTGTTTCTTCTGTACTGCAGGGGGCGAAGCTACTGCTTGACCGAGAACTTCGCGGAGATGAGTCGGGCGCCGATGTTGAGCAGCGCGATGATGAGAACCAGGGTGAAGGCTGCACCCCACAGCTTGTCCAGGACCGCCGGGGAGGTACCGGCCTTGTACATGTCGAGCATCATCAGTGGCAGGGAGGACTGCGGACCGGTCATGGAGTCCCAGTTCATCGCCTGTGTGGAACCGACGAGGATCAGCACCGGCGCGGATTCACCCATCACGCGGGCGATGGCCAGCATGATGCCGGTGACGATGCCGGACAGCGCCGTCGGGAGGACGATCTTCACGATGGTCTTCCACTTGGGCACGCCCAGGGCGTAGGAGGCCTCACGCAGGTCCATGGGGACAACGCGCAGCATCTCCTCCGTATTCCGGACAACGACCGGGACCATCAGCAGGACCAGCGACAGGGCCACGGCCATACCGGAACGTTGGAAACCGAACAGGGTGATCCAGGTGGTGAAGATGAACAGCGCCGCGACGATGGAGGGCACACCGGTGAGGATGTCCACCATGAAGGTGGTGATCCGGCCGAGACGGTTGCCGTTGGCGTACTCGACGAGGTAGATCGCGGTGAACACGCCGATCGGAATGGACAGGACCGAGGCGATCAGGGTCTGCATGAGCGTACCCACGATGGCGTGCAGCGCACCGCCACCGGCCTGGTGGTACAGCACACCCTGCTGGGACGAGGTCCACCAGTCGGGGGTCAGGACCGGGGCCAGGCCACGGGAGATGACCACCCACAGCACCCAGATCAGCGGGATCATCGCGATGGCCATGGTGGCATAGACCAGGAAGGTGGCCACGGAGTTGGTCGTCTTGCGACGGGATGAGATGTCGGTGAACACGCTCGGTGAGTTCAGCGGGGCGCTGGCCGGAGCGATCGGGTTGACTTTGTTTGTCATGGTATTTTCTCCGCCTTCTACTTCTTGGCCACGATTGCTCGGGCGATGGAGTTGACGACGAAGGTGAGGAGGAACAGCACCAGACCCGCGGCGATATAGGCGCCAGCACGGATGTCATCGTTGAACTCGGGGGCAGCGTTGGCGATGGCGGTGGCGAAGGTCGTACCGCCGTCGAACAGGGAGAAACGGAAGGCCGAGGACGGGGAGACGACCATGTAGAGAGCCATGGTCTCACCCAGAGCGCGGCCCAGGCCGAGCATGGAGCCCGAGATGTAGCCGGAGAGGCCGAAGGGCAGCACGGTCATCCGGACGACCTCCCAACGGGTGGCGCCGAGGGCCAGGGCGGCCTCGACCTGACCGCGCGGGGTCTGGACGAAGACCTCGCGGGCGGTGGCCGCGATGACCGGGAGGATCATCACTGCCAGGACGATGCCACCGGTGAGGATGTTGCGGCCGGTGGCGAAAGACGGGGAGTTGGAGTAGGTGGCGAACAGGAAGAAGCCGCCGCCCCAGCTGTGAATCCACTCGTAGAAGGTGGTCAGTGCCGGGCCGAGGACCTGCCATCCCCATAGTCCGTAGACGATGGACGGCACTGCGGCGAGCATGTCGACCAGGTAGCCGAGCGGCTTGACCGTCCGCTTCGGTGCGTAGTTGGAGAGGAACACCGCGATGCCCAGGGCGATCGGCATGGCAATGAGCAGCGCCACAACGGAGATGAGCACGGTGACCGCGAAGAGGTTCGGGATGCCGAACTGCATCGCCTCGGTGTTGGAGGTGCTCCAGGGGCCGGTGTAGGTGAAGAAGCCGAGGAAGCCCTCGGTGTTACGGCTCAGTGACGGGATGGCGCGCCAGATGAGGAACGCACCGATCGCGGTGATGAGGACGGTGATCAGGGTCGCGGAGGCGGTGGACAGGAACTCGAAGACACGGTCACCCGGGCGCTTGACACCGCCCCCGCCCTTCTGGGTCGGGTGATCCGGGGTGCTCGGCTGCTGTGTGTTTCCAATGGAGGCCACGGAGTCGGGGATGACGGGCTGGCCGGCCCGGGTCACCTGACCCTCTGTGGTCGGTCGGTTGCTTGCCATTAGGCACGTTCCTTTGAAACTAAAGGGAAAGGACAATTGCCACGGCACTGAAGTGCTGGACGTGACAGCGCCCCCGGAAACGAAAACGCTTGCGGGGGCTGCTTCATGTTTGACCGCAGCCACATCGGAGCGGTCGGGCACCCCGGAGGGTGTCCCTGTTATTCAGTTACTGGATGGCGTCGACGGCTGCGGCCAGGCGCTCGGCGTGGGCACCGGTGACCGGGATGTAGCCGAGCTCCTCGAGACCCTCATCCTGGTACTCCAGGGCAACGGTCAGGAAATCCTTGACCATCGCGGAGGTGGTCTCATCGTAACCTGCGGAGCAGACAATCTCGTAGGTGGTGAGGATCAGCGGGTAGGCACCCTCGGTGTCGGAGGCGAACAGGGCGTCGGTGTCGACGACCATGTCGTGGCCCTCGGAGGCGAACTCCAGGTTGTCCAGGGCGACACCCACGGACTCGGTGTTCAGCTCGACCGGGCCGGCACCGAAGTCGAGATTCGCGACACCCAGGCCCTGCTGGAGCGCGAAGCCGGACTCGACGTAGGTGATGCCGCCGTTGATGGCGGTGACCTGGGTGGCGACACCGTTGGAGCCGTTGGCACCCTCACCGACCGCGGAGGGGAACTGCTGTCCCTCGGTCTCCCAGATGTCGCCGGCGGCAGCGCCGAGGAACTTCTGGAAGTTGTCGGAGGTGCCGGACTCGTCAGAGCGGTAGACGACGGAGATGTCGGTGTCCGGGAGATCGACGCCCTCGTTCTCGGCGGCAATGGCCTCGTCGTTCCAGCTGGTGATCTCGCCCTTGAAGATCTGCGCAACGGTCGGGATGGAGAGGTTCAGGTCCTCGACGCCCTCCAGGTTGTAGGCGATGGCCACCGGGCCGATGACGAAAGGCAGGTGCCATGCGTCGTTGCCCTCGCAGCGCTCAGCTGCCGGGGCCACCTGGTCATCGGACAGCGGGGAGTCGGATCCGGCGAAGGAGACCTGGCCACCGACGAAGTTGGTGCGGCCGGAGCCGGAGCCGGAGGCGGTGTAGGCGAGGGTCGCACCCGAGACGGCGCCCTGGTACTTCTGGCCGAAGTAGTCCATGGCGTTCTGCTGGGAGGAGGCACCCTCACCCACGAGCTGGCCGGTGGTACCGGAGAGGCCCTCGATGGCGACGTCAGCGGTGGTGTCGGTCGAGCCGTTGTCAGAATCGCCGCAGGCGACGAGGGTGGCGGAGCCGACGGCGACGACGCCAATGATGGCTGCAGTGCGCTTGAAGTTGCGGATCACAGGAGAACCTTTCCGATGCAGATCAGTCAGTAAAACAGGTCCGGGCAACCGTTGGGACCGGTCAAGGTGCTCCCTGTCCGCATATTCTCAGCATGTTCACACCGAAAGTGGACAGGGCTGTTGCCCACGTCCACTAAAGTTAGGCACCGGAGTTAACCGACTGGGGGTAGTTTGGTGAACGCACCGTTAACTTCTGACGAGCATCGAGAGAACTCTTTCCGCCTGGACCAGCATTTGGTAAGGCGGGTCACCCCACCTCAGGTGACACATCACATTTCACGGCCGATTGTCAGGTTGTCACGCCCCGTTTTCCGGTATCAGGCGGGCGACCACACGGCATGCTCCTCGGCGATGTGGAAGCCCAGCTTCTCGTAGACCCGCACCGCGGGCCCGTTGTCGGCCTCCACGTAGAGGATGACCCGCTCCGCCCCCTTCCCTGCCATATGCGCCAGCCCCAGCCGCAGCAACGGGTCCCCCAGTCGGCGGCCGCGGAAGTCGGAGGCCAGGCCCACGACATAGACCTCGCCGAAGGCCGGCGACTCCTCCGTGTGCCACTTCGTCCAGTGGAAACCCGCCAGGACAGGCTCCTCCACGGACCACAGGAAGAGCACGTCCTCCTCCGCGAACCAGTCGGCCTCCTGCGCCCGGGACAGGCGGTCCCGGTCCCAGCCGCCCTGCTCCGGGTGCCAGGAGAAGGCCTCGTTGTTGGCCGCCAGCCACTGTTCCTCGACCAGGTCGCGGCCGTAGCGCGCGACGGATTCGACGAGGTTGAGCGCCTCGACGTCCTCCCGCGGCTCGAAGGAGGCGGCCTCGCGCAGGGCCTCACCCTCCACCGCCATGACCAGCAGGCGGCGGGCCATCTTCCGCCCCTCCTTCTCTGCCAGGGCACGGGCGGCGGGCAGGTTGCCGTGGGCCCACACGTCCCGGCCGCGAAGTTCGGTCAGCAGGGCACGGGCCACCCCGCGGCGCCGGGCGGACGGGGCCACCACGAGTTCGCAGGAGGCGTCGTCGCAGGCGGCGAGGCCGAGGAGCTGGTCGCCGTCACGGGCGAGGAGGTGGCGGTGCCAGAGTCGGGCATCGGAGAGGCCGAGGACGAACTGCTCGGAGAAGGCCTCGACACCGTCGGCGCGGGCAGCGTCGGCAAGCAGGTCCCGGGCGGCGTCGGCAAGCTCGGGGTGGGTGGGCAGGTCAAGGGGCTCGATCTTCATGTTCCCCAGACTATCGCTGGTAGACATATAGAGGTGTACGTTCCGCGCCTGCCCCTCATCGTCATCTCCGTTCTCGCGGTCCTGCTCGGCGGTGGCTGGCTGGCCGACAGCGTCGCCGCCTCCCGGGTGGAACGCCACCTCTCCGCGGCCGTGGAGGAGCAGGCCGGCCTGGAGGTCAGCCCGCGGGTCAACGTCGGTGGGGTGCCCTACCTGGCGGCCCTGTTCACCGGTGAGATCCCGACGGTCGGTGTCCACGCCCTCGACGTCGACGTCGCCGGACTCGGCATGGTCAACGCCCAGACGGAACTCACCCGCGTCACAGTCGACCGCGGGCAGGTCCTCAGCGGCGACATCACCGGCGCCCCCGCCACCGCATTCACCCGCACCATCCGGCTGGACGGGGTGGCCCTGGGGCGGTTGCTGGGGATGACGGACCTGGACATCGCCAACCCCTACGACATCTCCCCCGCCGGTGGCTCCGCTGCCGAGGCCCAGCTGACGGGTACCCCCTTCAACCAGCGGGAACCGGTGACCGTCATCGTCGATCTGCGGCTGGTGGGCGACCAGTTCCACATGAGCCCCAGGGAGCTTGTCGACGCCCCGGCGGACCTCTCCCCCGCCGCGGCCGAGGCCACCCGTGAGGCCTTCAGCCTCACGCTCGACACCCGGAGCCTGCCGCTGGCGGGCCGGGCCAGCCGGGTGAACATGTCCGGTGGCTCCATCTTCTTCGAGGCGGAGCGCCACAATGTCACGGTGCGGTTGGCAGACCTCTCCCCAGTCGATGTCTCCAGTTCCTGAGCAGGGCCCGCAGAATCCGCACCACATCCTGGCGTACCTGCCGCCAGGCCCGCGGTGACACCGGGTAGGCCTGCTTGGGGGCGAACACCTCGATCGCGTCAATCCGGCTGCCCAGCACCGCCCGCTCGAACTCCCCGACGTACTCGCCGTCGGCCTGGAAACCCTGCGGCCGCCGGCAGGTCAGCTCCACCCCGGCGGCGTCGTCGAACTGCAGTGTGCGACCCCGGATCCAGTCCTCGAAGAAGGTGCTGTGCCCGAAACCGATCAGGTGCAGCATGCTCGCCACACCGCGGGCGCCCCGCAGGCTGCTCAGGCCGAACAGTCCGAGACCCTGATCGAAGCTGTTGCGCGGGTTGGTCACCACCGGCAGCGGACCGAGGAAGGTCCACGGGTTGGTGTTCGAGGCCACGAACAGCGGGACGTCCTCCAGCCGGAGTTCCCGGCCGTCGGTGCTGACGGCGTGGACGTCGATGTGCGGCGGATCATGCCGCGCCCGCGCCCACACCAGCAGCGAGACCCGCAGGTAGCGCAGCGGGGTGGCGGCGAAGCCGTGCTCCCGGGCGTCATGGACCCGGGCGATGACGTCTGCGTCCATCCCGAAACCGGCGTTGACGGCGAACCACCGGTCATTCCAGGTGCCCAGGCAGATCGTGCGGCGCAGGTCGCTGCGCAGCAGGTCGGCGAGCATCCGCACCGCAGCGACGGGATCCGGCGGAAAACCCAACGCACGGGCGAAGACGTTGGCCGAACCGGTCGGCACCACCGCCAGGGCGGGCAGCTCGCGGGGATCACGCAGCTGCCCACCCACCGGGCCCAGAAGTCCATTGACCGCTTCATGGACCGTACCGTCCCCACCCACAACTACCACCACGTCCCAGTCCCGGCGCCCCAGCCCGCGGCAGATCTCCTCGGCATGTCCCGGGTGGTGGGTGAACATGCCGGTGAGCCGGACCCCGTCGACAGCACGCAACACCGGGATGACCCGGCGGAACAGGCTGTCGCTCTGGCCGGTCGAGTTCGGGTTCGCTATCAGCAGGACGCGCACGATGTCCAAGCCTAGCCGCGCGGCCACTAAGCTGGTGCCCATGACTCAGGAGCCACAGAACACCCCATCCGACACCCCCGGCGACGCCGCAGCCGCCCAGCAGCAGCCCGGCCTGAGCGGCAACGACGCCGTCAACCTCGCGGCGGAACAGGCCAGGAACACCGCCCACCGCAACCTCCCCCCGCTGGACCTCGGCGAACTGCCGGTCCCCGACGACACCGCCAACCTGCGCCACGGCCCGAACATCCACGACGGCCTGCTCGCACTGCTGCCCCTGGTCGGCGTCTGGCGCGGCGAGGGCAAGGCCGACACCGAGGAGGGCCAGTACTCCTTCGGGCAGCAGATCATCTTCGCCCACGACGGCGAGAACTACCTCACCTACGAATCCCGGATCTGGAAGCTCGACGAGGAGGGCAGGCCCGTCGGCCCGGACCAGCGCGAGTCCGGTTTCTGGCGGATCTCCCTCTCCGACGAGATCGAGTTCGTGTGCACCCACTCCACCGGTGTCGCCGAGATCTTCTACGGCGAGCCCGTCAACGAGCGTGCCTGGCAGGTCGAGTCCGCCTCCTGCATGGTCACCTCCACCGGGCCGTCCCGCCTGGGTTCCGGCAAGCGCCTCTACGGCCTGATGCCCAACAATGATCTGGGCTGGGTCGACGAGCGCCTCGTCGACGGGGAGCTGAAGCCCCGCATGTCGGCACAGCTCAAGCGCGTCGCCGGCTAGCTCACTCCGCCCCGAGTGCGGCGTTGATCAGCTCGCGCACTTCGGCCTCGTTGGCAGGGGCGGGCAGGGGGTGACCGTCGATCGCGGTGACGCGGGTGGCCACCCGGACGGAGGAGACGAGCCAGACTGACTCGGCGTCGAGAAGCCGCTCAACCGTCATGTCCTTCGCCCGGCAGCGCCAGCCCTGTCTCTCGGCGTACTCGAAGAGCGCGGCCTGGGTGGTGCCGGGGAGAACCTCGCCGCCCGGCACCGGAGTCCGCAGCTTCCTCTCCTTCCGGACAGCGATCACCGTCGACGTCGCCCCCTCCAGCACCCGGCCGGTGCCGGGGTCGATGTAGATGACGTCGTCGAAACCCCTCGAACGTGCGTGGCGCAGCGCCGCCATGTTCGCGGCGTAGTTGAGCGTCTTGGCACCCACCGTCAGCCAGGGCGCAGGTTCCGGGGAACCGCCCTCGGTCGCCTCATCCACACCCGGCAGGGATGTGTCGATGGTGAAGCCGCGCGGGGAGGTCATCACACTGACCCCCGACTCCCGTTGCCGGAGCACCCGCTCGTTGATCGGCGAGAGCGTGATCCACGCGCTCGGGATGCCGGTGGATTCCCGGCCCCGGGTGTAGGTCCACACACATTTCGCATCCTCCCCCGTCCGCGCGGTCCACTCCTCGACCGCCTGGCGGGTGGCGTCGATCCAGTCATCGGCGGAGGGTTCCCGCAGGTCCAGCAGACGCGCGGAAGCCTGGAAACGTTCCATGTGCCGGCGGAGGTTGGCGGGGTGTCCGTCACGGATGAGCAGCGTCTCGAAGACACCGTCACCGCGGGTGACCGCAGCGTCATCCCAGAAGATCAACGGGAGGGCGGGATTGTGGCGGCGGATGGAGCCGCCGTAGGGCTCGACGACGTAGATGACAGGGGAGGTGGAGTCCATATCCTTGCATTATGCCCGGTCCGGCAGGTTACCATCGGGGATGTGACCTCCCCTACCTCTTCTGATGTGCCCACCTACCGTTCCCCCCTGCTCGACCGGCCCGGTGCCGCAGAGGCGCAGGGGCCCGATTCCGCTGTGGACGCCACCGGCGTGGCCTGGCATTACGGTGATCCCCTCCGTGAACAGCGCGCCGCCCACGACGGCACCGTCGTCGTCGACCGCTCCCACCGCAGGGTGATCCGGGTAGCCGGTCCGGACGCCCCGGAATTCCTCAACAACCTCCTCTCCCAGAAACTCGATGACGTCCCGGCCGGTTTCGCCGCCGCCGCCCTCGACCTGGACATCCAGGGCCGGATCCTCCACCACGCCGACGTCCTGCGCACCGGGGAGGCCTTCTACCTCGACCTGCCGGCCGCAGATGCCGTGACCTTCCTGGGTTTCCTGCAGAAGATGGTCTTCTGGTCCCAGGTCGAGATCACCGAACCCGACCTCGCCGTACTCACCCTGCTGGGCAGCCTGGACCTGCCGGAGATCGACACCGCCGCCCAGCGGGACGTCCCCTGGTCCGGTGTCCCACGCCGGGATCTGCTGGTGGAGCGCGCCGCCCTGGATGAGACCGTCGCCGCACTGGAGGCCGCCGGAGTCCAGCTGGCCGGACTGATGGCCTTCACCGCCGAGCGGGTCCGGGCGCTGGAGCCGGAGAAGAACGTCGACCTCGACGACAAGTCCATCCCCCACGAGGTCCCCGCCTGGATCGGCCAGGAGGGACGGCCGGGTGCCGTGCACCTGGAAAAGGGCTGCTACCGGGGTCAGGAGACGGTCGCCCGGGTGGAGAACCTGGGCCGCTCGCCCCGCGTGCTGGTCATGCTCCAGCTCGACGGCTCAGCCCCCGAGCCGCCCGCACCGGGTTCGGAGATCACCGGCCCGCAGGGCGGGCGCGCGCTGGGCAGGTTGGGTACCGTCGTCCACGACTGTGATTTCGGCCCCGTGGCCCTCGCGCTGGTGCGCCGCAACGCGCTTGAGCGCGAGGACCTCTGTGTCGGCCCGGTGGCCGTCAACGTCGACCCCACCTCGCTGCCGGAGGAGGCCGGGGAGCAGGCGGGCCGAGCTGCCATCGACAAGCTCCGGGGTCGCTGAGCGCACCCTGGTACTGCAATCGAATCCGGGGACTCCCCCGACCACCCCCGGATTCGTCACAGTGATCTTGTGTTTTCCCCTATTTATCCCCTTTTCCCCCAGCTCACCGGCACGGTGCGGCATTTTTCCGCCTAACGCGCTATTGTATTTCTACAGGAATACACACAGACGTAAAGCCGATGGGGCATCCGAATTCCCTGGATAGCCTTCACATACCTCAAGGGGGTCAGGCCATGGGACGCGGTCGCGCAAAGGCAAAGCAGACCAAGGTTGCACGCCAGCTGAAGTACAACACACCCGAGATGGATCTGGATTCACTCCAGCGCGAGCTTGCCTCGCAGAGTCCTCGACATTCCTACGACGACACTGCGGCAGACGACGACTATGACGACCAGTACGCCGATTACGCGAACTGGGCGGATGAGGATGAGGACGAGGACGACCCCCAGGGCCTGTCCTACGCCGGCCGCTGACAGCAGCCGGGCGTTCACCTGTACCTCAGGAAAACAACGGCGCGGTACCACCCCACACCAGGGGCCGGTACCGCGCCGTTGTGCTGCCCCTAGTAGCGGTGCTCGCCGCTCAGGATGGCACGCTGCCCATCGGTTTCAGTGGCGGTGCGGACGACGCCCAGCTCGAAGGCGTCGATGTGGCGGGCGGTGAGCATCGCCAGGGCCCGGTCACGGTCCTCCGGGGCGACGATGGCGACCATGCCGACACCCATGTTGAAGGTCTTCTCCATCTCCTCGCGGGAGACCTTGCCCAGATCGGCGATGGTGCGGAAGATCTGCTGCGGTGTCCAGGTGGAACGCTGCATCTCCGCAACCAGTCCCTCGGGGATGATGCGCTCCATGTTGCCGGACAGTCCGCCGCCGGTGACGTGGCAGAAGGTGCGGACATTGCACTCGGCGGCGAGCGCCAGGCAGTCCTTGGCGTAGATACGGGTCGGCTCAAGCAGCTCCTCACCGAGGGTGCGGCCGAGCTCCTCGATGTGGCCGTCGAGCGGCAGGCCGGCCTTCTCCAGGAGGACGTGGCGGGCAAGGGAGTAGCCGTTGGAGTGCAGGCCGGAGGAGGCCATGCCGATGATGATGTCACCGGATCGGACCAGGTGGGGGCCGAGGAGCTCATCGGCCTCGACGACGCCGACCGCGGTGGCGGAGACGTCGTAGGCACCCGGGGCCATCAGGCCGGGGTGCTCGGCGGTCTCGCCGCCGAGCAGGGCGCAGCCTGCCTGGACGCAGCCTTCGGCGATGCCGGAGACGATCTGGGCTACGTGCTCGGGCACGACCTTGCCGATGGCGATGTAGTCCTGCAGGAACAGCGGCTCGGCGCCGCAGACGACGAGGTCGTCGACGCACATGGCGACGAGGTCGATGCCGATGGTGTCGTGCTTGTCCATTGCCTGGGCGACGGCGAGCTTGGTGCCCACCCCGTCGGAACCGGCGGCCAGGAGGGGCTCCTTGTACTTGCCGAGGGCGAAGAGGCCCGCGAAGCCACCGAGGCCGCCACGGACCTCGGGCCGGGTGGCCTTCTTGGCCAGCGGGGCGAACAGCTCTACGGCGCGATCGCCGGCCTCGATGTCGACGCCTGCGTCGGCGTAGGAGGCACCCTGGTGGTCGGTCTCGGTCATGGGTTCTTCAGTCTCTTTCTGTCTGGAGGGTCAGGCCGGGCTAGCTGGCCTGCATCTTGGCGACGAGGTCCGCGTTGGCGTTGCCGGTGGGCAGGCCGAGCGGGTACTGCCCGCTGAAGCAGGCGGTGCACAGCTGCTCACGCGGCTGCGTGGTCGACTCCACCATCTCATCGATGGAGACGAATCCCAGCGAGTCTGCGCCGATGGCGGTGCAGATCGACTCGGTGAGCGCCTCACCGTTCCGGGCATCACCCGCCCCCGTGTTGGCGATGAGTTCACCGGGGCTGGCGAAGTCAATGCCGTAGAAACACGGCCACTTCACCGGCGGGGAGGCGATCCGGACGTGGACCTCCGCCGCACCCGCCTCGCGGAGCATGCGGATCAGTGCCCGCTGGGTGTTGCCGCGGACGATGGAGTCATCGACGACGATGAGCTTCTTGCCGGCGATGACCTCCTTGAGCGGGTTCAGCTTGAGGCGGATGCCCAGCTGCCGGAGGGTCTGGGAGGGCTGGATGAAGGTGCGGCCCACATAGGCGTTCTTGACCAGGCCCTGCCCGAAGGGGATACCGGATTCGCGGGCGTAGCCCACGGCCGCGGGGGTGCCGGAATCCGGCACCGGGATGACCAGGTCGCCGTCGGCGGGGAACTCCCGGGCCAGGCGGCGTCCGAGGTCGATGCGGACGGCGTTGACGGAGCGGCCCCTGATGACGGTGTCCGGGCGGGCGAGGTAGACATACTCGAAGACACAGCCCTTGTGGTTGGTCTCGGCGAAACGGGCGGAACGCACGCCGCCCTCGTCGATGGCCACGAGCTCACCGGGCTCGATCTCCCGGACGAAGGCGGCGCCGACGATGTCGAGGGCGCATGTCTCGGAGGCGACGACCCAGCCGCGCTCCAGCCGGCCCAGAACCAGCGGACGCACGCCGTAGGGGTCACGGGCGGCATAGAGAGTGTGTCCGTCGGTGAAAGTCAGGCAGAAGGCGCCGTGCACCCGCGGGAGGAGCTCCCTGGCGGACTCGAAGACGGTACGGCCCTCGGTCACCGAATCAGCCAGCAGGGCGGTGATGACGGCGGTGTCGGAGGAGGCGGCCTGCGCGTCGCGGAACTCCTTGAGACCGCGGTCGACGGCCTCCTGCTGAAGCTCGACGAAGTTGACCAGGTTGCCGTTGTGCCCGAGGGCGACGTCGGTGCCGTCGGGGGAGGTCCGGAACATCGGCTGGACGTTCTCCCACTTCTTGCCACCGGCGGTGGAGTAGCGGGTGTGTCCGAGCGCGATGTCACCTTGGAGGGCGCCGAGTGAGGACTCGTCGAAGACCTGGGAGACCAGTCCCATGTCCTTGAAGACCACGATGCGTTCGCCGTCACCGACAGCAATGCCCGCGGCCTCCTGGCCGCGGTGCTGCAGGGCGAACAGCCCGAAATATGTCAGTTTGGCGACTTCTTCGCCTGGGGCCCAGACACCGAAAACGCCGCACTCCTCGCGGGGCTCGGTCTCACCGCGGTCATCAAGACCAGCGGGCAGGGCGGAATCGGTCCGGGAACGGTCCATAATTGCCACGTCCCCCACTCTAGACCCTAAGGTGCTCACAAACTAATGACCGGCAACCAGCGCCCCATCTCCGTCACCCGTGGACCGGAGGCGTGGACGCGGCCGTCGGCCAGCGCGGTGTCGAGAAGCACCTGCCCCGTGGCCAGCTGCAGCCACGTCAGCGGGTCGGTCTCGAAGACGTTGGGCGGGGTGCCGCGCGTGTGCGCGGGGCCGGCGATGCACTGCACGGCGGCGAAAGGCGGGACACGGACCTCCACGGTCCTGCCCGGCGCATCCCGGGCCAGTTGCCGGACGGTGCCGCGGACGGCGTCAGCGAGCAGAGGGCGGGCGGGTTTAGCCACGCCCACCGGATCCCGCACCCAGTCCATGACCGCGGCCACTGAAGATATATCCATGGCACCGCATTCTACTCAGGGTATTGTTGGCCCGAAGTCCAGCTAGTTCGCACAGAGAAAGCACGTCCGTATGACGAACAACCAGAAGTCCCCCAAGGTCACGCTGCGTTTCCTCGCCGCACCCACCGATGTCCTCATGGCCGGAAACCAGGGTGTCAGCGGCGGACGCGTTCTCGAGTGGATCGATAAGGCGGCCTACGCCTGTGCCGTCCAGTGGTCGGGGACCTACTGTGTCACCGCCTACGTCGGTCACATCCACTTCAACCGGCCCATCCCCTCCGGCCACATGGTGGAGGTGCGTTCACGCATCGCCATGACGGGGCGTTCCTCCATGCACATCGTCAACGAGGTCTTCTCCGCCGATCCGCGCGAGGGCGTGTTCACCCGCGCCTGCGACTGCCTGGTCATCTTCGTGGCCAAGGACACCGCCACGGGCAAGACCCAGGCCGTGCCGGAGTTCGTCCCTGCCGACGAGGCTGAGCGCCGCGCCCTCGACGCCGCACTGACGCGCATCGACCTGCGCAAGGCCATCGAGGCGGAGATGGAGAAGCAGACCTACGACGGCCCCTCGGAGGCCCCGCGCCTGATCCACCGTTTCCTGGCCAAGCCGACCGACATCAACTGGGGCGGCAAGGTCCACGGCGGCACCGCCATGGAGTGGATCGACGAGGCCGGTGCGGCCTGCACGATGGAGTGGTCAGGAGAGCACACCGTCGCGGTCTACGCCGGCGGCATCCGCTTCTACAACCCGATCGCCATCGGCGACCTCATCGAGGTGGACGCCCGCATGATGCGCACCGACAAGCGCTCCATGCAGATGTCGATCCACGTGCGTTCCGGCAACCCGAAGGGTGGGCGTGAGCACCTCAAGACCGCCATCCACGCCACCGTGACCTACGTGGCCACGGATGTGGACGGTATCGCGCTGCCCGCCCGCCAGTTCACCCCGCGCACCACCGAGGACACCCAGCTCTCGGAGCACGCCCAGACGCTGCGTGAGCTACGCGCCAAGTACGCGCCGCTGCCGCTGGTGCCGCAGAGCACCCCGGCGCACGTCGACTAGAGGAAGTGCTGGGCCAGCATCCCGGCCGCCACGGCCATCATCGCCGCACCGGCCACACCCGTGAGGATCCGGGAGGCCCGCTCCGAGCCGGCCAGGACCCGGCCCGCGAACACCCCGATCAGGGCGTAGACGCTGGTCGCCGAGGCGATGAACACCAGCCCCAGGACAAACATCTGGAGGCTGACCGGCATCGTCTGGCCGGTGGCCACGAACTGGGGCAGCAGGGCGATGAACAGCATCAGCCCCTTCGGGTTGAGCCCGCTGACCGCCGCGCCCGTGGCCACGGCCCGGGTGCGCTTGTCGACGCCCGTCTCAGCCCGGGTCAGCACCGCCACTCCCCCGCCGTGCGGCTCCTCGGGCTCAGCCGTGTCGACCTCGACAGTGACGGGACCGCCCAGCGCCGCGCGCAGCATGGTCCATCCGATCCGCAGGAGGACGAGCACCCCGACGACAGTCACGATGGTCAGCAACGCTGGGTGGCGCGCCACCAGTGCGCCCAGACCACCGGCCACCACGATCGTCAGTCCCAGATAGCCCAGGGCGATGCCGGCCAGGGGTGGCAGGAGGGGGCGGCGACGGAGGGCGTGGCCGAGCACGAACGCCCAGTCGGGTCCCGGCGTGACGATCAGCAGCAGGCTGACGGCCCAGAAGCTCATGAGGTTCGCGATGTCCATGCCTCTGATGCTGCCCACCGGCCACGGGCAGGGAAACTACTGCGGTTTTCATTCATCCCCGCGTGACAGACGGCACCGCATGGCAGAATCCGTCATATGGACGCTGTTGACCGCAAGATTCTGTCACTGATCCAGGACAATGCGCGGATCACCGCCGCGGAGCTGGCCCACCACACCGGCGCCTCCGCCAGCACATGCCTGCGGCGGCTACGCGCCCTGGAGCAGCAGGGGGTGATCACGGGTTTCCACACCCGCCTCGACCCGACAGCGGTGGGCTACGGGGTGCAGGTCATCGCCTTCATCACCCTCGACCGCGAGGACCGCGCGACCGTCGCCGCCCTCGAGGACGGGTTGGCTGCCCTGCCGCAGGTCCTGTCGGCGGAGCGCCTGTTCGGCGACCCGGATTTCCTGGTGCGGCTGGTGGCCCGCGATCTCGCGGACTACCAGCGGCTGCGCGATGAGCACCTGAGCGAGCTACCGGGCATCGCCCGGATCACCTCGACCCTGGTGATGCGGACCATCGTCGCCGACGGGCCGATCCCGATCTAGGCCACCACCAGCCACACCGCAACCTGGTGCACCGCCGCGGCGATGATCGTGGCCGTGTGAAAGTGCTCGTGGTAGCCGAAGAGCCGGGCGTTGCGTCCGGGCCAGCGGAAGCCGTAGATCAGGGCGCCCAGCGAGTAGATGATGCCACCGGCGAACAGCAGCCAGACCACCGCGGGGCCGACCCCCGACCACAGCTGCGGGACCAGCGGCACGATGAGCCAGCCGAGCGTCAGGTAGACCACCACCGCCAGCCAACGCGGGTGGTTGATCCACACGAGGTTGAGCACAATGCCCAGGGCCGCTCCGGTCCATGCTGTGATCAGCATCCAGGTGGCATGGCGCGGTTCCAGGGCGATGAGGCAGAAGGGGGTGTAGGTGGCGGCGATGAAGAAGGCGATGGTGGCGTGGTCGGCGCGCCGCCACCCGTCAACTGTGCGCTGGTCAGGCCAGGTGCCCAGGTGGTAGGCGGCGGAGACCCCGAACAGGACCACGACGGAGACCGCGTAGAGGGTGACCCCCAGGGCCTGCCACCACACGATGCTCATCCAGGCGTAGGTGGAGAGCACCGAGCCCGCGATGACCGAGGCCAGGGCCGCGATGAAATGGAACCACCCGCGGGTGGCCGGACGTGGACCCCGGTCGAGGAGAGTCCGAGTGATCGTGATCGTCTCTGCCACTACTGGACCACCTTTCTCAGGTGTAGGTTACGGATGCGTAAGTAACCGCCAGCGTACGCCCGCCCCGCGGGATCCGGCAAGAAGCTCCAGAAAGGAACCATGGCTGACCCCGTACCCCATCAACAGGCATTCCAGCAGGCCCAGCGGACTTTCGCCAGCGGCTGGATCGGCAACGACAAGGACCCGGGAGGAATGATCCTCCCGGGTCCTGCCAGTCTCAACTGTTAGTCGACGACCGCGTTCGAACCCACGGCGTGGCCGAACAGTTCCGGCAGGGTGCCCTGCCATGCTGCCTTGAGCTCGTCGAGGTCGACGGTGACCTCACCGAAGTTCAGCTCGCGGGCCGAGGTGGTCTCGCCGATCTTCACGGCCGACACACCCTTCTCAGCGGCGCGCGCCAGCACCGCGTCCACGCGGTCGGCGGTGGTGGCCACCACGGCACGGGAGGCAGACTCGGAGAACAGCGCCACGAACTCATCCTCGTGAACCCCCGAGAGATCGAGATTGACACCACCCTGCGAGCGGAAGGCCATCTCGGCCACAGCCTGCGCCAGCCCACCCTCGGAGAGGTCGTGGGCGGCGGTCACATCGGTGTTGCCGACGAAGAAGTCCGCGAGGCGCTCCTCGTTGGCCAGGTCGATCTTCGGGGGCAGGCCCTTGAGACCGCCACCGGAGATCTGCTGCCAGATGGAGCCGCCGAACTCGTCGGCGGTCTCACCCAGCAGGATGAGCACCTCGGAGCCCTCGACGGTGCCGAGGTCGTGGCCGATGGCGTCGTGGACGTCCTCGATGACACCGAGGACACCGACGACCGGGGTCGGCAGGATCGGGGTCTCACCGGTCTGGTTGTAGAAGGAGACGTTGCCGCCGGATACCGGGATCTCCAGCTCCTTGGCACCGTCGGCCAGCCCGTGGACGGACTCACGGAACTGCCACATCACATCCGGGTTCTCCGGGGAGCCGAAGTTGAGGCAGTTGGTCACGGCCACCGGCTTCGCGCCGGTGACGGCGACGTTGCGGTAGGCCTCGGCCAGTGCCAGGCGGGCACCGGTGCGCGGGTCCAGCTGGGTGTAGCGGCCGGAGGCGTCCGCGGAGACCGCGACACCGCGGTTGGTCTCCTCGTTGATGCGCAGGACACCGGCGTCGGAGTACTTCGCCTTGACGGTGTTGCCGCGCACGTAGCGGTCGAACTGCTCGGTGATGAAGTCACGGGAGCACAGCGCCGGGGAAGCGACCATGTCGAACAGGGCCTGCTTCAGGTCGTCGGGACGCTCGACGGGGGTCTGCTGCTGCAGCTCGTCCTGCCACTCCGGGCGGGCGAAGGGTCGCTCGTAGACCGGGCCCTCATCGATGGTGGAGGCCGGGGCGTCGACCACGAGCTCGCCGTTGTGGTAGACGAGGTAGCGGTCCTTCTCGTCGATGACCTCACCGATCTCGGCGACGGGAACCTCCCACTTGGCGCAGATCTCCTTGAACTTCTCCACGTTCTCCGGCGACACCACGGCGCACATGCGCTCCTGGGACTCGGAGGCGAGGATCTCCGCGGCGGTCATGTTCTCGGCGCGCAGCGGTACGGAGTCGAGGTTGACGCGCATGCCACCGTCACCGGCGGCGGCCAGCTCCGAGGTGGCGCAGGCCAGGCCGCCGCCACCGAGGTCCTGGATACCGACGACGACGCCGGCCTGGTACAGCTCGAGGCAGCACTCGATGAGGACCTTCTCGGCGAAGGGGTCGCCCACCTGCACGGCCGGCAGCTTGCGCTCGGCACCCTCCTCGAAGTTCGCGGAACCGAGGACGGAGACACCGCCGATGCCGTCGAGTCCGGTGCGGGAACCGAAGAGCATGACCTTGTTGCCGGTGCCGGAGGCGAAGGCCAGCTTGAGGTCCTCCACCTTCAGGGTGCCCACGCACAGCGCGTTGACCAGGGGGTTGCCCAGGTAGGCCTCGTCGAAGACGGTTTCGCCGCCGATGTTGGGCAGGCCGAGGGAGTTGCCGTAGCCGCCGATGCCGGAGACCACGCCCGGCAGGACACGGCCGGTGTCGGCTGCGTCGGCGGGGCCGAAGCGCAGCTGGTCCATCACGGCGATCGGGCGGGCGCCCATGGCCATGATGTCGCGGACGATGCCGCCGATGCCGGTGGCCGCACCCTGGTAGGGCTCCACGAAGGAGGGGCTGTTGTGGGATTCGACGCGGAAGGTGACGGCGTCGCCGCCCCCGATGTCGACCACGCCGGCGTTCTCGCCGATGCCGGCGAGGATCTTCTCCGCCATCTCAGGCGTGGTGGTCTGGCCGAAGTAGCGCAGGTGCACCTTGGAGGACTTGTAGGAGCAGTGCTCCGACCACATCACGGAGTAGGCGGTCAGCTCGGCGTCCGTGGGACGGCGGCCGAGGATCTCCCTGATCTTGGTGTATTCATCATCCAGGAGACCCAGCTCAGCGTAGGGCTGCTCGAGCTCCGGGGTGGCCTTGGCGGCGTCGACGGTGTCGTTGTGGACAGTCATTGTGTGTTGCGCCTCCTAGGCTGCGATCGTGCCGATGGCGGACAGGAACATCCCCAGGCCGTCGGTGGACGGTCCGGTGAGGATCTCGACGGCATGCTCCGGGTGCGGCATGAGGCCGACGACACGGCCGGTCTCGTTGGTGATGCCGGCGATGGCGTTGAGGGAACCGTTGTAGTTGTCGGTGTAGCGGAAGACCACGCGGCCCTCGCCCTCGAGCTGCTCGATGGTCTCCGGGGCGGCCTGGAAACGGCCTTCTCCGTGTTTGGCCGGCACGAGGATCTTCTGGCCGGTCTCGTAGTTCTTCGTCCACGCGGTGTCATTGTTGACCACCTCGAGGTAGGTGTCGGTGCAGTGGAAGTGCAGCCCCTGGTTGCGGGTCAGGGCACCGGGAAGCAGACGGGCCTCCGTCAGCACCTGGAAGCCGTTGCAGATACCCAGGACGGGCATGCCTTTTCCTGCGGCGTCGACGACCGCGCGCATCACCGGGGCGATGGCGGAGATGGCACCGGAGCGCAGGTAGTCCCCGTAGGAGAAACCACCGGGGACGACGACCGCGTCGACGCCCCTGAGGTCTTCATCGGCGTGCCAGAGGTTGACCACCTCGGCACCGGCGATGCGCACCGCGCGGGCGGCGTCGACATCGTCGAGGGTGCCGGGGAAGGTGATGACACCGATCTTCGCGGTCACTTGGCGACCTCCACGCCCACAACCTCGAAGTCCTCGATCACGGTGTTGGCGAGCAGCGTCTCGGCGACCTTCTCGAGGTCGGCGGTGGAGACGGAGTCGTCCACCTCCAGCTCGAAACGCTTGCCCTGACGTACGTCGCTGACGCCGGTGACGCCGATGCGTCCCAGCGCACGGTGGACGGCCTGTCCCTGGGGATCCAGGATCTCCGCCTTCGGCATGACATTCACAACAACACGGGCCACAGTTTTCCCTTATCTTCGCCGTAATTGGTCGGTCTTCATTCTAGCCTGCTACACCAAACCGGAATACTTCGCACGATCTGGCCAGTAGATAAGGTGCTATCAGCGGGGCAGGTTGGCCTCGATGAGGGAGACCACCTCCGGGTCCTGCGGTTCGGTCCGCGGCCGGATACGGGCGATGACCGCACCGTCGGGAGCGATGAGGAATTTCTCGAAGTTCCACTGCACATCCCCCGCCTCGCCGGCTGCATCCGCCACCTGCGTGAGCTGACGGTAGAGCGGGTGCGCCCCCTCGCCGTTGACCTCCAGGCGCGACAGCAGGGGGAAGCTCACCCCGTAATTGAGGGAGCAGAACGAGGAGATCTCCTCGTCAGTGCCCGGCTCCTGGCCGCCGAACTGGTTGCAGGGCGCGCCGATGACGGTCAGGCCACGGTCGCCGTAGTCCCAGGCGAGCTGCTGGAGACCGGCGTACTGCGGGGTCAGGCCGCACTCGGAGGCGGTGTTGACCAGCAGGATCAGGTCCCCACCGGCGATGTCGCCGAGGGTCGAGGAGGTGGAGTCGTTGAGGGTCACGGGGGTGCTGAGAAGCGTCGTCATGGCCCCAGACTACGGCTCAGATCATGGCACGGTAGTCGCCCGGGTCCGCGCCGGCCGCAACGGCGGCGACGGCCGCACGCAGGAAATCCGAGGAGACCTTCCGGTCCTCCAGGTTGCGCCCCGACACGGACAGGCGGATGGTGTTGCCGCGGGCGGCGCCGCGTTCGGCGGCCCGGATGACGTTACGCCGCCACCATTTCGCCGCGCCGAAACCCTCACCGACGGACAGGTTGCGGCACTGTCGGAAGGAGCCGTCGGTGAGGTTGTGCAGGCCGCGGGTGCTGGCGGCCAGCGCGAAGTCGAATTCCGGCAGTACCTCGAGGGTGCCCGGCGACATCCGCCACCGTGGCGGGGCGAAGATGTCCATCTCGAAACCGATCCTGCGCATCTGCCGCGTGGCCCCGGCCAGGCGCAGGCGGGCCTCGTGGGCGTCCAGGTTGGCGAATTCGGAGCGCCGGCCCTGCACCGCCTGGTCGAAGCCGTTGAGGATGAGCACCCGGCCCGCCTCCTGCTGGGCGAGCAGCCAGTCACGGGTGCGGTGGTCCCGGGCCAGGCGCCAGTTGCCGTCGATGTGCGGGGCGACGAGCAACGAGACGGGGATCCCCTCCGCGTCGAGCAACTTCATCATGCCCGCCACCGCTCCCCTGGTGTCGGAGAAAATACTGGAGACTGAAACCAGGAGACGGCCGCGCATAAGGGGAATTATCGCACGGCCCGCTCACTCTGTCGCGGCGGAACGGTCACAGCCCCCGCGGTCCACAGGGTCCACGCGTACTCGAAGGCGGTCTGGCGCCAGCGCGCGTAGCGGCCGGAGACACCACCGTGTCCGGCGGACATCTCCGTTTTGAGCAGGAACTGTCCCCCGGTGGCGGTCTCACGCAGCTTCGCGATCCACTTCGCCGGCTCCACATAGAGCACGCGCGTGTCGTTGATGGAGGTGATGGCCAGGATGTCCGGGTAGTCCTTCGCCGCGACGTTCTCGTAGGGGGCGTAGGAGGCCATGTAGTCGTAGACGTCCGGATCGTGGAAGGGGTCGCCCCACTCATCCCATTCGGTGACTGTCAGCGGCAGTTCCGGTTTGAGCATGGAGGTCAGCGGGTCCACGAAAGGCACGATGGCCTGAATCCCGGCGAAACGGTCCGGGGCCATGTTGGCGATCGCGCCCATGAGCATGCCACCGGCGGAACCCCCCTCGGCGACCAACCGGTCCGGGGTGGTCAGCCCGCGGGAGATCAGCTCGTCGGCGACGGCGATGAAGTCGGTGAAGGTGTTCTTCTTCTTCTCCAGCTTTCCGTTGTCGTACCAGGCGCGCCCCATCTCGCCGCCGCCGCGGACATGAGCCACCGCGAAGATCATTCCGCGGTCCATGACGGAGAGCCTGGCGATGGAGAAGCCCGGGTCGATGCTGGATTCGTAGGAACCGTAGGCGTAGAGCACCGTCGGGTTCGGGCGGCTGAGGTCCAGGTCGGCGCGGTGCACCACGGAGACCGGGATCTGCTCGCCGTCCTCGGCCGTGGCCCACAGGCGGTGGGCGGTGTAGTCCTCGCGGTGGTAACCGCCGAGCACCTCCTGCTCCTTGAGCAGGGTGAACTCACCGGAGGCGATGCGGTAGTCGTAGAGGCGCGCCGGGGTGGTGAAGGAACCGTAGGAGATGCGGATGACGGGTGCGTCCCATTCCGGGTTGCCCAGGGAACCGGCGGTGTAGAGCTCCTCGTCGAAGTCCAGTTCCTTGAACGTGTCGTAGCAGCCGGAGGCGCTCAGCTCCATGACGGCGAGGCGGCCGATGGCACCGCGGCGGTAGGAGGCGACGATGTGGCCCTGGAAGGTGTCCACGCCCTCGATGCGGGTCTCCGGGTCGTGCGGGATGAGCTCCTCAAGCTTCCGCAGCGGCCGCAGGTCCGCGACAGGGCATTCCCCGATGGCGAAGTTGGGGCCGGTGGCGTTGTGGGTGACGATCCACCGGTCCTCCCCGCCCTCCAGGCCAGGCAGGACGGCGTGGTCGACGGAGTACTCGACGTTCTTCTCCCGCGGCCACAGGACCTCGAACTCGCCCTCGGGGTTGTCCATCAGCAGGACGCGGGTCTCGGAGGTGATCTTGGAGGCCGCCTCGATGATCAGGTACTTCTCGCTGCGGGTGGAGCCGACGCCCGTGAAGAACTGTTCGTCGTCCTCGCGGAAGACGCAGACGTCCTCGGCGGGGTCGGTGCCGATGCGGTGGCGCCACACGGTGTCGGGGCGCCAGGCCTCGTCAACACGCTGGTAGAACAGGTGGTCCTCCCCCGCCCAGGTCGCACCGTAGTAGACGTTCTCCAGGACATCGGACAGCAGTTCGCCGGTCTCCAGATCCTTGATGTGGAGAGTGAAGCGCTCGTCGCCGGTGGTGTCCACGGAGTAGGCGAGGAAACGGCCGGAGGTGGTCACGGAGGAGGCACCGAGGGAGAAGAATTCGTGGCCCTCGGCCAGTGCATTGAGGTCGAGGATGATCTGCTCACCCTCGGGGCGGCCCTCCTCGGGGATGACCGGCGGGGTCCACGGGTCATGCGCCGCGTCGACGGGGATCCGGCAGGAGTAGCCGTAGTCCTTGCCCTCCTCGGTGCGCCCGTAGTACCACCAGTCACCGGACCGCTGTGGGACGGACATGTCCGTCTCCTTGATGCGGGACTTGATCTCGGTGTAGATCTCCTCGGTGAGGTCCTCGATGTCCGCGGTCTGCTGCTTGGTGTACGCGTTCTCCGCCTCGAGGTGGGCGATCGTCGCCGGGGAGTCCTTGTCCCGCATCCACTCGTAGTCGTCGATGAAGGTGCGGCCGTGGAATTCACGGACCACCGGGTGGCGCGGGGCGATCGGGGGCTGCAGAGTCATGTCCCCGATCGTAGTCACCGGCTAGACGCAGTCCCCGACCCAGGTGGCGAACTTCTTGCCCGAAAGCCGCTCGTAGGCCTCGATGTAGCGCTCGCGGGTGGCCTCCACGACGGAACCGGGCAGGACCGGCGGCGGGGTGGTGCCGTTGACGTCCCAGCCGGACTTCGGGGAGGTGAGCCAGTTGCGCACGTACTGTTTGTCGAAGCTGGGCTGGACCTTCCCCTCCTCGTAGCTGTCCGCCGGCCAGTAGCGTGAGGAGTCCGGGGTCAGCACCTCATCGGCAAGAACGAGGGTGCCGTTCTCGTCGAGGCCGAACTCGAATTTGGTGTCGGCCAGGATGATGCCCCGGGACTCGGCGAGTGCAGCGGCCTCGGAGTAGATCCGCAGGGTGGCCTCGCGCAGCTCGTCGGCCCGGTCCTCACCGAGCTTTGCGACGACCGCCTCAAAGCTCACGTTCTCATCGTGATCACCGAGCTCCGCCTTGGTGGCCGGGGTGAAGATCGGCTCGGGCAGCTTCGAGGACTCGACCAGACCCTCGGGCAGCTGGATACCGCAGACGGTGCCGTCGGCCTGGTACTCCTTCAGCCCGGAGCCGGTGAGATAGCCGCGTGCCACGCACTCGAAGGGCAGCATCTTCAGCTTCTTCACGATCAGGGCCCGGCCCAGCACCTCCTCCGGGATCCGGGGGTCATCCGCCGGTCCCGCGAGGTGGTTGGGGAAGTCGATGGCGTTGAAGAAGAACACGCTCATCGCGGTGAGCACACGCCCCTTGTCCGGGATCTCCGGATCGAGGATGTGGTCGTAGGCGGAAATCCGGTCGGAGACCACCATCAGGAGGGTGTGGTCATCCACTTCGTAGATCTCACGGACTTTGCCGGCGGAGAGGTGATTGTAGTCGGACAGCTCAGGACGCATGGCCAGCAGTTTAGACCCGGCCGAGGTGCTTGGGTAATTGTGGGTTCCGCGCAGTCCCCGCCGACCGTAGACTTGAGGGCGTGGCTTTCCTCTATTACACGGCGACCACGCTCAACGGCTTCCTCGCCGACGACAACAACTCCCTGCAGTGGCTCTTCGACGTGCCTGGGGCCCAGGAGGCGGAGGCCGGGATCGATGACCTCCTGGTCGGCGTATCCACCCTGGCGATGGGCTCCACCACCTACGAATGGATGCTCCGAGAGCTCGATCTGCTGAACTTCCCGGAGAAGTGGACGGAGAGCTACGGTTCCAGACCTACCTGGGTCTTCTCCTCCCGCGAGCTCCCTGTTCCGGCGGGGGTGGACGTCCGCGTGATCAACAGTTCGGTGGCCGACGCGCTGCCGGGGATCCTCGCCTCAGCCGGGGCAGGTGACGTGTGGATCGTCGGCGGTGGCGACCTGGCAGGTCAGTTCCTCGACGCCGGCGCACTCGACCGCATCACCCTGACGCTGGCCCCGGTGTTCCTGCCCGGCGGGGCGCCACTGTTTCCCCGCCGGTTGGAGAGCTCGCACCTCCACCTCACCGGGACGCGGCAGACGGGGCAGTTCGTGGAGCTGACCTTCGATGTGACGCCTCCGGGCTAGAGGATCTCGCCCGGCTGGTAACCGGCGGCCTGCGGGTGGGCGTCGACAAGCGACTGGATGCGCCGCAGCACGTGGTCGACCTGAGATTCCGCGGCGCCGATGAAGGCGTGACGGTCGGCGAGCGCAGCGTCGAGATCCTCCTTCGACATGGGCAGACGCTCATCGGCTGCCAGACGCTCGACGAGGTCCTGGTCGCCGCCGTTCTCGCGCATGTTCAGGGCCACGGCGACGGCGTTCTCCTTGATCACCTCGTGTGCGGTCTCCCGACCGACACCCGCGCGGACGGCGGCCATGAGGATGCGGGTGGTGGCCAGGAAAGGCAGGTAGCGCTCCAGCTCGCGGTTGATCATCGCCGGGAAGGCACCGAACTCGTCGAGCACCGTGAGGAAGGTCTCGAACATGCCGTCGATGGCGAAGAACGCGTCCGGCAGCGCCACGCGGCGGATGACGGAGCAGAACACATCACCCTCGTTCCACTGCTGGCCTGCCAGGTCCGCCACCATGGTGAGGTAACCGCGCAGGATCACCTGCAGACCACCGACGCGCTCGCAGGAACGCGCGTTCATCTTGTGCGGCATCGCCGAAGAGCCGACCTGGCCCTCCTTGAAGCCCTCGGTGACGGTCTCGGTGCCGGCCATGAGGCGGATGGTGTGCGAGAGCGAGGAGGGGCCGGCACCGAGCTGCACCAGGGCGGAGACGGCATCGAAGTCGAGGGACCGGGGGTAGACCTGGCCCACGGAATCGAAGATGCGGGAGAAACCGAGGTGGTCGGCGATGGAGCGCTCCAGAGCGGTCAGCTTGTCCTGGTCACCCCCCATGAGGTCGAGCATGTCCTGGGAGGTGCCCATCGGCCCCTTGATGCCGCGCAGCGGGTAGCGCTCAAGCAGGTTCTCCAACCGCTCGATGGCCACCAGCATCTCGTCGGCCGCCGTGGCGAAGCGCTTGCCCAGGGTCGTGACCTGTGCCGCAACGTTGTGGGAGCGGCCCGCCATGACCAGGGAGCGGTACTGTGCGGCGCGGTCGCCGGTGCGGGCGAGGACGGCGACAGACTTGTCACGGATCAGTTCCAGGGAACGGTAGATCTGCAGCTGCTCGACGTTCTCGGTGAGATCGCGCGAGGTCATGCCCTTGTGGATGTGCTCGTGACCGGCGAGGGAGTTGAACTCCTCGATGCGTGCCTTGACGTCGTGGCGGGTGATCCGCTCACGGTCGGCGATGGAGGAAAGGTCCACCTGGTCGATGACGGCGTCGTAGGCCTCGATGGCCTCCGCCGGGATGTCGACGCCCAGGTCCTTCTGCGCCTTCATCACTGCAATCCAGAGCTGGCGCTCCAGGATGATCTTGTACTCCGCGCTCCACAGCTCAGTCAGCTCGGTGGAGGCGTAGCGGTTGGACAGGACGTTCGCGATCTTCTTCTTATCAGCCACAACAGTGATTATCGCATGCGCCGCTCAGGCGGGGGTCTTCACCGGCTGCGGGGCGGCGGTCGGGGCCGTGGCACGCGGGGGCCGCAGGGAGAAGGCGAGGAGGCAACCGGCGACCGCGACGACGGAGAACAGCAGGAAAGGACCACTGGTGGCGAAGCCCAGACTGATGATCACACCGGCCAGAGTCGGGCCGGAGATGTCACCCAGGCCCCCGCCCCAGGGCCCAGCCCACGCCGGCGACCTTCGAGTCAGCCGGGTAGGCGGAGATGGTGACGGTGGGCCACAGGTGTAAGCGTTCGGGACTCATGCGGCTTCCTCCAGAAGGTTCAGTAGGGTGCCTGCGTCGGTACGCAGGGCGTCGTGGTCCCAGGACAGGGTGGCCGGGGAGAAGGCCGTGGTGGTGCGGTCGGCCCAGCCGGCCATACCGGCGGAGGTGGCGGCGGGGTCGGTGTTGCCGCAGACGGTGGACAGGGGGACGTCGACAAGCCCGGGCCACGGTGCAGATGAGGGCGGACAGGACCGGGTGGTTGAGGACCTCCGGGCGGGTGCCGCCGAGACCGAGCAGCCAGTCCCGCAGTTCTGCATCGGTGGCCCGGTCACCGTCGGGTGCCGGCGGGGCGGTCCCGGGCGGGGTGTGGTCGCGGGCCGAGTGCGGTGGTTTTTCATCAGCGCGGCGTTGTGGGCGATCAGCGTGATCACCCGGCGCAGCTGCTCTTTGCCCAGCCTGGCGAAGGTTTAGCCGGTCCCGGCGAGGCGGGCGACCACCGTCTCCAGGTCCAGTTCCTCTTCCCTGTCGGCCTCCGCACCGGCCATCGTCAGCGCCCCCTCGAGCAGTTCCCGTTCGGAGGGTGCGGGCAGGGTGCGCCACAGTTCGGCCGGATAGTCGTCGAGCAGCACCAGCCGGTTATCTGGTTACCGCCGGGGCACCTGGGGGTGGAAAGGCATAAAAATGACGCTGCGGTGGGACCCAGTCAGGGGGCCAGCGCAGCGTCAGGGCAGTCCGGGAATTCAGCGGGCGGAGACGTACTCCCCCAGGCGGCGGCAGGCCTCCCGGGTCTCCGACTCCGGGGCGCACAAACTCAGACGCACCCACTTGTGGCCGTTGACCGGATCGAAGTCCACGCCCGGCGCAAAGGCCACCCCGATCTCCTCGACGAGTTCATGGCACCAGGCCTCTGAATCATCGGTGACGTGCGAGACGTCCAGCCAGAGGTAGAGGCCGCCGTCCGGCTCCGCGAAGCGGGTGAAACCGATCTTGGGCAGCTCGTGGAGAAGTACCCGGCGCGCGGCCCGGTAGCGCTCCACATGGGTGTCGAGCTCGGCGCGCGCCTCCGGGGAGAAGGCCGCCCGACCCGCGATCTGCGAGATCGCCGGGGCACACAGCGCGAGTGAGGCCTGGAGATTCTCCACGGGGGTGATCAACTCATCGGGCAGGATGAGCCAGCCGACGCGCCAGCCGGTCATGGAGAAGTACTTCGACAGGGTGCCCACCACGATGGCCCGGTCGGAGAACTGACGCGCGGTGGCCAGCGGGCGGCCGAAGCTCATGCCGTGGTAGTCCTCGTCCGAGATGAGGACCGCACCGTTGTCCTCACACCACTTCGCGATGCGTTCCAGCTCCGCCGGGTCGATGATCGTGCCCGAGGGGTTGCCGGGGGAGGTGACGATCACGGCCTTCGGCCGGTCCTGTGCAGGCAGGGCCTCGAGCATGTCGGCGGTGGGCTGGAAGCGGGTGGTTTCATCGCAGACCAGGTCCACGACCCGCGCCCCGAGAGAGCCGAGGATGTTTCGGTAGGCAGGGTAACCGGGGCACGACAGGGCGACCACGTCACCGTGGTCGAGGGTGGCCAGGAAAGCCGCCACGAAACCACCGGAGGAACCAGTGGTGATGACGACTTTCTCGGCCGCAGTGTCCACGCCATAGGTCTCCGAGTGCCAGGCGGCGACGGTCTCGCGCAGATCCCGGTCGCCGATGACCTCGGTGTAGCCCAGGGCGGAGGCGTGCAGTTCATCCCCGGCAGCCGCCAGGGCTGAGGCGGGCGCGCCGGTGGCGGGCTGGCCCGCGCACAGCATGATGGTGTCGCGTCCTTCCCGGCGCCGGCGGTGTACCAGGTCAAGCATCTGCATGACGCGGAAGGGCTGGACGTTGCTGCGGCTGCTGGCGAGTGTCACAGCGAGATTTTCCCCTCCACGGCCGGCAGGGCGATGTCGTTGCGGTAGAAGGAACCCTCCAGCGTGATCTGCCCGATGGTGGCGTAGGCGTCGTCGCGGGCATCCTCCAGGGTGGCACCGACACCGACGATGTTGAGCACGCGGCCACCGGCGGAGACCAGCTCCCCGGCCTCATTGCGGGCGGTGCCGGCATGCAGCACCTTCTCCGGATCGGTGACCACGTCACCGCTGATGACACCACCGGTGCGCGGGGCGGCCGGGTAGTCCTCGGCGGCCAGCACCACGGTCAGGGCGTAAGCATCCGCCCACTCGAGCGGCGGCTGCTCGGCGAGGGTGCCGGAGGCGACGGAGTCGAGGAGCGTAGCCAGCGGGGTCTCCAGCAGCGCGAGGATCGGCTGGGTCTCCGGGTCGCCGAAGCGGGCGTTGAACTCCACCACCCACGGACCGTCAGCGTCCCAGGCGATACCGGCGTAGAGCAGACCGGAATAGGGGGTGCCACGACGCACCATCTCCTTCGCGACGGGCACGCAGACCTCGTCGACGATGCGCTGCACACCCTCCTCAGGCAGCCAGGGCAGCGGGGTGTAGGCACCCATGCCGCCGGTGTTCGGGCCTTCGTCGTTGTCGTAGGCGCGCTTATGGTCCTGGGCCGGCAGCAGCGGGACAACGGTCTCGCCGTCGACCAGGCAGAACAGGGAGACCTCGGGGCCGTTGAGGAAGGACTCCAGCAGCACCGGGTTGCCCAGGCCGTGGACGGCCCGGACATGCTCGAGGGCGGCGGCCCGGTCGGGGGTGACCACGACCCCCTTGCCGCCGGCCAGGCCGTCGTCCTTGACCACCCAGGTCGGGCCGAAACGGTCCAGGGTGGCCTCGATCTCCGCCTCCGGGGTGCCCGGGACCAGCTGCTCCGCGCGGGCCGTCTTCACGCCGGCCTGCGCCATGACCTCCTTGGCGAACTTCTTCGAGCCCTCGATCTGGGCGGCCTCTCCCGAGGGTCCGAAGACACGGAAACCCGCCTCCCGCAGGTCATCGGCCACACCCGCGACCAGCGGGATCTCCGGGCCGATGACCACGAGGTCTGTCTCGATCCGGCGGGCGAGGGCGACCATGGCGGCACCGTCATCAACCTTGCCCGCATCAGCGTGCACGGTGGCGAGGTCGGACATGCCGGCGTTACCCGGGGTGACATGGAGGTCAGAGGTGGCGGGGTCGGCGGCCAGGCCCTTGAGGAGGGCGTGTTCGCGGCCGCCCGAACCGATCACGAGAATGCGCATGACCATCAAGTCTAGATGTAGCCTGTCTGGCATGAGTAGCGTGTTCACCAAGATCATCAACGGCGAGCTCCCGGGCCGTTTCGTCTACCGCGACGATCTGGTCGTCGCCTTCCTCACCATCGAACCCCTGCGGTACGGCCACGTGCTCGTCGTCCCCGTCGAGGAGACCGACCGCTGGACCGACCTCTCCCCCACCGTCTGGCGCCACCTCAACGAGGTCGCGCAGAACATCGGCCGCGCCGTGAAGGAGGCCTTCGGCTCCTCCCGCGCGGGCTACATCATCGCCGGTTTCGACGTGCCCCACACCCACATCCACATCTTCCCCACAGACCGGATGGGCGAGTACGACTTCTCGAAGGCGATCGCCGCCGACGCCACCGACCCCGCGGAGATGGACGGTGCCGCCGAGAAGATCCGCGCCGTCCTCGAGACCGACGAGAACGGCAACCCGCGCTAGATGTCACTGCTGCGTTGGGTCCCCCACCGCGGCACCCTGCCTGCCCTGCCCCCGCTGGAGCAGGTCGAGGGCACCCCAGTGATGCTGCTGCACGGGCTCATGGGTTCGCCCGGCAACTTCGAGGGCACCGTCCACGGACTGCTCGACCTCGGGGTACCGGTGGTGGCCCCACTCTACGGGCGGCGCGGCACCGTGCGCATTGAGCAGTCCTTCGCCGAACTCATGGAAGTCACCGGTGAGCTGCTGGCGGAGCGGGAGCGTATCGACATCGTCGGACACTCCCTCGGCGGTCACCTGGGGCTGCGCCTGGCCCACGAGTTCCCCGGCCGGGTGCGCACTCTCGTCGGCCTCGGCGCCGCCTTCCGGGGGCTGCCGCTGCCGCCGAACCCTGTGGTCAGACACGGGGTGAGCATCGTCATGGGCCGCGGCGCCGGTGACCTGATGACCAGTGTCCCCTTCGAGGCGGTTGTACCGGAGGGCACCCGGGTGGTCTCACTGATCTCCGACACCGACTGGTTCGTCCCTGCCGCCTCCTCCGAGATCGGCGAGGTCCGCCGGCTCCGCGGCACCCGCCACGAACATCTGCCCGGACTTGCCGGGGACATCATCACCGCCCTGGAGTGGAAACCATGACCGAGCACACCGCCGATGTCGACGGCACGGAATACACCTTCCCCTGGCCCGCGGACCAGACGCTTCTCGACGCCCTGATAGCCGAGGCCATCCCCGCCTACTACTCCTGCATGGAGGGCCATTGCGGCACCTGCCAGTGCACCCTGACCGGCGGACCCTCCCACATGCTCAACAACGAGGTGCTGTCGAAATACGAGATAGAGCAGGAGGATCAGACCCTGGCCTGCCAGACCATCCGCGACGGTGAGGGCCCCTACCGGATGAGTTACGAGTAGGTCGCGGGAACCGGCCGCCCGGTGCACCCCCGCGGCCTATGGTTGAGTTCATGAATCTGACTCCCCGCCTCCATGACAACCCCGAACTGACCGAAGGTGAGGCGCGCCCCACGATCCTGCCCGCCTACTTCGGGAAGTTCGGCGGCCAGTTCGTCCCGCCCCAGCTGCTGCCCGTCCTCGATGAGCTGGAGGGCGCCTACGCCGAGGCGCTGCAGGACCCGGAGTTCATCGCGGAGCTGCACAAGCTCTACACCTCCTACCTCGGCCGCCCCACCCCGGTCACCGAGTGCGTGAACCTGCCGCGGGAGGGTAAGGGGCGGGGCCACGCCCGGATCTTCCTCAAGCGCGAGGACCTGGTCCACGGTGGCGCGCACAAGGGCAACCAGGTCATGGCGCAGGCACTGCTGGCCAAGCGTCTGGGTAAGACCCGACTGATCGCCGAGACCGGGGCGGGCCAGCACGGCACCGCCACGGCGATGGCCGCCGCGCGTTTCGGCATGGAGTGCACCATCTACATGGGTGCGCGTGACGTGGCCCGGCAGCAGGCCAACGTCTACCGCATGCGCCTGATGGGTGCCCAGGTCGTCGCGGTGGACGAGGGCGGTGGCAACGGGCTGCAGAACGCGGTGGATGTGGCCCTCATGGACTGGGTGGACTCCTACGAGACCACCCACTACCTGCTGGGCACGGCCGCCGGCCCGCATCCCTTCCCCAGCCTGGTCAAGGAGTACCACCGGGTCATCTCCAAGGAATCACGCGAACAGATGCTCGCCGAGGTCGGCCGGCTCCCCGACGCCGTCATCGCCGCCGTGGGCGGCGGCTCCAACGCCATCGGTGCCTTCGCGGAGTACTACGAGGACACCGATGTGCAGCTCATCGGTGTCGAGCCTGCCGGTGACGGCCTGGACACCGGGAAGCACGGCGCCCCACTCAACCGCGGCCGGGTGGGCATCCTCCACGGTTCACGCTCCTACGTCATGCTCGGCGAGGAGGACAATGACGTCCTCAACTCCCACTCCATCTCCGCCGGGCTGGACTACCCCGGTGTGGGTCCGGAACACGCCTGGTTGCTTGAGACCGGGCGGGCCTCCTACGTCGGTGTCGCCGATAAGGAGGCCCTCCAGGCCTTCCGCATGCTCACCCGCTACGAGGGCATCATCCCCGCTCTCGAGTCCTCCCACGCCCTGGCGCACGCGCTACATCTGGCCGAGCTCGACGAGGACGAGGGTAGGCGGGACCGCGTCTACCTGGTCAACCTCTCCGGCCGCGGGGACAAGGACCTGTCCTATGTGCGCCACCTCCTGGGTGAGCACGCTGATGAGGACCCGGAGACCCACGACATCGACGACCTGGATGTCGCCGGCACCATCGCACGGCTGGGCGCGGCCTCTGATTAGATTCCCCGAACCGGCCGTGGGGGTCTCCACCGCGCACTAGGCTCAGGGATGTGACCCCTGAGCCTAAGGCCGGTCACAGCACAGTCCCAGATTTCCGAGCTTGATCCGGCGATCCCGCATCGCCCCCATCTGAAATTCTGCACCACTGACTGAGGAGACACTCCCATGAAGGCTCTCGTTTACCACGGACCCGGCCAGAAATCCTGGGAGGAGGTGCCGGATCCGGTGATCCAGAAGCCCACGGACATCATCGTCAAGATCGACACGACCACGATCTGCGGCACCGATCTCCACATCCTCAAGGGCGACGTCCCCGCCGTCACCGAGGGCCGCATCCTCGGCCACGAAGGCGTGGGCACCATCACCGAGGTGGGTGACGCCGTGACCACCCTGAAGGTCGGTGACCGGGTCATCCTCTCCTGCGTGAGCGCCTGCGGACGCTGCGACTACTGCAAACAGGGCGTCTACTCCCACTGCCGGGCAGACGAGGGCGCGCCGGGCATCGGCTGGATCTTCGGCCACCTCATCGACGGTACCCAGGCCGAATACGTCCGGGTCCCCTTCGCCGAGACCTCCGTGCACAAACTCCCTGAGGGTGTCAGTGATGCCGAAGGTGTGCTGCTCTCAGACATCCTGCCCACCGGCCACGAGATCGGCGTGCAGTACGGCCGGGTCAAGCCCGGCGACGTCGTCGCGGTCATCGGTGCGGGCCCCGTCGGTCTGGCCGCCATGCTCACCGCCGGGCTCTACGGTCCCTCGAGGATCATCGCCATCGACCTGGACGCCAACCGCGTCGAGGAGGCGAAGAAGTTCGGTGCCACCGACGGTGTCGTCTCCTCCGATGCGGACTGGAAGGACCAGGTCATCGCGCTGACCGACGGCCTGGGCGTGGATGTGGCCATCGAGGCCGTGGGCATCCCGCAGACCTTCACCATGTGCCTGGACATTGTCCGCCCCGCCGGTACCGTCGCCAACGTCGGTGTGCACGGCACCGGGGTGGAGCTGCCGCTCGATGAGCTGTGGATCTCGAACATCGCCATGACGATGGGCCTGGTCAACACCAACACCACCGACACACTGCTGAAGATGGTCGCCTCGAAGAAACTCGACGCGACCCCCTTCGTCTCCCACACCTTCCCACTCGACGACATCATCGAGGCCTATGACGTCTTCAGCCGGGCGGCCGAGACCAAGGCGCTGAAGGTGATCCTCACCGCCTGAGCGGTGAGGGGGTGTTGATGTAGCTCTCGTGCGTTAGGTCCGGACATGTATCTCCCCGGACACCTGCCCCTTGCCGGGCCGGGTCACCTGAGGGATACGTGTCGAGATCTACCGGACCGGACCTAACCCAACGCCCGCCCCTCAGGCCGGGCGCGGCAGCCGCACCGTGAAGGTGCTGCCCTCACCCTCGGCGGAGTCGACGGTGATGGTGCCGCCGTGCTTCTCCACCAGGGACTTCACAATGGCAAGGCCCAGGCCGGAGCCTCCCGAGGCGCGGGAGCGGGAGGCGTCCTCCCGGTAGAAACGTTCGAAGATGTGGCTGGCGGCCTCGGCCGACATACCGCGGCCGTCGTCGGCGACGGTGAGGACCACGTCGTCCTCCTGCAGTCCCAGCGTCACCGTGACGGCGGCATCCGGGCCGCCGTGGGTCAGGCCGTTGGAGATGAGGTTGAGCAGCACCTGGTGCAGGCGGGAGGCATCGCCCTCGACCACCGGCACCGAGGAGGTCTCGTTGCTCACGGTCACCTCCCGGCCGGGGAAGGCCGCCCGGGCGGAGGCGGCCACCGACAGGGACAGTTCCAGCAGGTCGACGGGTTTGAGTTCCAGGCGGGAGCCCTCGGCCCGGGTGAGCGCGAGGAGGTCCTCCACGAGCAGGGACATGCGGCGGGATTCGCCGTCGATACGCGTGAGCACCATCTCGACGTCGGTGGTGGCGCCGGAGCGGTAGAGCTCGGTGTAGCCGCGGACGGAGGTCAGCGGGGTGCGCAGCTCGTGGGAGGCGTCGCCGACGAAGCGGCGCATCTGCTCCTCCTTGCTCTGGGCCGTCTCCACCGATTCCTGGAGTTGGCCGATCATGGTGTTCAGCGCGTGGGAGAGTTGGCCGACCTCGGTGGTGCGGGGCCAGGCGGGGACACGGCGGTCCAGGTCACCGGCGGCGATCTCACCGGCGGTACGTTCAACCTCGCGCAGCGGGGCCATGGCCTGACGGACGACGTAGTAGCTGAGCAGGGCGAGCACCGCCAGGACGATGACGCTGATGACCACCTGCACCAGGGCCAGTCCGTAGAGCAGGGCCTGTTCCCGGGCGAGGTTCTTCGCCACGACGGTGGTGACCCCGCCCTCGCGGTTGGCGATCACGCGCCAACGGATGTTGGATTCACTGCCCGGCGCGGAATCGACGGTCTGGGGTGGGCGCCCCACCGCCACGTTGGATAACCGGGGCAGGTCCCCGGGGTCATTGAAGACGATGGTGGAGCCGTCCTCGAAGATCTTGATCACCACGTAGTCCGAGGGCGGCCGGGAGTCGCTGTCGGACTTGAAGATCTCCGAGCTCTTCGCCCAGCCGCCGAGGGAGTTGATCAGGTCCTCGTCGACACGCGAGTAGGTGACCTCGCGCATGATCGAGGACACAGCGACGGAGCTGGCGGCCAGGCCGAGGCCGGACATCACCACGATGATCACCACGAGCCAGGTCCGCAGGGGCCACGCGCGTTCGGGGACGTGCGGGGCCGGCGGCGGGTGGAGGGTGTCGCGCGGATCGAGCCTGGCGTAGGGGTTATCCACCGGCGGTGTGTCCGGTCCGGGGCTGGGCGAGGCAGGGTAGGGAGGAAGCGTCACTGGCGGGGCGTCCGGAGCACGTATCCGACGCCACGGACCGTGTGGATCAGGGGCACGTCGCCGGTGTCGATCTTGCGGCGCAGGTAGGAGATGTAGGACTCGACGACGTTGCCGTCGCCTCCGAAATCGTAGTGCCAGACGTTGTCCAGGATCTTCGATTTACTGAGCACGACCTCGGCATTGAGCATGAGGTAGCGCAGGAGGTTGAATTCGGTGGGCGAGAGCTCGACGATCCGGCCGGCCTTGGTCACCTCGTGGGTTTCGTCGTTGAGGGTGAGGTCGGCGTAGGAGATGGTCGCGTCCTCGGGATCCTGCTCCTTGATGTTGCCGCGGCGCAGGATCACCCGCAGCCGGGTGATCACCTCCTCCAGGGAGAAGGGTTTGGTCACGTAGTCGTCGGCGCCGATGGTCAGTCCGTGGATGCGGTGTTCCACGGCGTCCTTGGCGGTCAGGTAGAGCACCGGGCCGTCGAGACCTTCGTTGCGCAGTTTGGTCAGCAGCTCGAAGCCGTCCATGCCGGGCATCATCACGTCGAGGATGTAGGCGTCGGGGTTGAATTCCCGGGCCACGCGCAGCGCCTCGGTGCCGGAGCTGGCGGTGCGGACGTCGAATCCCTGGAATTTCAGGCTGACGGTGAGCAGTTCAACGATGTTGGGTTCATCGTCGACGACAAGGACCTTGACATCGTTCTGGTCTGCCTGGGTGTCGTTCATGTCTTCCATTGTCCATCACTTTCCCTGTAGATGCCCTTGAGTCAACCCCCCTGCTCTTCGGCCGCGCTGAACGAAGTCTGAAAGTTTCCTGGACAAGGACATCCGCCGGGCGCTAACGCCACTGCACGTCAGTCAGGTCGATGCCCTCCTGCTGCGCCTGGGCCTCGATGAGGCTGAGCAGATATTCCGCGTGCCCCCGGTAGGTGACGTTGAAGCGCTGGTCCTGGGTGTACATACGGGCGAGCAGGACCTGCTTCTCCACGGAGATCTCGTAGAAGCGACCGATGGAGGCCCGGTGCTTCTCGACGACCCCGCCCGCCTCCCCGCTCCCCGGCTCCACGCCGCGGGCGGCGGCGTCGGCGAGCAGGGCGACGAACTCATCCTGCTCCTGTTTCACCGCGAGCCAGTCCTCGTCACTGAGGTTGGCCACCACCGCCTGGGACTGTTCCCATTCCGGGGTCTCACCCCAGCGCTGCTGCGCCTCCTCCTGGTACTCCGGCCTCCACTGGTCACCGAAGAGCTTCATACGGTCTTCCACTGACATGGTCTCCTCCTTGAGGATGTCATCGACTGCCCGGACCATCCGGTGCAGGTGACCGATGCGTTCCACCAGCACCTCGCGCTGGTGCAGCAGGGCGTCACGGGCGGAAGCGGGCTCATCCAGCAGCTCGGCGATCTCCTTGAGCGGGAGCCCGGCCTCGCGGTAGACGAGGATCTGCCACGCCCGGTCCAGATCCGCCTCCGTGTAGAGACGGTGGTCGGCCCAGGTCCGCCAGCCCGGCACGAGAAGCCCGATGTGGTCCCAGTGCCGCAGCGTGCGGGTGGTTACATTCAGGATGTCGGCGGCCTCGCCGATGGTGTGGTCGGTCACGTGTCCCAGTGTGCTGGTTGACGCCGCGTCAAGTGCAAGGGGTAGTTCGGCGGGACGAAGATCGTACAGATCGTACAGCGCACTTGAAATCGTACAGATCGTACAGAACAGAAAGATGGTTGCCGCCCGGGTCGTGGTGACCGTCCACCCGGTGTTTCCGACGGCTCATCGGCTCCGGAGACGGTAGGGGCAGACAGGGGCAGCGCCCCAGCCTCCAGGTCAGGGCGCTGCCCCCGGTGTGCCGGTTGCACTTCCTGGTTCAGATGCAGGGAGATGCCGCCGAGACAGACCGACGAAAACCACAGGGGTGCCGGGGCTAATTCTCCTTGTCCAGGGCGAAGCCGTACTCGACGACGTTGTACCCGGTCTCCGGATCCTTCTGCGGATCCAGCAGCAGCTCCGGCTTCACAGCGGTGGCGACATCATTCTCGGTCCACTCCCCACCCTGGAAGTACAGCTGGGTGGTGATCTCGCGGTAGCCCGGGTTCTTCACCTTCAGGTGCAGATGGGCCGGACGCCACGGGTGGCCACCGTAGGACTCGATGAACCAGCCGGTCGGACCATCCGCCGGGATCTGGTACGGAGCCGGCTGCAGGGTCTTGATCTCGTACTCACCGTTGTCGTTGGTGACGATGGTCCCGCGCAGGTTCCACTCCGGGATGCCCGGTGCGAACTGGGAGTAGAAACCCTCCTCATCGGCGTGCCACAGCTCGATGGTGGCACCGGCCAGGCCCTTGCCGTCCACATCGGTGACCTGACCCTGGAAGATCAGCGGCTGTGCGGCCTTGTCCTGATCGCGCATCGGCATCTCGCACTTCCAGGGCAGCTCGGGTGCGTTGTCGACGTAGTAGGGGCCCTCGATGGAGCCCTTGGTGCCGGTGTAGTGGTGGCGGTTGTAGTTGATCTTCTCGATCTCGTGCTCAACGAAGACATCCAGCCACAGCGGCCACTCGCCGTACTCGCCGACCTGGATCATCCAGTTCTTCAGGACGCGGTACTCGTCGTAGGTGACCTCGTGCTTGTGGGCGACCTCGGCGATGGCGGCCAGCAGATCGGTGTAGATCGCGCCGGCGCGCTCCTTGGAGGTGTCCGACTTGATGGACTCGCCCTTGAACTTTTCGGTCGCTGCGGTACCGGAACCCTTGGCAGTGGGATTGGGCAGGGAATCAGTCATTGTTGTTTTCCTTTCGAAATTTGTTCTTGTCAGGGCGGGAACCCTGTCAGCAGGAGCAACCCGAAGCAGTATCCGCTTCCCGTCTCGGGGGAACCCGGGACGAGAAGCGGCAGAGAGTGCGGTCAGCGGCGGCCCTTGAGGTACATGTTGACGTCATCGCCGCTGAACAGATCAGGTACGGTCCAACCATCCAGGTCGTATTCGGCCATGCAGTCCTCGACCATGCCGTTCATGGTGGCGGTCGTGCCATTGTTCATGGCGTTCATGAGCATCTCGATCTTCACGTTCTCATGGTTACCCGAGTAGTTGCGCTCATAGAGCTCATGGCGGCCGCCGAATTCGGAACCGATCGCGTCCCACAGCAGCTTCATCAGCTTGACGCGATCGACTGCCTCGATACCGTTGGAGCCGCGGACATACTTATCCAGGTAGGGGCGAATTTCAGCGTTCTTGAAGTCCAGGGCACCTGAAGGCAGGTAAATCAGTCCGGAGGCGACGTCCTGCTCAATGATCTCCTTGATACGCGGGTAGCCCTGGGCCATGAACATCCGGTAGGCCAGTCCGTAATCCATCTTCGGCAGGACGGAGCCGTTGGGCCCCTGGTCCGGGTTGAGCATCATGGCATCAGCCAGGGCCCAGAACATGTTGCGCCAGCCGATGACCTCACCGGCCCTGGCCTGCACGCCGCGGAAATCCTGGGTGCCGGCGATCTCCAGGGCCTTGAGCAGCAGGCCGGCGATGAAGTCAAGCTTCACTGCCAGACGGATACAGCCCTGATAGGTGAAACGCTGGATGAAACCGGTCTGAGGCATGAAACCATTGATCTGGTCCGGATCGCCGTAGGCGAAGATGTTCTCCCAGGGCACGAGCACCTTGTCGAAGATGAACACGGCGTCGTTCTCATCCATCCGCGAGGACAGCGGATAGTCGAAGGGGGTGCCGGTGACGGCGGCGTTCTGCGCGTAGGAGGTCCGGGAGATCAGCTTGATGCCGGGGGCATCCATCGGCACAGTGCAGATGAGTGCGTACTCCGGCTTTTTGATCGGCAGTCCGTAGTGGGAGATGAAGTTGAAGTTGGTGATCGCCGAACCTGTCGCCACCACCTTCGCGCCGGAGACGATGACACCGTTGTCGGTCTCCTTCTCCACCTTCATGAACACGTCCTTGACCTGATCCGGCGGGAGATGGCGGTCCACCGGCGGGTTGATGATGGCGTGGTTCCAGTAGAGGACTTTCTCCTGGGATTCCTTGTACCAGCGCTGTGCATTCTCCTGGTACGGGTTGTAGAACTCCGGCATGGCGCCCAGGGTGCCCAGGAACGCGGCCTTATAGTCCGGGGAGCGACCGAACCAGCCGTAGCTCATCCGCGCCCACGTCTCGATGGCGGTACGCGACTCCTGGAGATCCTGCACGGAACGGGGAACCTTGAAGAACGGGTGGGTCTTTCCTCCCGAGCCGGTGTCCGTGTCAGTGAGCAGCAGATCAGCGGTGGCCGGGTCGTGGAAAGCGTCGTACATCCGGGCCACCATCCGCACTGAGTTACGGAAGGCGGGGTGGGTGGTGACGTCGTGGACACGCTCCCCGTGCAGGTAGATCTCCCGGCCATCACGCAGGGATTCGATGTACTCGTCACCCGTCATGGGCAGCTTGGGGTTGGCGGGGGTGGTGCGAGCAGACATGTCGCTCTGGGCGGTGCCCGTGGTGGTGGTCATGATGGTCGTCTCCTTCGGTGAAATGGGGGTGCTGTCGGTGATTGTGCCGGTGGGTTCAGAAGGACTTGAACGAGGTGGACCCCTCGAACCAACCGAAGGCGAGCGCGTCGCCGGACGCCTCCCAAGGAGTGCCGTCGCAGTAACCGCCCAGTTGGCGGAATTTCCCCGAGGCGAACAGCAGGGGATCGGCGTCATTGAGCTCCATGGCGATGACCTCGCCGATCACGATGACGTGATCGCCGCCGTCGTAGATCCGCCACGGTCTGCACTCCAGCGTCGCCGCGTTACCCTCCAGGACGGGAATGCCCTCGTCAGAACGCCACCGGGGTGTGCCCTTCATGGGTTTCCCGGCGAAGTTGAGACATACGTCCAGCTGGTCCTCCGCCATGATGTTGATGGCGAACGGGGCATCCTCCAGGTACCGGGAGGCTTTGTTGCCGCGGATGAGGGTCACCTGAGCCAGCGGGGGGTCCAGGGACACCGCGGTGAAGGCGTTGACCGTGGCGCCGTGCGGGGTTCCGTCAGGGGTGCGGCAAGTCACCACGGTTACGCCGGTGGCGAATTTGCCGAAGACGTTGCGCAACTCCCGGGAGTCAACGACTGGAGCGGATGCAACAGTCTCCACTGACGCGGGAGATGATTCGGTGTTCAACACTGGCCTCCAAACTGTCCTTCCGGACGTCGGGGAATGTGTGGTGGGATGCGATGGCCTCCGGCCGGGCGAGCAGAGTCACCTGGGAACGTGAGCAACCCCGGAGAAGAGGCCCCGGGCCAGCGGAAGAGATGACCTCCCGAGACCCTTTCGTGTCGCAAGTTACAATTTAATGGCAGATGAGATTCGGGACACGAGTAAAATTGCCCCACTGGTTACCCATTTCTGACCTCATCTGGCGGGCAGGAGCCAACGGGTATACCCGGGCAACAGGAGAAGCCCCTGCCCAGAAGCATTTCGGAAGCATCGGCAGTTCGGATCGCCTTGACCGTTGACCAGGTTTCCGGTCCAACAGCCACGCAGTCATTCAGCGAACAAGGAGTAACACAATGAACACAAGGACCGGGACGCTGAGACAGGGGCCGCTACGCCCTCAGACTGCGGTCACCAACTTCGTGGGGCGCGAGAGAAAACTGGCGGAGGCCCGGAACCTGCTCGTGGAATCCCGTCTGGTCACCATGATCGGCCCGGGTGGGGTGGGCAAGACCCGTCTGGCCACAGAGCTTGCTGAACGCACCGGGCAGGTCTTCGCCGATGGCGTGTGGCTGGCTGGGCTGGACAGTCTGCAGAGCGGTGAACGGGTGGCCTCCATCGTTGCGGACGCGCTGCAGATCCCGGACCAGTCCAATCGCACCGCATCTGAACGGGTGACCAGCTATGTCGCCGACAAAGAACTCCTGCTGGTGCTGGACAACTGCGAGCACGTCCTTGAGGCGGCGGCTGAGCTCGTGGTCGCGATGCTGGCGACTGGACCGCGGGTACGTGTCCTGGCCACCAGCCGCGAGCCCCTGGGAATTGCCGGGGAACAGATCTGTGTCGTTCCTCCGTTATCCACTCCTCCCCTTAACGACGGAAACTCCAGCGCAGTCCAGGACATAGAACAGTTCGAGTCAGTTGCCATGCTCGTGGAGCGGGCCCGTCAGGTGGTACCAGACTTAGCGGTGACTGACAGCAACCGCGATGCCATCGCTCAACTCTGTGTTCAGCTGGACGGCATTCCCCTGGCCATTGAACTGGCGGCCACCCGGCTGCGCACCTTGTCTCCCCGGCAGTTACTGCAACGGCTGGACCGTCGGTTCCAGCTTCTCACCCGTGGTGACCGCACATCCCTGCCCCGGCAGCAGACGCTCCAGGCCCTGATCAGCTGGAGCTTTGATCTGTGTACGTCGGCGGAGCAGCTCCTGTGGCGCAGACTGTCGATTTTTCCCGGTGCTTTCGACCTGGACGCGGCCGAGGAGGTCTGTGGTTTCGGGGAACTCTCCCCCGATGAGATCTTCGACTTTCTCGACCAGCTGGTCAGCAAGTCCATTGTGCTGGCAGAGCACGATTCCGACCAGGTCAACTACCGAATGCTGATGACCATCCGGGAATACGGGGCACAACTTCCCACCGACGAGGACGAACTCATGCTCCTGCGCTCGAGACACCGGGATGTCTACCTGAAACGGGTGGTGGCCCGGGCAGAGGAATGGTGCGGTTCCGGGCAGGCGGAGGCCCTTGCAGCCACCCGGCGGGAACGACCGAACCTGATGGTGGCCATGGACTGGTCACTGACCACCCCGGGGGGACATGATGCGGCAGCACAAATGGGGTCGAAGCTGCGGTACCACTGGGTGTCAGGAAAATACCTGAGTGACGGCAGGCAAACCATGGAACGGATTCTCCGGCAGGGGGAGCTGTCCCGCAGGGAACGGGGAACAGCGTCCTGGGCCATCAGCTGGGTGTGTCTCATCCAGGGCGATCATGACGCAGCCGCAGAGCACCTCGAGGTGGCACGCGGGATAGCCGAGGAACTGGGTGACCCGGTGATGCTCGGACATTACCAGCATTGGAAGGCCCTCCATCACCTGTTCATCGGGGAGCTGCCCACCGCAATCGAGCTCTACCGCACCGCCGTAGCCTCCCACGAAGCCGCGGATCGGGTGGCAGAGCAGTTGCTCGCCATGTTCCAGCTGGTCATGGCCCTGGCTTTCAACGGGGAAGCTGAGACCGGTCTGGCGGTGGCCCGGCAGGCGCGGGAGCTGGCGGAGAGATACGACGAGCGGTGGAACCTGTCGTTCATCTGGTGGATCACAGGTGTCTGCCACTGGCATCTGGGTGACTACGCGGCTGCGAAGCAGTGTGCATTGCAGGCACTGGAGATCCAGCGGGATTTCCACGACCTCATCTGCACCGCCATGAGTATTGAGGTGCTGTGCTGGACCGCGGTCTCCACAGGTGAATATGAGCGGGGATGGAAACTGGCGGAAGCCGCAGACTCCGTCTGGCGCAACATGGGCACGTCCCTGCTGGCTTTCGGCCCGCACATCGCAAAGGTCACACAGGACACCGTTGCCGCCTGCAGGGACGCGCTGAAGCTGCCTGCCGGGCAGATGCCGAAGCTGCCGGATTCGCTGACGGTCTCCGAGGCCTTTGCCGTAGCCCTGGATTCGTCTTCCTCCCCTCGTGGAAAAGTCGTCCGTACCGAGGACGGTCCGTTGACAACCCGGGAGCTGGAAGTGGCTGAATTTGTGGCCCGGGGGCTGACCAACCGGGAGATCGCCCAGGAACTGGTTCTTTCGCGCCGTACTGTCGACGGCCACGTGGAGAGGATCCTGGCCAAACTCAGTTTTTCCTCCCGGACCCAGGTGGCCACATGGATAGTAGGCCAGCGCGTGACGGAGGAGAAGAGGACCCGGGGCCGTGGCGGGAGCCGGGCGGAGACAAAGATACCGCTGCAGGGTTGAGCCCCGCCACCATGCAGGGCAGGGTCGTCCCCCTACACCGCCCCGGCAGCCCCGATGTTGCGGAGGTTGGCCCGGGCCAGGTCGACCATCCGGCCGACCCCGCCGCCGAAGACGGTGCGGGTGGCGGCCTTCGAGAAGCCCACCAGCATGTCCCAGGTGATCTCCGGCGGGATGGACAGTGCGTTGGGGTCGGTGACCACGTCGATGAGTACCGGGCCGGGGTGGGCGAAGGCCTCCTTGAGTCCCTTGCGCAACTTCTTCGGGTCCTCGATACGGACCGAACGGATGCCCATGGCCTCGGCGATGGCGGCGAAATTCACATGCTCATGGTCGGTGCCGTGGTCCGGCATGCCGGCCACCAGCATCTCGAGTTTGACCATGCCCAGGGAGGAGTTGTTGAACACGACCATCTTGATGGGCAGGTCATGCATTTTCACGGTGAGCAGCTCGCCGAGCAGCATGGACAGGCCACCGTCGCCGGAGAAGGTGACCACCTGGCGGTCGCGGTCGGCCAGCTGCGCGCCGATGGCGTGCGGCAGGGCGTTGGCCATGGTGCCGTGCCGGAAAGAGCCGAGTTCGGCGCGGCGGCCGTTGGGGGTGAGATAGCGGGCGGCCCAGACGTTGCACATGCCGGTGTCGATGGTGAAGACGGCATCCTCGGCGGCCAGTTCGTCGATGAGCGCCGCGACGTACTCGGGATGGATGGGTTTCCTGCTCTCCGCCTTGTCCGCATAGGCGTCAACGACGCTGCCCAGCAGTTCGGCGTGACGTGTCAGCTGCCGGTCCAGGAAGGAACGGTCGGTCTTCTCCTCGATATGCGGGAGGATGTTCTCGATGACGGCGCCCACGTCGCCGACCACAGGGTGGCGGACGGTGGTACGACGGCCGATGTGGGCGGCCTCGATGTCCACCTGCGCGACATTCTCCTGCGGCAGGTACTCGCTGTAGGGGAAGTCGGTACCCAGGAGGATGAGCAGGTCAGACTCGTGCATGGCGTCGTGGCAGGCGCCGTAACCGAGCAAGCCGGACATTCCGACGTCGAAGGGGTTGTCGTACTGGATGTGCATCTTGCCGCCGAAGGCGTGTCCCACGGGGGATTTGATCTTCTGCGCCAGGGCAAGGACCTGTTCGCGGGCATCAGCCACGCCGGCACCGCAGAAGAGGGTGACGGTCTCGGCGTCGTTGATCGCGGCAACCAGGACGGCTGCCTCTGCGGCATCGGGGTAGACGACCGGCCGGCCGGTGGCGATGGTGGAGTCGAGGAACATGTCGTCGCCGGCCTCGTCCTCGCTGATGTCGCCGGGGATGACCAGCACGGAGACGCCACGGCCGGCGGCGGTGGACTGGATGGCGTGGTGCAGCAGGCGAGCACCCTGATCCGGGGAGTTGACCATCTCGCAGAAACCGGAGCATTCCCGGAAGAGCATCTCGGGATGGGTCTCCTGGAAATAGGAGGTGCCGATCTGCAGGCTGGGCAGGTGGGAGGCGAGGGCGAGGACCTGTGCGCCGTTGCGGTGGGCGTCGTAGAGCCCCTGGATGAGGTGGGTGTTGCCGGGGCCGCAGGAGCCCGCGCAGACGGCGAGCTTCCCGGTCATGAGGGATTCGGCGCCCGCGGCGAAGGCGGCGGCCTCCTCGTTGTGGACATGGATCCACTCGATGCCTGAGCGTCGGATCGCGTCGACGATGGGGTTGAGGCTGTCTCCGACGACACCGTAGATGCGTTCCACGCCCTGATTCTCCAGCGTGGCGATCAGTTGTTCTGCGTAGTTGCGTGCCATGCCCACAACGCTACGCGCATATGTTGTAACTGTAATGAACGGTCGGTACAGTTTCCCGGTGTGAGACATCTCGACAACGTGGACTCCACGCCAGCCCAGCGATGGGCATTCCTACTGGTCATCTCCCTCGGTCTGCTCATGATCGGGGTGGACAACTCCATCCTCTACACCGCGCTGCCGGAGCTGCGACAGCAGCTGGGCACCAGCGAAACCCAGGCGCTGTGGGTCATCAACGCCTATCCCCTCGTGCTGGCCGGTCTGCTGCTGGGCACAGGCTCCCTCGGCGACCGGATCGGTCACCGCCTGATGTTCCTCATCGGCCTGACCATCTTCGGGCTGGCCTCCCTCGCGGCCGCCTTCGCCCCCGGCGCCTGGTTCCTCGTCGCCGCCCGCGCCTTCCTCGGCCTGGGTGCCGCGACGATGATGCCCGCCACCCTGGCGCTGATCCGCATCACCTTCACCGACGAGCGCGAACGCAACACCGCCATCGGCGTGTGGGGCTCGGTTGCCGTCATCGGCGCGGCCCTGGGCCCGGTCATCGGCGGCCTGCTCCTCGAGCACTTCTGGTGGGGTTCGGTCTTCCTCATCAACGTCCCCATCGTGATCGCCGCACTGGTGGCCACTGTCGCCGTGGCACCGCCGAACATGCCCAACCCGAACCGCCGCTGGGACGCGCTCAGCTCACTGCAGGCCCTGGTCACGCTGGCCTCGCTGGTCACCGCCATCAAGGAACTGGCCAACCCGGACCGCACCGGCTGGCTGCTGGCGGTCGCCAGCCTGCTCACCGTCGGCGGCGCGGTGCTCTTCGTCCGCCGCCAGCGCCGTCTCGACGACCCCCTGCTCACCTTCGACATCTTCCGCTCCCGGATCTTCACCGGCGGTGTCCTCGCCGCGACCGGCGCGATGTTCGCCGTGGCCGGCCTGGAGCTGCTGACCACCCAGCGCTTCCAGCTGGTCGCCGGCTACAGCCCCCTGGAGGCCGGCCTCATCGTCGTCGCTGTCACCATCGCCGCCTTCCCTTTCTCCCTGCTCGGCGGGGCCAGTCTGCACCGGGTCGGTTTCGTTCCGCTGATCCCCGGCGGTTTCCTGGCGGTGACACTCGGCGTGAGCCTGGCCACCTGGGCCGGCAGCCAGGACCGGCTGGTGCTGTTCATCGGGGCGCTGGCCCTGGTGGGTGCCGGCGCGGGTGCCATCATGTCGGTCTCCTCGACCGCGATCATCGGTTCCGCGCCGGTCCGCCGCGCCGGGATGGCCGCAGGGGTGGAAGCGGTCTCCTATGAATTCGGCACCCTGCTCTCCGTGGCGATCCTCGGTAGTCTGCTCCCGCTGCTCTACGCCCGCACCGCCGGGGCCGGCATGGTCATCACCGCTCTCGACGCCGCCGCCTACGACACCGCCTACCTCAACCTCCTCGCGGCCCTCGCCGTGATCGCGGGCGTCTTCGCCCTGATCACCGCCTGGTGTTTCCGCGGTAACCCGAAAGGTGCCCATGCGCCGGAGTAAACGCGAACTCATTCTCGACGCCGCCGTGACCCTCATCGCCGCCGACGGGCTTGAGGCGGTCAGCTTCGAGGCCCTCGCCGAAGCGGCAGGCCTGTCCAAGTCCGGCATCATCTACCACTTCCCCAGCCGTCACGAACTCATGCTGGGCATCCACCGGCACCTCGCCGAGGCGTGGGAGGTCGAACTCGAACGCATCGCCGGCGCCCGGGCCGCCGAACTCGACCAGGCCCAGCGTCTGCGCGCGGTGGTCATCTCCATGGGCCGGACCGCCGAGCTGCCGGAGCTGCTCATGGTCCTCGACGCCCGCAATGAGCCCGAGTACAAGGAGGTGTGGGCGGGTGTCGATAAGCGGTGGATGCCGGAGCCCGATTCCTCCGACGCCTACCTCGTCCAGCTCATCGCCTACGGGCTGTGGGCACACGACCACGTCCACCACGAGCCGCTGCAGGCGGCGGACCGGAAACGGCTCATTGCTGCTGCGCTGGAGCAGATCCCCACCTAGACTCAGCACCCATGACCGACCGCCGCACCGTCCTCGCCTGGGGCCTCTGGGACTGGGGATCAGCCGCCTTCAACGCCGTGCTGGTCACCTTCATCTTCGCGGTCTACCTCACCGACTCCGTCGGCCAGAACGTCTCCGGCCCCTTCACCCCGGCCCAGTACTACGGCTTCGCCATCGGCCTGGCCGGCGTCCTCATCGCCGCACTGACCCCCGTCATGGGGCAACGCTCCGACCTGCGCGGCACCCGGCGCCGCTCCCTGGGTGTGTGGACCTTCCTCACCGTGGCACTGATGGCCTCGCTCTTCCTCGTGCGTGACGACGCCGCCTTCTACTTCTGGCTCGGCGTGCTCATCATGGCCGTCGCCTCCATCACCTTCGAGATCGCCGAGGTCAACTACTTCGCGCAGATCACGCAGATCTCCACACCCGAGACCGTCGGCCGGGTCTCCGGATTCGGCTGGGGCATGGGCTATGTCGGCGGCATCGCCCTGCTCCTGGCCTGCTACTTCGGTTTCGTCGCCGGGGAGGGCGAGACCCGCGGACTGCTCAACCTGCCCACCGAGGGCGGGCTGAACATCCGGCTGGTCGCCGTCTTCGCCGCCGCATGGTTCGCCGTCTCCGCCCTGCCGGTGCTCTTCCGTGTCCCCGAGATCCGCCCCTCCGGGGAGAAGGCCGATTCCTTCATCGGCTCCTACCGACGGTTGTTCCGCGACCTGAAGAGCCTGTGGCGCGAGGACCGCAACGCGGTGTTCTTCCTCCTCTCCTCCGCCGTCTTCCGCGACGGTCTGGCCGGCGTGTTCACCTTCGGCGCAATCCTGGCGGTGAGTGTCTACGGCCTCTCCGCCGGTGATGTCCTGCTCTTCGGTGTGGCCGCCAACGTCACCGCCGCCCTCGGCGCCTTGGCCGGCGGCTGGCTCGATGACCGTCTCGGCCCCAAACCCGTCATCCTCGGCTCCTTAAGCATCATGATCGCCGTCGGTGTCATCCTATTGTTCGTGGAGGGCCCGCAGGGCTTCTGGATCTTCGGGCTCATCCTGTGCACCTTCGTCGGTCCCGCGCAGTCCGCCGCCCGCTCCTTCCTCTCCCGCGTGGCGCCGACGCACCGGGAGGGCCAGATGTTCGGCCTCTACGCCATGACCGGGCGTGCGGTCTCCTGGCTCGCTCCGGTGGCCTTCTCCGCCTTCGTCCTCATCGGCGGCGGGAACGACCGCTACGGCATCCTCGGGATCGTCACCGTCCTCGCCGTCGGCGCTGTGCTGCTGGTCAAGGTCAGTGACCCCCGCACCCGCACCCGCCGCGCCCCGGAAATGAGCACAGTGGAGGGATGAACGTCACCGAAATCCTCCAGGACATGGCCTCCCGCCCCATCGCGGCGGCCGGACAACTGCCGTCACTGACCCCCGCCCAGCTCAACTCCCACCCCGGGGATCACCCCAATTCCATCGCCTGGCTGCTGTGGCACAGCGGCCGCGAGGTCGATGTCCAGCTCTCCCACCTCAGCGGCCGCCCGGAACTCTGGGCGGACTTCCGGGACAGATTCGGCCTGGGTGAGGTGGGCGACACCCTCGGTTACGGGCACGAGCCCGATGAGGCAGGGGCGGTCGTGGTCGATGACCAGCAGCTGCTCACCGACTATCTCGGGGCCACCCTGGAAGCGTTGAGCAACTACGTCGCCGGACTCAGCGAAGCCGATCTTTCGGAGGTCATCGACCGCACCTGGGACCCGGCCGTCACCCGCGGGGTCCGGCTGGTCTCCATCATCGACGACGCCGCCCAGCATGTCGGCCAGGCCGCCTACGCGGCGGGGATGCTCACCCGCTGAGCCTGTTACACGTCGCGGGCGATGAGCTCGTCGAGCGGGGTCGGCGAGATCAGGTAGGGCGCGACCTCCAGCACGGTGTAGGCACCGGACTGGCCGGCCTCCCGCAGGCGGTGCGCCGCGCGGGCGTAGGCCAGGGCAACGGCGCCGGTGAAGTCGGGGTTGCGCTCCAGCTCCAGGGTGTAGCCGATGGTCTGGGTGAAACCGCCCGTGTCTCCGGCGGTGATGACGTGGCCACCGTGGGGCATACCGGTGTGCTCGGCGTCGAAGGTGGCCTCATCGATGAAGTTGACCTCGACCTCGTAGCCGACGAAGTAGTCGGGCATGGTGCGGATCTCGTTCTCGATGCGCTCGCGGTCGGCCTCATCGCAGACCACGAAGCAGCGGCGCAGGTGGGTCTGCTTACCGGTCAGGTCGTCGGCCTCACCCTTGCGCGCGGCCTCCAGGGCCTCCGGGGAAGGGATGGTGTACTGCACGGCCTTGTGCACGCCCGCGATGCGGCGCACCGCATCGGAGTGCCCCTGCGACAGGCCCGGGCCCCAGAAGGTGTGCTGACCACCACCCGGCAGGAGAGCCTGGCCGATGGTGCGGTTGAGGGAGAACATGCCCGGATCCCAGCCGGTGGAGACGATGGCGACTGTGTCGCTGTCCTTCGCGACGCGGTCCATCTCCCCGCGGTGACGTGGGACATCACGGTGGTTGTCATAGGTGTCGACGGTGTTGGCGTGGCGGATGAACTCCGGGGCCTGCGTCGGGATGTCGGTGGCGGAGCCGAGGCAGAGCACCGCGACGTCGAACCGGTCAGTGTTGTCCGCGAAGTCGTCCACCGGCAGCACCGGGGTGTCGGGGTCGAGGGTGTCCAGGGTGTCCCGGCGCGAGAAGATGCCCGCGAGCTCCATGTCCGGCTGCTGGCCGATGAGCTTCTCCACTGACTTGCCGAGGTTGCCGTATCCGACAATTGCGACCCTGATGTTGGCCATGTGCTGTTCTCCTAGTGAGGGGACGAGGTGCAGTGGCCCATTCTACGGGCCGTGGGACGGATGCTCCGCCGGGTCTTTTCTGTGCTGCGCCGCAGGTGGCGTGCGGGGCATAATGGAGATGCCTTGTTCCATCCTGTTCTCTCAGGGAGTCCAGCCATGTCACTTCCGCTGCTGCAGATCGCGACCCGGGTGGTGGGGCTGGGTTTTGCGGTCGCCTCGGTGTTCAATCTCACCATCAGCCTTCCCCGGGCCAGACAGATGCTGAACAGTTTCGCCGATGACTCGTGGCTGCCGCCCTACCGCCGTGTTCTGCGGGTACTGCTGCCCGCTGCCCCTGCCGTGATCGGCAGCGTCGTGGCTTTCCAGGCGGCGGTGGCCTGGAATCTGCTCCGCGGTCGCCGGGTGACCGGCGCACTCCGTGGGGCCCAGGCCTTCATGTTGGGCCTGGTCCCTGCGCTGACCTGGCCCTACTGGCCCTCGAATGTGGTGCTCCCCGCCCTCCTCGAGATTCTGGTGCGGAGGGTCGGATAGGTCACCCCAGCCACTCCCCC
>NZ_RXHJ01000019.1 GCF_003955685.1 Corynebacterium hylobatis
ACCCTTTCTCATCGGAAAGTGTTGCAACGACCCTTTGGACTCAAGTAACGGTTGTTGATGTAGGTCTGGTCCGTTAGCTCCCGCCATGTATCTCCCAGGTGACGGGGCACCCCAGGGGAGTGGTCTCCCGCGAGATACATATCCAGATCTAACTGACGGGACCTACTTAAGTACGGCATCCGCACGCCTATCCGAGCCACTCCACTTATGACCCCGCCAACGTACTCTCCCCATCTGGATGGTCTGGAGGGGGTTGTCTCCGCAGGTGGTCAGGCCAGCCATATCCCGGGCGTCATCGCCAACCTCATCGGAGACTAAGCTCCGGTCCGGAGAGCTATTGAGGCTGCCCCGGAACCACCGGCGGAGTTCCTGGGTCAGTAGGTCACGGCGCCCCGCGAGGCGGACTGCACCAGCTTGGCGTATTTACCCAGCACGCCGTGCAGGCGCGGGTTCTCCGGTACCTGCCATGCTTCCCGACGCCGCGCCAGCTCCTCCTCCGGGATGTCCACGTCGATGGTGCGCTCCGGGATGTTCACCCGGATCGGGTCGCCGTCCTGAATGAAGGCGATGGGGCCGCCGTCGACAGCCTCCGGTGCCACATGACCGATGCACAGACCGGTGGAGCCGCCGGAGAAGCGTCCGTCGGTGACGAGCAGGACATCCTTACCGATGCCCGCACCCTTGATCGCACCCGTGATGGCCAGCATCTCCCGCATTCCGGGCCCGCCCTTGGGGCCCTCGTAGCGGATGACCACGACGTCACCCTTCTTCAGTTCACCGCCCAGGACCGCATCCATGGCGGGTTGCTCGCGGTCGAAGACGCGGGCGGTGCCGTTGAAGACGTCGGCGTCGAAACCGGCGGTCTTGACCACCGCACCCTCTGGGGCGAGCGAGCCGTGGAGGATACTCAGTCCACCGGTGGCGTGCATGGGGTTGTCCAGGGCCCGGAGGATCTTTCCGTCCGGATCCGGGGTACGGATATCGGCCAGGTTCTCGGCGACGGTGCGGCCGGTTACGGTGAGGCAGTCACCGTTGATGAGGCCGGCGTCGAGAAGCGCCTTCATCACGACCGGGATGCCACCGATACGGAAGACATCCGCCATGACATAGCGACCGAAGGGCTTGAGGTCGCCCAGATGCGGGACCTTGTCGGCCACGGCATTGAAGTCATCGAGGCTGAGATCGACCTCCGCCTCATGTGCGATGGCCAGCAGGTGCAGAACCGCATTGGTGGAACCACCCAGGGCCATGACCACCGCGACGGCGTTGAGCAGGGAATCGCGGGTGATGATGTCACGGGCCCGGATCCCGTTGCGCAGCAGACCGACGACGGCCTCACCCGACTGGCGGGCGTGGATGATGCGGTCGCGGTGGACCGCCGGGGGAGCGGCAGAACCCGGCAGGGACATGCCCATCGCCTCGGCGGCGGAGGCCATGGTGTTGGCGGTGTACATGCCGCCACAGGCGCCCTCACCCGGGCAGATGGCGCGTTCGATGACGTCGACGTCATCCTGCGAGAGTTTGCCGGCACGGCAGGCGCCGACCGCCTCGAACGCATCAATGAGAGTGACCTCCTCCTCGCGGCCGTCGGCGAAACGGGCGGTCCCCGGCATGGTGGAGCCGTTGTAGAGGAAGACACTCGAGAGGTTGAGACGGGCGGCGGCCATGATCATGCCGGGGATGGACTTGTCGCAGCCGGCCAGCAGAACGGAGCCGTCGAGACGCTCCGCGCCCATCACGGTCTCCACGGAATCGGTGACCACCTCCCGGGAGACCAGGGAATAGTGCATCCCCTCATGGCCCATGGAAATGCCGTCGGAGACGGAAATCGTGCCGAACTCCAGGGGATAGCCACCGGCGGCGTGAACCCCTTCCTTCGCGAATCCCGCGAGCTTGCGCAGGGTGAGGTTGCAGGGGGTGATCTCATTCCAGGAGGAGGCGACGCCGATCTGCGGCTTCTCCCAGTCATCGTCACCCATGCCTACCGCGCGGAGCATGCCGCGGGAGGCTGTGCTCTCGAGTCCGTCGGTTACATCCCGGGACCGGGGCTTGATGTCCACGTCGTCATTGTCGGGGGAGTCTGTGAGCTTCGTCATGACCTGAGTCTAGGTAGCTGGCGGGCAGGCGGCAGGAAAACCAGGAAGACGGCAGTCGAAATGCTGTTGAACTGGGGATTTGGGGTCCGGAGACATCGTGGGTTATAGTTTCACATGTCGTCAACACGGGGTTAACAATCTTGTGTGGACGTGGTGAAGTGAATATCACCCGACGCGGGGTGGAGCAGCTCGGTAGCTCGCTGGGCTCATAACCCAGAGGTCGTAGGTTCGAATCCTGCCCCCGCTACCAATTCCGACAGCCCCCTGGACCTTGTGGTCCAGGGGGCTTCGTCGTGCGCGGAGGTAACGGTTGTTGATGTAGGTCTGGTCCGTTAGCTCCCGCCATGTATCTCCCAGGTGACGGGGAGTCCTGGGAGAGTCGCATCCCGCGAGATACATGTCCGGATCTAGCCCACGAGAGCTACATCATCCCGGGATCCGAACCTGGCAGGCTGGTAACCATTCGGACACGACATTCATGCCCACCTGCCGGTTCGGGGGTGCCGTGGCATGATGTTGAGGTATTCGTTTGAGCACCACCAGAAGGGCCCCACCTCACATGCGACGGCACTCCCGCGTTAGAAATATCATGACTGCAACGATAGTGATGGGGGCGGTACTGCTCGCAGCACCGGTCTCCGGAGCAGTCGATGCTCCGGCAACCCCCGAGGCCGTGGAGCTGGAGAACCCGCAGGTTGAGCAGACCCCGCAGCCCGCCGGTCAGATGGAGGTCGCTTCCGTCGACGTGGTCAACCAGGTTCGGGGCCAGCTGGCTGCTTTCGGCGTGCAGGCCCCGGCGGTGGACACCGCCCTCACCGATGCAGTGGACCAGGCGATCGTGGACCATGTCCCGAACACGAAGCTGCGCGAATCTGATGAGACCGCGGAGGACAACTCCGCCCCCGTGACCGGTACCCAGTACGTCGACCAGGTGGAGATCACCGACGAGATGCGCGGGCGTTTCGTCGAGGAGGATGCCGTCCCCCTGGATCCGAACTACCGCTGGCACAATGACCCGGTCGCCAAGACCATGGCCGGTAAGCCTTTCGATGAGTGGGTCCTGCACCGCGTGTCGGGTTCCTGGTTCGACGCGCCGCGCATCCCGGAGGAGTCCATGGTCGTGCAGAACCAGGACGCCTCCCTCTACGGCCCCGGCACCCCGATCTACCTGGGTGACAGCATGATGTGCACCCTCGGTGTGGTGGGCACGGACGCGCAGGGCCGGAAGGTCGGTCTCACCGCCGGTCACTGCGGTCAACCGGGGGACCAGGTCTGGTCCGCCGATTCCTGGCAGGTCGGCCCCACCGGCACGGTCGTCACCACCAACCAGGTCCATGATTACTCGGTCGTGGAGCTGGGCTCGAATGCCGAGCTCACACGCACCTACAACGGCGTGACGGTCAACAGCGTCGGGGGCCCGGTCGGGCCGGGGCAGGTCCTGTGCAAGCAGGGTGTGGCCACCGGCCACACCTGCGGCCACGTGTGGGCTGCTGACGAGGAGGTCCACATCACGCAGGTCTGCGCCATGACGGGCGATTCCGGTGCGCCGCTGCTGGCGGGTGACCGCATGGTGGGCATGATCTCCGGTGGCGTGCTGCCGGACCACCGCCTGTCCTGCAAGTCGCCGCTGCAGGGGCAGCTGTTCATGCCGACCGCCTCGCACACCATGGATGCCGTCCTCAAGGACGTGGACGCACGTGGGGGAGTCGGTGCCGGCTTCCGCCTCCCTGACTAGGAACGACGGGAACTAGCCCTCGCCGCGCAGCGCGGCGAGGGTTTCTTCATGCAGCAGGCCGTTGGTGGCCACCGCATCACCGCCGTGGGGGCCGTCCGCCCCGGCCAGGGAGCTGAAGCGGCCACCGGCCTCGGTGACGAGGATCGCCAGGGCGGCCAGGTCCCAGAGGGAGACCTCGGGCTCGGCGGCGATGTCGACCGCACCCTCGGCAACCAGGCAGTAGGAGAAGAAGTCTCCGTAGCCGCGTAGGCGCCAGGTCTTGTCGGACAGGGCGATGAAGTTCTCCCGCAGGCGGCGCTCGGCCCAGCCCTCCAGGGAGGAGAAGGCCAGGGAGGCGTCACTGAGGGAGGCCACACCGGAGACACTGAGCTTCTTGGGGGAGCCACCGTTGAAGGTGCGCCAGGCACCGGATTCCTCGGCGGCGTACCAGCGGCGGGCCAGCGCGGGGGCGGAGATGACGCCGACGACGGGTCGGCCGTCGACAAGCAGGGAGATCAGCGTGGCCCAGACGGGCACGCCGCGGACGAAGTTCTTGGTGCCGTCGATCGGGTCGATGACCCACTGGCGGCCCTCGTGAGTGACCTCGCCGCCGAATTCCTCGCCGAGGATCGCGTCGGTGGGCCGGGCCTCGGCCAGTTTCGCACGCAGTGCCTCCTCGCAGGCGAGGTCGGCATCGGAGACCGGGGTCATGTCTGGCTTGGCGGTGACGTTGAGGTCGGTGGCCTCGAAGCGCTCGAAGGTCAACGCGTCCGCGAGGTCGGCGAGTTCGAGGGCGAGGGCAAGGTCATCGGCGTACGTGCTCATGGCTCTACATCCTAACCAGCGCGGACGTGACCTGTTCCACTGCGCGGGCATTACCTGCCACACACCAGGTGACTCCGGCGGCCTCGACCTTCACTCCGACGCCGCCGGCCCCCTCGACGAGCGCCTTGCCCGGCAGCCAGTCCCAGTCGGCGACGGAGTGCTGCATCCACACACCCATCGAGCCGTCCGCCACGGAGGCGAGGTCGACGGAGGCCGCACCGAGCATCCGCAGGGTGGCGAATTCATCGACGACCCGGGTCCATGCCTCGCGACGCTCCGGTTTCGCCAGCGAGGTGGGATGCAGGTAGGTGGCCAGGCAGAGCTGCCCGGCGTCGATGTCCTGCAGCTTCGCCACCCCCTGGCCGTCCCGGACCGTCGGGATCTCCGGCCCACCCAGCCAGGTGTAACCCATCGCGGGGCGGTGTACCGCACCGAGGATGAGGCGCTCCGGGGTGGCCGGATCGCCCTCTGTCAGGGCGAGGGCGGCGCACCAGTAGTCGGAACCGACGGTGAAGTTGTAGGTGCCGTCGACCGGGTCGACCACCCATGTCCGCCCCGAGGTCGAGGGGTGGTCGGTGCCCTCCTCCCCGACGACCCCGTCCTCCGGGCGCAGCTGCTTCAGTGCACCGGCGATGAACTCCTCCGCTGCGTGGTCGGCCTGCGTCACCACATCGGAGACGGAACTCTTGTGGCGGGTGTCCACACCCTGTTCACGCATCCGCCAGGCCAGGCGCCCGGCGTTGTAGACGAGGGCCTGGGCGAGGTGTTCGTCGGAATCCTGGTCGTGGGCGATGACGAATGTCTTCGTTATCGCGGCGATCATGTCTTCAAGGCTGGCGGCAGGGTGCTGATTGGTCATGGGCCCATTGTGCCCCCTCGGGCGCGATGACTCAGCCGGGGGACAAGTAGACTGTCAGGTTATGCGACCGGAAATCTCTGCTGCACTCGAAGATCTGGACTCCACCCTCACCACCATCGAGAAGGTGATGGACCCGGAGGAGTTGTCCGCGCGTGTGCGTGAGCTGGAGCAGCAGGCCTCCGATCCGAGCCTGTGGGATGACCCGGACCATGCCCAGCAGGTCACCTCCGAACTGTCCGCCGTGCAGGGCAAGCTGCGCAAACTCACCGACCTGCGCCAGCGCCTGAGCGACCTGCCCATCATGTACGAGCTCGCCGAGGAGGAGGACGACGGCGACGAGCTGGCCGACGGGGAGCTCGCCGACGTCCGTGAGCAGATCGAGGCCCTCGAGGTCACCACGATGCTGTCGGGGGCCTACGACCAGCGTGAGGCGTTGATCAACATCCGTTCCGGTGCGGGTGGGATCGACGCCGCGGACTGGGCGGAGATGCTCATGCGGATGTACACCCGCTGGGCGGAGAAGAACGGCCACAAGGTCGACGTCTATGACATCTCCTACGCGGAGGAGGCCGGCATCAAATCGGCGACGTTCGTGGTGCACGGCGACTACATGTACGGCCAGCTCTCGGTCGAGCAGGGTGCCCACCGCCTGGTACGCATCAGCCCCTTCGACAACCAGGGCCGCCGCCAGACCTCCTTCGCCGAGGTCGAGGTGCTGCCCGTCGTGGAGAAGGTGGACTCCATCGATATCCCGGACAATGACGTCCGTGTGGATGTCTACCGTTCCTCCGGTCCGGGTGGCCAGTCCGTGAACACCACCGACTCGGCCGTGCGGCTGACCCACGTCCCGACAGGCATCGTGGTGACCTGTCAGAACGAGAAGTCGCAGATCCAGAACAAGGCCTCCGCCATGCGGGTCCTGCAGGCGAAGCTGCTGGAGAAGAAGCGCCAGGAGGAGCGTGCCGAGATGGACGCCCTCGGTTCCGGTGGCCACGCCTCCTGGGGCAACCAGATGCGTTCCTATGTGCTCCACCCGTACCAGATGGTCAAGGACCTGCGCACCAACTTCGAGGTCAATGACCCCTCGAAGGTGCTGGACGGCGAGATCGACGGTTTCCTCGAGGCCGGCATCCGCTGGCGGATGGCGGAGCAGCAGCAGGCTTGAGTCGGGCGTAGCACTTCCTGGCAACTTGATGGCACCCCTTCTCCTGCGTTCACAGGCCTCTCAATCATCACAGGCCGTTGGCTACAGTGTGAGAGGTGATCACGTTTGACTCCGTCACCAAGGCCTACCGGACCTCGACGCGCCCGGCCCTGGACGATATCTCCCTGACCATCGACAAGGGGGAGTTCGTCTTCCTCATCGGGCCATCCGGCTCAGGAAAATCCACCTTCCTGGAGCTGCTGATCCGTGAGGAGAACGTCACCTCAGGCGACATCCACTTTGCGGACCTCCACGTCAATCAGCTTCGGGGCGGGCAGATCAGCCAGCTGCGGCAGCGCATCGGTTACGTCTTCCAGGATTTCCGCCTGCTGCCCAAGCTCAACGTCCACGACAACGTGGCCTTCGCGTTGGAGGTCATCGGGAAGAAACGCCGCCAGATCGACAAATCGGTGCCCGAGGCCCTGGAGATGGTCGGCCTGGCGTCCAAGGCCGACCGGATGCCGCACGAGCTCTCCGGTGGTGAGCAGCAGCGTGTCGCCGTGGCCCGCGCCGTGATCAACCGCCCCCTGCTCCTGCTGGCAGACGAACCCACCGGCAACCTCGACCCGGAGACCTCCGCCGGCATCATGTCGTTGCTGGGCCAGATCAACCGCGGCGGCACGACAGTGGTGATGTCCACGCACAACGCCCGGGCGGTCGACGACATGCGCAGGCGCGTCATCGAACTCAACCTGGGCCGACTCGTGCGTGATGACGCCCACGGTGTCTACGGCGAATCCCGATAGCGGCAAGGAGCACCACATGAACATCAGATTCGTCCTCCGGGAGGCCTTCCGCGGGCTGGGCCGGAACTTCACCATGACCGTCGCCCTCGTCATCACCACGGCGATCTCCCTGGCGCTGCTGGCCACGGGATTCCTGGTCACCCAGATGACCGGGGACACCAAGGACATCTACCTCGACCGGGTGGAGGTGATGGTCCAGCTCGACGAGGACATCTCCGCCAACGACGCGGACTGCTCCTCCGGGGCGTGCCGGGAGGTCCGTGAGCTTCTCGACGCCGCCGAAGGCGTCGACTCCGTCACCTACCGTTCGCGTGAGCAGTCCTATGAGCGTTTCGTCGAGGTCTTCCGGGACACTGACCCGCAGTTGGTCGCGGAAACCTCCCCCGATGCCCTGCCCGCCGCGCTGCACGTGCGCCTGAGCGATCCGCTGGACCAGGCCCCGCTGGAGCCGGTGCGGGATCTGCCGCAGGTGGACACCGTGGTCGACCAGGTCGATGACCTGCGCGGGGCCACCGAGAACCTGGACGCGGTGCGCAACGCCACCTTCCTCGTGGCCGCGGTGCAGGCGGTCGCGGCGGTCTTCCTCATCGCCAACATGGTGCAGATCGCGGCCTTCTCCCGCCGCCACGAGATCTCCATCATGCGCATGGTCGGTGCCTCCCGGTGGTTCACCCAGGCACCGTTCGTGCTGGAGGCCCTCATCTCGACGTTCATCGGTGCCGTCCTGGCCACGGTGGGCCTGTTCCTGGGTAAGGAATTCGTCATCGACAAGGCGCTGCGCGGTCTGTACGAGTCGCAGCTGATCGCACCGGTGACCAACGCCGACATCTGGCTCGTCGCTCCCGTGGTCACGCTGACAGGTCTCATCTTTGCCGCGGCCACGGCGCAGGTCGCGTTGCGCAGTTATGTGAGAAAGTAGACGGATGACCTGGACCCTGGCACTGGCCGTTTCCCCGACCGGCAACGGCACCGCGAAACTCGGTGCCTCCGGCACACCTGAGATCACCGGATACTTCCCCGAGATCGACCGCGCTGTGCGCTTCTCCTCCGAGGGGGAGGACAGCCGGGTGCCTGCCCGGACCTGCCTCATCATTGAGGAGGGTCTGGAGCCTCACGCCCTCAAGTGGTATCTGGGTGAGCTCGTCATCGCCGGCATCCCCGCCCAGACGGTGCAGGTGCGCAGCGAAGTCGAGGTTCTGTCCACCGCCCACGGGGAGCCGGTGGAGGTCATCCCGCAGGGGACCCCGAAGAAGAAGGGTTTCCTCTCCGTGGAGGAACCGGTGCGTGACGAGGTGACGATCATCGTCCCCGGCCGTGAACCGGAGGTCCGCCCCCGCGAGGACGTGGCGCTGCTGGCACTGGAGAACCCCGTGGCGCAGTCTCTCGTGGACATCCCCGCTGATGCCCCCGCACCGGCGCCGGAGAAGAACACCAGTGTGAACAACTACATCATCATCGTGGCCGTCGCCCTGGCTGTCGTCCTTGGCGTGGTCTTCCTCATCTGATGGGCTGGTCGCTGGGTCTCTCCCTCGGCCCCGGCGGGGTGGGTTCTGCCGTCGGGCTCAGCGGGGGAGGGGTGCACCTGATCGGGGCGTTCCCCACGATCGCCCGTGCCGTCCACGCCGCCACCCAGGCCGCCAGCGGTCCGGCCACCCGGGTGGTGCTTGTCCATCCTGCGGGCCTCACCGTCGACGAACTCGGCCGCCACCTCGGGGATCTGGCCCTGGCCGGTCTCGACGTCGACGGAATCCAGCTGCGCACTGATGTCGAGGTGCTCCACGCGGTGACCGGGCACCGCGTCCTGCTTGTCGACGCCGACCGTGACCTCATCGCCGCCCACCCCGGGCGGACCTCGCGGTTTGAGGCGGACAGGTTGGCCGCGCTCGTCGCCAAGCACCCCCATGACACGACGGTGGCCCTGACCGGCCATCCGGAGACCCGCGACCGATACCACGTCGCCGCCCGCGACTACGCGCCCCTGCTCGTCGAACGCCCGGCCCTGGCAGCACTCGCCCTGCAGATCCCCGACACCACCGCGCTGGTGAGCACGCCCCGTACCGCCGGGGCGCTGCGCCGACGTCCACCCGTTCTCCCCGTCCTGGCCGCCATCCCCGTCATCATGGTGCTCCTGTTGCTTCTGCTGCTGTGAGCAGCCGGGTAGCATGGACCGGACTATGGCCAAGAAGAAGAAAACTCAGGACCGTAGCGTCCTGGCCACCAACCGCAGGGCCCGGCACGACTACAACATCCTGGAGACGTACGAATGCGGTGTCGTGCTGGTGGGCACGGAGATCAAGTCCCTGCGTGAGGGCAAGGTGTCCATCGCCGACGCCTTCGCCACCGTCGATGACGGGGAGGTGTGGCTGCGCAACCTCCACATCCCGGAGTACTCCATGGGCTCATGGACCAACCACCCCCCGAAGCGCACCCGCAAGCTACTCCTGCACCGCCGCGAGATCGACTCCATCATGGGCAAGGTCCGGGATGGCAACCGCACCCTCGTGCCGCTGCAGCTCTACCTCAAGGACGGGCGAGTCAAACTCGAGCTCGGTCTGGCGCAGGGTAAGCAGGACTACGACAAACGGCAGGACATCAAACGCCGCACCGAGGAACGTGAGATCACCCGCGAGCTGGGTAGGCGCATCAAGGGCATCCAAGGGTGATTACCGCGGTCAAGGTCCACGACCTCCTGCGTGGTGACGGGAAAGTAGCGGGACGCGCCGTCCTCGTCGACCGGCTCTGGCCCCGCGGGGTGGCCAGGGCAGACCTTGACTGTCTCTGGTTGAAGGATGCCGCCCCCTCCCATGAACTGCGGAAATGGTTCGGCCATGACCCGGCCCGGTGGGTAGAGTTCCAGGCCCGCTACCGGGCGGAACTCGACACCGGGAATAGCGATGTCGACGAACTGGTTGCACTGGCTGACGGTGATATCACCCTCCTCTACGGAGCCGCCGACCGCGAACACAACCAGGCAATCGTGTTAGCAGAATGGTTGACGGAACAGGTGGAGAAGCGTTAAGATGAACCATCCTGCGGACAGATGCACAATCCCGCCGCAGTGAATACGGGGCTGATTCAGGTTTCGACTTCGTATATTGAGCCAGGGGAAGCGTGCCGGTGCAGGCTGAGGACCACCGTAAGCGTCGCAGCAAACCCATAAGCGCCGAGAACACTCAGCGCGACTACGCCCTCGCTGCCTAAGTAGCGACCGCGTGTCTGTCAGACCGGACTCGCCTCTGATCCGGACCCTGGCATCGACTAGGAGGCTTGCCGTCCAGCCGCGTCAGCGGGGTTGGACGGGACACTTACCGCTGACTGGGCCCATCATCCGGAACGAGTTCGTCCGAGCCGGAGGGCCGAGCAGAGATCCGGCGCGAACTGCGCACGGAGAAGCCCTGGCGAGGTGACGAAGGACCCGGGTTCAATTCCCGGCAGCTCCACCGAAGAGAGATCCCCAGACCATCACTGGTCTGGGGATCTCTTCATTTCATGGCCTTGACCTGCATAAGTAGTCAGCGGACATAGCGGACACTAGGGTACGGGCTAGCACTCCCGTTCCCCACGAATTGGTCACGAGACCACCTCATTGGCCACGCATCGGTCACGCACTGGCCACGACAGAAGGGTTCAATTCCCTATGACTCCACGCCCGAAACGCGGCTTCGGCTCCATCACCCAGCTGCCATCCGGAAAGCACCGCGCGCGCTACACCGGTCCCGACGGCGACCGCCACAAGGCACCGAACACCTTCTTCTCCAAGGATGATGCCGCCGCGTGGCTGCGCTCCGAGGAGAAGCTCATCGAGTTCGACGAGTGGACCCCACCGGCCACTCGCGCCCAATCGCGCGAGGACCAGGCCCGCACCGTCGGCGACTGGATCACCCAGTGGCTTGATCTCCGCTCCCGCGGCACCAGCGCCCTCGAACCATCGACCCTGCAGGACTACACAAGCACCCTCAACCGCCGCATCCTCAAGGTCGCTGACCCTGCCGCCCGCCTCCGGGACATCCCCCTGACGAGGCTGACGCGCCGGGACGTGGCCGCCTGGTGGGATGACATCAACCGCCAGTTCTCAACGCCGCCCTACAACCGCAACGCCTACGCCCGCCTCAAAACCGCCATGCAGGCCGCCGTCGACCGCGACATGATCCCCATCAGCCCCGTCGTCGTCCCCGACGCCGCCAAGCGACCCAAGCACCACCGCAAAGACCTCCCCGAGGCCTCGGTCATGCAGGGCATCGTCGACCAACTCGACAAGAAGATCCCCCGCATCGACGGCCGCCACAAGCTCATCGCGATCCTCACCCTCTTCCACGGACTCCGCCTCGGCGAGGCCCTGGGCCTACGCCGCCGTGACGTGGCCATCACCGCAGACTCCATCCACGTCCACGTCCGGGGCAACGTCTACCGCGTCCCAGGCGAAGGCATGCACTACAAGGCCACCGCCAAGACCGACGCCGGACACCGCACCGTCCCCCTCTTCGCCCGCTTCCACACCGACGTCCGCGACCACCTTAAACGATTCGTCGGTGACAGCCCTGACGCCTGGCTGTTCACCACCGCAGCCGCCGGCGGCATCATCATGGACACCAGCTACCGCAGCATCATGGAACGCGCGAAACTCCGCGCCGGGTTCAAGGACGTCAAAATCACGCCCCACTACGGCCGCGTCTGGCTGATCACAACGCTGGCAGAGGCCGGCATGCCGATCCCCGCGATCGGCGAGATACTCGGCCAGCGCGACCTGCGTACGATCACCGAGATCTACATGCGGTCCTCGGCGGCCAAGCGGGATGAGGTCCTCGGCCAGGTGAACCAGGCGCTCGACACCCCGCTGGCTGATGTCGCAGATCTCGACGCAAAGCGCGGGGAGAAGGAGGTAGGAGAGGAGACTGCCTGACACAGCCTAGCTATAGAGTTACCTTCCGACAGACTGTGACGGAAGGTAACTCTATGGCTGAACTACAGAGAAAGCTCTCGTGGTGCTGAGTCGATACGGACTAGACGGTAACCTGTCCGCCCAGTCCTTCCCGAGGCTTGCTTCTTGCGTCGGCAAGCGATTGTCGCACGTACTCTTTGATTGATAAACAGGGGGAGAGTTTCTAGTAGCTCTTCGTCGATCGTGCCCGCGATGTCTCTTTGGCCGGGGACTTCTAGGAAGAACTGGCGTCGTCGAGTGCGCATGCCATCCAGAACTCCAACGACTTCAGTGGTCCAGTTTTCGTACTCGGATTCGCTTAACGATTCTTTGAGGACTCGAGCTTGCTCAGAAGTCAATTGGCCACCGAGTTGTCTGCCGTCGCTGATCTTGAGGGTCAGTTCGATTGATCGGCTCAGGGAGTCAATCGTCTCGGATAGTTTTTGGAGACCGATTCTCTCAGGGGTGCGAAGTCCAAGGGCAGCATCTAGAGCAGAATCATCCTGTTGGTTTTCAGGTAGAACCTGGGTGAGGCTTCGAGTTGAAGCTTCAGCCTTCGAGGGACTCTCTCTCCGGTCAATAAGGGCGGCGTTCTCATCAGGGATGGAATGAGGGAAACCGAGAAGAATTTTGTTCCCACTTGACCCTAGGTTGCGGAAACCGAGGCTCTCACGGAAGTGCTGGGTGATGCGAACTTGCTCAGCTGCGGTATCCAGCTGAGACTTGGCAAAGTGCGCGACGCTGTCCATGACAGCCATGGAAACCTGAGCGTTGACGTAGGCATCCACTCGCGGGCCATCTATCTCGACCTCAAGGAGCGATGAACGGGGAGTGTAGAATTTTTGCTCGCCTGCAAGCAAGGATCCTCGAGCCAGGCGGGACAGCGGCGAATCGTCGAAAGCATGCTCCTCGAGAGCACGTCTCAGTGGGTTTGTCATACCTTCACCTCCGCAAATCCTTTAACTTCTCCTGGGCAGTAGACGCCGTTGCGCTTCACGCTACTCCAAGTTTCGAACCAGGAGGGCGCCAAGTCTGGAGTTGAAATAAAAGCGTCCAGCGCGCCGGCCATCGGCTGGAGCCTGGGAATGGAGGTCATCCACGGAGATGAGATTAGAACACTCTGCAGCGTGAGGAACTCGACAAGCTCGTCTAGTTCCTCCTGGGTGCGATTGTTGAAGCTATCAACATCCTCAGGAAAGATGACGACATCTACATCACGTGGCGCTTCAAGCTTCTGCATCGCGAACCCGCCGTTTATCCACAGCCTAGACGGGCCAACTGCTGGTCGGACAATTTCGATGTAGCTGGTCAAGCACTGGAAAAGTAGCTCCCGCACCTGACGTTCTGGGGCATCGGTGACAAATCGGTCATAGACGCCGTCCAGATCGGTGGCGTGCGCGCCGGGGTCCAAAAGTCCGCTGGCGTTCCAAGATGGAAGGGGTGCGGCTGACAATGTAGTACCTCCAAGGGCGGACTGGGCGTGAAATTACATTACCCATTAGCGGACTTGGGGGGACGTAAACGGGCATTGGGGGTGTCGGGATGGTGGATAGGCAAGGCCCCTGAACCGTGCTGGTTCAGGGGCCTCACGTGGTGCCGTCGGCGCGCCGGGTGGCGCGGATGGGGGTCAGTACCCCATCTGGTTGGCGCAGTCCTGGGTCCAACCGCTGGTGCCGTCCGTGAAGAACGTCGTGCCGGTCTCGTGCATCATGGGGTCACCGCAGGAGGCGATGGTCTTGTCCAGGACGCGGGGCTGATCGTGGCCGGGGGCGCCGGTGAATCCGATCACTGGTGCGGGGGCTGGGGACGGCGCAGGGACGGCAGGTACGGCGGGTGCAGGCGCTGGTGTCGGTGGTGCCGCGGGTGTGGGTGCAGCAGCGGGGGCGACCTCGGGTGCTGCAGGAGCGGCTGGAACCTCCGAGACGTGGCTGGTGGTCTGCAGGTCAGGGGCAGGGAACGTCCATCGGCCGCTGGTCTGGTCCTCGGTGAGCCTGATCTCCGTCGTACCGATGGGGACGTCAGCGTAGTGGACGTGGCGGACGGTATCGCCGACATGGATCTGTGAGATCCAGGGGGTTTCGTCGGCTGGGTTCGAGCACCAGGTGGAGGACCCGAGGGGGTGGTTGAGCCCATCCTCGGTCAGGGCTGACCATTCGGACCTGATAGTGAAGTAGCCGGGGTCGTACTCGAAGTCGGAGGGCTTGGTCTTGATGAGTACGGGGATGTGCACCAGGATGGTGTCGGCAGGCTGTTCGTCGAACGCGATCCCGGGGCAGGAGTCGAGGGGCTCGATTGCTTCGACGGTGAACAGTACGGAGCAGTCTTCGAAGGCCACGCAATCGAAGCCGGCCTCCTTGCCCACAGTGCTCATACCTATGTCCTCTCCGGGGTCCCTGAGCGTAGGGGTTTCGGAGGTTGACTCGGTGGCGGATGTGGCAGCGGGTGAATCATCAGAATCGGCGTTTCCACACGCTCCCAGAACCATCGACAAAGCTGTGATGCCTGCAGCGAACGGTATGCGAAGTTTTATCATGAACTCTTTCCTGAGTATGCGTTCTACTTTTGCTGCTTGTCGAACGGAGGCTGCAGACGGGCCCGGGTGATGTAGTGGTACACGAAAGGCCCAACGGCCAGAGCGGTGAAGATGAGCCCCACGGGGGCAGTCACCAGACCGATAAGAGCGACGATCGCCAGCAGCACCAGCAGGACCCACCACAGGCCCATCAGCAGGGGACCGCTGAACTCTCGAACGCGCGCCGGGTCTCCGCCATGGGCCTGCATGATGCGCTCGCACTGGCCTACGGTCGCGTAGTCGATGCGGGGAGCTGAGTTGTCTGCTGACGCGGTGCGGACACGTGCCCGCACGACACCGCGTTGAAAGAGGTTCGCACGGCGAGCCCCATCCGGTGCAAGCAGCTCTCCCCAATCGAGAGGAGCTGGTCTCGCCAGCGTATGCAAGGGCATCGAAAAGGACTGGGACGGCGGACGGTTCTGCCGTTGTGTGGATTCTCCTGGCCAGCGATCAGCGACCGGGTAGTTTCTCGGGTTCTCCTCGAAATCGACCAGCCGGGGGATCGGGGCGTATTCGATTGGGGAGAGCTGAGATTCTGATAGCTCACTGGATCGGGCAGCATGAAGAGTTACTTCGGCAGCCAAGGATGATCCCTTGATGGTCGCGTGAGCCACGGTGAGAAGACCGAGATCGTCGAAGTGACGGACCGCCGGAACGTACTTCTCGGAGCTTGCCTTCGTGAGCTCGCCGATCCTCTCTCCACCCAAACGGACTTCGATGCCTTCCCACTTGGCGCGGATTCCCGCTTCAACCACATGAAGAGTCACCAGAAGGTGCCCTTCGCCTGATGGTGGAACATAGTCCGCCAGGACATCAATGTGATCAGATTCCTTGGTCACCTGGATCGCATTACCTGAAGGCAGCACCGCGAAGCCATCAACTGGTGGGTCGTTAAGCGGAACAAGCAGATCCGGCGCCCCCAGCTGGACCGAGGCATCGAAACGCCACTGATTCTCGTAGTCCTTCGACACCCACACGGAAGCCAACGTTGAAGGATCGAAGCCAGAGGCAGCGATACGCCGCAGCTGCTGAAAGTTCCCAGACAGCTCGGAGGGAATATGCCCAATGACACGGTCACGCCACCGAACTGACAATGTATTTCCAGAGGCGCTATGGGGGTTGTCTGGCTCAGGGACGATGGTGACTTCAGCCGTAAAATCAGAATTCTGCCGACCACTGTGAGCTTTCATCATCGCCTGAAGCGCATCAGGGTAGTAGTACGTTCCCTTCACCTCGGTGCGCAAACCTTTCGATAGCGAGGACACATCATAGGTCGGTAGTCCAGTGGTCATTGAACTGAAGTCCTTTCATGAAGATCCCGCCAGAGATTTACATATTCGACGGTGACACCCAGCTCGACTGCTAGCGCGCCGGGATGTGAGCTTACTTCACTTGCTGTGTCACGGTGATCGATTGCCCTGATGGGGGGATCATGCTGCCCACTCCCACGCCATCCTGAAGGCCTATTCGAGAATGCAGTCGTAGTTCGGTTTGATGCGGCCGGTTTCGTAGAGCTTCATCCATACCTCGAGAAGGTAAGGGGTGACGCCGAGTTCGGCGGCCACGGCCGGGGCTGCATGGTCGAGGTCGAGGGAGGCCTGCTCGACGATGTCGAGGGTCAGGAGAAGCTCGGCGGCGTACTCGTCGGCGTCACGCTCATAGCGGGGGGTCGAGCAGTCGTGGCCCCAGTGGGCATGGCCCAGCTCGTGCGCGATGGCACAGCGCCGGGTGACCGGGTCAAGCCCCCAGCGCACGACGATGGTGCGGGTGTCGTGGTGGTAGGCGGCGTTGAGGCTGTCGTTCAGACGGCCGGACTCGACCAGGTGCACGCCCAAAGAGGCAAGGCGTGCCTCCAGGAGGCTGTCCATGTCTACTTCTCCTTAGGTGTATTCCTCGTCCAGGGGCTCCGTGGACTCTTGAGCGGCCACCTGTGCCTGGCCGCTGTTGATGGCGTCGATAAGCGCGTCGTCGTCGTAGGGGGCCGGATCAACATTGGGAGTGGGCAGCGATCGAACGGCAGCGGATGCCTCGGCCTCGATGTCATCGACGGTGAAGGTTCCCTCAAAGAGGTTTGAATCGTTGAGTTTGTCGACGAGCAGCTGCAGCGCATCGGCCATCGATGCCTGGGCGAAGGCTCGCTTGAGACTGACCTTTTCGGAGGCGACTTCGTCGGCGTCAAGGAAGCCAGTGTCGACGAGGGCATCGATGGGGGAGACCTCATAGGCGCGGGCGATCTGGATGATGTTGTCGGCGGTGGAGCGGCCACGCTGTGCATGGCGGATCAGGGTGGGGCCTTGAAGCTTGGATCGTTTAGCGGCGATCGACGGCGTGGGGGATCCCGGGAGGCTATGCAGCCAGGTTTCGAAGTCCATGACTACATTATGCAGCTGCAAAATGTATGCGTCAACACCTGGGGAAATATCTAATCATCTCGTTCCCGTTGACATTCTGAACTGCTGGTGTGCATAATGTATCTGCCGGATACAAAATGTACTAGGAGGGGTCAGATGCACAAGGTTCGACCGGGCGCGCTCGACGAGATCGCTCAGATGATTGACGCCAAAAGCGACAGCGACGTCGCGAAGTTCCTCGGCGTCAGCGAAAGAGAACTTGAGGCAATGCGCTACGGCCACGGAGTCGGAGTGCTTCAAGCGGCAGTCATCGCCAAGCGCCGCGAAGCCCACCTCCGTGCCATGGACATCCTCGACGAAGTCACAGGTCAGAAAGGGGCCTTCGTCGAGGACCAGCCCGCCGCTTGATCAACAGAACGTTCCCCATCCCACCCCTGAAATGAAAGGAGGCCCCCTGATGCAGCAGGAGGCCAGCACCCAGATTACCAGCCTTAACGCGTCCCGAAACGATCTCCTCGGGTGGCTCACCCGCGAGTGGACTGTCGAGGACGACGGGGACATCTTCACTGTTTGGGCCCGCGAGCACCGCACCACCGAGAGCTGGGACGTCTTCCGCACCGCCACCCAGCGGGACCTGTCCACCACGAACCCCCGCCACAAGAGGATCGTCGCAGCCATCAAGGAGCACATCACCCACCGGGTGCTGCTCAAGGACATGGACTTCTACCGCGACTGCGACGGCCGCCATCGCGTGGACCGCAACTACATCGTCAACCACGACGATCAGAAGTGGCAGGTAGTCCGCAGCCTTATGGACGGCGAGACCGAGTACGAGGTTTACAGCCTGCCCGACGTCGACGAGATCCCCCTGGACTCCGAGGCCGGCCGCGCGGTCGTCGCCCTGGTCGAGGAGTTCACCGAGTTCCGAAAGGACGAACTGTGACAACCAAACCTGTGCCGGAACTGATGACCGGCCGGCAGGTTGCCGACCTCTTGAAGGTCCACCCGCGGACCGTCCGCCGGTGGTCCACCGATGGCCGGCTGACCCGCATCCGCCTGGGCCCCCGGTCCATCCGCTACGACGCGGCGGAAGTCCAGGCCCTGGTCGAGGACAACTCCTACCGCCTCGGCGCCTGACGTCACTTTCCACGCCGCCGGCTGGCGGCACATGGCCCGAATGGTTGCAGGCCGGGGTTCGACTCCCCGCCCGGGCACCGCGCACACCTGTGCGCAATCACCCCACACCGAAAGGTTCAACACCCATGGATTCCTTCCACGAGTTCTTCACCGCCCTCTCCTCCAACACCGAGGGCCTGGTTGACGGCGTCTTCGCCTTCATCAAGGCCATCTGGAGCGTCGGCGCCGACTTCCTCCTGGGCTCCTCCACCCCGACCGAGTAGGCCACCAACCGCCCGACCGGCAGGCAGGGGAGTTCGAGCCTCCCCGCGGGCACCGAGGTGCAGCACACTGCTGCGCCTTACCGACGCACGACACCAAGAAGGAGGCCTCATGGCAGAGATTCAGATGTTCGACTTCCGCGGACACGACGTCCGCGCGTTCCTGGCCAAGGATGGTGAACCTCGCTGGGTGGCCACTGATGTAGCCAGAATCCTCGGTTACGCCTCCGCGAAAGACATGACCCGCAACCTTGATGAGGACGAAAAGGGTGGGCACAATCTGCCCACCCTTGGTGGCGCGCAGATCATGACCGTCATTACCGAGTCAGGTCTCTACGCCGCGATCTTGCGCTCCCGGAAAGTAGAGGCGAAGGAGTTCAAGCGTTGGGTCACTCGCGAGGTCCTACCCTCCATCCGCCGACACGGTGCCTACATGACACCGACCACCGTCGAGCAGATCCTCACCGACCCCGACACCCTCATCAAGCTCGCCACCGACCTCAAGGCATCCCGCGAGCGCGCAGCAGCCGCCGAGAACCGCGCCCGCGTCCTCGAGGCACCCGCCAAATCCTGGGAGCACCTCGCCGCGCCGGGTGGAGACTTCTCCGTCAGTGCCGCGGCCAAGGTCTTATCGCGGGACCCGGAGATCTCCCTCGGCAGGGATCGCCTGTTCAAGCACATGGCCACCATCGGCTGGATCTTTCGAACGAAGGGCCATCGCCCCCACTGGGAAGCCTCGCAGCAGAAGGCCATCGATACCGGCCGCCTGACGCACAAACTCTCCGCCCCGTTCTTCAACGAGCGGACCGAGGAGTGGGAACAACCGAACCCCACCATCCGCATCACCCCGAAGGGCCTCCACCAGCTGCACCGCAGTCTCGGCGGCTCTGACCAGACAACCCTCTTCCAGCAGGAGCTCAATTCATGAAGCCCGACCGTATGCCGTCCCGCTCTGCCGCAGCCACGCTCGCACAGGAAGCGATCGACGCCGCCCGACTCCGGCGTGAGATCTCGGACAACGTCGAGATCTACCGGGACCGGAGGTCCAACAGTGCCCGTGTCGTCGTCGACGGCGTCGACCTGCAGCTGCCGGCAGGCACCCGCGTCTCGCAGTTCTCCCTGCACAACAAGGAACAGTCGCTCGTCAAGATCGAGATCTTCGCCAACAACGTCACCGTCGAAGGATCGGAAGCCTGATGATCCACCGTCATGAGACCAAGACCGTGTCGACGCCGTCCGCGCCGTGGAGCTGGTACGCCGCCCTAGCCGTGCTCGTGCTGGCCCTGCTCATCGGAGGTGCGCTGTGACCGAGACCAGGACCATCGACTGGTCGGCTCTCGGACCGATCCCTGACCTCCCTGCGGCCCCCACATCCGGGCAGTCGGTGGCGGCCGCGTCGGCCGCGCTGCTCGAGACGGTCACGACCACCTTGCGGGGGGCAGCGGCGCAGATTCGTGCGGTTGACCGGGAGCGCCAGGACGCGCTTGAGGCAGTGCTCTCTACGAATCGTCAGCTGCAGCGGGCGGAGGAGCGGATCGCGGAGCTGAAGGAAGGGAGCAACCGGCCGGCGCTGGAAGCCATCCCGGCTGGTGCCCGGCCGGAGGACACTCGCCTGATCGAGGAGCTGACCGCCGAGCTCGTGGAGGCACGCAAGGTCAACTCCTCATTGTCGGTGCAGGAAACCGACACGATCCGCCAGATGGCCGCGGAGTTGGAGCGCACCCGCACCATCGCGGAGCGCCAGCGCAAGGAGCTTCTCCGTCTGCAGAACGCTCTCATCGCAGAGCAGGAGAAGCATGAGGCGACCCGCAAGGCCCGGGACGACGCGAAGGAACACGCGGATCATCTGATCTCCGCGAACGTTGCTCTCGTCGACCGTAACCGCGTGCTGGAGAAGAGCCTCGCTGCCACCACCACTGATTTCCCCATTCTGGAAGGAACGAAACGATGAACATCATTCTGATTCTGCTTGTCCTCGCTGCTGTCGCTGTCCTCGCTGGAACCAGCGCCGCGAAGTCGCTGCGTCTCGAGGCGCTGGAGAGAGCCCATGATCTCCTCGAATCGGACGTCACCGAACTGGAGGAACAGGTCACGCAGCTGCGCGAACACTTCCACGGATACACCCTCACCCCGGCCGCCCTCGACGTCCTGGAGGGTCGCAGTGCTTAGGGTCACCCGCAACATCGACGGCGTGTCCGTCACTGGTACCGCACCTGAGAAGATCCGCGACGCTGTCGAGGACTGTGTGGGGAAGGTCCACCGTGCCTTCCTCGATGACGGCGTGGAAGGTATCGGCCTGGAGGACCGGATGGATACGGTCGCGGCGATGATCGAGTGGGCGTTCATCGGCTTCAACAACCGGGTGATCGCCGACTTCGAGGCGCGGGTCGACCAGGAACTCGCTGTCGCCGATGTCTTCAAGGTGAGCACCTCACCTCGCGGTGGTGCCTGATGAGGATCCCGTGCCCCGTAGCCAAGGACCGCTTGATCGGCGTGGACGTCATCGACGGTGTCCGCATGATCGAGATGGGTGACCTCACCGCCGCCATCCCTAGGTGGCCGCACACCCCGGCGATGCGCCTGGCCACCCGCCGGGCCATTCGCAGCCGGCAGTTCGTGGCCACCGACGTCGCCCGCAAGTGGGCCACGGATCTCGACAAGGAGCAGGCCCCGGTCCTGGCCGCCGTCCTCGACTGGGCCGACCGGATCCCGCTCGCCCAGCCCCGCTGGGAGGTGACCGTCGATGCACATGTGGCCTGACGACGACCTCAATGAGCTGTGCTCACCCTTCGAGGGCCGTGATCTCCTCGACCAGGCACAGGAAGCCCTCGTCCTGCTGGTCGTGGTTGGTCTCCTCGCCGCCATCGTCTTCATCCCCGGTTTCTGGTTCTACCAGGCGGTGATCACATGGTGACGAGCAAGAAGATCGGGAAGCGCGCCGGCCGTGCCTGGTGCCGGGAGTGTCACGCCCCGATCCAGTGGGCCCGCAATCGTGAGGGCAATCCCGTCCCCCTGGATGAGTCCCCGGATCCGTCCGGGCGGTGGGTCATTGAGAAGGGTCGGCGGACCCGCCCGCTGCGGGGCGTGGAGTGGGAGCGCGCGCAGGAAGACGGTCGGTTGATGTTCACGAACCACATGGCCACCTGCCCCGCCCGCCAGTCCATCCGGTCACCGGGGGAGGGGGTCTGCCCGCCGCATCTGCGTGAGTCCCTCGGCTTGCGACCGAGGGGGAGCGATGGATGAGGAGTACTTGGCCTGGGAGTGGTGGGAGGGGCTTGACGCTGGCAGGCGGGTGAGCATCTTCAAGTGGGTCGCCCGTGGTGACCACACCAAGATCCCGCAGATACCTGGCCAGCTGCCGCTGATCGAGGACATTGAGGAAGAGGAAGGAGAAGTAGGAGCATGAGCACGACCGAGACGTCCAAGGTGATTGTCTTCGGCCAGGAGTTCCAGGCCGCGCTGAAAGCCGCGCACGCAGTCGCCCCGAACAGCGATTACGACATGGTGCAGCTGAGGGTGCAGGCCTCCGGTGGGAACCTGCTGGTGTGCGCCCGGGACCCGAAGAACAACATGATCGTCGGGATCACCGTGGGCACCACGATGGTCGATATCGTTCACGACCGTGACGAGGTCATCGAGATCTCGAAGGCCTCCGCGCACCAGATCCAGGGCATGAAGGTCAAGGCCGGTGAGGATGAGGAGGACCCGCTTCTCGGCCTCATCATCGCCGGTGACCGGGTCTCCATCACGGACGAGACCGGTTTCGACCTCGGCCTGCGCCTGACCAGAGTCCGCCGGCTGGTGTTCGACGATGGTGCGTGGCTCGGTGACGTCGAGGCGATGTTGGCCCGCGCTGCGGATTCCCTTCCGGGGGAGTGCGCTCACCTGTCGCCGGCGCAGTGGAAGAAGGTCGCGGCTGTGGCCACCGCGACCGGTGTCGACCTGCAGGTCCGCCCGCTGCACTCCTCGGATGCGGGTATGTCGCGCGCGATGGTCCTCGGTGACCGTGTCGCCGGCTACCTCGCCCACCTGCCCCTCCAACCGGACAACCCCGATGACGGAGGTGCGGAGACCATCCTGATGGACTTCGACGACAACCCCGAGGGCCCGGATGACCCCGCCGACGTCGGCCAGCCGGCCCCCACCTCCGCACCGACCGTGCGCGTTCTCCGCGCTGTCCCACCGAAGGGAATCGCATGACCAACGTGATACCAACCGCCAAAGAAATCGGACAGAGAATCCTTAGCGTCCGCAACAGCAAAAAAATGTCACGTCGTGATGTCCTGGAAGGTCTCAAGAAACTCGGCATTCCCATGTTCGAGACCTCCCTAAGACGAGCGGAAACTGAAGCCCAGCCGCTCCGAATCCATGAAGCCATCGCCCTATCCGCCATCTACGAAATGGACCTCTACGAACTCTGCGGACTCGACAAGGACTACCACGTTGATGTCGCGCGCCGGGCGTTGGAAGAACAGGCTGCCAGGCTCCGTGAGGAACTCGCAGAGATCGAAGAGAAGCTGAGGCCAGAGAATGAAGGCCAGTGATGTTCTGGGCATCTGCCAGCTCACCGCCAACCGGGCCCGCCCGGACCGCCCGTCCCTCTGGGACAGCCGCTACACCGGAGAGAAGATCCCCGACGTCCTGGCCCGCCACAAGGCAGCCCGCCTCGCCTGCGTCCACTGCCCACTTCTCAACGCCTGTGAGGCCATGCTCTCCGACCACGAGGCACAGGGCATCCACATCGAGGGCGTCGTCGCCGGCCGTCACACCGACTTCGTCGCTCACTGGGCCAAGCAGGACAGCGACCTGGTCCAGACCGAGTGCCGCGGTTGCCGTCGCCCCCTCCAACCCCAAAAGGATCGAGACCGGCCTCTCCGCGGAGCACAACGCCCCCACGTCGGCGAAGGCATGTGCGAGGTCTGCTACCCGCGTTTCTCCCGCGCCGCACGCCAGAAGAAAGCAGCAGCATGAACCAACTCGCTCTCGACCTCACCACACCCATCGGCAACCTCCCCTCCAACGACGGCCGCGAACACTACGCCGACATCACCGCAGCCGGCCACCACGTCGCCACCATGAACGGGCCCAACCCCGGCCCCGACGTCGCGCCGGGCGACTCGGTGGTCAAGCCACCGCTGCCGGCCGTGGGTGACCGCCTGGTCGACCGTCACGGCCGCACCGGCACCGTCGAAGCGGTCCGCACGGAGACCGGCGTCAACATGTCCATCGACGTCCGCCTGGACGTCCCCTCAAACCTCGGCTCTGGAACCATCCTCGGCCTGTTCGCCCCGACCTGGTGGCGAGATTGGAGAAAAGCATGACCCAGTTGAAGATCACCCGGACCGGCATGAACATCTACGCCGGCACGGATCAGTGGTGGGTCGCCACCCCCACCAGCCCCTATGCCCCGCAGATCCTCACCATGTGCGGTGACACTGCCACTACCGACACCATCCGCACTGGCACCGGTGAGGACCTTCTCGTCGGCATCCCGGTTGACCAGCTCGACCTCTTCATCGAGGCCCTCATCACCGTACGAAAGGAGGCCGGCCGTGCCCCAGCAGCCGAATGACCTCATGACTGTGGACGAAGCACGGGACTACATCGCGCGCATGGAGGCCCGTGGACACGATGACCTGATGACGTTGAAGGCCGCTCGCACCATCGTCGCCCAGGCCGACGAGATCGCCGAGCTTGCCCGCGCCCGGGACGCAGCTCTCGTCGACGCTCAGGACTACAAGATCCGCCTGCACGCTCTGCTCGATGATGAGGAGGGCCACTATGGCTGACCTCGACTGATCGCCCACCTGATGACCCACCACCTGAAAGGCCGCCGACGTGCCGTGGCTCCGCGCCGGAGACAACCTCTCCACCCACCCGAAGATGTTCCGCCTGCTCGAGGCCTGTGGCTACGACCATGACCTCAAGAACGCTGCCTTCGGGGCTCTGGTGATCTCGGCATCCGTCGCTGCTGCCCACCTCACCGACTACGTCATCGAGCCCGGCCTGATCGCCACGTTCGCCCCGACCCAGCCGAAACGCATCACCGACGCCCTCATGTCCGCCGCCCTCCTCGAGGAGATCGACGTCGAGGGCCGTCGACTGTTCCGCATCGTCGAGGACGAAGATTTCCTCCACATGCGCAGCAAGGAGGAAGTGGAGATCGACCGTCGTCGGTCCGCCGACAAACGCAACCACGAGCTGATCATCAGCGTCCGTGTCCGGGACGGCGACGTCTGCCGCTGGTGTGGACGCACCGTCAACTGGAACGACCGCCGCGGCACCCGCGGCGGCGAATACGACTCACTCTCCAGCCACAAGGACTCGACCACCGACACCCTGGTCGTTTCCTGCAAGGGCTGCAACAGCAAACGCAAGGACGGCCACGAGCTCCAGCTCAGGCCTGAACCCACCCGCGAGGAGGTCTACTACACACCATCCAGCATCTCCTGGATCAATTCCCACCCCTGGGCCCAGGAGAACAACATCACCGTCTCTGACAGGCAAACCCGACTTGATCTCGGCCAGGCAGCAGCCGCCGGGGCAGATGTCGACGGCCAGGCAGCAGCCTCCACGGCAGCGCCGGCCGCACCGACCGCCCCGGCCCAGGCAGCGCCGGCCCCTTCGACCCCGCCACCAGTGGGGCCACGAGACGATCTGGCTGACGCACCCGACTGGGTGACGGCGCCGATCAACGAGATCATCAAGGCACGCCCCGCAGCGTCGGGCCATGATGGCGTCGATGACCAGGCAGCCGCGACCACCGCAGCACCCACCGACCAGGCAGCAGCTCTAACGGCAGCGCCGGCGGATCAGGGAGCGCGAGGCCAGCAGGCGCCGGAAGTCGAGGCCTCAGAAGGCCAGGCAGCAGCACCAGATCACGATGAATGTAACGAAATGGCAAAACCTAGCTCGGACCTAGATCGTGAGGGTGACGGACCTGGTCTCGTCGGGTCGGGTCGGGACGGTAAGGGAAGGACAGGAGAGTGGTCTGTTCTCGGTCAGGGACGGAAAAGGAAACGTGGTCGTCGTTCGGGAAGGAGACGATGAAGGTGATGGATGATCTGCTTCTTGATGAGCTCGGTAGATCGTTGGTGAGGTTGGAGACATTGGGTCCTCTTCTGGATGATCTGGTGTTTCCTCGTCAGGTGGCGACCGGGGAGAACGCGGGGGTCGCTCCGAATGCTCCATCGTCCCGGCCGCCGGTGTCGGTGCCGATGGTGGATCTCAAGACGGATGCCCAGCAGGTGGTGTGTGGGTGGGCCGGTTGTCTGGTCGATGATGCTCGGGATCAGGTGGGGCAGGCGCCGGAGGATCGGTCGCTTGCTGTTCAGGCGGCGTGGCTTCGTGAGCACTTGTCCGTGTTGGAGGTGATGCCGTGGGCTGATCTTGCGGCGGAGGAGGTCATCGCGCATGTGCGTCTGATCTCTGATGTGGTGGATCCGCCGGCCGCTCGGGACGCTCCGGAGCCGTTGACGGTGGGCACGGTCAGGGAGATCGTGTCCTGGGGCAGGCTTCTGGGTGCCCGGGTGTCGGAGCGGTCGGTGCGCCGGTGGTGCCAGGACGGTGACATCCCGTGCGAGTTGGCTCCGGATGGGAGCATGCTGGTGCTGCTGGAGGACGTGTTGGTCAGAGCCCGGAAAACTTCTGGTGACCAGCAGTATCCGCCGTTTGGCCGTGTGTCTTGATAAGCTGACGCACGAAAGAGATGGGCCCTGAACGTGAGGAACGTTCGGGGCCTTTCGCGTACCCGGGGGAGGTGAGGGTAGTGGCGCTCATCGTGGTCACTGGTTCGCCCGGGTGCGGGAAGTCCACCTGGGTGCGAGCCGTGGCTCAGCCGGGGGACATCCGTTTCGACGGGGATGCTCTGACCAACCTGCTCACCGGCAAGACGGAATCCAGGCACCACCACGACAAGGCTCACACCAGGATCAGTCGGGCCGCGCGGGAAGCCGGCATAGCCGAGGCCGTCCGGCACGCCAGCGACCTTGACGTCTACGTCCTGGTGAGCAACCTCAACCAGGAGGAAGAACTGCGATGGCGGACCCTCGGCGCTCGCTTCGTGATCATCGACCCCGGGTTCGACATCGCCATGCAGCGGTGCCGCGCCCACCGGCCCGGATACAAGCATCGGCTGGTTGACGCGTGGTACGACCGGCGGGACCAGTGGCCACACGATGCGGAGATCATCCGTGACTTCCAGGCCCCGGACCCCGGCGGCGAGGATGATGATCCCGAGGTACCGACCACCACTCCAGCCCAGCTCCATGTGGTGATCGGCCCGCCGGCATCAGGCAAGTCCACCTTCGTCCGCGAGAACCGCAGACTCGGTGACATCACGATCGACTGGGACGAGATCGCCAACACCTTCGCCGGACTTGAGCCCGCCAACCACACCCACCAGCCGCACGTCAGGGCGGTGACGAAGGCGGCACGCCAGGCCGCCATCGACACCGCCCTGAAGCAAGCCGGTGATCATCGGGTGTGGCTGATCCATTCCTCGCCGGCCGCGTCCACCCTTGAGCGGTACCGCAGCCTCGGCGCCGAGATCCACGTCATCGACCCGGGCAAGGATGTGGTGATGAAGCGGGTCAAGGCGCAGCGCCCACCGCACCTGCTGCGCGTCGCTGCCGCCTGGTACACCCAGGACCGCCGGACGCAGTCAAGCGCTCCAAGCACCACCACCGAACGAGGCTATGGCCACGACCATCAGCAGGCCCGTGAGCAGCTGATGTTCCACCACGTGGACGGAACCCCGTGCTGGTGGTGTGGCCAGCCGCTGTACCGGGACCGCACGAGGAACTGGGACTACGATCCAGACTCCACGGACCCGGGATCCGGCTCGCTGCACGCCGATCACGGCAACGGCAAGGGCGAGCAGGCCTCGCGGCTCCTCCATGAGCGGTGCAACAAGAGCCGCGGCGATGGTAGCCGCGATGACTCCCGGCCGGCGCTCCAGCCGGAGCCCGAACCTGTCCCACCGGGTGAGACGTTCCGGTGGGCGTCGATCTGACCCCGCCCCCGAAAATCTCGGCGGGCGGGCGGCCTGACTCGTCCCCTCGGCGCATCAGTCAGGCCTTCTCTCTCTCCGGGAAAGATTCAGCTGTCCAGCCTCGTCCCACTCTGTGGAATGTGCTGGTCAGAAGACTATTTGACCAAGAATTAGGGTGTGATATGGCTCACGATTTCGAGCCTGACGCTGACGTGCGCAGGGAGCGCGACCGAGTCGCGCGCAAGCGGATCATCGGCGGTCGGGAGATCTCCGAGATCGACCACGTCTGGGTCGGAATTGTCTCCGGCCTCGTGGCGCAGATTGAGGAGGTACGCACGCTCATCGAGCGGGACGGCGTCCTCGTGAACGGTGAGGCTCACCCGGGCTTCGACGTGCAACGGAAGGCCTCACAGGAGATCCGGGGCTGGATCGAGCGCCGCCCGGATCTCTTCGGCGGCGACAAGATCAAGGGTCAGCGGACCACCAAGACGCAGAAGGACCGCTTCAAGCACGTCCTCGGGATGTAGACGGGAGGTGAGTGGCGGTGGCAGGCCAGCACCTGATCGGCCAGCAGCAGCCGCGCCTCAGCTCCATCCCGGAGGGCGACCCCGCACGCGGAAAGCTCGCCGTCGATTTCGTCCACACCTACGGAGTGAACCTCTTCCCGTGGCAGGACGAGCTGCTCATTGACATGTGCCGTGACACTGTCCGTGAGGTCGAGCATCCAGGCGGTACCACCGTCGACGAGGTTGTCCCGGCCGTCTCCGAAGTGGTTGTGCCGCTGGCACGCCAGAACGGCAAGGGGGAGCTGCTCATCGCCAGCGAGCTGTCCGGGGTCTACCTCTTCAAAGAGAAGACCATCCTCCACACCGCCCACCTCATGGACACCGCCCAGGACGCGCAGAAACGCCTGTGGGACGTCATCTCCGAGAACGACGACCTCATGACCTGGTGGGAAGACGACTACGACGGTGTCCCGGAGATCACCACCGGCAACGGGAAGGAGTCCATCAAGTTCCCGAACGGAGCGGTGATCTACTTCCGGACGAGGACGGAAAAGACTGGCCGTGGCTTGCCGGTGGACCGGTTGATCTTCGACGAGTGCTTCAACCTCCCCCAGGAGATCTACGCGGCGATGAACTACACCACCCGAGCCCGACCGCGAGCACAGAAAATCTTCATCAGCTCTCCGGTGAACCGCCGCCGGCACCGCCACGGCAAGATCTTCTCCGCCAAGCGGTGGGCCGGGATCGATGGCGCCCCCAAGACTCTGTTCAAGGAGTGGTCGCCGGGCAAGGGGGACGATCCCCACGCCCTGGACACCTGGATCAAGACCAACCCCTCGTTGACGCGCTGGGGCGCGGGCGTGCAGCTGGATGAGGTGCAGAACGACTCCAACTCTGCGAAGAACGACGACGCCCTCCTGGAGGTCTTCCTCGTGGAGGCCCTCGGTCAGGGCGACTGGTACCCGCGCGCTGGGGACGTCGAGAAGCGCGATCACGTCATCGACCTCTCCGCCCTGGCTGCTGCTGCCCGCACGGTCCTGCCCGCCAAGACGGGGGACAGCTGCATCGCGGCGGACACGCCCCCGGGTGGCGATGGCGTGGCCGTCTGGTCGGCGTTCCGCACCTCGTACGGGGCGCACCTCTACCGTGCTCCCATCGAGGAGATGGACACCGACCAGGTCACGGCGTTGATCACCGGAACCGCGCGGTCCGCTGACCCGGTGGCCGTCGTCTACGACCCGAAGACCGCGCTGTCGGTGATCACCCCACGGCTGACCGCCGCGGGCATCGAACCTGTCCGGGCGGGGGCGCAGGCCCTGACCACCGCGGCCTCCACCATCGTGGCCCGAATGAAGGAGGGCACCGTGACCTGGGACGGAAGTTCCCAGTTGACGGAGGCCGTCGAGGCCGCCGACTGGCGGCATATCGGCGAGGTCGGTCGCGCCTTCACCCGCAAGACCGGTGTCATCCATGACCTCGTTGCCGCCAGCCTCGCCCTGTGGGGCCTGGAGACCTTCGAGATTCCCGACTACGTACCCGAGCCTGAGCCCGAGCCGATGCACATCCCCGCACCGCTTGTGGTGGAGGCACCCGCAACACTGAGGAGGTGACCATGGCAGACACAGTCACGCCCGAGATCGGGCACGCGCAGGTCAGCCTCTGGGACGGAACGACAGAGCTGGACTTCAACCTGCAGGGAGTGCAGGCCGCCCGCACCTGGAGCCGCCTCCTGAGGGAGGACGATAAGTGCGCGGAGGTCTACCAGGCCCTCACACTGCCCATCCGTCGCGCCGCCTGGCAGGTCGACCCCAACGGGGCGCCCGGCCACATCGTCGCCCGCGTCGCCGAGGACCTCCGCCTGCCCGTCCGCGGAGAAAAATCCGACGAGCCCGTCGCCCCCCGCGCCGGGCGGCTGTCCTGGTCCGAGCACCTGGAGCAGCTGCTTCTCTCCCTGCCCTACGGGGTGATGTTCTTCGAGCAGGTCTACCGCACCGATGCACACGGTGAGGAGCACCTCGTCAAGCTCGCACCGCGCCCCCCGGGGACGATCACTGACATCACCGTGGCACGCGACGGCGGCCTGGAATCCATCACGCAGGCCGCCGCGCCGGGTGATGAGACCGGGCCGGTCACCATCCCGGTGGATCGTCTGGTGGCCTATGTGCACCGGCCGTTGGACACGACGTGGACGGGGACGTCGATCTTCCGGCCGGCGTGGTCGAAGATTGTCCTTCGCGACCGGCTGCTGGAGCTGGAGGACATCGTCGCGCACCGCACGGGCATGGGCACCCCGGTGTATACCGCCTCTGAGATGGCGACCAAGGACACCGTCGCTGCCGATATGAAGGCCGGGCTTAAGATCGCCCAGGAGTTGGCTGCAGGCCGTGGTGCAGGTGCCTCCCTCCCCCCGAAGGCGAAGCTGGCCTTGGTCGGCACTGACGGCAAGGTCGTCGACATCCGCGCGATCATCGAGGCTCATGAGGCGTCGATCACGAAGTCGGTCCTCGCGCACTTCCTGAACTTGGACGGGCAGGCAGGCGCATACGCGCTGGCTGATACCCAGAACGACATCTTTGTCCAGGCGCAGCAGACCATCGCGGACTGGATCGCCGACACCGCCACCCAGCATGTCGTCGAGGACCTTGTCAGGGTCGCGTTCCCCGAGCATGAGGGCCTGTGCCCGCGCATTGTGGCTGATCCGATCGCCTCGAAACGTGAGCTCAGTCCCGAGGCGCACGCCCAGCTCTGGCAGTCCGGGGCTCTGCAGGACCGGGGCCCGGTCGGCGATGAGCTGCGCCGCCGCTACAGCCTGCCGGCCCTGGGTGAGGAGAAGGGGGCGGGGAGTGAGGTCGAAACTGTGGTTGATGACACGACAAAGTCATCGGATGACTTGCTCAAGGCATTCAACGGTGCGGGCATGGATTTCCGCTCCGGGTTCGACCCCGTTGAGGCGTTGGCAGAGTTCGGTGTCGAGGGGATTGCACACAATGGCTCCTTCCCCATCACCTTGAAGCCACACGAAGTGGCTGATGCTGAAAGTGAAGCGGCGATGGAAGCTCTAGAAGATGACGGCAACCAGTCATGACCCCATCCCCGCCGTGTGCCACCTCGATGGTCGGCGCCCAAATACCTAAGGAGAGCCAGTGACAACCACAACCCGGCCACGCATGGCCGTGAAGAACCAGGCCTCCGCGTCGGAGTACGGCGCCGAGGTGCTCATCTACGGATTCATCGGCGACTGGTGGACCGGCATGGACGCTGACACCTTCGCCCGGCAGATCGAAACCATCTCCGCCAACACGATCCTGGTGCGCATGCACTCCCTCGGCGGAGACGTCTGGGACGGGATCGCCATCATGAACGCCCTCAAGCGCCATACCGCGAAGGTCACTGTCGTCGTCGAGGGCATCGCCGCGTCGATGGCCTCCGCCATCGCCGTGGGCGGCTCCGACGAGCTGATCATGGCGCCGCACTCGCAGCTGATGATCCACGACGCCTGGGGCGGGGGATTCGGCAACTCCGAGGAGCTGCAGAAATACGCCGCCGACATGGACCGTGAATCGCAGAACCTCGCAGAGATCTACGCCACCCGCGCCGGGACCCCGGTGGAGGAGTGGCGTGAAGCCATGCGGGAAGAGACCTGGTTCAAGGCAGAAGAGGCGGTGGCAGTCGGTCTGGCCGACAGCATCGGCTACGCCGGTCTGGCCGCCCCGTCTGAGCCCGCCACGATCCAGGACTTCGAAGATCACCGCATCATGGCCACCCTGCGTCACCGTGGCCGCGACGACGCCCCACCACCGCCATCCCGACTCATGCCCCCACAGGAGGACCCCACCATGAAGCTGGCAGACAAGATCACCGCCAAGCTCCGCACCGCCAACGCCACCGCTACCGAGTCTCAGATCCTGGCTGCTCTCGACGAAGCCCTCGGTCTCACCCCGAACGCTGAGACCCCCCAGGCGCCGGCAGCCGCGGACACCGCGCCGAAGAACGTCCTCGAGCTGACCGATGAGGAGACCACCGAGATCCTCGCCCTGGCCGGCCTCGAGGAGGGAGCCACCGCCCGCGAGATTCTCGACGCTCTCGCCGAAAAGCTCGCCGACACCACCAACGCTCAGGCTTCCGCCCTGACCACCCCGGTCGACAAGGAGACCCTGGCGGAGCTGCGCCAGCTCGCCGCCGAGGGCATCGTGGCCCGCGCTGACAACCAGAACCGCGCCCGCGCGGACCTGGTCGAGAAGGCGATCCGCGAGAACCGCATTTCCGCCAAGAGCCGCGACCGGTGGATCAAGGCCCTGGCCAACTCCCCGGAGTCCGCCGAGAAGGAACTCCTCGCCATCCCCGTCGACACCATCCCGCGCGCCGAACTGGGCCACAACCGCGAGGACCACACCGACACCCCGTCCACCGAATCCGCCGCCATCATCGCGGCCTTCCACTCCTAGGAGGAGCTGACATGCCCGCACTGAACATCATCCGCAAGACCGGCCCCGCCGGCTACGCCGCCGAGGAAGAGATCACCGGCGGCCAGGTCGTCGCGCCGGGTGCTTCCGGCGGTGTGGTCGTCGCTGAGGCTGACGCCGAGGTCATCCTCGGTGTCGCTCTCGTCGACGCTGCCCCCACTGATCTGGAGGTCGGCGACATCAAGGTCGCTCGTCCTCGTATGACCTCCGTGGCCTACGGGCCGGCCGAGGTCAAGCTCGCGTACACCGGCACCCTCGCCCACGGCGACCAGGTGGGTGTCGGTGCTGGTGGTGCCGTCAAGAAGCATTCCGCCGGCGCCGTCGTCGGCATCGTGTCCCAGCCCCCTGCAGGCGGCTTCGCCGTCGTCCGTCTCGCTTAGAAGGAGTCACTCTCTCATGACCACCACTCTTCACTCCATCAACGACGGGCCCGTCTACACCGTCTCCCAGCTGATGGCTGACCCGAAGCAGATCACCCAGCCGATCATGAAGTTCGTCGAGGAATGGGACCTGGCGAAGTTCCTGCTCCGCGACGGCGGCGCCAACCAGGGGTCCGTCACCTTCGAGCGCGACGCCGCCCCGCTGACCGAGGATGGCCTGGAAACCCTCGCTGAGTTCGAGGAGGTGCCGACCACCCGCATGGTCGGCGGACAGGTCGTCACCGAGCTGGCCGAGACCGAAGGTCGAGCGTTGTCCATCTCCGATGACATGCGCGACTTCAACAAGGTCGGCCAGGTCAAGAAGGGGATCGAGCAGCTGAAGAATGCTGCGGTGTACAACGCGGCCAAGAAGTTCCGCACCCTGGCCCTGGCCGCCGACATTCCGGAGATCCCGGCGTCCGCCGCGTGGGGCGACAGCGGTTCCGCAGTCATTCACGACGTGTTCTCCGCAGTCGAGTCCATCACCGGTGCTGAGGTGCCGGGACATGAGGACGTGGAGTGGGACTACGAGGCCGAAGTTATGGTCGCTCCGCGCTCCATCCAGGGAGCCATGCTCCAGGATGAGCAGGTGCGCTCACTGTACGTCGGCAACATCGCCGACCAGAACCCCGCCTACAAGGGCTTCCAGAACTTCAGCTTCGCCGGTCTGCGCGTCGTCTTCCCGAAGTTCTGGTTCTCCGACCGCATCCTGATCACCAAGCCGGGCGCCCTCGGCTTCTACTCGGATGCCCGCAAGCTGCACATGGAGGGCCCGATCGATCTGCGTCCCACCCGTGAGACCCGCTACCAGCTCCTGCGCTCCCGAGCGCTGGGCCTCGACCAGACCCAGGCCGGCGCCTGGATCACCGGCATCAAGGACTAGAGGAAGGACCACATCATGAAGATCAAACTGACCGCCACGAAGTTCACCTACCGCAAGGGCAAGGGCTACACCCGGCATATCAAGGGTGACGTCTTCGAGATCGACGAGCGTAATGGTGCCCGGCTGATCAAGGCCGGCGCCGCGGTGCGGGTCGATGACGACGCACAGGAGGCTTCCGTCCAGTCCGGTGACTCCGACGATGACGCCGAGGCTCCCGCCGCTGAGGCCGAGACCGCCACCGATCAGGAGGAGGACGCCGCGGATGAAGAAGACGAGTCCGACGACGGCGATGAGACCGCCGAGGCTCCCGCCGCTGAGGCCGAGACCGCCACCGATCAGGAGGAGGACGCCGCGGATGAAGAAGACGAGTCCGACGACGGCGATGAGACCGCCGAGGCTCCCGCCGCTGAGGCCGAGACCGCCACCGATCAGGAGGAGGACGCCGCGGATGAAGAAGACGAGTCCGACGACGGCGATGAGACCGCCGAGGCTCCCGCCGCTGAGGCCGAGACCGCCACCGATCAGGAGGAGGACGCCGCGGATGAAGAAGACGAGTCCGACGACGGCGATGAGACCGCCGAGGCTCCCGCCCAGGAGTCTGGAGCACCTCTGAAGGGCGCTGGCATCGCGGACTGGCGAAAGCACGCCAAGAAGCACGGCATCGACACCGCGAACCTGACGAAGCAACAGATCATCGCCGCTGTCGCCGCCGCAGAAGCATAGAGGAGGTGGAGCCGTGCCCACCCTGGCCGTCCCCCTGCAGGATCTGCTGAAACGGCTCCCCCGACCACTGGACCCAGCTGAGTCGTCACGAGCAGAGACCCTGCTCGATGACGCTGCCCAGGAGGTCGCCGACACTCTCGAGGACCACGGGGTTGACCCCGCGGACTGGATGACCGAACCACGGCAGGCACGCCGTGCCACCCGCGTCGTTCGTGCCATGGTCGCCCAGGCCATCCTCATCGGCGATGCTCTCAACACCACGTCCATCGCGACCGGCACGGGGCCCTACTCGGACTCCGTCACCTGGGATGCCCGCATCGCTCCCCTCACCCTCTGGGGGGAGGCGGAGCTGACCGCCGACATGCTTCACTACCTCGGCGTCCACACCAACGGGCCACGAGGACGGTTCCCGACCGTCCCGATGTGGCCGGGAGGGGGACTTCCATGGAGACGGTGAAGCACCGCCGGCCCAACGGCGGGAAAACACCCACCGGCCACCTCATCCCCGACACCTCCACCTGGTCAGATCTGCCGCGCTGCATCATCGCCCCCACCAGGTCCGAGGACATGGTCACCATCTCCCGGGACGGCGAGGTCCTGGCCTGGGACGTGTTCACCCACCATCCGGTGGATATCCGCCGCGGTGACAAGGTGCTGATCCGCGGGCAGGAGTTCACTGTCGAATTCACCCCCTTCACCTGGACTCCGATGACCCGCCGCCGCGGCCGGCACGGAACCCGATTCACCGCGACCCGAAAGGAGGGATAGGAATGGCGCGCCGCACCAAGCCCTCCTTCCGGCTTAACGTCCCCTCCCCGGAGCTCGAGAAGATCCTCACGACCACCTCGAAACCGGCGCTCCGGGACGCCGGCAACGCCGTGGCATCCAACATCCGGGGAATTCCCGTCAACGTCTCGGTCGGCAACAACCGCAACGGCCGCGCCGCAGCATTCGTGACCCTCCTCCACCCCAAGGCGATTGCGTCGCAGATCAAACACGGCACCCTCACCCGCGCTGCAGCTCGCGCCGGGCTGGAGGTGAAACGTTATCGTGTCTGACCCTGTAATCCGCACCGCGGGGGACCGGGTCGCGGACATGATCACCCTGCTCAACCACATCGTGGTTGACGTCCCCACCACCGACGCCCTCCCTGATAACTACGCGGCGGACACGGACGGCCCCCACATCGTAGTCGAGGGTGACGGAACCCCCGTCTCAAGTCAGGCCCACACCGGCCAAGCAGTCCGCGTCATCGTCCACGCCCCTACCCGTCCTGACGCAGTCCGGATCATCGACGTCCTTGACGCTCTGCTCCAGCTGCATTCCTCCACCGGAGTCGGCATCGCAATCAGGCCCGGCCAGAACCCACTGGTCGACAAGGACTCCGGCGGCCACGGCACCCACTACATCGCCAGCGCAGGATTCACTGTGCTGGCACCACGCACCAAGGAGAAAATCTGATGCCAGACACCACCCCGTCCACCACCGGAGCCGTCGACATCTGGGTCGGCGCCGAAGTCTACGTCTCCCTCGACGACAACCCCCAGATCGAACAGAACGGCACCTTCGGCGAGGAGTGGAACCTTACCGGCCTACTCGACGGCTCCGCCGGCTTCACCCAGAACCGCGAAGTCTCCACCACCGAAGCCACCGCCTGGGGCAAGGGTGTCGTCGACGCCGCCGACTACGGCTTCAAGTCCACAGGCGGATTCACCGCACTTGAGGACAACGACGTCACCCGCTACCTGATCAACCCGGGCAGCACCGAGCACGTCATCGTCGCCCCGAAGCCGGCCTACGCCTTCCTCGCATACTGCACCACCAACCAGCGCGGCGACACCGAAATCCTCATCACCCGCAAGAAGGCCCGTGTCTTCGCCCCGTCCATCCCCAAGACCCAGGAATTCGCGGGTACCGCCTTCGAGGTCAGCCACTTCGTTGACGGCAAGGGTGGACTTTTCGACCGCGTCATCATCGACTCCACCACCGGCGAGGTCACCACCATCGCGCCGATCCGCATCAAGGGCCTGAACACCCCGGAAACCCCCCTCAACATCCACGGCGACACCGTCCCCGCCGGCGGATAACCCCGCCCGCCGCCGCGCGGTCGGCACACACCAACCGCGCCCCCAGTCACCCCAAAGGACCCCAGCATGCACATCCCCACCCAACAGGAGATCGACGCCCGAGCCCGACAACTCGGCCAAGACATCAACGGCACCTGCCCGCCACATCTGCGCGCAGGGATCGCCAGGCAGTTGGCCCAGGAGTCGGCGGCACAGTCGGAGGCCCCACCGGAGGCACTGGCCGAGGTCGCGGCCCGCTTCGACCGGGAGCTGGCGAGTCTCGGCGTGCCGGAGCTCGTTCGTGCGCACGCTGTCGGCGGGCTGATCAGCTCGCTGGCTCTGGGAAACACCGAAATAACCCCACATTCCTGACCCCAAGGAGGACGGCCGATGGCCGCAGTAAAGAAGTCTGAGTCCGCCAAGCGTGTTGCTGATGTCATCGAGGCAGAGGCGACAGCCAGTGAGAAGTATGTGACGTTCACCGTCGAGATCGGTGATGCGGAGCTTGAGCTGACCACCGTGCGTGAGGTGACTGATCTGCCGCGTCACGTCATGAAGTTCGTCGGCAAGAAGGACCTTGAGTCGGTGTCGCTGTTCCTCGAGGCGCTGCTCGGTCCTGAGCAGCTGGGCAAGGTCGATGCTCTGCAGGCCACCATCGGGGAGTTCTCCGAGATCGCGTCGGCCTGGGCCGACGTCGCTGGCCTTGAGGGAAAATAGGGCTGCTCCCGCAAGTTCTGGAGCACCTCGATCTGGTCGAGGCGGATCTGCTGGAGCAGTACGGCGTTGACATCTACTCCTGGTGGCGCGGTGAGATGTCGACTCGCCGGCTGCTGAACTTGGTGTTTCAACTTCGGCAGGAGTCGTCTTTTGTCGCGAAGATCACCGGTTCTCAGCGCATTTCGTTCGCTGATGAGCGGCTGATGGACATCCCCGAGGCATTGACCGGGCAGGCACATCCGGTTCGTCAGGCGATCGCTCGTGCTGAAAAGCAAAGGGCGATGGAGCCGAAACGTGCCGCGGCTCTCCGGAAAGCCAAGGCACGTCGAGCGGTATCACGTAGGTAGGAGGGGAAGTCTAATGGTCGCAGTCGGGTATGCAACGCTCCCGATCATCCCGTCGTTGGAGGGGATCGCAGAGAAACTCTCCTCGGCACTGGAGAAGCCGGCCGCTGCCGCCGCTCAGCGGGCGTCTGCGTCCATAGAGCAGTCGATGTCGCAGGCTGCAGACAAGGCGTCCTATGTGCTCAAGAAGGCTCGGGAGCGGGAAGAGGAGGCCACCCAGAAGGTTCGCGATCTTGAGCGAAAGCTCGAGACTGAGCGTAATGATGCCGCCCGCAAGCATGATGCGATCCAGGCCGCCGAGCTGGCGCGAGACCGTCAGGTCGCCGACAGCAAAGCACGGGTGGAAGAAGCTCAGCGCAAGCTCGATGAGGCGAAGTCCTCTGGTGCTGCCACCACGGAGGAACTCGCAGACCTTGAGCGCAAGCTCGAGTCGGCGTCGCTCTCGGCTGCCGAGACGAAGATCAAGGCCGAGAACCGCGTCTCCGCGGCGGTTGACGCGCATCAGAAGTCACTGGACAAGGTCGAGAAGACCACCCGCGACTACGGTGACGCGCAGGAAGACGCCGCCGAGAGCTCCGAGAAGGTCCTGACCGCCCAGAAGCGTCTGGACACTCAGACGTCGATGACCACCGGGGAATTCAAGGCTCAGCAGGACGAGGCCGAGAAACTCGCCCGGGAGCTGTCCGGGATCGGTGACGCTGCTGCCGATGCCGGTGAGAAGTCTGTGTCCCTGGGAGACCGCATCAAGCAGGGTCTCGGCACGATCGGCCGGGGCGCCCTCCTGGGTGTCGGCGCCAAGATCGGCACAACCTTCATGGATGCTGTCGGAGAGTCCGTCGGCCGCGGCTTCAAGCGACTCAACGCTTTCGATCAGGCTGAGGCATCGATGCGGGGCCTCGGGCATGCTGCCGACGCCATCGACCGCATCATGCAGGGTGTCAGTGACTCCGTCACCGGCACCTCTTTCGGTCTTGATGAGGCCGCCGGCTCCGGTGCGAAGCTCTCCGCTGTCGGCGTGGAGGTCGGCGCTGAGCTCGACCGGGCGCTGAAGCTGACCGCTGACATCGCTGCCCAGGGCCGGACCTCGATGGATGACATCTCCTCGGTCATGGCCAAGGTCGCCGGTGACGGCATCCTGACCAATGAGGTCCTCGGCCAGCTCGATGATCGAGCCACCGGTGCCTCGGCCGCGGTGGCCCGCCATATGGGGGTCAGCGTCGGTGAGGTCAAGAAGCTGGTCACTGAGGGGAAGGTCTCTTTCGAGGACTTCCAGACCGCGATGGAAGATCACATCGGCGGTGCCGCGCAGGCCACCGGTGAGACGTTCGAGGGCTCGCTCGGGAATATGCAGTCCGCGCTGGGTCGTCTCGGGACGAAGGTCCAGGAGCCCGTGTTCGCGCTGCTGCCTGGTGTGTTTACCGCCGTCGGTGGTGCCGTGGACAAGCTGGGGGAGAAGATCGGTCCTCTCGTGGAGGAGTGGTCTGCTCGTCTCCAGCCGACGATGGAGCGGTGGGCCGATGAGCTCGGACCGCGCCTGATTGACACGATCGAGCAGGTCTCTGACAAGATCGGGGCGGCGTTCGGGTGGATCTCCGACAATCAGGATGTCCTCCAGGCCGTCGCTGTCGGCGCCGTAGCCGCCGGGGTGGCCTGGCAGGGTTGGGCTGTCGGTATGAAGGTCCATGCCGCGGCCGTCGCGATCGCCGACAAGGGGTGGAAGGCCTACATTGCGTCCACCACGATTGCGACAAAAGTCACCGCCGCGTTCGACAAGGTCACCAAAGCCACGGTCATCGGCGCAATCGCGGTGGCGGTCATGGCTGTGGTCGCGGCCCTCGTCTACTTCTTCACCAAGACCGAGACCGGTAAGGAAATCTGGTCCCGTTTCACTGATTTCCTGAAATCATCGTGGGAATCAGTCCAGGAGAAGTTCACCGTGGTGGTCGACTCCATCACCGCTTCCTGGGAGTGGCTGACCTCCGCCATCCAGGCAGGCTACGAGGGCTACATCAAGCCTGTCGTCGACGGGATCATCCTCGTTTTCAAGACGCTGCTCGTCGTGATCACCACCGTGGTTCTCACCCCCCTGCAGATCGCTTGGAACGCGGTGTGGGCCGGCATCAGCTGGTACTGGGAGAACGTATCCAAGCCAGCATTCGAAGCGATCCAGTCGGTGTTCCACATCGTCGCGGAATGGATACGGGAAAAGATCGACGTGATCCGCGGGAAGTTCGACGAGTTCACCGCGAAGATCGTCGAACTGTACGAGACGTGCGTCTCACCGTATCTGCTTCTGGTGCAGGCCGCTTTCGAATACACCCAGGCATGGATCGCTGAGCGGATCGACCTCATCCGCGGAGGGCTGCAGTCACTCGGTGACAAGATCACCGAGCTGTACACCTCGTACGTCCAGCCGATCATCGACAAGATCGTCGAGCGGTTCAATCACTTCCGGGACATGGTTGGCCAGGTCAAGGACTTCATCGTCAACGTGGCCATCGTCGGCATGCAAAACGCCTTCAAAGGTTTCCGTGACTTCGTCACCTCCGTTGTCGACGGCGTCGGAACGAAGTTCAACGAGATCAGACAGAAGTTCGCCAAGCCGATCAACTTCATTATCCGCACGGTCTACACCGACGGACTCCAGCGGGTGTGGAACGGTATCGCGGAGAAGGTCGGTGGAGTCCCCCAGCTGGGGAACATCGCACCCATCCCCGAGTTCAACACCGGCGGCCACGTCAAGGGCCCGGGAACCGGCACCTCGGATGACATCCTGGCCAGGCTGTCCAACGGTGAGCATGTGCTCACCGCCGCCGAGGTCGAGGCGGTCGGTGGCCACGGCGTGATCTACGCGCTACGCAAGGCCATCAATGCCGGCCACGGCTTCACATTCGCCAACGGCCAGCTCGTTGAACTGCCCGGGAGAATCAACAACCGGGTCGGCGACCTCGCCGGCGCCGCGCCGGGCCTGTTCCCGGCGTTTCGCGACGGTGGCGAGGTTCGGCCGCTATGGGAGATGCAGCTGCAGAAGGCTCATGAGTTCGCCAAGGCTCAGCACGGCAAGCCCTACCAGTGGGCAGGGCCCACCGGCCCTGGGTCGTCGTTCGACTGCTCCGGGTTCATGGGGTCGATCGCAGCTGTCATCCAGGGCACTGATCAGTGGCGCCGCTACTGGGCGACGATGAGCTTCCCGACTCCGGGTGCGCAGGGCTTCGCCCCGGGCCTGGGACCGGGTTTCTCCATCGGTGTCTGGAACGGCGGTCCGTACGGAGGCCATACCAGCGGAACCCTCGGCCCCGCCGGCCCCTACGGGTCGGTCAACGTCGAGTCCGGCGGTTCACCGTCCATGGTCAAGTACGGCGTCGGCGCCGCCGGAGCTGACGACCCTCAGCACAAGATGCACTTCCACCTGCCCATCGGTGCCGACGGGGCGTTCGTCTCCGGCGGGTCTCTGTCCGCAGAGGGGATGCTGTCGGTGATCAGGCAGAAGATCGAGTCCACCATGGACTCCGTACTCGGCCCGATCAAAGCGCAGCTGCCGCAGCCACCGACCGGGATCAACGCGATCCCGCACCAGATCGTCGAAGACCTCCCACCGAAGGTCGTCGACAAGCTCTTCAACATCGTCGAGAACCTCGGTGAGAAACTTGCCACGGTCTACAACGCTGTCAAGGACGTCGGGTCCCTGGTCTCTGACCGGGTGAGCTCCGGCGTCAACTGGGTCACCGACCGGGCAGCATCCGCCATCGGTCTTCATGACGAGGGCGGCTGGCTCATGCCGGGGGCTCTGGCGACCAACCGGCTGAGCAAACCGGAGCCGGTGCTCACCCCGGAGCAGTGGGCTGACATCAGCCGCATGGTCGAGTCCCTCCCGACTATCGGCCCCCCGCTGAAGAACCTGGTCGAGGTGCTCGAGGTGGAAGCTCGAACGCCGTGGGATGAGCGCATGGCATCGCTGGCCAACCACCTCGAAGGCATCGAGGTCAACGCGAAGGGAGAGACCGAGAAAACTCGTGGGCGCATCGGAACTCCCGGCGAGATCGCCCAGTGGGCAGGCACCGAAATCGCCGAGAGTATCGGCAACGAAGCCCTCGGACTGATCGGACTCGACGGCCTGATCAGCCTTCCCCGGTTCCTCGACGACGAGCTCCGCGTCCCCTACACCAAGGACCAGGCCACCGCGCCGGGTGAAGTGGGGACCCTGGTGGAACCGAAGTCGGTGGCGTCAGTAGCAGATCAGGCCACGGCGGGTCAGGCCCAGTCAGTGACGCTCAACGTCACGTTCAACAACGTGGATCCGGAGAACGTGGACGAGCTCCAGCGGATGGTCGACGAGCTGGCAGCAAAGGTATCTGACGCGACGACCAATCGTCGGACGGCGGCGGCGGTATCTCGCGGCCGGTCAATCTAGAAAGGGGAGATGCTCATGGGCACCATGTTCGATGGCACCGAAACCTATGACTGGTGGCTTGAAGACTTCCGCGGCCGGAAGTGGGTGCTGTTCGGAGATGAGGAAGGAGACCGCGGGGTCACCTTCGAGTCGATCAGCGGTGCGGAGAACAGCATCATCCGCGAGATGACGGCAAGCTCCCACCAAGTCGGCGAGACCATCTCCGGGTGGCACGTCGAGAGGCTGGAACCCACCCTCACGGTGTCGATCTCCACCCGGGGTCGGCCCAAGGTGTGGACCGACTGGATGACCGCCTGGTCACAGAACCGCGAGTGCACGCTGTTCTGCCGCAATCCGCACACCCAGCGGGTCAAGCAGTTGACGTCTCGTATCCAGTCGGGACGTCAATCTCCGGAGGCGGAGCCGCATCTGTCCGGGCTCACGATCCAGGAGTTGCCCCTCCTGGCGCCGAAAGGGGTGTGGGTGGGTTCCGTCCAGGTGCTCAACGTCGGGGACGTGTGGGTCAACCCCGGTGATCTTCCACCACTGGTCTCGTACTACCCCGAGGCTGCCGGTGAAATCGGTCTGGGCATCGGCGAGGACGTGTGGACCGCAACTCACCCTGCTTTCCCTGCGGGGACGGAGGTGGATCTCGATCCTGAGGCGCGGATGAAGACCCGGGTGAACGGCGTCGTCGAACCCGTGTGGTTCTCGACGTGGCGCAACAAATGGAATCCCCTGCAGGTGCAGGAGGGGCAGGAACTGCACGTGGTGGCCGCCGCCGGCGAGGTGGCAGTCACCCCACGGTTCCTCGGCCCATGGTGACGAAAGGAGGTGGAAGCTGGTGAGTTTCGACTGGACTCGGTGGCACAACGACATGAAGCTGTCGGCGAAGGCCTTCGGTCGCGCGATCTGGCTGATCGACCGCGACGGGATCCCCTACGAGGAAGTGCGTGGCTGGATCGACCACGACTTCGGAGACAGCGCCCTTGACGTGGCCGCCGGGTCGGTGACGATCTTCGCTGACAACGAAGTCGTCCCCTGGTTGCTGGCCATGCAAGACGTCGGCCTGATCGACGGTCACTCCCCGGAGATGGACGCCCTGATCCACGAAGCCGTGCACATGGTCGTCCTCTCCGACGGCGGCACGCTCAAGGGCTATCGGGTCCATGAGCTGTCCGTGGAAATCGGTGGGAAGAAGGGCGGCACCGTCGAGCTCATCGGCCTGCGCCCCTTGGAGCACTGGAAGCATATCGTCCTGAAATCCAACCCGGCGTCGCCCAACGAGTTCCAGCTCAAGTGGTCGGACATCCGCTGGGGGCCCTCGCTGAAGATCCTCAAGGACTACATCCACAAGAACCTCGAGCGTGCCTTCCAACCGCTGTCACTGCTAGGCCAATGGGATCTTTCATCACCTAGCGCCTGGTCAAAGATCGAGCCGGCACGATGGAAGATCATCATGAACCCGACCGTGCCCGCCCGGCCCACCGAGTGGGCGGTGATCGAGGCCCGCTACGACAATGCCTGGGACGCACTCTCCGGCACCGCCCACGCCGCCGGCCTGATGATGACCGCAGAGTACTGGTTCCCCGGCGACCCCCAGCCAGCACCCGACCACTTCACCCTCACCACACCAACGATCGTCCTCGACGTCGTGGACCGTTCCTTCCACAACGGGGCAACCGGCACCCTCGCCGACCCTCTCCGTGCGATCGCCCGGATCTTCTCTTCGGTCGGGGACACCGAGATCTCCGACGTCCCGGTCTTCGACCCGACGGCCGCCGCAACAGCCTCAGGCCTCCAGCCCTGGGTTGTGTGGCGCCCCACCGAATACCAGGCTGTATCGCGCCTGGTCATCAAGAAGAGCACCGACAACTCCTTCATTATCGGTGGACGCTCACCCGCCGCCCTGAACAAGATCCTCTCAACGGGTGTCCGGGCATTGGCCGCCGGCATCGGCTCACTCCTCCCTGGCATCGGCCCGGCACTGGCTGTCATCGTCGGTGACCTCGTGGAGGAGAACGTCAAGGACCGAATCCTGGCGTTCATGCAGATCGACCATCGCCGCCGTGCTGGGTACCACGGCCGGCTCTCGTATCTGGAGCTGTCGAAGCCGGGGGAGGCATTCTCGCTCTCCGGTGTCCAGCAGGCGATCGCTGCCTCTGAGGAGACTGATGGCGGAATCAGTTTCGAGATCGCCGTCATCGACGACGCCCCGTACAAGCTGGGCCGGGACTACGTCTTGGGCGACCAGGCTGGTGTGGAGGCCCTCGGCATGCAGCTTGCTTCGTTCGTCTCCGAGACCCACGAGATCGGCTCCCGTGGGCACCTCGGGGTATCCGTCAGCCTCGGCGACCCCCGGCTGAGGGAATCCCAAGGAGACATGCTCGCACGCAACGCCGAAACGACCTCTGGGATCCTCTCCCGACTCAAGACCCAGCTAGGAGCGTGACGATGTCCGAAGTCAACCACCAGTTCAGCCGGATCAACCCTTATCCAGTCCCGGCCGGCAAACACCCGTGGATTCCCCTCCTCGTCCGACCCAGCGGAATCGCCTTCGACGAGGAAGTGTTGGAGGCCATCGCCACACACATGGAGAAGGTCGGCTTCATCCACCTCGGATGGATGGAGATCGTCCATGACGTGCGCGTCGTCGTGGGCCTGCCACCCAAGGGAGCCGACGACCTGACAGCCCAGCCGGGAGAGCCCTTTGAGTGGCTCATCCCGGACGGATGGAAATCTCACTGCCGTCATATCGGGCAACTTCCGCCGGGGATTGAGCTGGTCGGCGACAGACTCGTGGGTGTGTGCGCGATGCCCGGTGTCTGGTCATTCCAGATCATCGTCGGACCAGGCGTGAAATTTGATGGTCTGGGACATGGCGGCGCTCCGCTGGAGCCGGGGGAGTGGATTTCGGTGGATCAGGAGCCTGCCGTGATCTCCCGGGAGGTCGATGGGATTGACCTGACCACGAAGAGCCGGCAGGAGCTTGATGACATCATCGCTCAGGCCATGGCCGTCAAGCAGGACAAGAGAATGCAGGAGGTGCGTGACCAGTGAGTGTGGATCCGTCAAAACGTGTGCCGGTCCCCAACAGCGGGCCCAGCTCCTTTAATTTGGGGGAAGCTCTGGGAGGTCTGCTCGGTGACATCATCGGTGGGATCGGCGCGGCCATCGCCGGGTTCTTCGACCCGGAGGGTGTTTTCGGTGCTGTGGGGGAAGGTATTTCCACCATCCGGGATGGGATGGAGGATCTTCATGACCGGGTGGATCTGGTGGATGAAATTTTGGATTACGGTGTGGCGTACATGCCCACCGGCCGGAATTTCAGCGGAGCTGGGAAGCTGCCGTTTACGGGTCAGCGCACCCCGCTTAAGGGCGTGCGCCTGGAGAGCTCGGGACTGCGTCTGCTGGGGAAGGGGGCGTGGCAGATTTCTGTCACCCTCAACCCGTCGTGGGTGCGTCTGGTCACCAGTCAGATCATCTACGAGATCCGCTGCTACGCACCCAACGGTTCGTTGTTCACCTACCAGAGGTTCGTGGACTATACGTCAGATGACACGCACTCAGTCGACTTTGGTGCGGACTTCGTGGTCCCTGCCCCAAATTATTTGGTCAGCGTCCATGTGGTGTCCATCGGCCTGGGCCGTGGCCACAACGGCGGATGGGCCACCACCCGGCTGGTAGCGAAGCGGTGGACGTCAGAGACCATCGGGCAGCCATCAGGTGACGCGTCTGAGGAAGTGGGAGAGGGTTAAAGTGACCATTCTTACGGGAAAACTAACTTCTGTTGGCGGCAAGCCCTTCGCCGGACGGTCGCATGCTGTCCTCATTTACTCGCGGGTGGCCCGGCCAGGCCCGGGGAATGCTGTCATCCTCCAGCTGGTGGACACCATCCCAATGCGCGCCGCGGCTGGCGGGGAGTTCACTTCTCTTGACATGCCCCCGGGCCCAATCCGTGTTGAGCTGCAGGGCAGCGAAGCTCACGGCCAGCACTGGGATGTCACCCTCCCCGATGAGGATGTGGTGGAGCTGTCCGCGCTGATCGAAGCCAACTTCGACTGGACTCCTGCTGTGGTGTCCCGCGCGGAGGCCGCTGCGCGTCGTGCGGAAGGTGCGCGGAATGACATCGTCCAGGTGGTGGAGTCTACGGAGTGGGTGGGTGACCGGCTCACCGTCCTCGGGAAGGAATCCCCACCGCTGAAGGGCCCGCGGGGTGAGCAGGGGGAGAAGGGGGAGCCTGGGCAGGATGGGCAGGTCACGTTTGAGTCCCTGACGCCTGAGCAGGTGGAGCAGATCAAGGGCCCGCGGGGTGAGCAGGGGGAGAAGGGTGATCCCGGTCCGCCGGGTGATCAGGGCCCTCCGGGGGATGTGTCTGTCGATCACCTGAATCACGCACTCACTGCCAAGGCGGACGTGGAGCACACGCACCCCACCAGCCAGGTCGCGGGGTTGGATGATGCCCTCGCGGGGATCCATGACCTGGTGGAGGGGCGGACCACTCCGACCACGGTGGCGGGCATGATCAATCTCGCGGTGGACGCCCTGATCGACGGGGCACCCGAGGCTCTGGACACGCTTTTCGAGATCGCCGCCTACCTCGGCACGCATGATGATGAGCTGGCCGCCCTGGTCACTGCCCTGGCGGGGAAAGCCGACAAGACGCACTCCCATACCCCGCAGCAGGTGGGGGCGGCCCCCGCCCATGTGGAGGTCACCGGGGACTGGCCCACGTCGGGCACCCCGGGCACCATCTACTGGAAGGCGGAATAATGCCCCTCCAGATCGACGGGAAGAATGTAGGCGAAATACGCCTCGCCCAGATTGACGGCACTCTCGCCGTCATGGGGGAAACCTGCGTATGGGACAGCGGGGAGTGGCGGACGATCTACACCTCTGTCCGACCCCTGCATTTCGAGGTGCTGGAGATCACCACCGCCGGGACACACACCATCACCATCCCCGACTGGTGCACGCACGTCGCCGCGATCCTCGTCGGCGGTGGCGGAGGCGGAGGCAAGTGGAGAGCCAACTCTACGACCGGCCAGGGCGGCAACCGGGGCGAGGGCCGCGTCCTCGACCTCGCCGTCACCCCCGGCACCCTCACCCTCGCCCTCACCGTCGGAGCGGGTGGTGGGGCTGGTGCATCCAACTACCCCGGCGGGACAGGCGGGTCCACCACGCTCCTTGGAGCATCCGCGCCGGGCGGGTCCGGTGGCAGCAGCTCCGGCTCGCCGCTTGCTGGGCAGGAGGACACTCTGCCCATCGACCCCAAGGTGGTGCCACTCACTGATGGGCAGACACAATTTTTCATCGGCCCCTCCGGCAAGACCTACGGCGAGGCCGGCCAGCGTGGTGGTGGCGGTTCCGGAGGAAACTCTGAGCTGACCAAGCCGTCCGCCCCTGGTGGTGATGGGTGGGCACGGATCTGGATGTGGAACCGCGACCCCCGCACCTGACTGTCCTGTCTGATGAGGACCTCCGAAACCGCTATAGGCAGATCTCCGATGAGCTTTCGCGTCGTCATGAGCTGGCTGCCGGACCGCAGCAGGTGCGTGAGATCTGCGCCCGACACTGCGAGCTCGGCGGTGACCCGCAGGACCTCGCTGACGAGATCCACACGGTCGCAGCCGAACACGACATCACCATGCAGGCACCGACCGACGAGACCTGACCCCTAAAATTGCTCTGCTGCCGGTAGCTTGAATGCATGTTTGAACTGATCTGGGCGCCGATCATATCGGGCACTTTCACTGGCGTAGCAGTTGCGCTGGTACTCGCGGCTTTTAGGTGGAGGGCGAAACCACGATTCGAGCTGCAGAAAATGGGAGAAGAAGGATACGGCAAGCTGATCAACTGGTCACTTCGGCCGATTCTTCTCGGTGACAGCTTCTGTATGGATACTCAGTCGCGTCTGCTGGATCCTGGCGGAGGATCGAACTTATCCGGAGAGAACTCTCTTTCTCGATTGGTGGTTCTGCCGCTGGATAGTCGGATTGTGCTTTTGAACGGCGCTGATCTTGGTCACTACGTGACGTTCACCTACCGACCTCTCTGGCGTGCCAGTGGGGGAAAGAACTACTCGGAGCTCGGTGCGCAAGCTGACGAAATAGGACCTTTCGGATCCCCGAAGCAGAACGACAAACGTTTTTCTAAATGGAGAGAGCACTCCGTCCTCGTAAGCGACTGACTACGAACTCACAACCCCTGACCAGTGTGGTCGGGGGTTTTCTCATTCCCGAAAGGAAACCCGTGAAGACCATCCCGTACAGCACAGCGATGGAGATCCTGGGCTGGATCTACTCGAAAAATGGCTTGCCCTATCACTACGGAGGTAGCGGCCGGCCGGGCGGTGACTGCTCCTGGTTCGTCATGGCTGTGGCCGCTGCCCTGCAGGGGAAGGCCCGCGATGTCCGTTACGGATCGACCGAGACCTTCCGCCTGGCCTCCGGTGAGGTTCTCGGCCTGGTCCGTGCGTCCTCGAAGGCGGCGGTGCCGGCCGACGCGATCCTCAAGCTGGGCTTCTATCACAACGGCGGCGGTTACAACTCACACACGAGCGGCACGTTTGCCGGTGTGAACTTCGAGTCGCGCGGCATGTACCGCGGTGTTTCTGGACACGTCGTCGCTGGCACGGCGCGCGCCTGGGACGATCCGCTGTACCACTCCTGGTGGTATCTGCCGGCCCGTCTCGGCCCGAAACCCGCCGGCGCCTTCCCCCTGCCGCCGCAGGGCTGGTACTACGGCCCGCGGTCGGGCCCGGATCAGTCCGTGTCCGGAGAGGCTGGGGAACCGCCCTACATGATCGAGGGCCTGCGTGAGCTCCAGCGCGCGCTGGGCACCACCCCGACCGGCCGGTGGGCTGACGTCGCCGGCCGTGTCCGCACGATCCAGGCTGATGCCGGCGGAGCTCTCGGCCCGACGACCGGGCACGTCGGCCCGAAGACCTGGGCCGCGATCATCAACCCCACCACGACCCCCACACCTGCACCTGAGAAGAAGGAGACCACCATGGCCACCACCCTCGACACTGACGTCGAAGCAACCGACGGCACCACGCACAGGGTCGTCGACCTGATCCGCTACACCGACGGCCGGGTGTTCGGCCTCACTGAGGTCACCCTGCCTCGGATCGAGAAGAAGCTCGACACGGTCATCGAGACCAACGGTCAGATCATCGACATGCTCGCCAGCTTGCAGGCCCGCGCCGCCTCCGGTGACGACCGCCAGCAGATCACCATCCCCACCACCACCGTCTAGAAGGAGAACCACACCATGATCACTACCGCATTCTGGGCTGACGCCCTCGAGCGCGCCGTCAAGACCGCAGCCCAGGCCGTCCTGGGTGTTTTCGTCGCGGGCGTCACCATCATGTCCGTCTCGTGGGTCGAAGCCGCCGCCATTGCCGGCACTGCCGCCCTGGTCTCGATCCTCACCTCCATTGCCTCCTCGGGTGTCCGTCATCAGGACTCCGGCTCCCTCATCCGACAGCCTCACCCCCTCCCGGACGACGCCGCGACGAACTAGATCATGGACCTGCCCCTGCTGGAAATCCTCTTCGGGGCCGGGGCTACGGCACTCATCGGCATCATCGGCTTGGTTTGGAAGATCGTCTACGAATCCAGAGCCGCCCGGCACTCTGCCGTCGAGGCTGAGGCCGAAGTTAAGAAGGTGAAAGCGGAAGCCGAATCAATCGCCGTCGAGGCCGCCCACACGGCAGTCCAGACCGTGCAGGCCGCCCTCGAGGCTCAGGCTGCCCAGGTCCGCGACCTGTCGCAGCGAGACCTCAACCGTGACACCCAGATGACCCGGATCAACCAGAAACTGGACGACAGGGAACGCCTGTACAGCCTCGCACTCGGACATATCGCCGAGCGAGAACAGTACGCCGCGACCATATTCGAGGCCCGCCCAGGCGACCTACCTGAGATACCTGTCGAGCTCCGCCCCGACCTTGAGGCCCTGGACACCAACCACCGGTTGCACAAACACCCCCGGCCCCGGTCGCCGGATCCGAAAGCCCGCACACCCCCCGAGCGCAAGTGAACCGCCCCACCCCGCACGCCATCATGGGCGCGCCGGGTGGGGCGGTTTCGTCATTTCTGGGTGTCGTCCTCGATGATGATGTCGGTGGGGATGCAGCCGAGGCAGCCAGCGGCGATATAGGTCAGTGCTTCGTTGTCGGGCTGGTGGGGGAGTCGGGCGAGGAGGGCGTCGAGGAGTTCGCGGCGGTCGTTGGCCACGATCCAGTTTCCGAGGCTGTCGTCGAGGAAGATCATGCTTTATTAGACTGCGGTTCTGCTCGTGCGGTTCCCGGCAGTGCGGAAAAGGTTCAAACTGGGTGAGGTTGAACTAGGTGGCATTACCCACGAATTACCCACGTCTAGATTTTGTGGTGGATCTCCTGCAGGTAGATCAGATATACCGTGAATCCCCGGCAGCTCCACC
>NZ_RXHJ01000020.1 GCF_003955685.1 Corynebacterium hylobatis
CCTCGGTGACCACCCACCTCTACACCGCCCGTGATGTCCCCGGTGCGCCGGTGTTCCACCCGCTGACAGGTGTGCTCACCGAACAGGCCGCCGCCCGTCTGCTGGCCATGTCGACGACGACCACCGACATGGATGCCGCCGCCACCACCCACGCCCCGGCCTATGCCCCGACACCTGCGATCCGGGCGTTTCTGGTGGGTCGGGACTGGTGCTGCCGGTGGCCGGGCTGCGGGACACCCGCGTTCGGTGGGGATAATGACCACCGGATCAACCACCATGAGGGTGGGCCCACGACAGCAGCGAACATGGTGATGCTGTGCCGGCACCACCACAACCGCAAAACTGATGTCCAGGCCACCTATCTGCTGGATCCGGTGACCGGGGATGTGTTCTGGCTGTTCGCCGACGGGACGTGGGCGGTGGATCATGCGGAGGGGCCGTTGGCGCCGGTGGAGAAACGCTGGGTGCAGACCTACACGCAACGCCGGCAGCGCCGGAGTGAACGGGCAGCAGCCCGCGCGGCGGCGCAGGAATTCGAGGCGTATCAGGAAGGTGCCCGCGCCCGGACGGAGGAGACCGGTACCGGCCCCGACCCGCCCGATGACACCGATCCGGACCGGGCCCCACCCGGGGGACACCAATCCACTGAGGATCATCCCCCGCCGTTCTAGGGCTTGCTCCACATCAGAGTATGACGGAAGCCCTCCCGGCGGCGGATCCTCAGCCCTGGCATCACCTCGGATCCGACCTGGTCAATCTCCTCGAGGGTCAGCGAAGGCGCGGCGATCCTGGCCGGGGACGGGGTTGCTTTCTCATACTTCAGCAGACCAATAAGCGGATTTGCCACCACATTGCCCGCCTCCCAGACCCAGTCCACCAGGTTCCGGGGACGAGCCAGCCCCACGCAGAGGAAACGGCCTCCGGGGTTGAGCAGGTCTGCCACATGTTCTAGAGCAGACCGGAGAGGCAGATGGTGGAGGACCGCGATCATGGTGATCAGGTCGGCACGTTCCTGGACAGCCAATGCGTCGGAGGCGAACAACCTGGCATTGACGGGCACCTCCACGCCTTGAATGATCCTGGGATCCGAGTCCACACCGGTCACCGTCTCGAAGCAGGAAGCGAGCTGGCGGACCAGGCGGCCTGAGCCGCAACCGAGGTCGAGGGCGTGGGAGCGGGCGTCGGGAAGCGAGCGCAGTACCCAGCCGTGGAAATGATCGTTGTGGCTCCAGTTGGTGGAACTCAGAGCTTCACCATGGGTTCGTAACCGTAGGGGATGCGGTCCGAGGGGACGATCTCCCTGCCGAAGGGGAAGCAGGTCACCGGGATCATCTTGATGTTCGCCCACGCCAGGGGGATGCCGATGATGGTGACTGCCTGGGCGGCCGCGGTGGTGATGTGGCCCAGTGCCAGCCACAGACCAGCCACAAGGAACCAGATGATGTTGCTGAAGGTGGACAGCCCGCCGACCCCGCCCACCGGCTGGACCACGGAACGGCCGAAGGGGGCGAGGGCGTAGCTGGCCATCCGGAAGGAGGCGATGCCGGCCGGGATGGTCACCACCAGGAGGCAGGCCAGGAGGCCGAAGAAGAGGTAGCCGGCGGCGAGGAGGAAACCGCCGGTGATGAACCAGATGATGTTGAGCAACAGCTTCACAGTCCCCAATGTAGTGAAGAGCCGCGACCTTCGTCAGTCACGGACGTAGCATGGTTTCATGGACGAAAACCTGCGACTGTCTGATAATGAGCGGCTCACCGCCATGAGTTCGCTGGCGTCCCACTTCACGGAGGGGCGTCTCGACGCCACGGAGTTCGACGAGCGCTCCTTCGCCATCACCCAGGCGAAGACGAGGGGTGATCTTCGTCCCCTTTTCCATGATCTTCCGGGGCAGCTGGAGCAGGCGCTGACGGAGAATCACGGGGTCGTCGAGAAGCGGAGTGAGGAGCGGGAGCTCGCACAGCTGAAGAAGTCGGGGAAGCGGGTGGAGAGCCTGACCGGCGTCATCTTCACGCTGACGCTGGCGACATTCCTGGTGCTGACCTTCGTGTTCAGTGCCAGCTGGGCGTGGATGGTGTGGTTGACGCTGTTCGTCACCATGCCGCTGCCGCGGATGATCCACGGTTTCTCGGATGCGGACGAGGAAGCCTACAAGGAGCTGAAAGAAGCTGAGGAACTCGCCAGGAAGGAGCGGTTGCGGCGGGTCACGCAACGGATGAAGGAGCTGGAGCAGGAGTAACGTGCCACGCATGTTCAGCTCTGTCGTCGAATGGGTCGTCTCCCTCATGGAGACTCTCGGGGCACCGGGGGTCGGTATCGCGATCCTCCTTGAGAACCTCTTCCCGCCCATCCCCTCCGAGGTGGTACTGCCGCTGGCCGGTTTCACCGCCTCCCGCGGCGAGCTCAACATCTGGGCCGCCTTCATCTGGGCCACGGCAGGTTCAGTGGTCGGTGCCTATCTGCTGTACTGGCTGGGTGCGGCGATCGGGGCGGAGCGGCTCCGGCAGATCGCCGACCGGATGTGGCTGGTCGAGCCGGAGGACGTGGACAAGTCTCTGCGGTGGTTCACGAAATACGGCAAGACCTCGGTGTTCTTCGGCCGGTTGGTGCCGGGCGTCCGTTCGCTGATCTCCATCCCGGCGGGCATCGACCGGATGAACCCGGTGGTCTTCGGCCTGATGACGTTGGTCGGCTCCGCGTTGTGGAACGCCCTGCTGCTGGCAGCCGGTGTGTGGCTGGGCGACCGCTACCACCTGGTGGAGTCCATCGTCGACAAGTACTCCACGGGGGTCTACATCAGCGTCGGTATCGTCGTCCTCGTGGTGCTGGTCCATTTGGTGCGACGGGCACGGCGACGAAATCAGGCTCGGCAGGCTGGCAGGAGGGACACCACCAGATGATCCTCTCGCCGAGCATGGCGCGCTGAATCGGGGTGCCGCAGCGCCGGCAGGGGCGGCGGTGGCGGCCGAACACCCAGGTGGTCTCCCCGGCGCGGCGGATACCGGTGGTCACGCGCACGGGGGCGTCGCGGTTGGCCCACATTATCCGCCGGGTCACGTCGAGCACGTGATCCACATCGACCTCCCCGACGGGTCGGGCGGGGTGGATGCCACAGAGGAAGCAGATCTCGGCGCGGTATTCGTTGCCCACACCGGCGAGGTTGTACTGGTCGAGCAGGGCCTCACCGATGCTGCGTTGCGGTACCGCGCTCACCCGCCGGTGGGCCTCCGCGCGGTCCCAGTCGGGTGCCAGGACGTCGGGGCCGAGACGGCTGATCTGCTCGTGGTAGTGGTCGAGCGGGAATACCCGGACCAGGCCGAGGGAGTGTCCGACGACCTCGATGGGCTCCGGGTCGGACAGCTGGAGCACGACGCGGGCTGTATGACCGGGTTTGCGCCAACGGTCGCCGACGCGGTGGAGCGCCCAGGTGCCCTCCATCTTCAGATGGGTGTGCAGGATGCGGTCACCGAACTGCATGAACAGGTGTTTTCCGTAGGGCCACACGCGGTCGACGGTCTCGCCGGTGAAGCTGACGGTGGCGACGGAGGGCACGCGCAGTGAGGTGTGGAGGACCTCCCGGCCGGTCATGATCTGCAGGCGCCGGGAGAGCTGGAGGACGGAATCACCTTCGGGCACGTCCCTCAGGCTACTGCCACGAGGCACGATCCTGGAACCGTCATCCCCCGAGCTTCCCTTCTGCCGGTTCCGGGGCCGTGCCTCGTGGCGATTATTTCCCCCGATCGGAATTATCGGATGGGACTTCTGATCGTGCCACCGCAGGTATGCCCACTGCAGTGGGAGGAGGAAGATGACCTGCGGTTATTCGTCGTTGAAGCTCAGATCGCCGATAACATCCGTCACCCGTCTCCCCTTTCCGGGGGCACGCGGTGGGGTGCTGCGCCCCCCGATCCGCACGCCCCGCGGGCTTATCGACGCCCCCGCCTCCCGCAGCGCGCCCAGCAGCGGGGAGTCGAAGGCGGACTCGCCGTTGATCTTCTCCACCGTCAGCGGCTGATCCACGGCGGCGGCCAGAGCACCGACCACGAGGTCGGTGTTGACGTCATCGAAGAGGGTGAGGGTGCGCCCGCCACGGGTGACGTGGGCCAGGAGGAGGCCGTCGGCGAGCACGACGAGTGCCCCGGCGGCGCGGCTCGGCCCGGTCTCCGGCCAGGGCAGGGCCGCGCCGTAGGGGTTGGCGGGATCAGCGGCGGCGAGAACGTGGACGTCCGGGTTCTGCAGGTCAGGTGGGAATCCACCGTTGTCCATGCCGCGGAGCCGGTCGATGACCGCGGGGGTGGAGAACTGCGAGGCGCCGAGCCCTTCCACGAGGTAGCCGCGCATCGCCTTGCCGGATTCCTCGAAACCGCTGAGTACCTTGTATGCCAGGGCGAAACCACCGAGGACGTCCTCGGCGACGACGCTGCCGCGGGTGACCACGCCGTAGCGGTCCAGCCAGGTCTCCCCCTGGACCACGGAGCGGGCTGTGGCCTCCGTGCTGGCGGGCACGGTCAGAGCCCAGCGCCCGCCCATGTCCAGGGGCGGGCCGTGACGCAGGCGGGAGCGGTTGGGTCGGCGGCGGGCCCGGTGGGCGGTGGTGCCACCGGTGGTGGCGAGGCGGGCACGGACCGGGGCGAAGCTGTCGGGACTGACCAGGCCGGCGTCGACCAGCCCCCAGACCGCCTCCCGCAGCTCGGCGGAGGTGACCAGATCGGTCAGTTCCCGCTGCAGGTCAGCGAAGAGGAAACCTCCGCCGCGGCGGAGGATCTCCACGACGCGTTCCTGGATGAAGGTCAACCCCGCGGCCTCCACCTCTGGGACGAGCTCGGCGGCGTAATCGGCAGGCAGGAGCATGATCCACGGGTCGCGGGCCGCTGCGGTACCCGCCCCGGCGATGAGGATCTCCCCCGAGGAGGTGAGTTCGTCGAGGAAAAGGGGAGAGTAGTCCGCGACCCGGGAGGGCAGGACGATCGATTCCCAGGCGCTGGCGGGCAGGCGGGCCCCAGCGAGCTGCTCCAGGACGGTGAACACACCGTCCGCCCCGCGCAGAGTGGGCCGCTGCCCCACCGGGGCAACCTGCTGCCAGTCAACGAGGAAACGCGCGTAGGCGGACTGGGACACCGGCTGAGTGGCAGCCCGGGCGGCGGCCAGCGAACGGCGGCGGATGATGTTGAGCGCGTCCGCGGCGCAGTACTCCTGCTCCTCGATACCCTGGCGGAAACGTCCCTCGATGACGCGGGCGTCGGCAAGCAGGGGCTGGAGCGCGGAATGCGCGGCGCTGACCGCGAGCCCGAAATCAGCCGCGAGGTCACGCAGGACGAAGGGCCCGCGCGTGCGCACCCAGCGAGAGACCAGCTGCTCCAACGCATCGAGGATCGTGTCCACCTGCGCGGGGATGCCGGGCGGAACAGGGACACCCAGCGCATCCCGCAGCAGCGGCGCGTCCGGGGTCTGGGCGAGATGTGCCCGACCGCCGATCCGGACCTCCATGATCCGGTCGCCGAGGCTGTCCAGCCCGCCGCTGAAGGTGGTGTGGTGCGCCAGCTCGTCGACGGGTATGGGACCGAGTACGCGCAGCGTGTCGGCGAATTCCTCCGGGGAACGCGCCCGCCGGTCCCCGCGGCGCCGCAGCTGCTCATGGACCTCGGCGATGATCTCCGGGTCGAGCAGCTCCCGCAGCTCCACCGTGCCCAGCAGCTTGGCCAGCAGCGTCGGGTCGAGTGCCAACGCGGCGGCACGCTTCTCCGCCAGCGGGCTGTCGCCCTCATACATGAAGGCGCCGGTGTAGTTGAACAGCAGCGAGGAGGCGAAGGGGCTGGGCTGGTCGGTGGTCACCTCGGTGATGCGGATCCGGCGGGTACCCAGATCCCGGCACACCTGCGTCAGCGCCGGCAGGTCGTAGACATCCTGGAGGCACTCGCGGACCGTCTCCAGGATGATGGGGAAACTCGGGTACTTCCGGGCCACATCCAGCAGCTGCTCCGCACGCTGGCGCTGCTGCCACAAGGGGGCGCGTTTACCCGGGTGGCGCCGCGGCAGGAGCAGCGCGCGGGCGGCGCACTCCCGGAACCGGGAGGCGAACAACGCGGAATTGCCCACCTGCTCGGTGACCAGCTCAGTGATGTCATCGGCGTCGAAGAGGAAGATCGACCCGTCCGGTTCCACCGCCCCGTCGGGCAGGCGCAGCACGATGCCGTCATCCCCGGCGACGGCCTGCACGTCAATGTCGAAACGCGCCCCGATCGCCAGCGCCCACGCGGCGTTGACCCCGCGGCCGAAGGGGGTGTGCAGCACGACCCGCCAGTCGCCGAGCTCATCCCGGAACCGTTCCAGCACCAGGGTCCTCTCATCCGGGATCACACCGGTCGCCTCGTGCTGCTCCGTCAGGAAGGCCAGCAGGTTGGTCCGCGCATGATCATCCAGGTCCGCGATGCGGGACGGATCGGCGTGGACCTCCCGGCGGTAGGCCCCCAGCGCCAGACCCAGCTCATAGGGGCGCCCGGCGGCATCCCCCGTCCAGAACGGCAGCCGGCCGGTGTGCCCCGGCGCGGGACTGACCAGCACCTGGTCACGGGTGATGTTCTCGATCCGCCAACTGGAGGCCCCGAGGGTGAACACGTCACCGACCCGGGACTCGTAGACCATCTCCTCATCCAGTTCCCCCACCCGGCGCGGAGCCCCTTCCCCGCCGAGGAGGAACACCCCGAACATGCCGCGGTCCGGGATCGTGCCGCCGGAGATGACCGCGACCCGCTGCGCGCCGGGCCGGGCGGAGAGCATCCCGGTGACGCGGTCGAAGACCACGCGGGGACGCAGCTCTGCGAAGTCGGTCGAGGGGTACACGCCGCTGACCAGGTCGATGACGGCGTCGAAGACGTCGCGGGCCAGTTCCCGGTAGGGCCAGGCGCGGCGCACCAGCGCGTACCACTCCTCGACGTCGAGGTCCTCGACGGCGACGGCGGCCACGGTCTGCTGGGCGAGCACGTCGAGCGGGTTGGCGGGCACGTGGAGTTCCTCGATCATGCCCTGGCGCATCCGCTCGACCGTGACCGCCGACTGCACCAGGTCGGTGCGGTGCTTGGGGTGGAAGGAGCCCTCGGAGACCGCGCCCACGGAGTGTCCGGCACGGCCCACGCGCTGCAGCCCGGAGGCCACGCTCGGCGGGGACTCCACCTGGACGACCAGATCCACCGCACCCATGTCGATGCCCAGCTCCAGGGAGCTGGTGGCCACCACGGCCTTGAGTGAGCCCTCCTTGAGCATCTGCTCCGTCACGGCGCGCTCGTCCTTGGACACGGAGCCGTGGTGGGCGCGGGCGATGAGTGGTGGGGCGGCACCGGCGGTGTCGGCCGGCACCATGATCTGGGCAGGCGGGCGTCTGGTCGGCGGGGACAACGCCTCCGGGTCGTGGATCTCCGCGTGGATCTCGTTGAGTCGGCTGGTCAGCCGCTCCGCGGAGCGCCGCGAGTTGACGAAGACCAGCGTCGAGCGGTGCCCCATCACCTCCTCATAGACCTCCTGCTCGATGTAGGGCCAGATCGACTTCGGCTGCGCCGGTTCGGGGTTGAGCTGGTCGTCGATGGTGGCCTCACCGATGGTGGAGCCCAGCTCCGGGACGGGCAGGTCCGACATGTCCTCCACCCCGACGCGCACCTGCAGGTCCCAGGCTTTGTCCGCGGGCGGGGCGATGATCTCCACGGGGCGGTCGCCGCCCAGGAAATTCGCCACCGTGGTCAGGGGTCGGACCGTCGCTGAGAGCCCGATGCGCTGGAAACCGCCGGTGAGCCGGGCGAGACGTTCCAGGGTCAGCGCCAGGTGCACGCCGCGCTTGGTGCCGGCCAGGGCGTGGATCTCGTCGATGATGACGGTGTCCACGGTCTTGAGGATCCCGGCGGCCTTCGACGTCATCATGAGGTAGGCCGATTCCGGGGTGGTGATGAGGATGTCCGGCGGGCGGCGCAGCTGCCGGCTGCGTTCCGCGGCAGGGGTGTCGCCGGAGCGCACCGCCACGGAGATCTCCGGGGCGTCCAGTCCGAGACGTTCCGCCACGCGGCTGATACCCGTCAGTGGGGCGCGGAGGTTGTTCTCCACGTCCACGCCCAGGGCCTTCAGCGGCGAGATGTAGAGGACCTTCACCCCGTCCCCGCTTGCCGACGCCCCCTCCCCCACCGGGAGCGCCAGCTGCCCCGCGCGTTCCACGAGGTTGTTCAGCGCCCACAGGAACGCCGCGAGGGTCTTGCCGGAACCGGTGGGCGCCACCACCAGTGCGTTGTCACCGTCGGAGATCGCCGACCACGCTGACTCCTGCACGGGAGTCGGCGCCGCGAAGACCTCCCCGAACCAGGTGGCCACCTGGGGGCGGAACCTGGAGAGGATGCTTTGGGCCATGCCCAACTCTACCGCGCGCGGTAAGGTCGGATTCATGACAGCTCACCTGGATGACGCCCGTCTCACCCACATGCTCGCGCAGGGCACGGGGGAGATTCTCAAGGGGGTCCGCAACGTCGGTGCACTGCGGGGACGCAACCTCGGGGACGCAGGCGATGAACTCGCCCAGAACTGGATCGCGCGTGTCCTGCGTCAGCACCGCCCGGACGACGGTTTCCTCTCCGAGGAGATGGCGGACACCCCGGAGCGGCTGGACAAGGACCGGGTGTGGATCATTGACCCGTTGGACGGCACCAAGGAGTTCGCCACCGGGCGCCAGGACTGGGCGGTGCATATCGCGCTCGTCGAGAAGGGGCGGCCCACCCACGCTGCCGTCGCGCTGCCGGATCTGGGTGTGGTCTTCAGCTCCTCTGAATCCCGGGCAGTGACCGGTCCGTATGCGAAGAAGCTAGCCCTCTCCCACAACCGGCCCCCGCAGGTGGCCCTCCACATCGCGGAGCAGCTCGGTTTCGAGACGGCCGCCATCGGTTCCGCGGGAGCCAAGGCCATGCACGTCCTGCTCGGTGACTACGACGCCTACATCCACGCCGGTGGCCAGTATGAGTGGGACTCCGCTGCCCCGGTTGGTGTGGCAACTGCCGCCGGTCTGCACTGCTCCCGCCTCGACGGTACCGAGCTGACGTACAACAACCGCGACACCTACATGCCGGACATCCTCATCTGCCGCCCGGAACTGGCCGGGGACATCCTCGCGATGGCGGCGGCTTTCAAGGAGGAGAACGGTCGCTACTAAGGTGGCTGGCATGACTGTCTCCATCCCTACGCCCTACGAAGACCTCCTCCGCGAGATCCTCGAGGAGGGCGCACCCAAGGGCGACCGCACCGGGACCGGCACCCTCAGTGTGTTCGGCCGGCAGCTGCGCTACAACCTGGCTGATTCCTTCCCGCTGCTGACCACCAAGAAGGTCCACCTCCACGCCGTGGTCGGCGAGCTGTTGTGGTTCCTGCGCGGTGACTCCAACATCACCTGGCTGCAGGACAACAACGTCCGTATCTGGAACGAGTGGGCCGACGCCGACGGCGAACTCGGCCCCGTCTACGGCGTGCAGTGGCGTTCCTGGCCCACCCCCGACGGCGCCCACATCGACCAGATCGCCGGCGCCCTGGAAACCCTGCGCTCCAACCCCGATTCCCGCCGCAACGTCGTCTCCGCCTGGAACGTCTCCGAGCTGGACAAGATGGCCCTGCTCCCCTGCCACCTGCTGTTCCAGCTCTATGTCGTGGACGGGCGCCTCTCGCTGCAGGTCTACCAGCGGTCCGCGGACATGTTCCTCGGGGTGCCCTTCAACATCGCCTCCTACGCCCTGCTGGCCCACATGTTCGCCCAGCAGGCGGGCCTGGACGTCGGCGAACTGATCTGGACCGGCGGCGACTGCCACATCTACAACGACCACCTGGGGCAGGTCCGCGAGCAGCTCTCCCGCGAGCCCCGCCCCTACCCGCAGCTGAACCTGCGCAAGGCGGAGAGCATCTTCGACTACGGCTTCGAGGACATCGAGGTGGTCGGCTACGACCCGCACCCGACGATCCGGGGCAGGGTCTCGGTCTGATGTCCATGCTCGGCGCCATCTGGGCGCAGTCCCTCGACGGCATCATCGGCGACGGGGCCGGGATGCCCTGGCACGTCCCCGAGGATCTCGCCCACTTCCGGGAGGTGACCCAGGGTCATCCCGTCATCATGGGCCGGCGCACCTGGCTGAGCCTGCCGGAGAAGTTCCGTCCCCTGCCGAAGCGGGAGAACTTCATCCTGTGCAGCCGCGAGGCCGGCGACTGGTCCTGCGGCGGCAAGGTGGTCAACGACCTGCCCGAGGTTATCGACGCCCCCGAGGTCTGGATCATGGGCGGCGGCCAGCTCTACGCCGCCACCATCGACGAGGTCGACGTCCTCGAGGTCACCCTCATCGGGGCGCACCTCGGTGATGTCCTCGGTGACCGCGCGGTCCACGCCCCCGCCATCCCCCACGAATTCGGTCTGGTCACCGACACCGGCTGGCTGAATTCCGAGGAGGGCCACCTTGTCGTCGGCGATGGTCCCAGCGATCTGCCCCTGAGGTACCGTTTCCTGCGGTACGAGAGAAAGGAGGCCGCATGACGGCCGAAAACAACCACATCACGATCTACGCCACCACCTGGTGCCCCTACTGCACCAACCTGATCAAGCGTCTGGACCGCACCGAAACCCCCTATACGGTGGTCAACGTGGAGGAGGACGCCGAGGCTGCGTCCTGGGTCGAGTCCGTCAACGACGGCAACCGGGTGGTGCCGACGGTGCAGTACTCCGACGGCACCCACGCCACCAACCCGGAGGCATCCGCCGTGCGTCGCAAGCTCGAGGAACTCACGGCCGGCGCAGCCGGCTAGTCCTCGTCCTCGTCCTCTTCACCGAAGAGGGCGAGCATGTCCTGCGGAGACAGCGATGCGTTGAGACCGGCCAGTTCCAGGGAGTACACCTGCTTGAGGTAGTGCTCGAGGACCTCGGCGAGCTGCTTGGCATCAACCTTGTTGAGCAGCAGCAGCCGCTTGGATGAACCACCCGGCAGCTGCTTGTCGATGGACAGCACCGGGACACCATCCTTGGTCACGATCTCGGCGACGATATCCCGTCGCTGGACGTCGATGAAGGTCGGCTCGTTCTGGGCCACGATTGTGGTCCTTTCTGGCTGGAACAGTATAGGTACCTCTCAGGATAGTTGGGCCGGGTCCGGTTACCGACACCCGCCCCACGTGCGGTACTCTTGTCGACGTTGCCCCAGTAGCTCAGTGGATAGAGCACCGCTCTCCTAAAGCGGGTGTCGGAGGTTCGATTCCTCTCTGGGGCGCAGTAAAAATACCCCCTGATCTGCAGTGATGCCGATCAGGGGGTTTTTCTCTGGCGCCACCCCTCCCAGGTTGCTAACGTGACGGATGTTGTTTATGTGACTGTTGTTCATCTATAGGGAGCATTTCTGTGTCCATCACCCCCTCCATGAATCGCCGTGGATTCCTGCGCGCCGCCGCTGTCGCGGTGGCCGCCGGTGCCGTCGGCGCCACCCTGCCCCAGGCACACGCCCTGGGCCCCGTCCTGGGCACCGTCATCGACTACTCTGCGGGAGTCCCCTCCGCTGCTGCCGTCAAGGCAGCGGGCCACCTGGGCGCCGTCCGCTACGTCTCCGACCGCCGCCCCGGCGCGGAATGGATGCTGGGCAAGCCGGTCGCCGCCGAGGAGACCCAGGACTTCGCCAACCACGGCCTCGGTGTCGCCTCGGTCTACCAGTACGGCAAGGACGCTACGGCGGACTGGAAGCAGGGTGCGGCGGGCGTCGTCACACACGCCCCGCAGGCGATCGCCTACCACCGGGCAGCGGGCGGTCCGACCGGCCGGCCGATCTACATCGCCATCGACGACAACCCCACCCGCGCCCAGTACGACAACCAGATCCGCCCCTACCTGCAGGCCTTCCAGGCTGCGCTGGAGGCCGCCGGATACCAGACCGGCGTGTACGGCAACTACAACGTCGTGGACTGGGCCGTCGCCGACGGCCTCGGCCAGTACTTCTGGATGCACAACTGGGGCTCTGGTGGCCGGATTCACCCGCGCACCACCCTGCACCAGGTGCGCATCGACAAGGACCGGATCGGCGGCATCGGCATCGACATCAACAACGTCTACGCGCAGGACTGGGGTCAGTGGATCCCGGGTCAGGCCGCACCGGCCGTCTCCGACACCGGCACCATCAGCCCGGCGCAGATCCAGCAGGGCATCGACGCCCTCAGGAACCTGTCTGCCCAGTAGCCGCCGCAACCTCGTCGGCCAGCCGGGCTTCGACGAGTTCCGTGAGATCGTCGGCGCTACCTGTCACCGCGGCAGCGACGACGAAATTCTCGCCGAAGGACACCGAGGAGTGCAGATCCCGGTTGTCCGACCATCCCCACTTGGTGCCGATCACCCCGGGCAGCACCGAGGTACCGAAGTCCTGGCCGTAGCCGTCGGCGGCGACGGGGGTCGCCTCCGCCATGGCAACCAGGATCGGATGCATGGGGTCCTTCTCCATGAGCTGGACGATGAAGCCCACCACGTCGTAGGTCGAGGTGACCGAATATCCCCAACGGTCATGCGCCCGGGTGGACAGCAGCCCGTACTCCCGGGCAACCTCCCCGATGGACTCGGGATACTTCCGGTAGAGCTCCCCTGCCGTCCGGTCGTCGGAGGAACTGATCATGTCGATCGCCGCGTACTGCTCGGCGAACGTGCCGTGCTCAATGACGTACTCGGCTATGTAAAGCTTGATCAGGCTCAGCGCGGGCCGGGCGAAACGTTCCGTGGCGGTGCCCGTGCGATGGTCGTCGGAGAGCCGGTGGAAGCTGATCTGGGAGCCGGTGGGGTTCTCCACGAAGGAGGCGAGGTCGGGCCCCGAGGCGGTCACCGGCCGGATATCCACCTCCCGCTTCTCGACGTCCGCCGCCCCCGCCACCTCCCCTTCCCGGTGCAGGCCGAAGGAGACCACGAGGGGAATGGTGATGACGATCACGATGATGAGTGCGACCACCACCACGGGGAAGGGTCGCACGCCAGCTGAGGTTCTTGACACATCAAAAGGATAGCGCCGCCCTCACGGTGACCGTGAGGGCGGCGCTGGTGCAGCGGGGGCTACGGGTGACTAGTGGTCAACCGGGGCCTCGACGCCGACACCGGTGAGGGAGCGGACCTCCATCTCAGCTGCGAGGTGGTCCAGGTTGTCCGGCTTGGTGGCCAGGGTGGCGATGATACCTGCCAGGAAGGCCAGCGGGATGGAGACCAGGCCCGGGCTGGTGAGCGGGAAGATCGACCAGTCGGCGTTCGGGAACATGGCGGTCGGGGCGCCGGAGACCGCCGGGGACAGGGCGATCAGGACCAGCGCGGAGACGACACCGGTGTACATGGAGGCGACAGCACCGGCGGTGTTGAAGCGCCTCCAGTACAGGGAGAACAGGATGGTCGGCACGTTCGCGGAGGCGGCGACGGCGAAGGCCAGCGACACCAGGAAGGCGACGTTCTGCTGCATCGCGAGGATACCCAGGACGATGGAGACCAGACCCAGGATGACCACGGTGATGCGGGAGACACGCACGGTCTCCTCCTCAGTGGCCTTGCCGTCGCGGAAGACCGAGGAGTAGACGTCGTGGGCGACAGATGCCGAGGCGGTGATGGCCAGGCCGGCGACGACCGCGAGGACGGTGGCGAAGGCGACCGCGGAGATCAGGGCCATGAAGATGGAACCACCGAGCTCCAGTGCCAGCAGCGGGGCGGCGGCGTTCGCGGCACCCGGCGCAGCAAGGATGCGGTCCGGGCCGACGAGGGCGGCGGCACCGTAGCCGAGGACCATGGCCATGAGGTAGAAGATACCGATGAGGACGATGGCGACGGTCACGGACTTACGGGCTTCCTTGGCGGTCGGGACCGTGTAGAAGCGCATGAGCACGTGCGGCAGGCCGGCGGTACCGAGGACCAGGGACAGACCCAGGGAGATGAAGTCGAGCTGCTTGGTGAAGGACGCGCCGTACTGGAGGCCCGGCTTCATGATGTCCTCGGCTGCGTAGCCCTTCGTCTGGATGACATCGGAGACGGCGTGTGCGGTGATGGCGTCGTTGAACAGTGTGGAGAAGCCACCGCGGATGGCGACGAAGACCCAGATGGTCATGACGGCGACGCCACCGATGAGGAGGACGGCCTTGATCATCTGGACGTAGGTGGTGCCCTTCATGCCGCCGACGAGGACGTAGGCGGTCATGATCACACCGACGACGGCGACGACGATGGCCTGCTGCCACAGCTCGTGCATGTTCAGCAGCACGGAGACCAGCGAACCGGCGCCGGCCATCTGGGCGATGAGGTAGAAGATGGAGACCGCGAGGGTCGCGATGGCGGCGGCCACACGGACCGGCTTCTGGCGCAGGCGGAAGGAGAGCACGTCGGCCATGGTGAAGCGGCCGACGTTACGCAGCGGCTCAGCGACGAGCAGCAGGGCGACCAGCCAGGCGACGAAGAAACCGATGGAGTAGAGGAAGCCGTCGTAGCCGTTGAGGGCGATGGAACCGACGATACCCAGGAAGGAGGCCGCGGAGAGGTAGTCACCCGCGATGGCCAGGCCGTTCTGGGTGCCGGTGAAGGAGGCGCCACCGGTGTAGAAATCGGAGGCCTCCTTGGTGCTCTTGCCGGCACGCAGGACCACGGTCATGGTGACGACGATGAACACGACGAAAACCGCGATGTTGAGGATCGGGTTTCCGGTGCTCTCCTGTGCGAGGTAGGTGATGTCCATTGTTTAACCCTCCATCTGCTGGCGGATGGCGGCCGTCCGCGGCTCGATCTGCTTGTTTGAGTACTGCACGTAGATCCAGGTGATCAGGAACGTGGTGGCGAACTGGAGGAGGCCGAAGACGATGCCGTAGTTGAAGCCGCCGCCGATCGGGGTGGCCATCCAGTCAGCGGCAAACGTGGCCACCAGGAGGTAGACGATGTACCAGACGAAGAACGCCACGGCCATCGGGAAGCTGAACCTGCGGAAAACCGAGCGCAGTTCCTGGAACTGCGGGCTCGCATGCATCTCGATGAAGTCCTCGGACGTCGGCTCGCGCCGGCCATCCGGTCGTACAACTGGAGGAGTCGCGCTCACAATGATCTCTCTTTCGTGTCGGCCCCGGCTACACCGGGGAGTCTAGCTACTGGTGGGTTCTCCCTCAGGGCCATACCCTGTGCGAGCGATCACACCCTGTCCTGCAAATGTAAGTTACCTGGCTCACACTGCAACACTGAAGTGAACAGGTCACTTTGTTCGAGATCTCATCACCCCCCACCCCCGCCCACTGCGGCCACCTGCACGTTTATTGATGCTACGACCACCCCCGACCGGGAACTCACAGTGGTCGGCAAAGTTTGTGAATGCGATTTTTGCAGAGGCAATGATCTTCGCAAACATAACCCATACCCTAAACAGAGATTCACACTACGCATGCCTTCAGCATCCTTTCAGAATCCCGGATTCCCGAAGGTCCGCGGATCCTCGAAGAATCTGCCGAAGCCGGATTCCCCGCCCAGCCCCGTGATCGCCGCCATCTGCTCACGACTGAGTGTGAAGTCAGCTGCCGCCAGATTCTGCGCGAGCCGCTTCGGATGGGAGGCCCCGGGAATGGCCACGCAGCCCAACTGCATGACCCACCGCAGAGCCACCTGGGCAGCTGACCGACCGACAGCACGGGCCACGGCATCGAGAACAGGGTTCGACAGCAGTCTGCCGCGCCCCAGCGGGGACCAGGCAGCCGTCGTCACACCGAGTGCAGTATGCAGCTCCCGCAGGGGCGCCTGGGAGAAACCCGGGTGGAGCTCCACCTGGTTGACGGCAGGGACGATGCCCGCCTTCTCCACCACCTCCCGGAGGATCTCCTCATAGAAATTGGAGACACCGATCGACTGGACCAGTCCCAGTCCCTGGAGGCGGGCGATCGCCTCGAAGCTCTCCACGTACCTCCCCAGCTCCGGAGCAGGCCAGTGCACCAGATAGAGGTCCACATAGTCCAGGCCCAGCCGGTCCAGGGAAGCGCGGAATGCCAGGGGGACGGCGTCCGTACCCTGCTCGTCCTGCCACACCTTGGTGGTGATGAACAGCTCCTCACGGGTCACATCGCCGGCGGCGATGGCGTCCGTGACCGCCCTGCCGACGACCTCCTCGTTGCCGTATGCGGATGCAGTGTCGAAGTGCCGGTAACCCAGCTCAATCGCTGCCCGGACCAGGCGCAGGCCCTCCTCCCCCTGAATGCCCCAGGTCCCCATTCCGATCTGGGGGATGTCCGTGCCGTCATTGAGCGTTACTGTAGCCATGCCCTCATTGTGCCCCCATTCACCCTGCTCCGTAGAGACCTTCCGCATCACACCCCCGCGGCACCCCTGCAACGCAGAGGGCCGTGGTCACCACCTGAACGGTGACCACGGCCCCGGGACTCCACCCGATCTAACCGACGCTGATCAGGTCGATGATGAATACGAGGGTGCGTCCGGACAGAGGATGTCCGCCACCCGCCGGGCCGTAGGCCTTCTCCGGCGGGATGGTCAGCTGGCGGCGGCCACCGACCTTCATGCCCGGGATGCCCTCCTGCCAGCCGGCGATGAGCCCGTTCAGCGGGAACTCAATGGACTGGCCGCGGTCCCAGGAGGAGTCGAACTCCTGACCCGACTCGAAGTCCACGCCGACATAGTGGACTTCGACGAGCCCACCGGCCTTGGCCTCCGCACCGTCACCGACGACGAGGTCGACGGAAACGAGATCCTCCGGGGCGGGACCGGACTGGGCTTCAATCTGGGGCTTGGTCATGGGGTATTGCTCCTTATTATGAGTACTCATGAAAAACCGGGCACAACGACACCAGTATAGAGGTGACGTTGTGCCCGATTTCCCGACACACGGATCAGCCGGTGTTTCTAGCGATCCTCACGCGGGGTGACGGTGCGCAGGGTGTTGCCGGTGTAGATCTGACGCGGGCGGTTGATCTTGTTGGTGGTGGCCAGCTGCTCGCGGTAGTGGGCGATCCAGCCCGGCAGGCGGCCGATGGCGAAGAGGACGGTGAAGAAGTCCGTCGGGAAGCCCATGGCGCGGTAGATCAGGCCGGTGTAGAAGTCGACGTTCGGGTACAGCTTGCGGGAGATGAAGTACTCGTCGTTGAGGGCGATGTCCTCGAGCTTCATGGCGAGATCGAGGAGGTGGTCGCCACCGAGGTGCTCGAGGATCTCGTGGGCGGTCTCCTTGACGATCGCCGCACGCGGGTCGTAGTTGCGGTAGACGCGGTGGCCGAAGCCCATGAGGCGGACGCCGTCCTCCTTGTTCTTCACGCGGTTCATGAAGTCGGTGGCGTCGCCACCGTTGGCGTCGATCTCCTCAAGCATCTCGAGGACGGCCTGGTTGGCGCCACCGTGCAGCGGTCCGGAGAGCGCGTTGATGCCGCCGGCGATGGAGACGAACATGTTGGCCTGGGCGGAGCCGATCATGCGGACGGTGGAGGTGGAGCAGTTCTGCTCGTGATCCGCGTGCAGGATGAGGAGCTTGTCCAGTGCCTTGACCATGATCGGGTCGACCTCGTACGGCTCGGTCGGGTAGCCGAACATCATGCGCAGGAAGTTCTCGCGCGCATTGAGGGAGTTATCCGGGTACATGTACGGGGCACCCTTGGAGGCACGGTAGGCGTAGGCGGCCAGCATCGGCACCTTGGCCATGAGACGGACGGTCGCCTTGTCCAGGTGGGCCTCGTTCATCGGGTCCAGCTGGTCCTGGTAGTAGGTGGACAGTATGTTGACCGACGACGCCAGGACGGACATCGGATGGGCATCCCGCGGGAAGACGTTGAACTGGGACTTGAAGTCCTCATCCAGCAGGGTGTGGTGGCGGATGTCGTCGGAGAACTTGTGCAGCTCATCGACGGTCGGCAGCTCACCGTTGATCAGGAGGTAGGAGACCTCGTTGAAGGTGGCGTTCTCCGCCAGGTCGGCGATGTCGTAACCACGGTGGCGCAGGATGCCGTTCTCACCGTCGATGTAGGTGATCGCGGACTCGCAGGAACCGGTGGAGACGTAGCCGGGGTCGAAGGTGACCAGGCCCGTGTCAGCCAGCATCTTGCCGAGGACGACGCCATCGTTGCCCTCGGTGGCCTTGATGATGTCGAGTTCGTACTCACCGCCCGGGTAGTGGAGTACGGCCTTGTCCTTGTTGTCAGTAGCCACTGTGTACCTTTCAGACTTCGTTTTCGACCTTGCCCCGCGTCGGGGTCAGCCGCCATCAGAACTTTGGTGATGTGACATTCACCGTAGTCCCGACATGACGGTGAGTCATGTATGAGTTTAGGTGACGCTATCACGATGGTGCCGCCGGTATTCCCGCCACCTCCCCCACTCATGTGAGTGCGGGAATAACCGGCGAGGCCACCTTTGTGCAGTTATGTATCCCACGCCAGGGCATTTCCGCTGCTCCCTCGGAAGCAGTCCACGCGCCAGCCAGGTGGGCCACGGCACAGTTTAGCAAATCATGTGATGGCGGCAACATATTTGGCAGAAGCAGGTCACCCCCATGGAATTTGCGAGGTTGCGACTGTTTCACTCCCCCACCCGCTACCCCCGTTGTGATGCTGCGGGACACACCCGGGTTCCGGTCCGACGGCTGGCAGGGAGATACTAGGGTTGTTCTAGTTTGGACAGCCATCCCAGAGACCATGAAAGGGACGTCATCCCCATGACCGAGTTCCCCACCCTCCCCGCCGACCTCATCCCCGCCGACGGTCGTTTCGGCTGCGGCCCGTCCAAGGTCCGTCCGGAGCAGATCCAGGCCATCGTCGACGGTGGCCGTGACATCATCGGCACCTCCCACCGCCAGCCGGCCGTGAAGAACGTCGTCGGCTCCGTGCGCGAGGGCCTGGCCGAGCTGTTCTCCCTGCCGGAGGGCTACGAGATCATCCTCTCCCTGGGCGGCGCCACCGCCTTCTGGGATGCCGCGACCTTCGGCCTCATCGAGAAGAAGTCCGGCCACCTGTCCTACGGCGAGTTCTCCTCCAAGTTCGCGAAGGCCGCCAAGCAGGCACCGTGGCTGGATGAGCCCACCGTCATCGAGGCCCCGGCCGGCGACGCCCCGGCCCCGCAGGCCATCGAGGGTGCTGACGTCATTGGCTGGGCCCACAACGAGACCTCCACCGGCGCCATGGTTCCGATCATCCGTCCGGAAGGCTCGGAGGGTTCCCTGATCACCATCGATGCCACCTCCGGCGCCGGCGGTCTGCCCGTCGACATCTCCCAGACCGACGTCTACTACTTCTCCCCGCAGAAGTGCTTCGCCTCCGACGGTGGCATCTGGCTGGCAGCCATGTCCCCGGCCGCGATCGAACGCATCGCGAAGATCAAGGACTCCGGCCGCTTCATCCCGGCATTCCTGGACCTGCAGACCGCGGTGGACAACTCCCTGAAGAACCAGACCTACAACACCCCGGCAGTGGGCACCCTGCTCATGCTGGACAACCAGGTCAAGTGGATGAACGACAACGGCGGCCTGGACGGCATGGTCGCCCGCACCACCGCCTCCTCCGACGCTCTCTACTCCTGGGCCGAGGCCCGCGAGGAGACCACCCCGTACGTCACGGATGCGGCCAAGCGTTCCCTGGTCGTCGGCACCATCGACTTCGACGACTCCATCGACGCCGCCGTCATCGCCAAGGTCCTGCGCACCAACGGCATCCTGGACGTCGAGCCCTACCGCAAGCTGGGCCGCAACCAGCTGCGCATCGGCATGTTCCCGGCGATCGACCCCGCTGACGTCGTGACCCTGACCAAGGCCATCGACCACGTCCTGGATTCGGGCGTCGCAGCCAAGTAGTCAGGCTGCTGCACAGATCAACATGCGTCGGACATCACACGGTCCGGCGCATGTCTGCGTTAGGGTGGAACACATCACGTGAGCTGTCCTGAAGGAGAACGCATGCGCGAGCTGTTCCTCGTCCCTGATGAATCGACGTCCACCTCACTGGTGCTGCGCACCGTGGACGGCGATCAGTTCTTCCTGGATGTCACACAGCTTGACGCCGCCGGGCAGAACCTCCTGAGTGGTCGGGAGCCCGGGATCGCTGCCCCACCCGGGCCCGAGCCGGAGCCCCTGCCGGAACCCGCCCCCGTGGTGGTTGCGGAACCTCCGCGTGCCCTGCCCGAGCGCGATCCCCTCCTGACCTCCCCGTTGACCATGCGCCCCAGGGAGATCCAGGGACGCATCCGGGGTGGATCGTCGGTGGAGGAACTCGCCGCAGAGATGAGGGTGGCGGTATCCCGCGTGGAGGCCTTCGCGCATCCGGTGCTGCTGGAGCGTTCCCGCATGGCGGAGATGGCGAAGCAGGCCCATCCGATCCGGGAGGACGGTCCGGCGAAGCTGACGCTGTGGGAGGTCCTGGCCGCCGCCTTCGCCGCCCGCGGGCATTCCGTCGCAGACACCTCCTGGGATGCCTACCGGGAGGCGGACGGCACCTGGGTGGCCCGGGTGACCTGGACCGTCGGCCTGTCGGAGAACGAGGCCGAGTGGTCGATCAGCGCCCACCCGACCTCACAGACGACGGCCGAGGCCCGCAACCCGGTGGCCGCTGACCTGACGGATCCTGACTTCGTGCAGCCCGTGCGTTCCCTGACTTCCGTGGGTCGGGGCAACCGCTACGAGGAGGACCATGACGAGGACACCTCCGACGGGGAGCAGCTGCCCCCGGAGGCCCCGGTGACCGAGGAGCTGGAGGGCGAGGATTTCCAGACTGAGGAGAAGGCGCCGACGGCGCGGCGGCGTCGTAAAGCAGTGACCCCCCACTGGGAGGACGTGCTGTTGGGCGTACGCGCGAACACGAAGCGTCCGCGGAACTAGGGGCGGTGGGTCGTGGAGACTGTCGTCACCCTGTGGTTTGTCACGGCCGCTGACCCTGCGGGGGTGATCACCGCGGAACCGCGGGCGGACCGCGGCTTCGGCCGGAAATACCTGGCCCAGCTCAATCCGGCGTGGCCGATCACGCCGATCGGCGAGTTCGCGTTGAACCGCTCAGCGCAGGCCTCGGCGGGTGAGTTCTACGTGGCGGGCTTCCCGGGGGTCACCATCGTGCAGACGGTCCTGACGGACACCCCCGCACTCTCGGAGCTCGACCGCCGGCTGCTGGAATCCGTGCCCGCTGCCGATGTGTACGCCTTCGGGGTGAACCCCGCGACCGGCTACGGCGCGCTGGCACACTGGCAGGGTGGGGTACTCAAGCGTTCGCTGTGCGCGGAGCGGACCCGCACCTACGAGGACGTCGGCCTGCCGGAGCCTTTCGAGGCCCCCTACTGGGCCGGTGAGAAGGCCGAGAGCGCCGGCGGCATCGCCCTGCCTTTCGAACCTGTGGATCTGGTCGCGGAGGCCCGGCGTTCCTGGCTGGGGATCGACATCACGCCGGAGGGGCCCGACATCCACATCGTGGCGTATGCGGTCGACGGCCGGCCCGCCCCCCGGGAGGTCGACGGTCCGCGGCTCGAACGGGAGCGCGCCGCGCGCGAGCCCTCAGAGCCGCAGGTCACCGGCGGTTATGACGACTACGAGTTTGCCGCCGAGGAGGAGCGGGACCGGCTGCCCCGGTGGGCGGATGAATCGGTGGCAGCGGTGCGGCGCACGGGTACGGGGCTCAGCCGCCGGTTACGGCTGGCCCGCTCGTGGGTGACGGAGAAGATCCGTCACTCCGACCGGGGCTGAAGCAGCGAGCGATCGCGTTCGTAGAAGGCGATCGCCGCCGAGGTGGCCAGGTTGAGTGAGTCGGTGCCCGGCGCCATGGGGATCCGGGCCCGGATGTCGGTTACCCGCATGGCATGCTCGGTGAGACCCGGCCCTTCCGCGCCGACGAGCAGCGCCACCTTCCCCCACGGCTGCCCCTGCTCATCCACGAGCGCGTCCGCCAGGTGCGCCGCCCCCGGATCAGGTGTCAGGGAGACGAGGTGGAAACCGGCGTCGGTGAGCTGCTGCAGAGAACGCTGCCAGGTGGTGTAGGTGCCTGCCAGGTGGGCGAACGGCATGCGCAGCACATGCCCCATGGACACACGGACCACCCGCCGGTAGAGCGGGTCGCCGCAGCCGTTACCGAAGAGCACCGCGTCGATGCCCATGCCGGCGGCGTTGCGGAACATCGAGCCGATGTTCTCGTGGTCGCCGACCCCCTCGAGCACGACAACAGTCCGTGCCTCAGCCAGGACCTCCCCGAGCTCCGGTTCGGGGGCCCGGTCCGCGGCGGCGAGGAGACCGCGGTGCATGTCGAAGCCGGCGACCTCAGCGAGCACCTCCCGGCTGACCTCGTAGACGGGCAGGTCGGCGGGGACATCGTTCTCGGCGAGGAAGCTGTCGATTCTGCCGGGGAAGCCGACGAGGCAGCGGACCGGGAAGCGGGACTCCAGGAGACGTCCCACCACCAGCGGCCCCTCGGCAATCACCAGGCGACGCTCTGCAGCGTCGGAGCGGTTGAGGTCGCGGACGTCATCGAGACGCGGGTCCGCGGGATCGTCGATCCGGATCCGCATCAGCCGATCGCCTCGAGGATCGGGTCCATGCCGAAGTAGACGATGAACAGGGCGGAGACCAGCCACATGATCCAGTGGACCTCCCGGGCCTTTCCTGCCGCGACAGACATGAGGGCGAAGGCGATGAAGCCGACGCCGATGCCGTTGGCGATGGAGTAGGTGAAGGGCATGACCACGATGGTCAGGAAGGCCGGCAGGGCGATGTGGAATTTGGTCCACTCAATGTCGGTGACCTGGGCCATCATCATCGCACCGACGATGACCAGCACGGGGGCGGCGGCCTCGATGGGCACCACCTCATAGAGCGGGGTGAGGAACATGGCCAGCAGGAAGAGCACACCGGTGACGATGTTGGCCAGGCCGGTGCGCGCACCGTCGCCGACTCCGGCGGCGGAGTCCGCGTAGACGGTGGCTGAGGAGGAGGAGGTCGCACCACCGACGATGGCGCCGAAGCCCTCGACGACCAGGGCCCTCTTCATGTCGGGCAGCTCACCGTTCTCGTTGACCAGGTTGCCCTGCTTGCCCAGTGCGGTCATGGTGCCCATCGCATCGAAGAAGTTCGCCAGGACCAGGGTGAACACCAGCAGGGTGGCGGCGATGACGCCGATGCGTGTGAAGGCCCCGAAGAGGTCGACCGCGCCGACCAGGGAGAGGTCGGGCAGACCGCCGAAACCCTCCGGGACGACGGGCACCGCCAGGGACCAGCCGGCGGGGTTGGCCTCACCCTCGACGAAGGAGGGGCCCGCACCGGTCAGGGCCTCGACGATCATGGCGATGATCGTGGTGGACAGGATACCCAGGAACAACCCGCCGCGGACCTTCCGCACGACGAGGAATCCACAGATGATCAGGCCGAGGACGAAGGTGACCGTCGGCCAGGAGGAGATGGAACCGTCAATGCCGAGGCCGACGGGCACGGTGGTGCCCGCGGCATCAGGAATGCGGCGGACGAAACCGGCGTCGACGAAGCCGATGATGGAGATGAACATGCCGATACCGACGCCCATGGCCGCCTTCATCGACGGCGGGATCGCCCGGAAGACAGCGGTACGGAAACCCGAGATCGCCAGCAGGACGATGACCACACCGTCGAGGACAACCAGTCCCATCGCCTCGGGCCAGGTCAGCCCCTCCCCCGCGACGAGGGTGACGGCGACGAGCGTGTTGAGGCCGAGGCCCGCGGCGATGCCGAAGGGGTAGCGGGCGATCAGGCCGAAACCGATCGTCATCACACCGGCTGCCAGCGCTGTGGCGGCGGCAACCTGGGAGATCCCCAGGGTGGTGCCGTTGATGTCTTCGGTGGTGCCGATGATCAGCGGGTTGAGGATGACGATGTAGGCCATCGCGAAGAACGTGACCACCCCGGCGCGGATCTCTGTGCCGATGGTCGAGCCACGCTCGGTGATGTGGAAGTACCTGTCGAGGGCACTCCGGTCCTTATTCTGTACCCCGGTGGTCATACGCGGTTCCCCTGTTCCGGATTCAATTGAAGTTCTCTTTACCTCGTAAATCTCCCACCTGGATTTGAATTACACAACATTTGGGTAGATTATGGGTCGACTGCAAGGAGCCCGCCCCGTGATGTACGTGTCGACCTTCCTCATGCGCGACGGCCGCGTCGCCAACCTGGAAGCCCACCTCAACCGCCTCCGTGAGGAGACCACTTACAACCCAGCACTCGTCGACGAGGTTCGTGTGAAACTCCGTGAGGCCGGCCCCGGAATCTTCCGTCCCGCCATCCGCGTCGGCCAGACGACGGTGACCGTGGAACTCCACCCCTCGATCATGCCGGCGGAGGAGATCACCGTCGACGCCGAGGGGATCCTCGACCAGCGTCGTCACCCCACCCGCAAGGGCCCGGACTTCGGCTGGCAGATCCGGCACCTGAACATGCTCCGCCACTCCGGTTCCGATGCCGGCCTGCTCATCGACGAACGCGGCAATGTCATCTCGGGGGTCTTCTCCGCTGTGCTCTTCCTGGATCTGAAGGAGGGCACCGTCAACGTCTCCGCCCACCAGCGCGCCTCGGATTCGGTGACGCTGGAGGCGGCCCTGGAGCTGCTCACCGGCGCGGGACTCAGGATTGTCGAGCATCCGGAGGGGCTGACCATGCTGCAGCTGCGCAGCAACGAGACCTGGCTGCTCAGTTCCATGGAAGGTGTGCGCAAGGTCACCGGCTGGCTGGAATACGGCTCCGTGCTGGCCCCGAGCAGCCTCAGCGCCCCACGCTTGGGCGCTCCCACCCACCGGGAGATCAACCAGCGGATGTGGGAGCGGGCCGGACAGGTCTAGAAGATCGGGGTGTCGGGACAACCGGCCCTGATATTTTTCGGCTTCGTGTTCAAGGCATGTGAGGACTCCCCGACGGTCACGCGGCAGATCCACTCCCACGACCCGGGTATGCAAGCAGGCGTCATTCCTGGCCACACCCCGATACCGGAGTCGGCGTACTCCACGGGTGGTACTGACGATAAGTCTCCCGACACCAGTCCGGGCGGGAGCGTCATCCTGTTATGATGATGCAACCGCGCCTATTTTCGGCAATATTCACGCTGGCCATCGTCGCGGACACGACAAGCGGGTGGGCGTGCCTGCAGGTGCCAGCAGCCGCAAACTGCTGAAGCACCGTTAGTGAACGAGGTTGATTCCCATTACTCCGGACCAGACTTCTGCAGCAGAGTTGCTGACATGGGAACACGACGGGGTGCCAGGTTCAGCCATGTGGTGGTCTGCAAATGACCGGGTGGCGCCCAAGAAACTTGTCGCGGTCGATGACCGGCTCACCGCAGTTCAGGCAATGAGGTATGCAGCTCAGGGCACGGCAATGCTATGGCTGGGCGACTTCTATAACGCAAAACAAATTTTAAGTGCACTGGATCGACGCCTAGCAAAGGGCCGTGGGCGGGCAGCAGGTCAGCCCGCCATGACCGGTGCAGAGGAATTTTACCGTATCCGTCAGGCCAGAGCCCAACGTTCGCGGATGATGTCGTTGGTTCTGGTGCCGCTCACCTTTGACACACAGAGCGGGAGTGCAATAGTGCCCTTGCCTCGCGCCCCGCAAGTTGGTCCGGCGGTTGAGTTCGGATACGGACAGCATCACAGCTCCAGCGAAGAGGGTGCCGTGGTGAGTCTGCAGGAGTTGATCGGGGTACAAAGTGCCTATCAATGGTTCTTGAACGGCGTGGACGTTCCCGCTTTGAACGCGAAGATCCACCCTCACTACGGTACGTTTCTGCCCACCCGTCACGAGTATGTGGATCTTGTTGCCCAGGCACCGCTGAACAGTCGGAATTTAGCGTTCGATGTCGGCACCGGCACTGGAGTACTGGCCGCAGTACTCGTGAACCGTGGCGTGAAAAAGGTGCTGGGAACAGACCTCAACCAGCGTGCGGTGGACTGCGCGAACGACAACTTCGCCCGACTGGGCATGCAAGGCGCCGCAGAGGCTCAGTTGACCAGTATGTTCCCTGCAGGACGGGCGCCGCTCATCGTCTGCAACCCACCGTGGTTGCCGGGCAGCGCAGCAACCACACTCGATGCAGCAGTATATGACCCCGGTAGCAAAATGCTGCTGCAATTTCTGACCGGGTTGCCGCATCACCTCACCGATGACGGAGAGGGTTGGTTGATCCTCTCTGATCTCGCCGAGCTGCTTGGCTTACGCAGTCGACAGATGCTTCTGGACGCAATTGATGAGGCTGGGCTTCACGTGATCGATCGGCTCGACACGGCGCCCACCCATAGGCGAGCGAAAGATAGCTCAGACCTTCTACACGCCGCACGCTCGAGGGAAGTCACCTCGCTATGGAGACTGCAAACAAAAGGATCTGTGCCGCGGCGGTGAACATCCCCCATATGATCTGACCGGACGGCCGTACGTGAAGCACCACATGGTGTACTGCGTCCAGCGGACTGAGTGCCGCAGATGCGGTGGCCAAGTACGGTCCTGGTCGATGTCAGGTTCACAAGTGTCCCTGCACGGAGTCCATAAGGCGTGTGCGCACTCCACGCTTTCGGGGCGCAAGGGTTAACATCCCGGCCTGACAAAAAGCCTCAACGGACCTCGAAAAGCACGTCGTCCCCGGCCAGCATGCCCATCGCGCTTCGCGGTAGAGGACTGACTTCGCCCTGCGCCACGCTTTCTGGTGACAGTGTCACGTCGTCGAAATCAGCGACCTCAAGGGTATAGGCAAAGCGGTTGACCGGAGCACCCTCCAAGCTCGCCTCCCAGGAACACACCACGATGGTCCCATCAGGCCCCTGGGGACTGGCCGACACGTGTTCATCGGCTGCAAGTTCCGATACCCCCAGTATCTCCCCTTCGGAATCCCGCAGGACAACCTCGTCACCGGCGCTGAGCCAGCCGTCAAAATACAAGCACCTTTCCTGACTTACCCGCTGCGTGTCGACCTGCCCTGAGCGTCCACTCACCGTCACCTGCACAGCGGTGGTCTGTTCCAGGGACCCGCATCCGGGAAAGGCACCGCTGATTGCCGCCAGCGGCTTATCCCGCAGCGGCCAGGTCGCCCAGCAGGTGGTGTGACAGCCATGTCAGACCCCCTCCATAATGTCGACGGGCCGCTCAGAAATCTGACGCAGCTGGAAACCCTCCGGAAGATCCCTGATCCCGGCCGCAACCACCGCGAGATGAGGAAGCGCCTCGGTTTCCGCCCAGACATGAACCCCGGTAAGGCCGATGAGGCCGGCCACGGTGATCACCCTGTCGATCACCTCGCGGGCAGTGGCCCCATCTGTCATCCCATCCACATACACAGCCGCGTCTGAATACTCCGCAAGCACATCAAGAGGCAGGCTTCCCGCACCAGCAAAGATAATTAAACTCTAATACATTCTACGTCAACTAATATTTTATATTCAATTGCTTGTTCTGGAAACGTCACCCGAGAAAGCCAAGAGGACACCTACCTGGCGTAACGTACAGCTTCAGGCAGGCCCCGCCCCCTGAGCAAGACCCTAGCCAAGAGACCACACTGAAGCGCATAAGGACCCCTCGCCCTGTTAGATATCTACCCCTTACCGGCAGCTGCAGACACATCGCGCCAAAGGAGTATCGCAACCTTCTTCGGCGTCGTGAAGCGGATAGATACTGGGGAGATCCGCCAAGATCCGAGGCGGAAAACCCTATCTTTTCGAGGCCTCGAGAGCTCACCCGTAGCGGCGGTACTGTCGCACCACCCAGCGGGTGATTTCCTCAAGGAAATGGCGATCAAAGACGGTACCCATTGCCCAGCCCGCCATCCGAAGTATGCGTTAGCGTAGCAACTCACCCGCGACCCTCCCCCTTTGTCCAGGGAGGAAAGTAACGGGGGCACCTCCCGGGGGAGGGGCCCTCGACACATGCACAGTTACTTATTATTTTGATGACAGGTAACCAACAAGCTTGATCAAGCGGATCCGGGTTCGGGTCCCACAGAGGAGAACCAGATGCCCACGTCCCTGTACTGCACCAGTGAGCCCCATTTCCCTGTGTGGGGTGATTCCGCGCGTCCGGGTAGCCAGGGAGTTGCTGACGAGAGGGAGGACTGGGTAATCAACGCCAGGTGTCGCCAAGGGGATCCTGAGGAGCTTTTCGTGCGCGGTGCACAGCAGCGAAAGGCGGTGGCGATCTGCCGACCCTGCCCGGTCCTGAAGCAGTGCCGGGCCGAGGCGCTGGATAAACAGGAGGAATTCGGCGTGTGGGGTGGCCTGACGGAACGTCAGCGCCGTGCCCTGCTGCGGCAGAATCCTCAGGTGGAAAATTGGGCGGAGTATCTCGCCGCCGGCGGTGAGCTGCACGGCATCTGAGTCCACGCTACTGCAACCCCCTGGATTATCAATCGCCGGCGACTGACGGGCGGAGGCAGAAGTAGGTGGGGTGATTGGCGCGCACCACGGTACGCGGCCAACCGCGCTGCCACCGCCTGGATTGAGCGTGAAGTGCGGGTGGGAGACTGCCGTGGACCCATCGCCGTGCGCGGTGTCCAATGCTGTCCAACGCCGGAGGGGAAGGCATCCGCCACGCCCGATACCTGCAACGAATTAACGACGCGGTACTAGAAGATCGGATACTCATCGTCGAAGGCATCGGGGGCTTCCTCGATGAGAGTGTCCGGCGGGGTGTCGGAGTGTGCTCCGCAGCCGTAGGTGGCGTGGACAATGTGGCCGTCCGCCGAGAACTCGTTGGCGCACGCACCGAAGTTCTCCCCCAGCACCTCCCCCGCGGGCACGAAGAAGGCGCAGGTGCGGCAGTGCAGGGTCGCCTTCTCCGCGAATTCGCTGTTGGGGCCGTAATCGCCCGTGCGCCAGCGCTGTCTGGCGTTCTCCAGCCCCTTCTTCGACAGGACGAGACGGCCGTCCTCGGCCTCGGTGAGACGCTCGTCCCCCGGCTCGGGTGGCATGAGGTCGCCGGGGCCGAGGTCGCCGGGGCGGATCCGGTCGATCCACGGCACCCACTCGGGTGCGCGGAGAGCCTCCCCGGTGGGGGCGGGCACGAGGGCGAGTTCATTGACGGTGACGTGGCGGGAACCGGAGGCGCAGGCCAGGACGGCATTCCACTCCCAGCCGCTGTAGCCGGGCACATCCGCGGCGAAACGGTGGGTGGCGACGTTCTTCGTCAGCCCCTGGACCCCGATGTGCTCGCCGACTGGCCCGTCCCCGAGTTCCTCCAGGGCGGTGCGGGCGAGTTCGACGGCGCGGGCGTCGAGAAGCGGACTGCGCTGCTGGGCAGATTTCCTGCGACGATGAGAGGAGGACACGCCCCCATTATGGGCCATGTGCGGCATGATGTAACCCATGGGTCTCAGGGAAGCCACTGCAACGCTCCTCATATCATCCACTGCAGGTCTCGTCTCCTGCGCGGGGGAACCCGTGGAAGTGGAGCAGCTGGTACCGCGGATCGTGGCGGTCCACCCCTTCGACGCGAGCAGCTTCACCCAGGGCCTGGAGCTCGAGGAGGGGGGCACGCTGCTGGTGGGCACGGGCGAATACGGGGAATCACGCATCTACCGCACCACCCTCGAGGGGCAGGAGCTGGCCTCCGCCGGGTTGGAGCCGGAGCGCTTCGGTGAGGGGATCACCCGTCACGGCGGACACATCTGGCAACTGACCTGGCGGGGACAGGTGGCGGTCAAACGCGATGCGGACACACTCGAGGAGATCGACCGCGTCCCCTACCCTGGCGAGGGCTGGGGGCTGTGCTCGACCGGGGAGGAGCTGATCATGTCCGACGGCACCGACACCCTCCGCCGGCTCGACCCCGGGACCTTCGCGGAACTCGACCGATTCCAGGTCACCGCCGACGGTCTCCCGCAGGAGAATCTCAACGAGCTCGAGTGCGTCGACGGGGACATCTACGCCAACGTATTCCTCACCACCGACATACTGCGTATCGACGCCGACGGCACCGTGACAGCCGTCATCGACGCCGCCGGCCTGCCCAACAATGCCGAACCCGCCGCCGACCACGTCCTCAACGGAATCGCGCATGTGCCGGGCACCGACCGTTTCCTGGTCGGTGGGAAACGCTGGCCCGACCTCTACGAGGTCGAGCTCATCCCCGCCCAGTAGGATGAGGAGCCATGTCCACCCCCAAGAAGGCGCGGCAGAGGTCGCTGCTGCAGTTTCTCGCTCTCCTGATCGCCGTGGTGATCATCATCGTCGCGGCGGTCCTCGCCCAGAACTGGTGGAACAACCGGCCCGGCCCCGCCCCGCAGGACATCACCGTCACGGCCCGCGTGGGTGACACCTCCCTCGAGGTTTCGCCGTACCTCGTGTGTGAGCCCGGCCTGGAGTGTCCGGAGGGTGAGGTGCCCAACCTGCCGGTGGGCCCGGATGACACTCTGGTGCTGGAGATCCCCGAGCCGATCCACGACCATGACTGGCAGCTGCTGATGATCTACGACGATCCGGCGGTCAATGACCAGCAGCTGCACGGCCCCTACGACACCGAGCAGGTGGAGATCCCCGGTTCCGTCGACCCGCTGAATGAGGGTGACCCCCGTCCCCGCCTCATGATCGTGGAGATCTCCTCCGCCCAGATCGGTCCCGACGCCGAGGGGGAGGAGACCCCCTACGCCACGGTGTGGTCCCTGAGCACCATGGCGGACCCGGCGGCGGACTAGCTGTCGAGTTCCTTCGCCACGGCGCGCAGGATCTCCGCGACCTGCCGACCGGTCTGGCGGTCGGGGTAGCGTCCGGCGGCCAGGCCCGGCTGGACCTGGATCTCCAGGACGGTCATGAGGTCCTGGACCAGGCTGCCCAGCTCCTCGGGCTTGCGACGCTGCACGGGTCGACGGCGTGGGGTGTCCAGGATCTTCACCCGCAGGGCCTGCGGTCCGCGGCGGCCGGCGGCGAAGTCGAACTCGATGCGCTGGCCGGGGACCAGCTCGTCGACCCCCTCGGGCAGCACCTGCTTGCCCACGAACACATCCTCATCCCCGGGGTTGGAGACGAATCCGAAGCCCTTATCGGCGTCGTACCACTTCACCTTGCCGATCGGCACAATGCTCACCTGTCCTTAGCTGTTGAATAGTGAAGGCGTCAGTATACCCCTCCGGGGTGGGGAGAAGTTATTTCTGCGGGGAGGGGATTCCGGCGGGAAAACAGTAGGCCCGACGCGATATGACACAAATCACATTCGGGGGGCGCGGCGCCTTGAGCTGGGATTTCTGGGGACAATTTTCCGCCCCGCCATGAAATCCATACCAATTCGTTCGCCTAGCGTGACTGAAACGTTATAAACCGTTATCGTATCGGGCAGGCACCGCGCAGTACCGTTCCTCGCCACCCACGCCGAGCCCTGTCCGGGAGGCGGGCGGCCGCGCAGCAGAGTGCACCAGACACTTGAGAATACATGTGGACAGGGGCGGGGAAACCACCGCGGGCCAGCCAGGTCCGCACCGGTCGACGGTCAGAGAAGTACAGCCGTTGCCCTCGGGGTGAAGCCCCACGACAGTGGGGCCGGGCACAGTGATCCTCCGCCCGAACCCGACAGCTCACCTCGCAGGCGTGAACATGAGAGGAACACAGCAATCATGGCACGTCATACCCGTAAGACCGTTTCCGTCGCGGCCAAGCTCGCCGCCACCACCGCCGCATTCGGCACCGCCGCAGCCCTGCTGGCACCGGCCGCCGCCGCCGCCCCGGACTCCGACTGGGACCGTCTCGCACAGTGCGAGGCCGGCGGTGACTGGAACATCAACACCGGCAACGGCTACCACGGTGGCCTGCAGTTCTCCCCCTCCACCTGGGCCGCCTACGGTGGCACCCAGTACGCGGCCACCGCCAACCAGGCCACCCGCGAGCAGCAGATCGCCGTCGCCGAGAAGACCCTCGCCGGCCAGGGCTGGGGCGCATGGCCCGCATGCTCCGCACGTCTGGGCCTGAACTCCGCCCCGACCCCGCGCACCGCGCCGACCACCGAGGCATCCGCCCCGGCCCAGGTCCAGCAGATCGTCGCCCAGTCGGAGGAGCAGTCCGTGATCTCCGGCGCGTCCTCCGATGAGCTCGCCGTCGACGCCGTCTACGGCCTCGTCCGCGACTCCCTGGCCCAGTACGGTGTCGGCGTCCCGGCTGCCCTCGACGCCACCTACAACGCCAACCGCCATGACTTCAACGCCTTCTACGGTGCGAACCGCGGCACCATCGACGCTGTCGTGGGTCTCTAGAAAACCACGTCAGAAGCCGCCGACCTCAGCCTGAGATCGGCGGCTTTTCCGCTTTCCCCCTCCAGAGACTGATCCCCCGCGCACCAGGAAGGTGCGCGGGGGATCAGTCTGCGTCTGGGAAGTGTCCCGGACCCCTACTTGTTGAAGCGGGTGTACGGGTGGACGTAGCCCAGCTCTTCCGCGGGGCGCGGAAGGACCAGGTCGTCACCGTAGGGGCTGGACGCACCAGCCAGGGTGGAGGTAATTTCGGTCACCACGTGGCCGTCAGTCCGCGGGATGTGCTTCGGCCAGCCCGGATCGACATAGCCCTTCTTCTCAACGTTAGCCATGGTCTTATTGTTGCAAAACTACGGCGGAAAAGTAACTTGAACTGCAACTAAAATCAGTTGCACCATGTCTGCCACCCCCGAAAGCCCCGATTTCCGCACCTGGCTGGCCCAGTGTGATGACCGCGAGCTGGCGAATCTGCTCCGTGCCCGCCCCGATGTGGTTCTTCCGCTACCCCCGGGAATCACCCCTCTCGCCGCCCGCCTTGAGCTGCGGGCCTCCGTGGGCCGGGCCGTGCGCACCCTGAACGCCCTGGAACTGGCGGCCCTGGAGGCGGCCGCCGACCTCGGCGCGGAGCTGGAGCCGGTGGCGACGACTGACGTCATCAACCGGGTCTGTGCGGCGACCACCGCCGCCCCGGCCCAGGTGGAACAGGCGCTACGCCGGCTACGGGAACTGGCCCTGTGCTACGGCTCCGGGCAGTCCCTGCGGATCACTGCGGAGGCCATGGCAGCCCTGCCGCAGGACTGGCAGCTGCTGGATGATGCCCCCGCAGTGATGGAACTGGCGGTGATAGAGAAGCTGAACCAGCCACAGCGGGCGATCCTGGACACGCTGCTCAACTCAGGAGGGGTGGGTCGCACGAAGCATGCGGCGGTGGACGCCGACCCGGGCCACCCCGTCCCGCAGCTGATCAATGCCGGGCTGCTCGTACGGGTGGATGCCGGCACCGTGCGGCTGCCCCGGCGGGTACGGGCGCTGCTGCGCGGCGGGGATATCACCCAGCGGCCGTTGACGCCCTCGCCCCGGGTGCTGGGGGAGACGCGTGCCGACGACCGGGGGCGCGACCGCGCCGACCACGCCGGCGCGGGGGCGGGGCTGGAGGTGGCCCGGAACCTCCGGCAGCTCATCGAGCTGCTCGGCGAGAACCCTGCCCCCCTGTTGAAGGAGGGTGGGGTGGGGGTACGCACCGTGACCACGCTCGCCCGCGCCTTGAGCGTGGAGGAGGCGGAAGTCCACCGCCTGGTCAGCCTGGGGACCGCGACCGGACTGCTCGGCCGTGGGGAACCGGATCCACTGCCGGCCGATGATGAGGGGTCCGACTATCTCTCCCCCACCCTGGCCGCCGACGGGTGGTTGGACTCCGACCTGGCCACACGTTGGGTGGCCATGCTCTCCGGATGGTTGGATTCACCCTGGGCGCCGTGGCTGATCGGCACCCGGGATGAGAAGCGGCAGCCGGTCCGGCTGCTCAGCGACGCCATGAAACGGCCGCACCTCGCCGAACACCGCCGTCTGCTGGTCACCCGCCATACGCTCGTGGCGCCCGGTGTGGACGTCACGGACGAGCAGATGCGCGACGACCTCTTCTTCACCCGCCCCGTGGCCGCCACCCTCCTGCCGGAGGAGACCATCTCCGAGATCGTGGCGGAGGCCCGTTGGATCGGCGCTCTGGCGCAGGGGACGGCGACCTCCGTCCTGCGGGCGCTGCTCGACCCTGCGGCAGACGCTCTCGCCGTGGCCGGGGAGGTCACCCCCAGCACCGTGGAGAGGGTGATCCCGCAGGCCGACATGACGGTCATGGCCCCCGGTCCCCTGTCGCGGGACCTGCAGACGGAGCTGGACCTCCTCGGGGAGCTGGAGTCCGCCGGGCTGGCCAGCGTCTACCGGGTGACGGAAACCTCCGTGCGCCGCGCGTTGGACACCGGCCGTACGGCCACGCAGCTGCGGGACTGGCTCACCGACCACTCCCTCGGTGAGGTCCCTCAGTCGATCCTCTATCTCATCGAGGACGTCGCCCGCCGCCACGGCACCCTGCGGGGTGGGCCGGCGCTGAGCTACCTGCGTTGCGACGACCCCGCGCTGCTCACCGAGGCCGCCCGCACACCGGCCGCGGAGCGGGTGGCACTGCGGATCATCGCGCCGACGGTGGCGGTGGCGCAGGCGCCCCTGGCGAAGGTCATCGACGAGCTGCGGGAGGCTGGTTTCCAACCGGTCGCGGAGGACGCCACCGGCGCGGCACTGGACATCCGGCCGAAACCCGCGCGCCTGCCCGCCCCCGACATCCCGGTGAAGGCACCGCCGGTGCTCGATGAGTCCCGGATCAGCGCGGCGGTCGCCGCGATCCGCCGGGCGGACGGCGCGAAGGAGGCCGGTACGGCCCACACTGCCCCGGACACCCGCACCACCCTGGCGCTGCTGCAGGCGGCGGCGCGGGGCGGGCGGACCGTGACGCTCGGGTTCGTCGACAAGCACGGGCGGGCCATGCACCGCGCGGTGACCCCCCTGACGGTGACGGGCGGGCAGGTCGACGCCCTCGATGAGGTGAGCGGCCAGGTGCAGCGCTTCATGCTGCACCGCATCACGGAGGTCCTGCTGGGGTAGCTGCACTGCGGGATCGTTGGGTTTATGCAACACCATGTTGCATGACTCCGAGAAAACAGCCGAAGAGTCCGATATTTAATCGGGTTCGTGTGCAGCTGGCTGAACTGATCAATGTCAACCCCCAGACCATCGGCGCGCTCGAGCGCGGTGACCACTCCCCCAGCCTGGACCTCGTCCTGCGGATCTGCGAGACCTTCGGACTGCCCGTGGAGGCGATCTTCTCCCGCACAGGTTCAACCCGATGTCCGCGGAACTCTACCGACCCACCCAGGAGCTGTCATGACGTCCGACAGCCGACTACGGCGGTGGCAGTACCTCGCCGATAACGCCCTCGCTTCGAGGGCCTGCGCCGGCCACGCCCCACCCGTGCACTGATAGCCGTCTACTTCACCGGGCTCGCCCTGGCGATGGTCTTCCTGGCCGGGTCATTCCTCTGGATGCACTTCCTGTGGTTCCACTTCGCGGCCCTGTTTGCCTCCCTGGTGGCGTGGACGGTGCTGCGCTCCTCCATCGACGCGAAGGACACCGCACCGGAACAGGTGCTCGCCGACCGGCGCCGACGCAGTCTCCGGATCTTCGAGAACCTGCTCATCCTCGGCGGGGCGGCGGTGATCGTCCTCGGTTTCATGTTCCGCAAGGACATCGATGTGGCCACGATGTCCGTGTTCGCCGGCATATACATGATCATGCTGTACCTGTCCGTGGGCACCCTGCCGGTGGTCGGTTACGCGCTGAACTTCAACCGGGAAGACGCCGACACCGACCCCGAAGAGGAATACTGAAGGACATGCCCACACTCCACATCGACCACCTGAACAAGTCGTTCGGGGACAACCGCGCGCTCAATGACATGACCTTCTCTGTGAATCCCGGCGAGATCTACGGTTTCGTCGGTTCCAACGGAGCAGGCAAATCGACCACCATGCGCATCGCGCTGGGCGTGCTCTCCGCGGATTCCGGTCAGGTGCGCTTCGACGACACCCCCATGAACGACGACATCCGCCGCCGCATCGGCTACATGCCGGAGGAGCGCGGCCTCTACGGCAAGGAGGGCATCGCCGACCAGCTGACCTACTTCGGGCGGCTGCACGGCATGTCCGGGAAGTCGGCCCACGACTCGGCGACCTCCCTGCTCGAGCAGCTCGGACTGGGCGAGCGTGCCGGCGACAAACTCGACGACCTCTCCCTGGGCAACCAGCAGCGCGTGCAGCTGGCGGCCTCTCTCATCCACGAGCCGGAGCTGCTCATCCTCGATGAGCCCTTCTCCGGCCTCGACCCCGTCGCGGTGGAGGTGATGAGCCGGATGCTGACCGAACGTGCCCGGCAGGGCGTGCCGGTGATCTTCTCCTCCCACCAGCTCGACCTGGTGCAGCGCCTCAGCGACCGGGTGGGTATCGTCGCCCGGGGTTCCATGGTCACGGAGGGCACCGTCGATGAACTACGCATGTCCGGCCCCGTCCGCTTCGAGGTGCACACCCCGGCGCGCGGCTGGTACCCGGAAGGCACGCAACTGGTCAGCGAGACCGACCACGGGGTCGTCCTCGAGACCGCCGACCCGGCCAATGACCAGCAGATCCTGCAGGCCGCCATCGCCGCCGGCCCCGTCCACGCCTTCACCCGTCTGATCCCAGACCTGACCGACCTGTTCCGGGAGGTTATCGCCGCATGAGCTACTCGTCGATGAACACCATCACCACCGTGGCAAAACGGGAGATGCGGGTGGCCCTCCGCAACAAGGGCATCATGGTCTCCGTGGTACTCACCCTGGTGCTCACCCTGGCCGGCATCGGAGCACTCACGCTGCTGTCCGAGCGTGAGGGCGGGCGACCCTCCATCGCGGTGGTCGGGATGAACGTCCCCACCCCGGAGGAATCAGAGGTCATCTTCGTCAATGTCGCCGACCGGGAGGACGCAATGACCTCACTCGAGATGGGCGATGACGACGCCGCGCTGGTCCCCACCGGGCAGGGCTGGGAACTGCTCGCGGAGGGGGCGCCCTCCCCCGCCGTCCTGGGGGCGGCCACCCAGCTGGTGAACTCACAGGCCACCGAGGAGGCACTCGCCGGTTTCGGGCTCACCCCGGAGGAATTCGCCACCGCCCTGCCACCGACCACGGTCATCCCCGTGGACCTCGGGGCCGACGCCACCGCCGAGACCAACTACCCGGCCGTGCTCACCGTGCTGGCCGGCGTGGTCGTCCTCATGTTCACCGTCATGCTCTTCGCCGGCAACATCGGCGGCCGGGTCACCGCGGAGAAGTCCTCGCGCGTGGTGGAGATCATCCTCGCCAGTGTGCGGCCAATGGATTTCCTGGCCGGCAAGATCCTCGGCAACGTCATCTTCGGCTTCCTGGCCACCACCGTCATGGTGGTCATCGCCGGTGCCGCCCTGGCCTTCTCCGGTCTGCTGGAGGGCCTGGAATTCGACTGGGGCATCCTCGCGGTCCTGCTCGTCGGCTTCCTGCTGGGCATGATCTTCTTCGGCAGCCTCTACGCCGCGGCGGGTGCGATGGTGCAGCGCACGGAGGACCTGCAGTCCACGCAGATGCCGATCCTCCTCCTGCTGATCGCCACCATCTATTCCGCCACCTTCGGCTTCAATGCGCTCGACTCCACCTGGATGGAGGTTCTGGCCTGGGTCCCGCCGATGTCCGTGGCAGTGGCCCCGCTGCAGTATGCGGCCGGCAACTTCGGCCTCGGCCAGCTCGCCCTGTCCTACGGGGTCCTGGCGCTGACCAACCTGCTGGCCATCTGGCTGGTGGCACGCATCTACCGGGCCGCCATCCTCAACAACGGCCGCCGTATGACCTGGCGCCAGGCGCTGACGGCCCGCTAGGGACTTGACTGACCTGCCATAATGGAATGCTGCACACCCGTCGATAAGGAGCATTCCATGGCATTCGGGAACGGCCCCCTGATCGTCCAGTCAGACAAGACCGTTCTGCTGGAGATCGACCACGCACAGGCGGATGAGGCGCGCGCCGGGCTCGCGCCCTTCGCCGAGCTCGAGCGCGCCCCGGAGCACGTTCACACCTACCGCATCACCCCGCTGGCGCTGTGGAACGCACGTGCCGCGGGACATGACGCGGAGGAGGTCGTCGACGTCCTGGAGCGCTACTCCCGTTTCCCGGTGCCCCAGCCCCTGCTCGTCGATGTCGCCGAGACGATGTCCCGCTACGGCCGCGTCCGCCTGCACAAGCACCCCGCCCACGGGCTCATCCTCGAGTCCGCCGAGCCGGCGATCCTGGCTGAGCTGCAGCGGCACAAGAAGATCCGGCCCATGCTCGGCGAACCAGTCGACGCGGAGAACATCCCCGTCCACCCCTCGGAGCGCGGCCGCCTCAAGCAGGAGCTGCTCAAGGTCGGCTGGCCGGCGGAGGACCTGGCCGGCTACGTCGACGGCGAATCCCACCCCATCGCCCTGTCCACGGAGAACGAGAACTGGGAACTGCGCGACTACCAGCGCTACGCCGCCGACTCTTTCTGGGAGGGCGGCTCCGGCGTGGTGGTCCTGCCGTGTGGGGCGGGTAAGACGATGGTCGGTGCGGCCTCCATGGCGCGCGCGCAGGCCACCACCCTGATCCTGGTGACCAACACCGTCGCCGGCCGGCAGTGGCGCGATGAACTGCTGCGCCGCACCACGCTCACCGCCGAGGAGATCGGCGAGTACTCCGGTGAGAAGAAGGAGATCCGCCCCGTCACCATCGCCACCTACCAGGTGGTCACCCGGAGGACGAAGGGTGAGTACCGCGCGCTGGAGCTCTTCGATTCCCGCGACTGGGGGCTGATCATCTACGACGAGGTCCACCTCCTGCCCGCCCCGGTCTTCCGCATGACCTCCGACCTGCAGTCACGCCGCCGCCTAGGGCTGACGGCCACGCTGGTGCGCGAGGACGGCCGCGAGGGCGACGTCTTCTCCCTCATCGGGCCGAAGCGGTACGACGCCCCGTGGCGCGACATCGAGGCCATGGGTTTCATCGCCTCCGCCGAGTGCGTGGAGGTGCGCACCACCATGACCGATTCCGAGCGGATGGTCTACGCCACCGCGGAGACCGCCGACCGCTACCGCCTGGCGGCGAGCGCGCAGGGCAAGATGCGCGTCGTCGATAAGCTCCTGGAACGCCATCGCGGTCAGCCCACGCTGATCATCGGCGCCTACCTCGATCAGCTGGAGGAACTCGCCGCGCGTTTCGAAGCCCCCGTCATCGAAGGCCGCACCCCCAACAAGAAACGCGAGGAACTCTTCGGGAAATTCCGTTCCGGGGAGATCAACGTCCTCATCGTGAGCAAGGTCGCGAACTTCTCCATCGACCTGCCGGAGGCCGCCGTGGCGATCCAGGTCTCCGGCACCTTCGGTTCCCGCCAGGAGGAGGCCCAGCGCCTCGGCCGGCTGCTGCGTCCCAAGGCCGACGGCGGCGAAGCCCACTTCTACTCCGTGGTCTCCCGGGACACCCTGGATGCGGAGTACGCGGCCCATCGCCAGCGTTTCCTGGCCGAGCAGGGTTATGCCTACCGCATCGTCGATGCGGAGGACCTGGACCAGCTTGGTTAGGCTGTCACCCATGAAGGTTTTCAGGTTCGAGGTGGACGAGGCGTTCGCGAAGAAGAACAACGAGATGCTCCGGGACACCCGACGGCTGCAGCTGTCAGCGATCGTCTTCGGTGTCATCCTCCTCGGCCTGGCGGTGGTTCTCTTCGCCTGGCTGGGGGCAGGTGAGGTGTGGGGGCTGGTCGGCGGCATCATCTCGCTGACCTTCGGCCTGCTCTGCTTCTTCCTCGCCGTGGCGGTGCCCCGCAAGGTCGGCAAACCACAGGAGCTCTACGACGCCTATCCCCTGGCCCCGGCCGTGGTCGCCGAGGTCAACGAGCGTGACTACGTGCTCATGGCGCTGGTGAACACCAACGTCGACCCGCTGCTCCCGCCGCGCTGGGGTGCCGCACTGCGCACCGTCTCCCGCATCAACGGCATCAAGGAGCCGAAGCTGGGCACCCGGGTCCCCGTCGCCGCGGTCCAGGGCCGGCGCAGCGTGGGCGACCAGGAGCACTGGGATGAGATCTCCCCCATGCCCATCGCCTGGGGCACCCCGGACCAGGATGTGGTCAACACCGCCCGCCGGGCAATCCCGGAGGACCAGTGGACGCGTCTGGACAAGGCCCGCAAACGCCTCGATGAGGTCAAGGCCACCCGCTACAACCTCCTGGCGCTGTGACTGTCGCCCGGCTCCGCCAGTTCGGCGAGACGGTCTTCGCCACGATGAGCGCGAAGGCCGCAGAATTCGATGCCGTCAACCTCGGCCAGGGTTTCCCTGATTCCGACGGCCCACCCCGCATGCTGGAGATCGCGTGCGAGCAGATCCGCGGCGGTAACAACCAGTACGGCCCGGCCCGGGGCATGGCGGTGCTCCGCGAGGCGGTGGCTGCCCAACGCTCCCGCGATCATCAGGTCAGCTACGACCCGGAGACGGAGGTGCTGGTCACCGTCGGTGCCACTGAGGCGATCTCCGCGACGGTCCTCGGCCTGGTGGAACCCGGTTCCGAGGTCATCGTCCTGGAGCCTTACTACGATGCCTACGCCGCCGCCATCGCCCTGGCCGGGGCGCAGCGGGTGGCGGTGTCACTCGTCGCCGACGGGGCCGGCTGGACGGTGGATGTCGACGCCGTACGCGCCGCCGTCACCGGGAGGACCGCGATGATCATCGTCAACTCCCCGCACAACCCGACCGGTTCCGTCTTCTCCCGCGAGGCGCTCACGGAACTCGCCGCCGTCTGTGTGGAACATAACCTGCTGGTGCTGGCCGATGAGGTCTACGAGAATCTCCTCTTCGACGGGGTCACCCACACCGCCCTGGCCTCCCTGCCGGGCATGTTCGAGCGCACCGTCACCGTCTCCTCGGCCGCGAAGACCTGGAACGTCACCGGCTGGAAGACCGGCTGGGCGCTGGCTCCCGCCGCGCTTCTCGACGCCGTCCTCAAGGCCAAGCAGTTCATGTCCTTCGTCGGCGCCACGCCCTTCCAGCCCGCCGTCGCGCATGCCCTCAACGAGGAGTCCGCGTGGCTGAACGACATGGTGGTCGAACTCGCCGGGGGCCGTGACCTGCTGGTCGCCGGCCTGCGCTCCGCGGGTCTGGAGGTCCACGACACCCACGGCACCTATTTCGTGGTGGCCGACATCGCCCCGCTCGGGGAGACCGACGGTGTCGCCTTCTGCCTCGACCTGCCCGAACGCATCGGTGTCGCCGCCATCCCCGCCCAGGTCTTCTGCGACGATCCCGGGCCCTGGCGCACGAAGGTGCGCTTCGCCTTCGGCAAACGTCACGAAACCCTGCGGCTGGCCGTGGAACGGCTGCAGCAGCTCTAACCGACCGCCTCCAGCGGGTCGGTGGCCGCTGCCTGCCGCGCCGGCCAGATCGCGGCGAGCACACCCACCACCACCGCAGCGACCAGCACCACCGCCATCTGGTCCCACGGGATCGCCCAGCGGGTGATCCCCTGGTCAGCGAGTGCGCGGACGAAGCACCAGCCCAGCCACACGCCGAGAATGATGCCCGCGGTCGCGCCCAGGCCCGCGATGTGGATCGACTCGATGGTGACCATCCGCCGGATCTGGCTGCGCTGCATACCCACCGCCCGCAGCATGCCGAATTCACGGCGGCGCTCCATGATCGACAGCGCCAGCGTGTTGATGATCCCCAGCACCGCGATGATCACACTCAACGCCAGCAACGCATAGACCAGGGCGAGCAGCTGGTCGATCTGCTCGGCGCTGGCCAGGCGGTACTCCTCCTTCGTCAGCACCTGCAGTACCCCGTAGGGATCAGTGGTGCTGAGGACCTGCTCGTGCATCTCTGCTTCGTCGGCGCCGTCCGTGAATGTGACGAAGAGGTCCTGCATGATCCACGAACTGCGGTCGGGCAGGATCTGCTCCGCGGCAGCCTCCGTGACGGCGACGGGGGTGTAGGCGGCCGAGTCCGCCCAGATCACCCGGACAGGCACCTCCAGGGATGCCACTGATACCGGGGAGGCGATCTCCACGAGGTCACCGACGGACACGCCGAGCTCCCGCGCCACCGTCTTACTGAGCCCCGCCCCAGGTGCCGTGGTGAGATCCGCGAAACCTCCGCCGAGGATCTCCAGGCGCAGTGCGAGAGTGGGATCCACGGTGAGGACATTGCTCACCGCGCCCGCCGCACTGGTGGTCCCGGTTCTACCGGCGACACTGAGGGGTGCCCACAGGCTGGGCACGACAGCGTCGACCCCGTCGATGGCGCTGATCTCGTCGGCAACCTGTCCGGGGATGCCCTGGGTGGAGAGGAGACCCGTCGAGACCACGGTCTGGGCACGCATCTCCTCGTCGATGGAGCCGTAGACGGAGAGCTTCATCGACGCCCCGAGGATGCCCACGGCGGAGACGAGCGCCACCCCGAGAGTGAGCGCAAAGGCTGTGGCGGCGGTACGCCGCGGATTCCGGGCCAGGCTCGTGCGTGCCAGCAGGGGCACCACCGCCCGGAACGGTGTGCGCGCGGTGAAGATCCCGCGGGCCAGCCCCGCCTGGAGAAGCAGCGCACCCAGAATGAGCGTCAGGGCACCGATGCCGGTCAGCACCGCCCGGGTGGTGGTGGACCAGTCCGTCATGAAAGCGGCCGTCACGGTCGCGACCACACCGGCCACCGCCAGGACCCCGCCCAGGATGCTGCGTGCCCCCACCGGCTGGGTGCTCGACTGCTCCCCGGAACGCATGGCCTGCACGGGTCGGATCGCACCGGCGCGACGCGCGGGCACCCAGGCGCTCAGCAGGGTGACCACGATGCCCACCCCCAGGGGAACCAGGATGCTGGCTGCGTCGAGTCCCAGACCAGAATCCGGGAAACCGAGCCCGAATGCCTCCATTGCGGTGACGATGAGACGCACCAGACCGATGCCCACCCCGATGCCGAGGACGGAACCGAGGACACCGATGAAAGCTGCCTCCACCAGCACGGAGCTGGTCAACTGGGGACGGGACATGCCGATGGCACGCAGGAGGGCGAACTCCCTCGTCCGTTGCGCCACGATCATGGAGAACGTGTTCGAGATGATGAACGTCCCCACCAGCAGGGCGATGAGCCCGAAGGCGACGAGGATGTAGGTGAAGAAGGCCAGCAACGAGGAGATCTGCTCGGAGTCCTGTGCGGACGCCTCCTCTGAGGTCAGGATGTCGAAGCCGGGGTAGCGGGCAGCCAGGGCATCGCGGCTGACCTCCCCGCGGACGAGGATCCGGTCAGTGGACACCCCGTCCGTGAACTCCGTGCGATACAGTTCCTCCGCAATCTGGACGCCCGCCCACCCGCCGGTGGCGGTGGGGAGCTCCGTCAGTCCGACGATCTCGAAATCAGTCCGTTTCGAGGTGTCGATGACCGTGATGGTGTCCCCCAGGCTGATGCCGGCCCGCTCCGCCGCAGCGGTGTTCACCACTGCCTCAGTGGACTCCTCAGGTGCCCGCCCCGCAATGATTGTGACGCCGCCCGTCGTTGTAGCCTCCGGCTGGGTGAAAGGCAGGAGCCAGGAACCCGCACCACCGGACTGGTAGGGGGCATCGTCCGGACCGATGATCACGACTGGCTGGATATCGGTGGTCTCCACCTTCTCCACCCCCGGCAGGGCCTCGATCTCCTCCCCCATGGCGCGGGTGAGCCGATGATCGGGTGTGGAGTTGAGCACGACGTCTGAGCCCTCGTAGCTGGCCGCAGTAATGTCATCGAAGGCCTTCGACAGCGAGGCGGTGAGGATGAATCCCCCGGACACGAAACTTGTACCCAGCACCACGGCCAGAACCGTCATGATCAGTCGCAATCTGTGGGCGGCGATGCTGCGCAGGGAGATCTTCTGCAGGATAGGCAGTGAAGTCATCCCCGTACTCCCCGTGACCTGTCAGGGCGGGGGGTAGGACAGAGTCGGTCCATGGTCGTATTCATTTCCTCACGCAGATGCCGGCGACGAGTCCTCTCGTCTATCCTGTTATTCTTCCCGTTCCAACCGTCAACATCCATCCGGAATGTTGTGAATTGTGTCCGAACTTGTGGTATCCGTCGTGTTTGTGGAACGCGAAAACCCCGGTTGCGTGATCCGTCTGTGTTTCACAGGGGATCACACCACCGGGGTGTTTCGTCTGTATTGAGTTGTTCTTTTAGTTTTAGCGTCGGCGGCAACCTACTCTCCCACACCCTCCCGAGTGCAGTACCATCAGCGCGGGCAGGCTTAGCTTCCGGGTTCGGAATGGGACCGGGCGTTTCCCTGCCGCTATCAACCACCGACACACCCACAGGACAACCAACCACACGATGCGTGCGGTGATGTCCCGGCAACACCCACACAACTGTGTGCAGGGGTGTGCTGTGTCAGACACTGCATAATGGACGCGAACACAAAACCCATTGTGTTTTTTCGTTACGTTACGTGCTCACACCCACAATGTGGGGTGTGTTGTTGGTCGGTCAATTAGTACCGGTCACCTCCACACATTACTGTGCTTCCAGATCCGGCCTATCAACCCCATCATCTATGGGGAACCTCAACAGAAACCTCATCTCGAAACAGGCTTCCCGCTTAGATGCTTTCAGCGGTTATCCCTTCCGTACGTAGCCAACCAGCCCTGCTCCTGGCGGAACAACTGGCACACCAGAGGTACGTCCGTCCCGGTCCTCTCGTACTAGGGACAGCCTTCCTTAAGTTTCCACGCGCGCGGCGGATAGAGACCGAACTGTCTCACGACGTTCTAAACCCAGCTCGCGTACCGCTTTAATGGGCGAACAGCCCAACCCTTGGGACCTACTCCAGCCCCAGGATGCGACGAGCCGACATCGAGGTGCCAAACCATCCCGTCGATATGGACTCTTGGGGAAGATCAGCCTGTTATCCCCGGGGTACCTTTTATCCGTTGAGCGACACCACATCCACAAGTAGGTGCCGGATCACTAGTCCCGACTTTCGTCCCTGCTCGAGCTGTCACTCTCACAGTCAAGCTCCCTTGTGCACTTACACTCACCACCTGATTGCCAACCAGGCTGAGGGAACCTTTGGGCGCCTCCGTTACCATTTAGGAGGCAACCGCCCCAGTTAAACTACCCACCAGGCACTGTCCCCGACCCAGATCATGGGCCAAGGTTGAGGTATCCAATCCGATCAGAGTGGTATTTCAACAACGACTCCCACACAACTGGCGTCATGTGATCAACGTCTCCCACCTATCCTACACAAACCGAACCGAACACCAATACCAAGCTATAGTGAAGGTCCCGGGGTCTTTTCGTCCTGCCGCGCGTAACGAGCATCTTTACTCGTACTGCAATTTCACCGGGCCTGTGGTTGAGACAGCAGGGAAGTCGTTACGCCATTCGTGCAGGTCGGAACTTACCCGACAAGGAATTTCGCTACCTTAGGATGGTTATAGTTACCACCGCCGTTTACTGGGGCTTAAATTCTCAGCTTCGCCGCCCAAAGGCAGCTAACCGGTCCTCTTAACCTTCCAGCACCGGGCAGGCGTCAGTCCGTATACATCAACTTCAACGTTTTCGCACGGACCTGTGTTTTTAATAAACAGTCGCTTCCCTCTATTCTCTGCGACCCACCCCAGCTCAAGGACGTAAAGTCCGTCACCGGTGTGGGCCCCCCTTCTCCCGAAGTTACGGGGGCATTTTGCCGAGTTCCTTAACCACAGTTCACCCGAACGCCTTAGTATTCTCTACCTGACCACCTGTGTCGGTTTAGGGTACGGGCCATGCATGTACATCGCTAGAGGCTTTTCTCGACAGCACGGGATCACCGACATCACCCCAAAAGGGCTACGCATCACGTCTCACACTTTATGTGAGGGGCGGATTTACCACTCCCCTCGTGCTACACGCTTACACCACAATCCAATAAGTGGCACGGCTACCCCACTGCGTCACCCCATCACTTGGCTACTACCAGTTCAGGCCCCACGCACGCCCCAACCAGACCAGGCAAAGCCTGACCCGGAAGGATTGTGGGTGGTTAGTATCACTGATTCACCACTGGTCGCACACACACGGGTACGGGAATATCAACCCGTTATCCATCGACTACGCCTGTCGGCCTCGCCTTAGGTCCCGACTCACCCTGGGAAGACGAACTTGACCCAGGAACCCTTAGTCATCCGGCGGGAAAGATTCTCACTTTCCAAATCGTTACTCATGCCTGCATTCTCACTCGCACACAGTCCACCACCCCTCACGGTATGGCTTCACCCCATGCACGACGCTCCCCTACCCAACGCCCATCAAAGGGTCGTTGCCGCGGCTTCGGCGGTGTACTTGAGCCCCATTACATTGTCGGCGCAGAACCACTCGACCAGTGAGCTATTACGCACTCTTTCAAGGATGGCTGCTTCTAAGCCAACCTCCTGGCTGTCTTCGCGATCCCAC
>NZ_RXHJ01000021.1 GCF_003955685.1 Corynebacterium hylobatis
CGTGGTCTTCTTCACCCCGCCACGCACTCCAAAACCGGAAGAGCCAGTTTCTTGTCGGTCATGTCCTTGATAATTGTCAGCATGATGTTCCCGAGTTCTCGAATTGGAGTTCGATCATGCTCAACATAACATGCGCCCCCGACATGAACTTCTTGGAATCATATCTGCAGTTCAGGCCGAAATTGCGTGCGCAGCTGCGCATGTGCGGCCCGCTTCTCCGGCGACCGCAAAATTGCCCCCGGGGGTATGTTGGCACAAACACTCCGGGCGAACTTGCTAGCCTGTGTTTCGCATATACCCCCCAGGGTATGCAAGACCTCTGAAAGGTGCTCACGTGATCCGCAACCTCGGCGAGAAGTACTCGCCCCTCTATTTCCTCGCCGCCCTCGGCTTCGGCGGCATGTCCGTCTTCTTCTTCATGGCCTTCATGCACATCACCCCGCATCCGGAGACCCCCATGCCGACCTTTGAATCCATCACCGCGGCCTACGCGGATGGTGACGGATTCATGCGGGCAGTCATCGTCATCGGCTACGTCGGCATGATCGCCGCCCTGATCATGCACCTCACCCTGCTGGCGTGGAACTTCCGGGAATTCGGCCTCTTCCGCCGGGCCGATGCCTACCGGACCCTGAAGTCCACCAACGCCGAGGTCACCCTCATGGCCATCCCGCTGACGCTGGGCATGACCATCAACGGTGCCTTCGTCGCCTCCCTGGCGCTGATTCCGGGGCTGTGGGGCATCATCCAGTCCCTCATGCCCTTCGCGCTGCTGGCCTACGGCACCGTCGGCCTCGTCGCCCTGGTCATCATGACCAACTACCTGCGCCGTATCATCGCTGGCGGCTTCAGCTTCGAGGCCAACGGTGGCCTCAACCAGCTCATCGCGGCCTTCGCCTTCTCCATGGTCGCCGTCGGCTTCGCCGCCCCCGCGGCCATGGGCACCGACAGCCTGGTTGTCCTCACCGGTGTCTGGGGTTCCATCCTCTTCGGCATCATCTCGCTTATTCTCTTCGGCATCTTCCTCGTCGCCGGCATCCTGAGCATCATGCGCTACGGACTGGCCCTGCCGAACTCCGCCACCCTGTGGCTCGCGGTCCCGGTCCTCACCCTCTGGGCCATCACCGTCCTGCGTGACCGCCACGGCATGCAGACGCTCATCGACGCCGGCCCCGCCGGCCCGCAGGACCACCCCGGCTCCTCGGTCGGCCTGATGCTGTTCCTGTCCTTCATCATCCTCACCCAGGTCGCCTTCCTGGGTCTCGGCTTCGTCGTCATGCGCGCCAACGGCTTCTTCCGCAAGTTCGTCCTGGGCCGTGAGGTCACCTCCCCCGTCGCCTTCACCCTGGTCTGCCCGGGCGTCGGCCTGGCTGTCCTGTCGATGTTCTTCATCAATGTCGGCCTGATCCAGAACGGGCTCGTCGAGAAGTTCTCCGCCACCTACTACGGGCTGCTGCTCGTCCCGGCCGCCATCGCCGCCGCCACCCTGTGGCTCGCGGTCACACTCTTCCGCAATCAGTTGTCCACCGCCAGCCGCTTCGGGCGGGAACAGGCCGCGGCCGCCCGCGAGGGTGCCTTGGCCGAGGTCTGAGCCCCCGCTTATCGACGCCCCGCAAGTGACGCGTGTCACTGCAGTTCCGGGTAGCCTGGGGTCAGCCACGAACGAACAAGGGAGGACACCATGTCCATCGTCGATGATAAGGCCCGTCAGCTGCTCGAGGAGGCCTGCGCCTCGGAACACGGGCGCGCAGCGAAGATGCTGGTCAATGACGGACCGCTGCGCCAGACCGTCATCGCCATGCGGGAGGGCACGATGCTGCAGGAACATAATTCCCCGCCGGCGGCCTCGATCTTCCTCTTCAGCGGACAGGTGACCGTGAAGGGGCAGGCGGAGGAGACCATCGGCGAGGGGCAGCTGGTGACGCTGACCCACCAGCGCCACTCCGTTTCCGCGATCAAGAACTCCGTCTTTCTGCTGACCACCGTCACCAATGTGGAGGGTCAGGGCTCCCACGACGGGGAGTAGACCTACCCCTGCTCATCCTCCGGTTCGCAGAGGGACACCTGGCTGATGAGTTCCTCCGGTGCCCCCGTGGCCCGGAGTTTTTCCTCGTCGTAGCAGGGGTACTGCGTGAACACATCACGACCGTCATGCGGATGGCTCAGCCACCGCCCGTCCCGGTAGCGGAAGACCAGGACATGGTCGGTCTGGGCCTGCCCTGCCCGCGCCCAGGCGCCGTCGCAGAACAGCACCACGGGGCTGGTGAATTCATCGAGGAAGAAAGCCGGCTCACAGCCGCCGAACCGGTCTGGCATGGTCGGCGGGGTCACCTGGGTTGTGGTGGTGACCAGGGTGGGGGAGTTCGTGTCCGTGGCGGGGGTGGCGGTGGTCGTCGTCGGTGTTGTGATCCCGGGCGTCACTGTCATTGTCTCGGTCACCGTTCCCGCAGCCGAGTCGCCGTCAGCGGCGCAGGCGCCGAGGAACAGGGCGGCTCCGAGGGTGAGCAGGACGGTCAGCGGCCGGGGGTGGTGGAGGATCACGGTGGACTCCCTGGATTGGCGGTGATGTACATCACTCAATCTACTCGTCCGGTCGGCTGGCGGCGGGGGAAGCCGGCGGCGATCAGTCATACTGGGGGCCATGACCACACTGTCAGAGCTGCGTGCCCGGAGGATCATCGCCCAGGGGCTGGTGGGGGCGTCGAGAAGCGCGGTCGAGGCTGCCCGCTGGATGCTGGCGCTGCAGGGGCAGACATATCCGGCCGGGATCCGTGCGCTGGCGCTGCGCGGCCCGGGTGACGACGTCGCCGTTCTCGCCGCCGTCGACCGCCTCGAGGTCGTGCGAGCCTGGCCACAGCGGGGGACGCTGCACTTTCTGGCCGCGGAGGACGCGCGTTGGCTCATGCGCCTGTGCAACCCCCGGGTGGCGCGCGCCCAGGCGGGCAGGCGGCCCGGGCTGGGGTTGACCGAAGAGGATGTGGCGGTCGCCCGCCAAGCCTTCCATGCTGAACTCCTGGCCCGGGGAGCGCAGGATCCGCTGCCGCGGCCGCAGGCCTACGAGGTTTTTGCGGCGGCCGGGATTGATCCGGGGGACAACCGGGGCCCGCACCTGCTGCGCGCCTTCGGCGGTGAGGGCGATGTGGTGCAGGGGCCCAGGATCGGGGCGGTGGAGACCTTCGTGCACGTGGACAACCTCCCGGTGCCCCAGCGTGAACTGGTCGGGGAGGAGGCCCTGGCGGAACTGGGTACCCGCTACCTGCACTCCCACGGTCCGGCCTCCGTGAAGGATCTCGTCTGGTGGGCGGGCCTGACCGTCACGCAGGCGAAGAAGGCGGTGGCGCTGGCCCGGGATGTCGTGCCGCTGACTGTCGACGGCGAGGAGTACTGGATGGGGCAGTGGCAGGGGGACCTCACTGCGCAGGAGCTGCAGGAGGTTCTGGCGGCGACCTTCGAGCTGCCCGCCTTCGACGAGATCCTCCTCGGCTACGGCGATAAATCCCTCATCCTGACCGACGAACTGCGCCCGCAGGTGCTGACCAGGAACGGGCTGAGCTGGCCCTTCCTGATGGCGGAGGGTGTGGTTACAGGGCCGGTGAATCGCAGAGCAGGGTCTGCCCGATGAGCGCCTCAGGCGCACCATCGGCACGCAGGGCCGCCTCGTTGTGGCAGGGGTAGTTGGAGGGCCAGCTGTTTCCGTCGGCCTGGCGTATCTGCCATCCACCGTCCCGGAACTGGAAGAGCAGGATCGCATCGGTCTGCTGTTGGCCGGCCTCGGCCCAGGCGCCGTCGCAGAAGAGCACCACGGGTGCGTCGAAGACATCGAGGAAGGCCGACTCCTCGCAGCTGCCGGCGATGACGGTCGTCGTGGTGTTCGCCGCGGGTACGACGCTGAGGACCGCGGGGTCGGTGCTCGTCGGGGAGGCGGAGTCTGTGCTGGCGGCGCAACCGCTCAGGAGTAGGGCGGCGCTGATGACGATGGCGGTTCGAATGGGGACCATAGGACGCTCCTGGGGTGCCGGTATTGTGGTCCCAATTATAGTTGATGCGTTATGTGATTATCGGTTTATTGTGCAGGGGCGGAGTGGTCCCGGTGGCGGCGCCCCTGGAGACTGTCACAGTTGTGCCCATGTCCGGAAGAATATGAGATTAATGGGATAGCTGATCTGGCAATCGGCAGAAAGACAACGCGCCGGGAAGAGCAGCAGCTGCTCTTCCCGGCGCGTTGTCAGGACGGACTACTTGTTCCAGTTGGCGTAGGTGGTGTCCACCTTCTCCACGAGGGTGAGCACGTCATAGGAGGCGACGAGCTCGTCGTTCTGGTTGAACAGGGCGGCGTCCCAGCAGACCTCGCCGTAGTCGTCGGTGACGCGCGGGGTGATGCGCTTGGCGGTCAACTCGATGCGCACGGAGTCGTCGTAGGTGACCGGGGTGATGAAGCGCAGGTTCTCCAGGCCGTAGTTGGCCAGGACCGGGCCCGGGGCGGGCTCGACGAACAGTCCGGCGGCCCAGGAGACCAGCAGGTAACCGTGGGCGACGCGACGCGGGAAGAAGGGGTTGGCGGTGGCGGCCTCCTCGTCGACGTGGGCGTAGAAGGTGTCGCCGGTTTCCTCCGCGAAGGCGAGGATCTCCTCGAGGGAGACGTGGCGCAGCTCGGAGGCGAACTGATCGCCGATGCGCAGGGTGGCCAGGTCCTTTCGGAAGGGGTGGGTGGCGGTGCCGGCGTCGACGTCCGCGCGGGTGACCTTGTTGACCTTCGCGCCACGGACCCATTCGCCGGTGATGGCGGTGAGGTGCTCCGGGCTGCCCTGGATGGCGGTGCGCTGCATGTAGTGTTTGACGCCGCGGATGCCGCCGAGCTCCTCGCCGCCGCCGGCGCGTCCCGGGCCGCCGTGGACGAGGTGGGGGAGCGGGGAGCCGTGGCCGGTGGAGGTCTTCGCGTCGTCGCGGTCGAGGAAGTGCAGGCGGCCGTGGAACGCACCGATGTTGTGGGCGTAGGTGGCGGCGAGCTCGGGGGAGTGGGTGATCACGGAGGCGACCAGGGAGCCCCTGCCCCGCTCGGCGAGGCGGAGGGCGTCGGCGGTGTCGGTGTAGCCGATGATGGACACGACCGGACCGAATGCCTCGACGTCGTGGACGGCGTCGGTGTCGGCGTCGGCGAAGGTGAGGATGGTGGGGGCGAAGAAGGCGCCGTCCAGCTGGTCCGGGCCGCCGGTGACCAGCTGTCCACCGGCGGCGATGAGCTTCTCGACGGCCGCGGCGACGTCATCACGCTGTTCCTGGGAGACCAGGGGGCCCATGGTGGCGTCCGGGTCGCGCGGGTCACCGGGGACGATCTTCGCGTTGAGGCGCTCGGTCAGGGCGGTGGCGACGGTGTCGATGAGCGGGGTGGGGACGATGGCGCGGCGGATGGCGGTGCACTTCTGTCCGGCCTTGGAGGTCATCTCCACGAACAGGGCCTTGATGTAGGCCTCGAACTCGGGGGAGTCGACGGTGACGTCCTCGCCGAGGATCGCGGCGTTGAGGGAATCAGCCTCCGCGGTGAAACGCACGCCGTTGACCTGGACGTTCTCGTGGGAACGCAGGGTGGCGGCGGTGGCGGCGGAACCGGTGAAGGCGACGTGGTCACGGTGGTCGAGGTGGTCGAGCAGGTCCCGGGCGGAACCGGAGATCAGCTGGATGGAGCCCTCCGGGAGGATGCCGGACTCGACCATGAGGCGCACGCAGGCGGCGGTGACGTAGCCGGTGGGGGTCGCCGGCTTCACCAGGGTGGGCATACCCGCGATGAAGGAGGGGGCGAACTTCTCCAGCATGCCCCAGACGGGGAAGTTGAAGGCGTTGATCTGCACCGCCACGCCCGGCAGGGTGGTGTAGATGTGGGTGCCCAGGAAGCTGTTGTCCCGGGAGAGGACCTCGGTGGGGCCGTCGACGATGATGTGGCCGTTGGGCAGTTCGCGACGTCCCTTGGAGGAGAAGGTGAACAGGGTGGAGATGCCGCCGTCGATGTCGACGCCGTTGTCGCGGCGGTTTGCGCCGGTGCGGTAGGCCAGCTCGTAGAGCTCGTCCTTGTGCTCACCGAGGTAGAGGGCGAGCTCCTTGAGCTTGAGGGAGCGCTCGTGGATGGTCAGGTCGCGGAGGTTGCGCTGGCCGGTGGTGCGGGCGTGGTCGATGGCGCCGGCCAGGTCGAGGCCGTCGGTGGAGACGGTGGCGACGATCTCTCCGGTGGAGGCATCGGCGACCTCGGTGACGCGGGAGGGGTTCTGGGGTGTGACCCAGGTGCCGGAGAGGTAGCTGGGGACGAGGGTGTCGGTGAGAGTGGGCATCGTGGGGGAGCCTTCCTGAGATAATTAGTGACCGAACGAACGGTCAGTATTTCTGGCCAGTATAATCAAAATCACATTTCATGCCACCCCCTGAAGGAGAAACTGTGGAGCCCTGGACGATCGAACTCGGAGAACTGGACCGGAAAATGGGGGTTGAGGTGCTCGAACAGTCCCCGGAACGGGTGGTGGCGACCATGCCGGTCGACGGGAACCGCCAGTCACTGGGACTCCTGCACGGCGGAGCCATGGTGGCCATCGCCGAGGCGGTGGGCTCATGGGCGGCGGTCATCCACGCCTCGACCATGGGGAAGGTCGCCGTCGGCGTGGACATCAACGCCACCCACCACGTCTCCGGGCTATCGGGCCTGGTCACCGCCACCGCCACGGCCATCCGGCTCGGACGGACGCTGACCAGTCACGAGGTGGTGCTCACGGATGAGGAGGGCCGCAGGCTGTGCACGGCGCGGATCACCAACGCGATCGTGGACAAGCGTCAGGCGTAGCTGTAGAAACCCTTGCCGGACTTCCGGCCCAGCTCACCGCGCGCGACCATGTCGCGCATGAGCTGCGGGGGAGCGAAATTCTGCCCGAGGGTGGACTCGAGGTACTCGGCGATGCCCAGGCGCACGTCCAGGCCGACGATGTCGGTCAGTGCCAGCGGACCAACCGGGAATTTGTAGCCCAGCACCATGGCGTTGTCGATGTCCTCCGGGCTGGCCACCCCCTCCTCGACCATGCGGATCGCCTCCAGGGCGATGACCACACCGAGGCGGGAGGAAGCGAAACCAGGGGCGTCCTTGACCACGATCGGGGTCTTGCCCAGACCCTCCACCCAGCCACGGGCCTCCCCGACGAGGGCCTCCGGGGTGGAGTCCGCGACGACGATCTCCACCAGCTTCGAGGCCGGCACCGGGTTGAAGAAGTGCAGGCCGATGACGTCATTGTCCACGGTGACGGCCAGGTCAGAGACCGACAGGGAGGACGTGTTGGTCGCGATGACGGCCGCCGGGGCGTGCTCCGCGATCTTCCGGAAGGAGGAGACCTTCAGCTCCATCGACTCCGGCACAGCCTCCACCACCAACGGCAGGCCGGCGAAGGCGGCGGCGTCGGTGGTGACGGTCAGACGCGCCAGCCATTCCTCGGCCGTGCCCGTCGCGCCGCGTTTGAGGGATCCTGCGACGTCGTTGGCGATGCGCTCACGGGCGGCGGCCACGGCCTCGTCGTTGACGTCGACAACCGTCACCTCCGCTCCGGCGGCGAGGAAGGAGTGGGCGATTCCGGCGCCCATGCGGCCACCGCCGAGGACACCGACTTTCTGGGGGATGTTCATGGTGGGAAGCTCCTTAGTTCTTCTTGCGGTCGAGGAAGGCCTGCATGCGGTCGAACTTGGCGTCCGATTCGAAGAGGATGGCCTGCGCGATGTTGTCGACGGCCGGGTGGGCCGCCGCCGGCATCGCCATGACCTGCTTGCTGATACGCACCGCCAGAGGATCAAGCGCGGCGATGCGGTCGGCGTAAGCATGTGCGGCATCGAGAAGCTCAGCGGGTTCCGCGAGCTCGGTGACCAGGTGCACGTCATGGGCCTCGGTGCCGTTGAGGATGCGGCCGGCCAGGAGGATCTCCTTGGCGATCGCCTCCCCGACCAGCGCCTTGATGCGCCACAGCCCACCGGCGGCGGCGATGATGCCGAGGTTGGCCTCCGGCTGCCCGAATTTCGCGCCGGGGGTGGCGATACGGAAGTCCGCGGCCAGCGCGAGTTCCAGACCACCACCGAGGGCGTAGCCGTCCACCGCGGCGATGACCGGCATCGGCAGCTGGGAGATGCGGTGGAAGATGGTGTTGTTGATACCGCGCAACGCGTCCTCGCGGCGGCGTTCCCGCAGCTGCGCGATGTCCGCGCCCGAGGCGAAGATGCCCTTCCCGCCGGCCTCGCAGCCAGTGATGATGAGGATCTTCGGCTCACGTTCGAGGTGGGCGCACACGGCGTGCAGCTCCTCCACCATCTGGTCGTCGATGGCGTTGCGCACCTCCGGGCGGGTCAGTTCCACCAGCAGGCGGTCCCCGGCATCGGTGACGGTCAGTGCCTGAAAATCAGGGGACATGGCTTCAGACCCTCTCGATCGCGATGGCGGAACCCTGGCCGACACCGATGCACAGGGTGGCGATGCCGCGCTGGCCGCCCTCCTGCTCCAGCCGGTTCAGCAGGGTGATGGTGATGCGGGAACCGGAGGAACCCAGCGGATGCCCCAGGGCGATCGCCCCGCCCCACGCATTGACCTTCGTGGGATCCAGATCCAGCTGGCGGATACACGCCAGCGACTGGGTGGCGAAGGCCTCGTTGAGCTCGACGGCATCAACACCGCCGATGTTCCAGCCCGCCCGCTGCAGCACCTTCTGCGTCGCCGGAACCGGGCCCAGGCCCATGACCTCGGGAGCCAGGCCGGCGTTGGCGTTGGCGACGACCTTCGCCCGGGCCTTCAGCCCGTACTTCTCGACGGCCGCCTCCGACACCACGAGGATCGCCGAGGCACCGTCATTGAGCGAGGAGGAGTTGCCCGCCGTGACCACCTCGCCGCCGGCCACAACCGGCCGCAGCTTCGCCAGCACCTCCGTGGTGGTGCCCGCCCGCGGGCCCTCATCGGTGTCGACGACCGTGACGTTGCCCTTCCGGTCGGTGATCTCCACGGGGACGATCTCCGGGGTGAAGTTGCCGGCCTCGATGGCGGCCGCGGCACGGCGCTGGGACTCGGCGGCGAAGGCGTCGGCGTCGGCACGCGAGACACCGCACACCCGGGCGACCTCCTCCGCGGTCTCCGGCATGGAGAACGTCGTCTTCTCCTGCGCGGCAAAGACCGGGTTGACGAAACGCCAGCCGATGGAGGTGTCGAAGACCTCACCCGGACGGGCGAAGGCCGAGGCCGGCTTCTCCATCACCCACGGCGCCCGCGACATGGACTCAACACCACCGGCCACGACGATATCGGCCTGGCCGGATTCGACCATCGCGGTGGCCAGGGCGATCGCGGACATACCCGAGGCACACAGGCGGTTGACGGTGATACCCGGCACGGTGTCCGCGTAGCCGGCCAGCAGCCACGCCAGCCGGGCGACGTTGCGGTTCTCCTCGCCCGCACCGTTGGCGTTGCCGAGGATCACCTCGTCCACGGCCTCCGGGTCGATGCCGGCATCCTCGATGACCGCCCTGATCGTCAGTGCGGCGAGATCATCGGGTCGGACGGATGAGAGTGCGCCGCCGTAACGGCCGACCGGGGTACGCCGGCCCGATACCAGGTACGCAGTGGTCACTGGCTGCTCCTTAAATCTGTTGGGGGTGTGGGTCAGCTGCCCTGGAAGACAGGGACACGCTTCTCGTTGAATGCGGCGAAGCCCTCCGCGTAGTCCCGGCTCGAGCACAGCTCGCCCTGGGCGATGTTCTCCTCCGTGACGGACTCCCACAGGCCACGGCGGTTATCGCGGATGTCCTGGACCAGGGCCCGGCTGGTGAGGAAGGCACGGGTCGCCCCGAGGGCGGCGCGCCGGGCCTTCTCGCGGCTGAAGTCCAGCAGTTCCCCGGCGGGCAGGGCACGGGAGAACAGTCCCGCCTGCACCGCTTCAGCGCCGCTGATCATGTCGCCGGTGACGATGAGGTCCATCGTCCGGTGGGCGCCCAGCCGCTCGACGAACAGGGAGTGCCCGCCGGAGTCGAGGGTGGCCCCCAGGTTGGCGAAGGGGGAACCGAAGGTGGCGTCCTCGGCGACGTAGACGATGTCGGTGGCGATGGCCAGGCCCAGGCCCACACCCAGGCACACGCCGTGGACGGCGGCGAAGGTGGGGGCGGGGAAGCTGCTCATCTGGCGCAGCACCGGGGTGACCTTGTTTGCCAGGTAGTCGGTGGCGTCATCCTCGGCCGGGTCGAGGCCCTTGATGTTGCGGCCGGCGGAGAAACCCCGCCCCTCGCCGCGCAGCAGGAGGGCGCGCACGCCCCGCTCCGCTGCCTCGGTGTAGGCGTCGGAGAGTTCCTGCAGGTCGGCCTCAGTGAGGGAGTTCATGGCCCGCGGGTTGTTGAGCACAACCTCGGCGACGTTGTCCCCGATGTGGAGATCAATCATGGGTGGTGCTCCTCTCAGGCGTCGTAGTCCACGGTGATGGAGTCACCGGTGGCGCGGGTCTGGCAGGTGAGCACGTAACCGGCGGCGACCTCATCGGCCTCCAGGGCGTAGTTCTCATCCATCTCGTAGTCACCTTCGACGACCTTGGCGCGGCAGGTGCCGCACACGCCGCCGGCGCAGGCGAAGGGGACGTCCGGGCGGGCACGCAGGGCGGCGTTGAGGATGGTCTCCTTCGCGGACTGCGGGGACTCGATGGAACCGGACAGGCCGTCCAGCTGGAAGGAGACGGTGATGTTCCTGCCCGCCGGATCCGCCACGACCGGGCGGCCGGTGTTGCCCTGCTGCGGGCCATCAGAGGGTTTGCCCGTGGAGAAGAGTTCGAAACGGACGTTGTCGCTGTCGACGCCACGTCCGGAGAGCTCGTCGCGCACCAGCTGGACCATCTCGAAGGGGCCGCACAGGAACCACTCGTCGGTGTCGCCGGTGCGGATGACCTTGTCCAGGAGCAGGGCGAGCTTCTCGTCATCGATGCGTCCGGAGAACAGCGGGTTGACGCGCTGCTCCCGGGAGAGGACATGGTGGACGGCGAAGCGGGTGGGGTACTTGTCCTTGAGGTCGCCGATCTCCTCGGCGAACATCACATCCGAGCCGCCCTTGTTGGCGTAGACGATCTCGAAGGTCGCCTTCGGCAGGGAGGCCAGCAGCGTCTGGGCGATGGACATGATCGGGGTGATGCCGGAGCCGGCGGCGATGGCCACCAGGTGGGGGGCGTCGCCACCCTCGGCGAAGCCCTTGTCGATCAGGGCCTGCGCGTCATTGAGGGAGGTGACATTCACCCGGGAGGTGAATGCGCCCTGCGGGTTCATCACGTCGATGACGGTGCCGGGGCTCAGCTCATCGTTGGCCCAGGTGGAGAAGACACCGCCGAGGTCGCGCTTGATGGCCACACGGATGACACCGGGGCGGGGGATGTCGCAGATGGAGTAGGAGCGGCGCACCTCCTGGCCGTTGATGTCGGCACGCAGTGCGACGTACTGGCCCGGGACGTAGTCGTAGTCCGCGCGCAGTTCCTCGGGGACCTCGAAGCTGACCTCGACGGCGTTGTCGGTCAGACGACGGACCTCGGAGACCTGCAGGGAGTTGAACCTGGCCTTTTTCTTGGTGGGGGCAGTCATGGAAGCAGTCATCAGTGCACCTTGAAGTAGTCGAAGGGCTCGAGGCACTCCTCGCAGGAGTACAGCGCCTTGCAGGATGTCGAGCCGAATTGGGCGATGTTTCGGGTCCGGGTCGAGCCGCAGCGCGGGCACGCCACCGGCGGTGGGGGAGCAAGAGTCAGGGGGATGGGACCCGGGCGGGTCGGGGTGGAGGAGTGCGTCGGCGGGGCGATACCGTACTCCCGCAGCTGGTCGCGGCCGAGTTCGGTGATCCAGTCGGTGGTCCACGCCGGCTGCAGCACCAGGTCGACGCGGGAGTCCGCGTAACCGGCGGCGGACAGCGCCTCCTTCACCTCCCGGGTGATGTGGTCCATCGCCGGGCATCCGGAGTAGGTCGGGGTGATCGTCACCACCGCGGTGCCGTCGATGAGGGCGGCGTCGCGAAGAATCCCCAGGTCAGCGATGGAGATGACGGGGATCTCCGGGTCGGGGACGGTGGCCGCGGTGTCCCAGACCGACGCAGCTTCAGCGTCGGCGGGGCGCAGAGGGTGGGTGTTCACTGAGGTGACCTCCTTCGGATGGGGCGGGACAGTTACCAGGTGGCGCCGGGATGCTTGCGGGCGAAGGACTGCATCTCGGCGAGGATGTAACCGCGCTGCTCGGAGAACTGACCCGTGCGCCGGCCGGACATGGCCTGCGGGGAATCCGGGATCTCCAGGCCGGCGGTCTCAAGGACGTGCGCGATGCGCTCATCGAACTCGGCACGCAGGCTGGAGGGCAGGACCGCGACACCTTCGGCGGCGAGGCGGGTGTGGATATCCAGGTCCTCGAACAGCTCATCCAGGTAGGGCCACACGTAGAACAGGCCCTCGCTCATGCGGTGCCTCGACTCCTCGGTGCCCAGGCCCAGGCGCAGGGTCCACTGGTTGGCGTGGTCGACGTGGTACTCGATCTCCTTGACGGCCTTCGCGGCGATCGCCGCTAGCGTGCTGTCAGTGGAATCCAGCAGGGCCGTGTACAGGCCGAGCATGTAGTAGGAGGCCAGCAGCTGGCGGGCGATGGTCTGGCCGAAGTCACCGTTCTCGTACTCCATGAGGCGGGCGGAGGCGAACTCCTCCTCCTCGCGGAAGTAGGCCAGGTCATCCTCGGTCTTTCCCCAGGCGGTACCGGCGTAGGAGTAGAGGAAACGGGTGTGGCCGATCAGGTCGAGGGCGATGTTGGCGAGGGCGATGTCCTCCTCCATCTCCGGGGCGCGGGAGATCCACCAGCTCAGGCGCTGGCCGAGCATGAGGGCGTCATCGCCGAGCATGGCGGCGTAGGTGGCGACGTCCTCGGTGGCCTTCGCATCGGACTGGAGGATGTCCTCGGCGGTGAGGGAATCACCCTGGGTCTGGCGGGTCGCGGAATCGACGGTGGCGAAGCTGCTCACAGGTGCGGCACCCCTTCAGACTTCTCGTAGTAGGTGGCGTGGCGGTAGTTCTTGCCGGAGGCCGACTCGAAGAACCCGCCCTTGGAGTCCGGGTCGGAGGAGGTGAGGGCCTCGCTGGGAACGACCCAGACGGAGGTGCCCTCGTTGCGGCGGGTGTACAGGTCGCGGGCGTTGCGCAGGGCCAGGGTGGCGTCCGGCGCGTGGAGAGAGCCGGCGTGGACATGGGACAGGCCACGGGAGGATCGGACGAAGACCTCCCACATCGGCCAGTGCTGCTGCTGGGACATCGTGTGTTTCTCCTTGGTTTCTGGTGGGTGCCGGTTGATCAGGCGACGAGACGGGAATCGGCGGACTGGTATTTCTCGGCGTAGGCGGCGGCGGCCTCACGGACCCAGGCACCGTCGTTGAAGGCCTGACGGCGACGCTGCATGCGCTGCGTGTTGCACGGGCCCTGCCCCTTGACCACGGCCTTGAACTCGCTCCAGTCCAGCTCGCCGAAGTCGTAGTGGCCGCGCTCCTCGTTCCACTTCAGGTCCGGGTCCTCGAAGTGGAGGCCGAGCGCCTCCGCCTGGGGGACGATCATGTCGACGAAGCGCTGGCGCAGCTCGTCGTTGGAGAAGCGCTTGATGTTCCAGGCCATCGACTGCTGCGAGTTGGGGGAGTCATCGTCCGGCGGGCCGAACATCTGCAGCGCCGGGCCGTAGAAGCGGTTGATCGACTCCTGGGCCATCTGCTTCTGCGCCGGGGTGCCGTTGGCCAGTTCGTAGAGGATCTCCCAGCCCTGGCGCTGGTGGAAGGACTCCTCCTTGCAGATGCGCACCATGGCCCGGCCGTAGGGGGCGTAGGAGGCGCGGCACAGCGGCACCTGGTTGGCGATGGCGGCACCGTCGACGAGCCAGCCGATGGCCCCGATGTCCGCCCAGGTGCGCGCCGGGTAGTTGAAGATCGAGGAGTACTTGGCGCGACCGTCGAGAAGCTGCTCGACGAGTTCATCGCGGCCGGTGCCCAGGGTCTCGGCGGCGGAGTAGAGGTACAGACCGTGGCCCGCCTCATCCTGGACCTTCGCCATGAGGATGGCCTTGCGCTTCAGGGAAGGGGCGCGGGTGATCCAGTTCGCCTCCGGCTGCATGCCGATGATCTCGGAGTGGGCGTGCTGGGAGACCTGGCGGGTCAGCGTCCGGCGGTAGGCGGCCGGCATCCAGTCCGTGGGCTCAATGCGGGAGTCCGCGGCGATGAGGCGGTCGAAGTTCTCCTGCCCGGCCACATCGGCGGGGGAGAGTTGGTCGGTCACTGTGGTCATCGGTGATCCTTCGCTCGGGTGAAGTTCGATAACTGGTTCATCGGCATTTAATAACCGATCGTTCGGTCAGTATATGGGGGAAGTGTGATCCATGTCAATGGCGCGGGTCACGTCCACCGTTTTCTAGATGGAGCGGATTGTCCGGGAGGTGCCGCGGAATTCCGCGATGACCTGGCCGTTCACGGTGAGTGTGACGTCGGTGATGCCGTTGCGTCCCCAGGTCCGGCGCTCCACGGCGTGGCCCTCCACGACATCCCCCTCGCGGGCCGGGGCGATGTAGTGGATGCTCACCTGTGCGGCGACGGCGATGCTCCCGGAGGCGTTGCAGGCGCCGGCGAACAGGGAGTCGGCGAACATGAACAGGTAGCCGCCCTGGGCGGTGCCGTGACCGTTGCACATCTCCGGACGGATGGTGAAGTGGCCGCGGACGCCGTCTTCGCCGATGTCGGTGATGGTCATGCCGATGCCCTGGGAGGCGCGGTCGTTCTCGAACATGGTCCGGACGTGCTCGTGGTCGGTGCTCTCGGCGACGCCGGGGGCGAGGATCTGGGTCATGGGGAGGCTCCTGGGGCTCTGGGGTGAATTACCGTCCGTTCGGTCGGTATTGTGGGGTCAGTGTACGTGATCCCAGTCACCCCGTCACGGGGACGGTTGAGACAATGGGATGATGTGGTGGCCGCCGGCCGCCTTAGTCCTGATGTGCCGTACCCCTGATTCAAGGAGACCGACCATGCCTTCTGGCACCGCCCCCACCACCACGAGTAACCGGGGTCGCCCCGGTTACGCCCGCGAGGATGTCATCCGCATCGCCGTCGAGGAGTTCAATGCGCGCGGCTATGAGGCGACCTCGATGGGTGTCCTCGCCGAACGTCTGGGGCTGAGCAAGTCCGCGATCTACCACCACATCACCTCCAAGGAGGAGATCCTCGTGGAGGCCACCGACAGGGCGCTCGCCGAGCTGAGTGGGGTGGTGGACCACGCCCTTGCGGAGACCGATGAACCGGTCGGGCAGCTGCGGCTGCTCATCGCCGGCACCACCCGGGTGCTGTGCGAGTATCCCGCCTACGTCCGCCTGCTACTGCGCCTGCGGGGCAATACCGAGGTGGAGCTGGGGATCATGGCCCGGCGCCGGGTGATCACCCGTACGCTCATCGATGTCGTCGATCGGGCCCGTGCGGAGGGTTCCCTGCGGACCGACCTTGATTCGGGGGTCGTGGGCCGACTCATCTTCGGCATGATCAACTCGATTGTGGAGTGGTATCAGCCGGACGGAAAGTACTCCCCGGAGGACCTGGCGGCCCTGACGCCGCAGATGATCTTCGACGGAATTGTTCGCGACGGTAGCGCTTCCGGGGGTGCCGGATAGCGGGCGTGGGCTGGGGTGGGGCCCTGGTCCGGGGGTGGGGCCCGGGGTCTGATTGTGGGCTGTGCCAGGAATCTCGCCGGAATGTGTTGCGCACAACACCATCGCCCCTGTAACCTCTGTCACATACTTCCTGACCGATTGGTCGGTTAGTAAATGGTATTCACAAACCTGCCAACCACGGTCCCGGTTCCGCACACCGGTCTGACCGTAGGAAAGGACCGCAACCGTGGCTTCCGCGCTTGACATCGTCTCCACTCTCAACGGCCCGCAGACCGGGATCGAGTACGCCTCCCGTGACGAGATCACCGCGCTCCAGACCGAGCGCATGAAGAACACCCTGCGTCACGCGTACTACAACGTCCCGCACTACAAGAAGGCCTTCGAGGAGAAGGGAGTGCACCCGGACGACTTCCGGGAGCTCAAGGACCTCACCCTCTTCCCGTTCACAGACAAGTCCATCCTCCGTGCGAACTACCCCTTCGGCATGTTCGCCGTGCCGAGGGAGCAGATCTCCCGCATCCACGCCTCCTCCGGCACCACCGGCCAGCCCACCGTCGTCGGTTACACCCGCAACGACATCGAGACCTGGGCGACGCTGGTCGCCCGCTCGCTGCATGCCGGGGGCGTCCGCCCCGGCGACCGCGTCCAGGTGACCTTCGGTTACGGCCTGTTCACCGGCGGCCTGGGACTGCACTACGGCGTGGAGAAGCTCGGCGCGACCGTCATCCCGACCTCCGGTGGCCAGACCGACCGCCAGCTGCAGGTCATGCGGGACTTCCAGCCCGACGCGATCGTGGGCACCCCCTCCTACATGCTCAACGTCCTCGACCGCATGCGCGCCGAGGGCATGGACCCCCGCGACACACCCATGCGCGTCGGCATCTTCGGCGCCGAGCCGTGGACCGAGGGCATGCGCCAGGACCTCGAGCAGGGCTTCGGCCTCGACGCCACCGACATCTACGGCCTCTCCGAGGTCATGGGCCCCGGCGTCGCGCAGGAATGCGTCGAGACCAAGGACGGCCTGACCCTCTGGGAGGACCACTTCTACCCCGAGATCCTCGACCCGGTCACCCTGGAGCCGGTGCCGGACGGCGAGGTCGGCGAACTGGTCATCACCCCGATGACCAAGGAGGCCTTCCCGGTCATCCGCTACCGCACCCACGACCTCACCCGCCTGCTGCCGGGCACCGCCCGCTCCATGCGCCGCCTCGACCGCATCAGCGCCCGCAACGACGACATGATCATCCTCCGCGGCGTGAACTGCTTCCCCTCCCAGTTCGAGGAGCTCATCGTCGAGGACAAGAACCTGCGCCCCCGCTACCAGTGCGTCCTGTCCAAGCGCGGCCGCATGGACCACCTCACCCTCGTGGTCGAGCACGCCCCGGGCCGCACCGCCGACGAGATCGCGCACTCCCAGCTGCTGCTGCGCAAGGCCGTCAAGGACCGCATCGGCGTCTCCGTCGACGTGGACATCCGTGACCAGGTCGACAGCGGTGAAGGCAAGGCAAAGCGGATCGTCGACCTCCGCAACTGATCTTCGTTCCCTCTCTCCACCTCACCTTTCCCCCACAGAAAGTCCACCGAGATGACCAACGACACCCTGGCCACCAGCAGCGCCGTACCCTCGACGGATCCGTCACCGATCACGCCTGAGCACCGCCGGGTCCTGGCCGGTGCCATGGTCGGCACCACCATCGAGTGGTTCGACTTCTTCATCTACGCCCAGGCTGCGGCGCTGATCTTCGCCACCCAGTACTTCAACCCCGCCTCCAGCGAATCACCGACCCTCGCGCAGATCGTGGCGTGGGCCTCCCTGGGTATCTCCTTCCTCTTCCGTCCGCTGGGTGCCGTCATCGCCGGTCATCTGGGTGACCGCCTCGGCCGGAAACCGGTCCTTGTGATCACCCTGCTCGGCATGGGTGGTGCCACCGTGGCCATGGGTCTGCTGCCCAACTACGCGGCCATCGGTCTCGCGGCACCGATCATCCTGGTGCTCCTGCGCATCCTGCAGGGCCTGTCCGCCGGTGGTGAGTGGGGCGGCGCCGCTCTCCTGGCCGTCGAGCACGCCCCCACCAACCGACGTGGCTTCTTCGGAGCCTTCCCGCAGGTCGGTGTCCCCGCCGGCATGCTGCTGGCCACCCTGTTCATGCTCGTGCTCTCCGCGGCACTGACCACCGAACAGTTCAACGCCTGGGGCTGGCGTGTCCCCTTCGTCTCCTCCCTGGTCCTGATCATCGTCGGCTTCTGGATTCGCCGACTCGTCGAAGAGTCCCCGGTCTTCTCGGAGCTCGAAAACCTGAAGAAGAAGTCCTCCGCGCCCCTGTCCCTGCTGTTCAAGAGTTACTGGAAGCTGGTCCTCCTCGCGGCCCTCATCTTCGCCGGCGTCAACGCCGCGGGCTACCTGGCCATCGCCTACTTCGTCTCCTACGGCACCCAGGTCGTCGGGCACGACCGCACCACCGTCCTGGCCATCACCTCGCTCGGTGCCATCGCCTGGATCGTCTCCACCCTGGTCTTCGGCGCGCTGTCAGACACGATCGGCCGTAAGCAGACCTTCGCGGTGGGTTACGTCGGTTCCATCCTGTGGGCCATCCCCACCTGGCTGCTCATCGACTCCGGCGACGCCTTCCTCTTCGCCATCGCCGTCGTGATCCTGGGTGTGCTCCTCGGCGCCACCTATGGTCCGCAGTCCGCGCTCTACGCCGAGATGTTCCCGGCGCAGGTTCGACTGTCGGGTGTCTCCATCGGCTATGCCATCGGTTCCGTCATCGGCGGCGCCTTCGCCCCCATGATCGCGGCCCTGCTTCTCGACGCCACCGGCACCTCCCTGTCCATCGGTATCTACATCGCGGCGATCTCGGTCATCTCCCTGATCGCGGTGCTTAACGTCCCCAAGGGAATCCAGGGCAGGTCCCTGCACTGACCTGCCCCAGATCGAAGCCGCGCCCTCCTCAGGGGCGCGGCTTCGGTTTTTATTTCCGCAGCTCATAGGGTGAAAAGAGTGCGCAGCTGCGCACTACCGACCCACGAAATCCGGGTGCTTCAGCCGGGCCGTTGCCTGCGGGATGGCCTCGGCGATGCGGGAGGCGGACGTCGGGGCGGGGCCGTCCGGGGTCTGGGCGGAGAGCCACGCGGCCATGGCATGGACCTGCAGTCCGTCGCAGGCGCTGAGGAGGGCGATGGGGAAGCCCTCGACCTCCTGATGTTGCGCCCACGTGGCGGCCCTGGCGAGCCAGGCGCCGATGACACCGGCCAGTACATCACCGGATCCGGGGGTCGCGGCCCAGGAGGAGCCGGCGTCGATCGCCCACATTCCCAGGCGGGTACCCGGGAAGGAGAGCACGGTGTACCGCCCCTTGAGCAGTACCCCGCAGTTCAGGGCATCGGACAGGGCACGAACCGCACCGAGCCGGTCGAGGGTGGGATCCGGGATCCCCGTATCCTCCAGGGACTCGGCGAGGCGGCGGAATTCTCCCTCGTGCGGGGTCAGCAGCACGGAACCGGTACGTTTCCGAAGTTTCTCGCGCAACTCCGGGTGGCGGCTGAGGAGGGTGAGGGCATCGGCGTCGATAAGCAGGGGTTCGGGGCGCTCGAGCAGCTCAGCGAGTTCATCGTGGGCGGCATCGTCGGTCCCGCGTCCGGGGCCGACGACCCAGGCCTGGACGCGACCGGTGTCGGCGACAGTGTCGGAGACGACCACCTCGGGCACGGCGCGTACGACCTCCAGCTTCTGGCTGCCCACGTAGCGGACCATCGCACTGGTGGCCCGCACCGCACCCAGCACGGTCAGTACGGCGGCACCAGGGTAGGTCACCGAACCCGCGCACAGGCCGACGACCCCGCCGGAGTATTTGTCATCCGCCGCACCGGGCTCCAGGGGTTCGTTGTTGCTGTAGGCCGACAACGTCTGCAGTGGTGGCGGCCAGTCATAACGGACGGCCGGCACCGCACGGATGACCATGAGATAGGAACCGTCATTGTCGATGACGTGGCGGAGCAGATCCCGGCTCAGGGTGCGTTCACCCAGACCGATCTCCGCGATGATCACCTCACCGCAGGCGGGGCTGACCGCATGCGCATGGCGCAGCGCCCCGAAGGTGACGGTGACATCGGCGGTGACGTGGTGCTCCGGCAGCGCACCGGTGTCAGCCTCCACTCCGGAGGGCACATCCACGGCCAGAACGGGGATGTAATGGTGCTCCCGGACGCGCTCCAACCAGGACCCGAGTTCCGGACCCAGCCCACCTGCACCGCCGATGCCGAGGATGCCGTCGACGACCAGACGGTAGGGACGCAGATCCTCCGGCAGGCCGTCGAGGACGGTGCCGCCGGCGGTCTGGAAAGCAGTGAGCGCGCGCTCATGCACCCGGCCCTCCCGGCCGAGCAGCACCGCCTCCACCGTGTGGTTGGCGGCCAACTCCGCCCCAGCGTAGAGAGCGTCGCCGCCGTTGCCCCCGGCCCCGACCAGCAGCAGAATACGCTGCCCGGTGGCCTGCACCCGCAGGATGGTGGGGGCCGGTACCGCGACCATCGTGGCGGCGGCCACCGCCACGGCGTGCGCGGCCTGGCGCATGAGCTGGTCGGGGGCGGACTGGGCGTCGAGAAGCACCTGCTCACAGGAGCGGATGAGGTCAACCGGATAGGCGTGGCTTCGCAGGCTCATGGTGTCCAGGTTAGTCACTCACCCGGCTGGCAGGAGTCGCACCAGAAGAGGTTGCGGCCCTCCATCACGCGGTGGCTGATCGGGGTGCCGCACAGGTAGCAGGGCAACCCGGCGCGCCGGTAGACGTAGACCTCGCCACCGTGGTCGTCTTTGCGGGGTTCGCGGTCCATCGCCTCCGGGGTGTGCTCCGGGTAGACGGTGTCGATGCGGCCGGTGCGCACACCTTCGGCCATGAGGCCCACCAGGTCCAGCCAGATGCTGTCGAACTGTGCCTTCGTCAGTTTGTTGCCGGGGAGGAAGGGGCAGATCCCCAGGCGGAAGAGGGTTTCGGCGCGGTAGATGTTGCCCACCCCTGCGAAGAGTTTCTGGTCCATGAGCTGGGAGCCGATGCTACGGCGGGAACGGCTGACCCGCGGCCACAGCAGTTCCGGGTCGGCGTCGGTGCGGATGGGGTCCTCACCGGATTTCGCCCGGGTCGCGGCGTACTCCTCCTCGGTGATCAGCCGGCACCACTGCGGTCCGCGCAGATGGGCGGCGGTCGTGCCGTCGGTGATGCGCAACCGGATCTGCCCCTCCGCGGTGGCGGCGTCCTCGAATTTCAGCTGCCCGATCAGACCCAGGTGGATGTAGATGACGTGCTCTGGGTGCGGGGCATCGAAGAAGACGAAGAGATGCTTGCCGACGGCTTCGGCGCGTTCGATGCGGTGGGCGTCGAGAAGCGCGGCCTCCGAGGCGAAACGACCCTGCGGGGAGCTGACCTCGAGGTCGACGCCCCGGAACGTGGCGTTCAGGTCCCGCGCGAGACGATGGATGACATGACCCTCAGGCATGCGTGCCAGTCTATCCGGGGCGGTGGGGTGGGAACCGCGCGGCCTGCGGGCGGGGAACGGATCAGGACTATCCGTCGATCTCCCGCCTTCCTCGGCGTCTGGGTATCCGGGGAAATGTCCGGCCCGTCAGGGACACAGGGCGAAGCCTGCGCCCCCGCGCGGTAGAGTCGGTGCAGTCACCCAGCACCTTTCACTGTCGTCGGAGGACGCACGCATGCCCCAGAGGATCGGTTTCGACCGCGAACGCTACATCGAACTGCAGTCGGAGCACATCCACGCACGACGCTCGGAGATCGGCGGCAAGCTGTACCTGGAGATGGGCGGCAAGCTCTTCGACGACATGCACGCCTCCCGCGTCCTGCCCGGTTTCACCCCCGACAACAAGATCGCGATGCTGGAGCGCATCAAGGACGACGTCGAGATCATCGTCTGCCTCAACGCCAAGGACCTGCAACGCCAGAAGGTCCGCGCGGACCTGGGCATCCCCTATGAGGAGGACACCCTCCGTCTCATCGACGTGTTCCGGGAACGCGGCTTCCTCGTCGAACACGTCGTGATGACCCAGCTGACCGACGACAACCCCATCGCCCACGCCTTCATGGACCGGCTGCAGCGCCTCGGCCTCAACGTCTACCGCCACCGCGTCATCCCCGGGTACCCCACCGACATCCGCCGCATCGTCTCCGAGGAGGGCTTCGGCGTCAACGAGTACGTGGAGACCACCCGCGACCTCGTCGTGGTCACCGCGCCGGGCCCCGGCTCCGGCAAGCTGGCCACCTGCCTGTCGCAGGTCTACCACGAGTACCAGCGCGGCGGGAAGGCCGGTTACGCGAAATTCGAGACCTTCCCCATCTGGAACCTGCCGTTGGAACACCCGGTGAACCTGGCCTACGAGGCCGCCACCGCCGACCTCGACGACATCAACGTCATCGACCCTTTCCACCTGGCGGCCTACGGCCGGCAGGTCACCAGCTACAACCGCGACGTCGAGGTTTTCCCCCTGCTGCGAGCCCTGCTGGAGACCCTCGCGGGGGAGAGCCCCTACCAGTCGCCCACCGATATGGGCGTGAACATGGCCGGCCACTGCATCTCCGACGATGCGATCTGCCGCGACGCCTCCCGACAGGAGATCGTACGCCGCTACTACAAGGCGCTTGTCGACGAACGCCGGGACGATCTCGACGACATCGTCTCCTCCCGCATCGGCATGATCATGTCGAAGGCACGCACGACCACGGAGGACCGCCGCGTGGTGGCACCTGCTCTGGCCGTGGCTGAGAGAACAGCGCAGCCGGGCTGCGCGATGGAGCTTGCCGACGGCACCATCATCACCGGCAAAACCTCCGAGCTCCTGGGCTGTTCCGCGGCGGTGCTGCTCAACGCCCTCAAACACCTGGCCGACATCGACCCGGAGCTGCATCTGCTCTCCCCGGAATCGATCGAGCCGATCCAGTCCCTCAAGACGGAGCACCTGGGCTCGCGCAACCCGCGCCTGCACACCGACGAGGTGCTCATCGCGCTCTCCGTCTCCGCGGCCCGCTCGGAGGAGGCGCGCCGGGCCCTGGCCCAGTTGAAGAACCTGCGGGGCTGCGAGGCCCACACCACCACGATTCTGGGATCTGTGGACGAGGACATCTTCCGCAACCTGGGTGTGCTGGTGACCTCGGAACCGGAGTACTGGCGGAAGTCCCTGTACCGCAAACGCTGATTCTTCTGGCCCGCAGACAACTCTGATGGAAGCTTCCATCATAGATGTTGTAGAGCAGATCAGGTTTCTCCAGGAAATGGGTGGGGATACCTGGAACATCGAAGCCAAATCTGCTGCTCAGGGCTATCCGGACACAGTGGACGAGACCTTGAGCGCCTTCGCCAATATGCCGGAAGGGGGCCTGCTGCTCCTCGGAGTGTCGGAGGGCAATGGCATTGTTGAAGTAACCGGTGTCCGGAAGCCCGCAGAGCTGATGGCCACCCACCTCTCGGATGGGCAGATAAACCCCACGTTCACCGAATTACGCAGGAGCGGGCTCGTGGAGTTCACGGAACCAGAGCGCTCCCCGAACCAGCGTTACCGCCTCGTCGAAAAGCAGGACGGGCACACGGGTTAGACTCACCGGCGTGGCCATCAGCAAGATTCTCCTGTACTACCGTTTCACCCCGATCGCCGACCCGCAGGCGGTGATGCTCTGGCAGCGCGACCTGTGCGAGTCGCTGGGGCTGCGCGGGCGCATCCTCATCTCCGAGCACGGTATCAACGGCACCGTCGGTGGTGACATCGACGCGTGCAAGCGCTACATCCGCAAGACCCGTGACTACCCCGGGTTCAGGGACATGGAATTCAAGTGGTCCGAGGGCGGGGCGGAGGACTTCCCGAAGCTCAGCGTCAAGGTGCGTGATGAGATCGTCGCCTTCAACGCCGCCGGGGAGATCAAGGTCGATGAGGACGGCATCATGGGCGGGGGCGTGCACCTGAATCCGGAGGAGGTCAACGAGCTTGTCGACGCCCGCGGCGACGACGTCGTCTTCTTCGACGGCCGCAACGCCATGGAGGCTCAGATCGGCAAGTTCCGGGACGCCGTGGTCCCCGATGTGGAGACCACCCATGACTTCATCGCCGAACTGGAGTCCGGCAAATACGACTGGATGAAGGACCGCCCCGTGGTCTCCTACTGCACCGGCGGCATCCGCTGCGAGGTCCTCAGCGCGCTGATGGTCAACCGCGGGTTCAAGGAGGTCTACCAGATCGACGGCGGCATCGTCCGCTATGGCGAGAAGTACGGCAACAAGGGCCTGTGGGAGGGTTCGCTCTACGTCTTCGACAAGCGCATGCACGTGGAGTTCGGGGAGGACTACGAGAAGCTGGGGCACTGCATCCACTGCGGGGAGCACACCAACAACTTCATCAACTGCCTCAACGAGGACACCTGCCGGAAGCAGGCGCTGGTCTGTGAGACGTGTGCGGCGCAGCCGGTGACCGCGCACTGCGGTCGCCCGGACTGCGCCGAGGTGGCTGCGGAGATCGCCGCCGGTTAGTTGCTCAGCGCCAGGACCAGGATCTGCCAGGTCTGCAGCATCCACATCATGGCGAAGGGAATGAGCACCCAGAACACGCCCATCCAGGGACGCCAGCGGGTGTAGCTGTTGAGTTTGCGCACCATGATGATCGCACAGCCGATGATGCCGCCGGCGGGGACGATGCTGGTGATGATGGGCCACCAGATCTGCCAGGAACGGGTGCACAGCCAGGTCGCTTCACCGGCTTCACAGAGCGGACCGCCCATCATGCGGGGCACCCACGCCAGGATGTAGGCGAAGACGACGGTGGTGATGATGGTCCCGAACAGCCAGGTGACGGCCTGCCGGGTCGACTTCCGGTTGCGTTCGGCCTGGATGGCGGGGTCGGTGGAGGAGGCGAGTTCCTCGGCGGTCTGGGGCGTCGGCGGGCGCCGGTTGGCGAAGTCCGCGTCAGCGGTGAGGTCGTTCTCCGGGTGGTCGAGGAAGTTGCGCCAGCGTCGTCCGTCGTTCTGCGGGGGATTCTTCTCCGAGTCACTTCCAGTCATGACCTCACCTTAGTCCGGGCGTCAATATCGGGGTGTGGGGTGCAGCAGCACGGGCACGTGGACGTGGCGGAGAAATTCGGTGGCGGTGGAACCGACGAAGACGCGCTCCAGCGGACCCGGCGGGGTGGAGCCGAGGATGAGGAGGTCGCCCTTCTTCCACTTGAGGGCGTCGATCGCCCCCGACCAGCCGACACCGGAGCCGATGTCCGATTCGACGGAGAGATCGGGGTGGAGGTCGCCGATGACGTCGTGGGAGCGGTCGAGGACGGCGAGGGAGTGCTCGCGCCATTCGTCGACAAGCTCGCTGGGGAAGTCGAACTTGTCGTGGAAGGGCTGGTCGACGATGCCGGAGGGGGAGAATGCGAGGATGCGCAGGTCCACACCCCAGCTGTCGGCCAGGTAGGCGGCGAAGTGGAGGGAGGGGTCGTTCTCGTCGACGGCGCTCTCCAGGAAGGCGTAGTTGACGCGGGTGACCCCCCGCTTGGCCAGCCGGACCGCGCGCGGGGCCAGGCCGAGTGGTTTGGGGGAGGAGTGCAGCAGCGCATCCGCGGTGGAACCGGCGAGGAAGCGGCCCTTCGGCGCGGCGGCGTCGGAGCCCAGGATGACCAGATGGGCGTCGTAATCGTCGGCGGCCTCGCTGAGCAGCACGGATTCGGAGGGGCCCTCGAGGACGACGGAGATCTGCTCGTCCCAGTTCCGCTTGTCGACGCCCGCCTCATCCAACGCCTTCTTCACCGCCGACTCGCAGGCCGCGAGTTCCTTCTGGAAGGACTTGCGGTATTTGCCGCCGAGGCGGCTGAGGGAGGCGGTGGGCCAGGGACGGAGGAAGGCGGAGACGACGCGGATCTGGACGTCGGTGGTACGGCTCAGCCAGGCAGCGAATTCGAGTGCTTCGGTGCCTGGGGAATCGGGCCGCCAGGCGACCAGGATACGGGCGGATGCCTCAGAGGCGACGTGAATCGGGGATACCATTCTCTACCGGGGGTCAGAAGGGGTTTACCCCGCCTATTATTGCCGTTCACCCTGCGTTCGTGTCAATCAGGTCCGCCCCGTAGCTGTCGGCGAGCTTGTTGATGATGTCGACGAGATCGCTGGCGCGCTCCAGATCCTCTTCGCTGAGGGTGCCGATCATATCGGCGAGGTACTTGGTGCGCTCCTCCCCGACGCGCTCCAGTTCACTCTCGCCCAGGCGGGTGAGCCGCACGCGCACTCCGCGACGGTCCTGCTCATCGCGGATGCGTTCCACCAGCTCCCGCTGCTCCAGCTGGTGGAGTGCGTTGGAGGCGGTGGGCATGCGGATGCCTTCCGCGCGGGCGATCTGGCTGATCCGGGCCGGGCCGTTGTCCTGGAGCCGGGCCATGATCGACAGCTGCGGGCCGGTCAGATCGGACTGCTCGGAGATGCGGAAGTACATGACGTACAGCTTCGTCATCGCCGGCCTGATCCGGGCGGCGATGTCCTCGGGATGCGTTGATGCCATGTCCACCGATCCTAGACACTTTCGCCCGGAAAACCGACTGTGATCTAGTCGTCGGCGCCGATGATGAAGGCCTCGAGCTGTGCCCGGGCCTCCTCGTCGCCCATCTGGACCGGCGGGGACTTCATCAGGTAGGCCGATGCCGGGAGGACCGGGCCACCGATCTTGCGGTCGAGGGCGATCTTGGCGGCACGGACGGCGTCGATGATGATGCCGGCCGAGTTGGGGGAGTCCCAGACCTCGAGCTTGTACTCGAGGTTCAGCGGGACCTCACCGAAGGCGGTGCCCTCGAGACGGACGTAGGCCCACTTGCGGTCGTCGAGCCACTCGACGTAGTCGGAGGGGCCGATGTGGACGTTGCGGTCCTCGACCTTGCCGGCCAGCGGGCCCTCGTGCAGGTTGGAGGTCACGGCCTGGGTCTTTGAGATCTTCTTGGACTCCAGGCGGTCACGGTCGAGCATGTTCTTGAAGTCCATGTTGCCGCCCACGTTCAGCTGCATGGTGCGCTCGAGGCGGACGCCGCGGTCCTCGAAGAGCTTCGCCATGACGCGGTGGGTGATGGTGGCACCGACCTGGGACTTGATGTCGTCACCGATGATCGGGAGACCGGCGTCGATGAACTTCTGCGCCCACTCCGGGTCGGAGGCGATGAACACCGGCAGGGCATTGACGAAGGCGCAGCCGGCGTCGATGGCAGCCTGGGCGTAGAACTTGTCGGCCTGCTCGGAGCCGACGGGCAGGTAGGAGACGACAACGTCGACCTCAGCATCACGGAGCGCCTGGACAACATCGACGGCTGCCTCAGCGGACTCCTCGACGGTCTCCATGTAGTGCTTGCCCAGCCCGTCGAGGGTCGGGCCACGCTGGACGGTGACACCGGTGGTCGGGACATCGGCGATCTTGATGGTGCAGTTCTGGGAGGCGTCAATGGCCTCGGCCAGGTCCGTGCCGACCTTGGCGGCATCCACGTCGAATGCAGCGACGAACTCGACATCGCTGATGTGATACTTGCCGAACTGGACGTGCATCAGTCCCGGCACCTTCTCCCCGGACGGGGTGTCCCTGTAGTACTCCACACCCTGGACCAGCGAGGCGGCACAGTTGCCGACGCCCACGATCGCTACGCGAACCTTGCTCATTTATCCGTTCACTCCTTGACGCAGGCCTTGTCGAAGTGTGTCGAAGGGGGTGGCCTGCCGGCCCCCGTGCTCAACGGTCCATCGTATGCGGTCTCCCCGGGGGGCAGCGGATCGGGCACGGGCAGGATCGATCAAGAAGCCTGTTCAGGTGCCGCCGGTAGACTGACCCTGTGTCTGCCGGAAACTTCGTCCGCCGTAACGAGATCTCCCACCGCTTCGCCCGCCAGGACCTCCTGCGCCGCTGGCGGGCCGGTGAGGCTTCGCGTGATGAGGTCTGCGATGCCGATTTCCTTCTCGTCACCGCCGCGACCTACCACGGGGAGCCCGCAGGCTACCCGTGCCCGGTATGCGGTTCGGAGGACCTGCGCATTGTCCAGTGGATCCACGGGGAGCAGCTTGGCCGCATGTCCGGCACGGCGCGCAGCGACGAGGAGATCGCCGCGATCGTCGCCACCGGTCGGGAGGTCACCGTGCACACGGTGGAGGTGTGCCCGACCTGCCGTTGGAATCATCTCCTGAAGGCCGTCACCGCCACCGCGGGGTGATGTGACGCGCCCTGACCAGTGGGACGAATGATTCCCCTACATGCCTCCGGCGCAGTAGGGTTCACGGGTGTATCAAACGCCACCAGTGACCACAACGGGGACAACACTTGTCTGAGAAGAACAACAACGCGAAACGCGGATCCACGCGGGGTGAACGCAGCCGGGAGCAGAAGGCCGGGCAGGAGGACAGGCGTCGGCCGGTCCTGCTCGCGGTGCTCGGCGGGCTCCTCGCGCTGATCCTCATCCCACTGGGCGTCTTCCTCGTGGTGTACTCCACGATCGACGTGCCGGAGCCGGAGGAGCTGACCTCCGCACAGGTCTCCTCCATCTACGCCTCGGATTCCTCCACGGAACTGGCCCGTGTCGTCCCGCCGGAGGGCAACCGCCGGCAGGTGCCGCTGGAGCAGGTGCCGGAGCCGCTGCAGAACGCCGTCCTCGCCGCGGAGGACCGTGAGTTCTGGACCAACCAGGGCTTCTCCTTCACCGGTTTCGGCCGTGCCGTCGTCGGCCAGATCACCGGCAACACCTCTGCCGGCGGTGGTTCGACGATCACCCAGCAGTACGTGAAGAACGCCCTGGTCGGTGATGACCACTCCTATGTGCGCAAGGCCCGTGAGCTCGTCTACTCCGTGAAGATGACCAACCAGTGGTCCAAGGAGGACATTCTCGCCGCCTACCTCAACACCGTCTACCTGGGCCGCAACGCCTACGGCGTGGAGGCCGCCTCGCACGCCTACTTCGCCAAACCCGTCACCGAGCTGAACACGCAGGAGGCGGCGATGCTGGCCGCCACCATCCAGCTGCCCAGCCAGTTGGATCCGTGGGCCAACCCGCAGGGGGCGGAGGGCCGCTGGAACTACGTCCTCGACGGCATGGTCGAGATGGGTGTCCTGATTCCGGAGGAGCGCGCCGGGATGGTCTACCCCGAGACCCGGGACCCGGCCGAGTACTCCGCCTACACCGAAGCGACCGGCACCAACGGCATGATCAAGAACCACGTGATCAATGAGCTGCAGAGCATCGGCATCACTGAGCAGGAGGTGACCACCCGCGGCCTGCGGATCACCACCACGATCGACCCGCAGGCCCAGGAGGCCACCATCCAGGCGGTGCGCACCAACCTCGCCCAGCTGCAGGATGATGCCCGCGCCGGTGTCGTCTCCGTCGAACCGGGGACCGGCGCCGTCCGCGCCTACTTCGGTGGTGAGGACGCCGCCGGCTGGGACTACGGCAACGCCGCCCTGCAGACCGGCTCCACCTTCAAGATCTTCGGCCTGGCGGCCGCCCTCCAGCAGGGCATCCCGCTGAGCGCCGTGTACGACTCGTCCCCGGTGACGCTGCCCGGCAACATCGTGGTGAACAACTGGGACGGCGGCAGCGCCGGTTACACCACCCTCTCGGAGGCGCTGAAGCACTCCTACAACACCAGCTTCATCCGCCTGCAGGACGACCTGACCAACACCACCCAGGACACCGCCGACATGGCCCATGCCCTGGGCGTGGCGGAGTCCCTGCCGGGGGTCCCGGAGACCCTCACCGAGAACGGTGCCCAGCCCTACGAGGGCATCATCCTGGGCCAGTACCAGACCCGTCCCATTGACATGGCGACCGCGCTGGCGACCCTGGCCAACGGTGGTGTGTGGCACCAGACCCACTTCGTCGAGCGGGTGGAGACCGGCGACGGCGAGCTGCTCTACCAGCACGAGACCGGTGACGGCGAGCGTCGCGTAGCCGAGGTCGTCGCCGACAACCTCCTGTACGCGATGCAGCCGATCGCCGCCTACTCCAACGGCAGCTCCCTGGCCGGTGGACGCCCCTCCGCCTCCAAGACCGGTACCGCCCAGCTCGGCGACACCGGCCGGAACAAGGACGCCTGGATGGTCGGCACCACCCCGCAGCTGGCCACCGCCGTGTGGGTCGGTACCGCGGACAACACCACCGCCATCTACAACGAGTGGGGTGGCAACATGTTCGGCTCCGGTTCCCCCTCGCGGATCTGGAAGGCCGCGATGGACGGCGCGCACCAGGGCAAGGATGTCGAGCAGTTCGCCTCCCCGGGTCCGATCAACTTCGGCACCGGTATCCCGGCGGGCGGAAACGGTATGCGCTACGCCCCGGCCCCGGTCCAGCCGGTGGCTCCTGCCCCGGCCCCGGCCACGGAGATCGCCGAGGAGCCGCCGGTGGAGGACACGACCGTGGACTCCCCGCAGCCCGCCGCGCCGGAGCCGGCACCGCTGCCGCAGCTGCCGACCCCCAACGAGAACGGTGAACTCGAGATCCTGCCGGGCCTGGTCATCGACCTGCCTGATTAACCGGAGGGCCAGCGGATGCGGATCAACCACCCCACCGAGCGGATCTCCCCGGCTCTCACCGAGCCGGTGGCCGCCGGTTTCATCTCCTTCCTCGGCGGTCCCGTCGGCCGTTTCGCCGCGGTGGGCCGCCAGCCCTGGTGGACCCCCGTGCGGGTGCTGGTCTCGGTGGCGCTGGTCTTCCTGTCCTTCGGTTTCCTGGCCAAGGCCCGCTGCCTCGGGGGCGGCCGGGCAGCGGACGGCACCGTCGTCCTCGACTGGTCGGGCAACCGCCAGTACGTCGCCGCCTGCTACAACGACATCACCCCCCTCTTCGCGGGCCGCGGCCTCGACGAGGGGGGTTTCCCCTACGCCTATTCCTGGGTGGAGGGGGATCTCACCCGCTACCTGGAGTATCCGGTCCTGGCCGGGATGTTCCAGTGGCTGATGGGTGCGCTGGCCCGCCTGAGTTACCCGCTCATCGAGGCAACCCCGCTGCTCATTCCCGCGGCGTCGTGGTACTTCGCGCTCACAGCCCTGGCGATGTCGGCGATGTGGGTGCTCACCATCCGGCTGGTGGCGGCCCTGGCGGGCAACCGGGTGTGGGACACGGTGCTCGTGGCGGCCTCGCCGCTGCTCATCGTCCACGCCTTCACCAACTGGGACATCCCTTCCGTGATGTTCGTGGTGGGTGCCCTCTACGCCGTCAGCCGGGGGCGGCCGGTCCTGGCGGGTGTGCTCATCGGCCTGGGCACGGCCTTCAAGCTGTGGCCGCTGTTCCTGCTGGGCGCGTATCTGGTGCTGGCGGTCCGTGACCGCCGGCCGGGGCCTTTTCTGCGGATGCTGGGGGCGGCTGCGGGTTCCTGGCTGGCGGTGAACCTGCCGGTGATGGCGCTCTACCCGGAGGCGTGGAACGAATTCCTCCGGCTCAACAGTGAGCGCGGTGCGGAGTGGACCACGGTCTACGCGGTCATCGCCCGTAACCTGTTCCTCCCGGCCCTGCCGAACGCGGTGCTCAACACCCTGTCCTTCGCGCTGTTCGCCGCCGCCTGCCTGGCCATCGGGGTGCTGGGTCTGTGCGCTTCCCGGCGCCCCCGTGTCGCCGAGCTCGTCTTCCTCATCGTCCTGGCCTTCCTGCTCTTCAACAAGGTGTGGTCACCGCAGTACTCGCTGTGGCTGGTCGTGCCCGCCGTGCTGGCCCTGCCGCGCTGGCGGCTGCTGCTGGGGTGGATGACCGTCGACATGCTGGTCTGGCCGATGCTCATGTGGCACATGCTCGGCGCGGAGAACAACGGGATTCCCTCCGAACTGCTCGACACGGTCCTCATCGCCCGGTTCGTCCTGCTGGTGGTGATGGCCACCCTGGTGGTCCGGCAGATACTGGGTCGGGGGACCGACCGGGTGCGGGCCGCGCACCAGGGGCAGGACCCCCTGTCGTTGGCTGCTTCCACCGGTCATCGGCGATGATGTAGGGCATGACCACCACGACCCTGCTGGGCATCATCTCCATCGCGATCGGTTTCCTGTGCATAGGTGCGGCCTTCTGGGCCTTCATGCGGAAGAAGCCCACCGCCTGGCCGGTCGCGCTCGGCGTCGCCGCCTTCGTCTTCGTCACCGTCATCCCGACCTTCCTGGCGGTTTTCTTCGCTACGGTGCCTGGTGATGTCCCGCGTTGATGGGCGGGGTTATGCCAGATGGGGCGTCGAAAAGCAATTAACGGATTCAGGGGCGCATGAGGTAGGCTGCGGAGGTTGCTTGACGCAACAGACCCTCCTGTCACGCCCACAAGGGGTGTGGCCGAACCAATTACTAGACCATAGGAGGTGATGAGGTCGTGCGTCACTACGAAATCATGATCATTCTGGATCCGTCCCAGGATGAGCGCACCGTTGCCCCGTCCCTGGATAAGTACCTTGAGATTGTCCGTAAGGACAATGGCAAGGTCGAGAAGGTTGATGTGTGGGGCAAGCGTCGTCTTGCGTACCCGATCAACAAGAAGGAAGAGGGCGTCTACGCCGTCATCAACCTGGAGTGCGAGTCCGCGACCGTGCTCGAGGTTGACCGCGTTCTCAACCTGAACGACTCTGTCCTGCGCACCAAGGTCCTGCGCACCGACGCTTAAGAACGGATACTGGGAGACGAGCGTATGCCCGTCACCCGGCAGGCACGTCATCAGGCATCAACCGCGCGAAGCAGGAAGGCTGAACAACCATGGCAATTGGAGATACCCCGATCACCGTCGTCGGCAACGTCGTCGCTGATCCCGAACTCCGCTTCACCCCCTCGGGTGCAGCGGTGGCCAACTTCCGTATCGCCTCCACTCCCCGGGTCCGCAACCGCGAGACCAACCAGTGGGAGGACGGCGAGGCTCTGTTCCTCACCTGCAACGTGTGGCGCCAGGCGGCCGAGAATGTCGCCGAGTCCATCTCCAAGGGCATGCGCGTGATCGTCAACGGATATCTGAAGCAGCGAAGCTATCAGACGAAGGAAGGCGAGAACCGCACGGTCTACGAGGTTGAGGTCGAAGAGGTCGGCCCGTCCCTGAAGTTCGCTTCTGCCCAGGTCAACCGCAACCCCCGTGAAGGTGGCGGTTTCGGCGGCGGTGGCGGCAACTTCGGTGGCGGTCAGCCCCAGCAGTCTCAGCAGTCGCAGCACCAGCCCCAGCAGGGTGGTTTCGGCGGGCAGCAGGGCTACCAGGCCCCGCCGCAGCAGTCTCAGCCGCAGCAGCAGCCTCACCCCCAGCAGGGCGGGTTCGGTGGCCAGCAGGCCCAGCAGCCCGGCCAGATGCCGGCCAACGACCCGTGGGGCTCCGCCCCGCCGGCCGGTGGTTTCGGCGGTGCGGCCGATGACGAGCCTCCGTTCTGATTGAGCAGATCAACCCATCTCAACTGACTTTCCCGACGGCCCGCGCGTGCCCACCGGCACGCCGCGTCAGCCAGGGATACACAACGAAAGGCAGGGATCATGAAGCTGATCCTCACCGCTGCCGTTGACAACCTCGGAGTCGCAGGCGACATCATCGAGGTCAAGGACGGTTACGGACGTAACTACCTGCTTCCCCGCGGTCTGGCCATTGTGGCCACCCGTGGTGCTGAGAAGCAGATCGAGGGCATCCAGCGTGCCCAGGAGGCTCGCGCCATCCGCGACCTCGACCACGCCCGCGAGGTTCGCCAGCAGCTCGAGGAGCTGTCCGGCGTGACCGTGCAGGTCCGCACCTCTGACTCCGGCAAGCTCTTCGGTTCCGTGAAGGCCGAGGACATTGCTGACGCAGTGAAGAAGGCCGGCGGCCCGACCCTGGACAAGCGCACCATTGAGCTGTCCAAGGGTCTGGTGAAGAAGACCGGTAACTACCAGGTTATCGTTCAGCTCCACTCCGAGGTCACCGGCAAGATCAACTTCGAGGTCGTCGCCGCGTAGCCCGCGCCAGACGACGGTCAGTTTCCCGCGTGAACGGGATTTCCTGACCCAATGACAACAGCAGACTGACAGCCCTACGGATTCGTGATCCGCAGGGCCGTCAGTCGTTTTTTCTGCTTCTCCACGTTCTGCCGGCCCCGGCTGTGGACAACTGTGGAGAACCGGAGCGAGTTCATCCTCCGGTAACCGGGCGTTTTCGGGACAGCGCCCCATCGTTCAGGGGTCGGTGCCTGTTTCCTGCATCGCAGAACAGTGCGAAAGATACTTGTCCACGGTTGCGGTGGAGTTGTCCACAGGTGTGGGTCAGGTCCCTGAGCTGGCAGAATAGGCCAGTTATAGGGGTGCTCCCTCAGAGTTGTCCACAAGCTATCCACAGCTTTATGGGGTGCCGGGGGATAAAACACGGCGTTTACCTGGGTTTGTCCACATCCCCCTGTGGATAACTCGGGTGAGGAATCTCATTCCGGTGCTGCAAAGCTGCCCTTTCCACAGCCCTCCAACTGCGGATTCTCCATCCCTGCCCCGGGGGTTAGACTGCGGGAGGAAACATCGGCCACGCCCCACGGTGTGGCCGTGAGAAAGGACGGGTACGCACAGATGAGTTCAGGAATCGGCGACACCAGCTTCGATGACAACTACGTGCCGCCGGCCGAACCGGACTTCCCGGAGGATGGCGGGGGACTGCCCGTGCCGGCCTTCAAGGACGCGGCACCGCGCCGGTACCGGGACCGGAACAAGCGGGATTCGACACCCTCCTTCGGGGAGTACCGCCAGCCGCCGCATGACCGGGAAGCGGAGCAGGGTGTGCTCGGTGCGATGCTGCTCAGCCCCAACACCGTGGTGGAGATCATCGGTGAGCTGAGCCCGGAGGACTTCTACCATCCGGCGCACCAGCTGATCTACACGGCGATGATCGACCTGTTCGGTGAGAGCAAGGACATTGACCCGGTCATCGTCGCCGGCCGCCTGGACCGTCATAATGATCTCGAGCGGGTCGGCGGGGCACCGTACCTGCACACGCTCATCTCCTCGGTGCCCACCGCCGCCAACGCCCGCTACTACGCGGAGATCGTGGTGGAGAAGGCGATCCTGCGTCGGCTCGTCGACGCCGGAACCCGCGTGGTGCAGCTCGGTTATGAGGGTAATGAGGGTGCGGAGGTCGAGACGGTTCTCGACATGGCGCAGCAGGAGGTCTTCGCCATCGCGCAGAAGACCGAGACCGAGGATTACGCGGTCCTGGGGGACATCCTCACGCCCACTCTCGAGGAGCTCGACCAGATCGCCAACACCGGTGGCCTGGCGCAGGGTGTTCCCACCGGTTTCGTGGACCTGGACAACCTGACCAACGGCCTGCACGGCGGTCAGATGATCATCGTCGCGGCCCGCCCCGGTGTGGGTAAATCGACCATCGCGCTGGACTTCATGCGTTCCTGCTCGATCAAACATGGTAAGGCCTCCGTCATCTTCTCTCTGGAGATGAGCAAATCGGAGATCGTCATGCGTCTGCTCTCTGCGGAGACGAGCATCAAGCTCTCCGACATGCGTTCCGGCCGGATGACCGATGAGGCCTGGACGACGCTGGCCAACCGTTCCGGGCAGATCTCTGAGGCCCCGTTGTACATCGACGACTCCCCGAACCTGACCATGATGGAGATCCGCTCCAAGGCGCGCCGCCTCAAGCAGAAGCACGATCTGCAGCTGATTGTGCTGGACTACCTGCAGCTGATGAGCTCGGGGAAGAGGGTGGAGTCGCGTCAGCAGGAGGTCTCGGAGTTCTCCCGTCAGCTCAAGCTGCTGGCCAAGGAGCTGGATGTGCCGGTCATCGCGATCTCGCAGCTCAACCGTGGGCCGGAGGCGCGCACGGACAAGAAGCCCCAGCTCGCCGACCTGCGTGAATCCGGTTCCCTGGAGCAGGACGCCGACATGGTCATGCTGCTCTACCGTCCGGATTCCCAGGACCGGGAGGATGTGCGTGCCGGTGAGGCCGACATCATCCTGGCCAAGCACCGTGGTGGGCCCATCGACACGGTCACTGTGGCGCACCAGCTGCACTTCTCCCGTTTCGTGGACATGGCGCGCGGTTAGCTCGCTTCTCGACGCCCCCGCTGACCTCACTCTTTCTGGTCAGTGGGGTTTCTTTTTCAAAATTAACGATACATCACTATTGACATAGCGATGTATCGAAACTACGGTGAGTCCTACATTCCGATATATCGAAAGGAAAGAGAATGTACGAGATCACCATCAATGAATTCCACGGCGACCACGGCAACGACTGCGGCCACCGCCGGGGTCGTGGGCGTGGACACCGCCACCACGGCCGCAACCATCACGGACACGGCCATGGTCACGGCTCCCAGCGGCGGGGCCGCGGCCGAGGCGGACGGGCCGGCCGCGGGGACCTGCGTCAGGTCATACTCGTCCTGCTGGCTGAGCAGCCGATGCACGGCTATCAGCTCATCTCCGAGGTCGGCGAGCGCACCGACGGGGCCTGGACTCCGTCACCGGGAGGTATCTACCCGAATCTCAGCCTCCTGGAGGACGAGGGGCTGATCACCATGTCCGTCGAGGAAGGCCGCAAGCTGGCCACCCTCACCGAGGCCGGCCGCGCGGAAGTCGCGTCGAACCACGCCGAATGGGCACGGATCCTCGACGACTACCGCGAGCACTCCGATGAGGACCCCCGTGGCCGACTCGGTGTGGCGCTGAAGGAACTGCGCGGGGCGGTGCGCAGGGCGGGCGACGACAAGCATGAGGCCGTCGCCGAGATCATCGCCCGGGCCGCCGAGAAGATCCGCGGCCTCTGACCCACAGCACGGGCGCGACCGACGCGGCGGCGATGCCCGCGCCGGCGAGGAACGCCTCCGGATATCCGAGGGCGGGGCCCAGGTGGGACAGCAGGAAGGGCGCGAAGAACCCGAGGTAGGTCAGGGAGTAGAAGACAGCGGTGGCCGCGCCCAGCTCCCTGGCCGGGGCGATCCGCTGGACCTCCTGCAGCCCGGAGACCATCAGCACTCCGTAGGCGGCACCCAGCAGGATGGCCGCCGGGAAAACCAGCCCGGGGGAGCGGGTCACCGCGACTCCGGCGGCCGCGCACATTCCGGCCACGACCAGCAGCAGTCCGGGGACCGCGGGTGGGAACCGGCGGGCGTCGAGACGCGTGGCCACAGGCTGGATGAGGACCCCGGTGCCCAGGGTCACGGCGGCGATCAGGCCGGTGAATGCCACCGGCCAGGTGAGACTGTCGTTGACCAGGGCCGTGAGGGTGGCGAAGGCGGTGCTCACGGTGCCGAAGCCCCACGGCGCCCAGATCGCGGTCCCCCAGAGGAAACGCCCGGACAGCACGCTTCGGGAGAACCGGCTGCGGCGGAGACCGTCCGTCCGGGCCGCGCCACCCGGGGTCCGCCACACCAGCGGCGTGATGAGCGCCAGCAGGGCCAGGTGCACCAGGTAGGGCAGCAGGTCCGGCCGGGGCAGGAATTCCGCGATGGCGCCGGCCGCGAGTGGGCCGCCGGCGAATCCCAGGGAGAGTGCCACGGTTGCCCGACGTGGCCCGAGGTGGGCCGGGCCGGTGGACAGCTCCTGGAGCCAGGCGGCCCCGGCGGCCATGACCAGTCCCATGGCGATGCCGGCGATGAGCCGTCCGCTCCACAGTGCCGTGAAGGAACCGGTGGCGCCGGAGGCGAGCACCACAGAGCCGAGTGCGGAGAGGAGCAGGGCAGGCCGGATCAGCGCCCTACGTCCCCGGATATCGGAGACCGGTCCGCCGATGAGTAGGGCGGGCAGCAGACCTGCGACATAGATGGCCAGGAGGAAGGTCACCTGGGACTGACCCAGTCCGGCATGGAGCCGGTAGGAGGGCAGCAGGGGTGCGAAGAGGTTGGCGCCGAAGGCGATGATGAACATCCCCAGGGCCACACGGAGCCAGTCGCGGGACCCGGCAGCTGTCATGGGTGGTCTCCTCGGTTCTCTCCGGCTTCCGGACGGGAAACTAGGGGTGATGGCCCGCACAGTCTAGGCGGGAATGTGGTGCAGGTGGCAGATGGTTAGCAGAAATCCGGTGGTTTGGGAATCGCCCCCGGGTCGACCCCGGGATTCTCCCTTGCTTAGGGACTCCCCCGAAATGGGGTGACAGGAGGGTGTTGCGTGGATCGACTCTCCTTAGCGGCGTGATCCAGGCCACAGTATGTGCCGGGACTGACCTGCCATTTCATGCCTTTTAGGCGAGCCTATATAAGGCGCACTTTAGTTAGGCATGGCTTTCCAATGGTGTCTGACCTGCGAAAACTTCCTAAAATCAGGGACATCAACTTCGAAGCATCACCAACGGACAAAGGAGGGAAATCATGACCTGTCGAGAGTTCAACCCGAGCACCACCGACTTCAGCACCACCATCCGTGTCGAGCGTACGGAGCGCGCCACCATCCTGGCCGTCCCCCGCAGCCTCGATGACTTCACCACCGAGCGCAGGCCCGGCCTGTTCGGCCGCCTTGCCGGGATGCTCTCCTTCGCCTGAGGCGGCCCGCAGGGCACTCAGGCGTCGAGCACCTTGCCGCGCTGCTCGGGGAGGGTGAGTGTGGCGACCGCCGCGATGAGGAAAGCGGTGGAGAACAGGCCGAACAGGGCGATGGAACCGCCGAAGGCCAGCAGCGGGGGGACGATCAGGGGGGCGATGATCGAGGCGATCCGGCCGAAACCGGCCGCCGCGCCCGTACCTGCACCACGGACGTGGGAGGGGTAGAGCTCCGGGCCGATCGCGTACAGGGCGCCCCAGGCGCCCAGGTTGAAGAAGGACAGCAGGCAGCCGGCGGCGATGATCGTCACCTCGGTGGTGGCCGTGCCGAAGAAGAGCGCCGAGGCCGCCGAGCCGAGCAGAAAGGCCGCCAGCGTGCTGCGCCGCCCCCAGACCTCGATGAGCCAGGCAGCCACCGCATAGCCGGGCAGCTGGGCCAGCGTGATGATCAGCGTGAACTGGAAGGAACGCACCAGGGTGAAGCCGTCCGCCACCAGCAGCGACGGAATCCAGATGAAGGCGCCGTAATAGGACAGGTTCACGCAGAACCACACGATCCACAGCGCGGCGGTGCGCCGGCGCAGCGTCTTCTCCCAGATGGAGGTCGCCTCCGCGAAGTCCTCGCGGGGAAGGTCGCGGAGACGCTGGACCTCGGCGGTGTCGATACGCTCGAGTTCAGCACGGTCCACCTGAGCCTCGAATGAGGTCACCACCTGTTCCGCCTCCCCGTGCCGGCCCTTGTCCTCGAGGAAGCGGACGGATTCCGGCAGGCCTTTGCGGACGTAGATGGCGTAGAGCGTCGGCACCATGCCGATGGCCAGCGCCCAGCGCCAACCGTTGTCGTCGGCGGTGACCACGAAGGCACCGATCAGGGCGGCGGCGATCCAGCCGAGTGCCCAGAAGGCCTCCAGGATGACCACCATGCGGCCGCGGATGCGGCGCGGGGCGAACTCGGAGACCAGGGTGGAGGCCACCGGCAGCTCAGCCCCCAGGCCGAGGCCGACGACAAAACGCAGCGCAATGAGCATGCCCAGCCCGGTGGCCAGCGCGGAGGCGCCCGTGGCCAGGCCGTAGACGAGGAGGGTGAGGGCGAAGACCTGGCGGCGGCCGATCCGGTCAGCCAGCAGGCCGCCGAAAGTTGCGCCCAGGGCCATGCCGACGAAACCGATGGAGCCCAGCCAGGAGGTCTGGGTGGGGTTGAGTCCCCAGTGGACGGCGAGCGCCGCCATGATGAACGAGATGAGACCGACGTCCATCGCGTCGAGGGCCCAGCCGATGCCGGAGCCGAGGAGCAGGCGCCGGTGCTTCCCGGTGACCGGCAGCCTGTCGAGACGTTGATTCCTGCTCAGTTGTTGGTCCATGGACTGATCCTAAGCCCCTGGACCGGCGCTCACTGGTGTGCGGAGCGGAAGCCGCGAAGTCGCAGTGAGTTCGTGACCACGAAGACCGAGGAGAAGGCCATGGCCACGCCCGCCAGCATCGGGTTGAGCAGGCCGACGGCAGCAACCGGGATGAGCAGCACGTTGTAGGCGAAGGCCCAGAACAGGTTGCCCTTGATCGTGCCCAGCGTGCGGCGCGACAGCCGGATGGCGTCGACGGCGGAACGCAGATCGTTGTTCATCAGCGTGATGTCGGAGGCCTCGATGGCCACATCGGTGCCCGCGCCCATCGCCAGGCCGAGGTCCGCCCGGGCCAGGGCGGCCGCATCATTGACGCCGTCGCCGACCATCGCGACGATCCGGCCCTCTTCCTGGAGCTTCTCGACGACCGCGACCTTGTCGTCCGGCATCACCTCCGCGATGACATCACCCGGCGCGATCCCGACCTCCGCGGCGACCGCCCGCGCGGCACCGGCGTTGTCACCGGTGAGCAGCATCGGCTTCAGGCCCAGCTCCCGCAGTTGCGCGACAGCTTCCGCGGAAGTGGCCTTGACGGTGTCGCGCACCGTGAGCACACCGGCCACCCGGCCGTCGACGGAGACGACCACCGGAGTGCCGCCCTGCTCCTGGGCGCGGTCGAAGACCTCCTGCAGCTGGCCCGGCAGCTGACCATCCGGACGGCCGACAATGATGGTGCGCCCGTCCACGGTGCCGGTCACCCCTTGCCCGGCCAGGTTCCGGAAGTCGCTGACCTCCGGGACGGTGAGCTCCTGCTCCGCCTTTCGCACCACGGCGCGGGCGATGGGGTGTTCGGAGGCTGCCTCCACCGCGGCGGCCGCGGCGAGCACCTCCCCGGCATCGAAACCTGCTGCAGCGTCGACGGTGCTCACCGACATGACACCCTCGGTGACGGTGCCGGTCTTGTCCATGACGATGGTGTCCGCGCGCCGGGTCGATTCGAGGACCTCGGGGCCCTTGATCAGCAGGCCCAGCTGGGCACCCCGGCCGGTGCCCACCAGCAGGGCGGTGGGGGTGGCCAGGCCCAGGGCACAGGGGCAGGCGATGATGAGCACGGCGACGGCCGCGGTGAAGGCAGGCGCCAGGCCGGCGCCGAGAGCCAGTTGCACCGCGAGGGTGAGCAGCGAGATGACGATGACCACCGGGACGAAGATCTGCGAGATCCGGTCCACCAGCCGCTGCACCGGGGCCTTCTTCGCCTGCGCGTCGGTGACCAGGCGGGCCATCTGGGCCAGGGTGGTGTCCGCACCGACGCGGGTGACCTCCACCAGCAGGCGGCCGGAGGCGTTGATCGTCGCGCCCGTCACGCGGGAGCCGGGGGTGACCTCCACCGGCACGGATTCGCCGGTGAGCATGGACTCGTCCACGGCCGAGGAGCCCTCGGTCACGCGGCCGTCGGTGGCGATCTTCTCGCCGGGGCGCACGATGAACACGTCGCCGACCTGCAGCTGGCTGACGGGTAGGCGGATCTCGTGGCCGTCGCGAAGCACGGCGGCGTCCTTTGCACCCATGTCGAGGAGGCGGCGCAGCGCCTCAGAGGACTGCCCCTTCGCCTTGACCTCGAACCACCGGCCGAGCAGCAGGAATGTGATCACCACGGCGGTGGTCTCGAGGTAGATCTCGTCCATGGTCGTGTCGGAGGGGAACAGGTGCATCTGCATGGTCATGCCCGGATGCCCCGCATTGCCCAGGAACAGCGCCCACAGGCTCCACAGATAGGCCGCGGAGGTGCCCAGCGTGATGAGGGTGTCCATGGTGAAGGAACCCTGGCGCAGGTTCAGCCACGTCGCCTTGTGGAAGGGGGCACCGCCCCAGAAGAACACCGGGGTGGTCATCGTCAGCACGGCCCACTGCCAGTTGGTGAACTGGAGAGCCGGGATCATGCTCAACAGCACGATGGGAACGGTGAGTAGGGCGGAGACGGTGAGGCGGTGTTTCAGGTCGGCCGCTTCCCGGCGACGCGCCGCCTCATGCGGGTCCTCGCTTGTCGACGCCCCCTCCGTCCCCGACGTTTCCTTCTCCGCCGCGAGGGCGAAGGCGTCGTACCCGGCGTCCCGCACGACCTCGATGAGGTCGGTGGTGCCGACCCGGGCCGGGTCATAGGAGATGCTCGCCGATTCGGTGGCGAAGTTGACGGTGGCCTCGACGCCGTCCACCTTGTTGAGCTTGCGTTCGACGCGCCCCGAACACGCCGTGCAGGTCATGCCCGTCACTCCGAGGTCGACCTTGAGCAGGTCGACGGCTGGCTGTGTCTGTGTCATGGCTGGGATCAATCCTTCCTTCACCCCCGATGATATACCCCATAGGGGTATCCGGCAAGGGTGCGGGAACGGCAAGGGTCCGGCACCCCGCAGGGTGCCGGACCCGGGCCCGGGCGGCTACTTCAGTTTATAGCCGGCCTCCTCCACCGCCTCGGCGATCTGCTCATCGGTAAATCCGGCCCCGGAGACGCTGACGTCGCCGCTCTCCGAGGATGCCTGTACGTCGGTGACGCCCAGGATCTCCCCGATCTCCTCTCGCACGGACTTCTCGCAGTGTGCGCAGGTCATACCCTCGACCTGGTAGTTCTTGGTGATGTCGGCCATGTGGCTGATTCCTTTCCGGTTGCGTTGCCTCCAAGGGCCCATTTTATACCCCTAGGGGGTATGTGGCAAGGCTTTTAGTCCTCCAACCGCAGAACAAAGCCCGCGCTCTCCACCGCATGCGCGATATCCGCATCGGTGAAACCCTCGCCTGTGACGGACACGGTGCCGGTCGCGACGTCGACCTCCACGCCCTGGGTGCCCGGGAGATCGGTGATCTCCGTCTCCACCGAGGTGCCGTTCTCCTCGGAGGTCATGCCTTCGACGACGTAATGCTTGATCATGGTGTCCTTTCGCCCGGCATCGGGACCCTCCGTTTCTTCCCGGGGGAATGAAGGGCAGCCAGGTACAGTTGTGCAGAAGGAAGCCGCATAAGTGCGCGGTTCTGTATAAGACCATACAAAACAATGAATCAGGAGATCCCCTTGGCAACCATCGATGTCACCGAGGCAACCTTCGAAGATACCGTCACCGGCGAGGGCATCGTCCTTGTCGACGCATGGGCGTCCTGGTGCGGTCCCTGCCGTGCTTTCGCCCCCACTTACGAGGCGTCCTCCGAGAAGCACCCCGACGCCACCTTCGCGAAGCTGGATACCGAGGCGAACCAGTCTCTGGCCTCCGCGCTGCAGATCCAGTCCATCCCGACCCTGATGATCTTCCGCGACGGCATCATGGTCTACCGCGACGCCGGAGCCCTGCCCCCGGCAGCGCTGGAGGACCTCATCGGCCAGGTCAAGGGCCTCGATATGGAGGATGTCCGCCGCCAGGTCGCCGAGGCCAACGCCGCCCGCGACGCCGAGGGCAACTAGGACCCTCCTAGGACCCTCCACTCCCCGAGCCCGGCCCGGCCCCGACCCAGGAGCCCCGGCCGGGCTTTTCTCATGGGCGGATGGCTGCGCGAAGGGTCGGCGGACGGGCGGATATCGCCGTAGGCTTGGGGCAAGACACCATTTCGCCAGAAAGCGAGACCCACGACATGGCTAACCCGTTCAGCAAGGGCTGGAAGTACCTGATGGCGTCCTTCGACTCCAAGATCGACGAGAACGCGGACCCGAAGGTGCAGATCCAGCAGGCCACCGCCGCAGCCAAGGAGCAGCACCAGCAGATCACCCAGCAGGCGGCCGCCGTGATCGGCAACCAGAAACAGCTGGAGATGAAGCTCGACCGGCTCCTGAAGTCCCAACAGGAGCAGCAGGACCGGGCCCGTACCGCCATTCAGGCCGCCGACAAAGCGGCGGCCGAGGGGGATGCGGACGGGGCCCGGGAACTGAACAACACCGCCGAGATCTTCGCGTCCCAGCTCGTCGCGGTGGAACAGCAGCTCGAGGAGACGAAACAGCTCCACGCGCAGGCCACACAGAACGCGGAACAGGCCCAGCGTCAGCAGAAGGAGTCCGAGCTGCGTCTCCAGGAGCAGCTCGGCCAGATCGATCAGCTGCGGGCCCAGGCCGACCAGGCGGCCATGCAGGAGACCTCGACCAAGGCGATGGACTCCATGCAGGAGCTGCGCCCCGATGACAGCGTCCCGACCCTCGACGCGGTACGGGAGAAGATTGAGCGTCGCTACGCGGACGCCCTCGGCGCGCAGGAGCTGACGCAGAGCTCCGTGCATGACCGGATCTCCGAGATCGCCGCCGCCGGCACCGACATGAAGGCCTCGGCCCGCCTGGCCGAGATCCGGGCAGGCATGTCCGCCGACAGTCCGGCGGACAAGCAGCTGACCGAGGGGGTCGGCGGTCCGGAACCGGAAATCGTCGAGACGGATCCTGAAGAAACGGAGCCTGTGGAGGCGGAGGAGGGCAGGGAAAACGCCGCCGGGGAGACCGGCGGCGTCAAGAAGTAGAACCTGCTACTGGTGGTTCTCGCGGCGGAAACTTATCAGTACGCCGCGGATCCCCGAATGGAAGCCATCCCGGAGATTGACCCGCTGGGCCTCGCTGAGCGTGTACTCGTGGAGGGTCTCGCACGCGAACTGCAGGAGCGGGCGGTCGATCTCCGGAGGAAGACCCCCGCCGGAGAGCAGATGGGCCTGGTCCCGTTGCTCTACGGTGGCGGCATTCTCGTACCACCAGCTCGCGTACTGCTGACCCACATCAAAAGGGGTCTGGAAACCCGCGGAGGACCAGACCTCCTCCGGTAGCGGCACATACCGCGACCGCAGCTTGCGGCGGGGAGCCATCATCGAGGGCTTCGGCACGCCGGGCTTCGGTCCCGGCTTGGGGGCTTCCGGTTCTGCACCGGACTCCGGCTCGGCGGGCTGTGCCGGTGTCTCTGGAGTGACCGGCTCGCCGGGAGTCAGCGGGTGCTCGGCCTCCGGCTCCACCTGGGTGGAGGCCTCGATCGCGGCCTCCACCGCCGACTCCACAGAGGCCTCGGTGGGGGAGGGGGCCTGGGCCGTCGGGGTGGCCGGGGCTGCGGGGACCTCCGTCTCCTCCCCGGGCGACTCCGGGGCCGTCTCCTTCGGCCGCGGCGGGGGAGTGCCCGCGAGGTTGCGAGGAGTGGGTACAGCGGTCATGCCGAGGTCCTCGATGGGTTCGGCATCCGAGAGCGGACGGTCCCGGACCACGGGAGGCAGCGGGCCCTCAAGAACCTGCAGCTGCATGGCCTCGGCGAAGTCCTCGCGGGGATCAAGGATGGTGGTCGAATCGCAGGAGTGTCGCAGGGCAGAGGACATGGAGTCCCAGCCGAAGCCGTAGAGATGGACACGCAGGCCGTGGTTGGTGGCCTCCTGGACGCCGGGGATCATGTCCGCGTCGCCGGAGACCAGCACGATGTCGGACACCTGCTGACGGCAGGAGGCCACGACCATGTCCGCGACCAGGCGGGTGTCGACGGCCTTCTGCGTCCGGCGCTCACCCCATTCGATGAGCTGGCCGGCACGCAGCTGCACACCATCGCAGGTGCGCAGGGCCCGCTGATAACGGTGCGGGCCGGAATCGGGGATGCCGTCGTACCAGAGTTGGCGGTGGATCGGCTGGTGGAGCTGATTCTGGATCATGGTGCCGAGGACATTGACCACCTCGGGCAGATCAATCTCTAACTGGGCACGCGCACCGGTCTCCCATGAGTTGTAGAAGCTTGCGAGCAGATAAGAGGTATCGACGAAGACAAGTGTGCGTTCAAGCATGGCTCCTAATTTCTGTGTTTTGTCGGTTGCTAAATAAAGGTTTGTCCTTTACCAGCATGCCCTAACCAAGGGGGCTGCGTCGATGACAGGCAGAGGATTCCCGGCAAGTCTGAAGCCGCCCCGTGGGGAGGGCGGAAAGTAGGTGCGGGTGGGTTAGGTTAGTCATATGACTAACCAACCAGGGTGTAGGGAAGTCCGGAGATGAACGAGACGGCAGCGCCGCTGTTCCAGCAGATTGCCGCGCTCGTGGAGGACACCGTCGTGGGCGGGGATCTTGCGGCCGGTGACCGGGCGCCCTCCACCAACGAGCTTGCGGCTTTCCATGACATCAACCCGGCGACCGCCCGCCGGGGACTCAGCCTTCTCGTGGAGAGGGGGGTGTTGGTGAAGCGGCGGGGGATAGGCATGTTCGTGACCACGCACGCCCGGAGACTCATCCTTGACCGCCGCCGGAAGGGTTTCGCCGCCGCCTATCTTGTCCCCCTCATTGACGAGGCCGTGAAGCTCGACCTTTCCCGCCAGAAGGTCCGCGAGCTTGTCGACGCCGTGGCGGAAAGCCGTGGGCTTTACATCTGACTGCTTTGTACGCGATCTGCAAACATGTTCTGACCTGGGGATTTGTGTGTGTGGTGGGGGGTGTGTAACTTTATG
>NZ_RXHJ01000022.1 GCF_003955685.1 Corynebacterium hylobatis
GACCTCCTGCTTATTGGGGGCCACGATCACCGCCAGGCGGGTGGCACCCAGGGCGTTGGCCTCCTCGGCGATCAGCTCGATGCCGGGGGTGTCCACGACCGGGAGCAGCTCTTTCGGCACGGTCTTGGTGACGGGCAGGAAACGGGTGCCCATGCCGGCGGCAGGCACAATCACGGTTTTCACAGGGCGGGAATAAGTAGAGTTTGATAGGTTCATAAAAGTAAATCTCAATTGACGCGGAAAGCTTATGTCGGTCATTGCGGAGGCGGCCCGCTCCGTCAGCGTTGTAGGTCAACCCTCAACTTCAACTTGAATAAACGGGGGTTGAAGTGGAGGTTTAGAGTTGCCGGTGGGGCGGGAGGGGTGGACCATGGGTCTCGGTGTATTACGAGGCCGTTGGGGAAGACGAACCTCGTCTTACACCGCTCCTTGTTCAACTGAATTGATCCAGGAGCGGTGGTGGTTCTGCCGAAGGATTTTCGACATGACAACCCTTGCACCTACGCTCGCACGCTGGTTGGGCGCCGCCGATTCCTCGGCGCCTGATTATCCGTGGGAGAACTCCGACGTACCCGCATACGCGCCGTTGACCTGCGAGATCACCCGCACTGCGGTCCTGAACATCACGGGCATGCCGAGCGCCCTGCGCCCGCGTATCGAGACCGCCATGGTGCTGTGCATCCCCAGCGAATCCGAGCTCTGCGCCTACGACTCCGACCCGCTCACCGCCGAGTGGTTCACCGCCTGGCACCGCTGCGTCGAGGCCGAGGATGGCCCCCGCATCGCCTGCCGCCAGACCATCACCGGCACCGAAGACGAGCTGTGCCGCCTGCGCACCATCATCGACAACCTCGCCCGCAACCACGGCTTCCACGCAGAACTGACGGTGGGGGACTGAGCACCGCCCCACGGGGGATGCCCGGGGCGCGGGCAAAGAGAAACGCCGCCGGCTACCTGGGGCAGCGGCGGCGTCGATAAGCGGGGGATTAGAAATCCCAGTCGTCGTCCGTGGTCTCCTCAGCGGTGCCGATGACGTAGGAGGAACCCGAGCCCGAGAAGAAATCGTGGTTCTCGTTGGCGGAGGGATCCAGCGAAGTCATCACGCCGGCGTTGAACTTGCAGGTGTCCGCGGGGAAGATCCCCTCGAAGCCCAGGTTGTTCATCGCCTTGTTCGCGTTGTAGCGCAGGAAAGCCTTGACGTCCTCGGTCCAGCCGATTGAGTCGTAGATGTCCTGCGTGTAGTGGGACTCGTTGTCATAGAGATCCATGAGCATCTCCAGCGCGAAGTCCTTGTCTGCCTCCTGCTCCTCCTGGCTCAGGTGCTTGGCGGCCTGCTGGAACTTGTAGCCGATGTAGTAGCCGTGGACGGCCTCATCACGGATGATCAGCCGGATGATGTCCGCGGTGTTGGTCAGCTTGCCCATCGAGGAGAACCGCAGCGGCAGGTAGAAACCCGAGTAGAACAGGAAAGACTCCAGCATCACGGAGGCGATCTTCTTCCGCTGCGGGGTACCCGTCTGGTACTGCTCGATGATCGTGCGACCCTTGTACTGCAGGTTCTCATTCTCCCGGGACCAGCGGAAGGCGGCGTCGATCTCCGGGGTGGCGGCTAGAGTCATGAAGATGTTGGAGTAGCTCTTCGCGTGCACCGACTCCATGAAGGAGATGTTGGTGTACACGGCCTCCTCATGCGGGGTCGCCGAATCCGGCAGGATGCTCACCGCGCCGACAGTGCCCTGCATCGTGTCCAGGAACGTCAGGCCCGTGAACACACGCATGGTGGCCAGCTGCTCATCCTTGGTCATGTGACGCCAGGCCGAGACATCGTTGGACACCGGGATCTTCTCCGGCAGCCAGAAGTTGCTGGTCAGACGGTTCCAGATGTCCAGGTCAACCTGGTCGGGGATGTGATCCCAGTTGATGGAGTCGAGGATATGGCCCGGCTTATAGTGCACCGGCGTGCTGATGGTCTGGGTTGAAGTGGTCACGCTCTCCCGCCAGGACTCGAACCTGGATCTGTCCGTGCCGTTTGCGTGGCTCGGGTGTGTTGCCTGTTGCACCACGGGAAAATCCCCCTGGGTTTTAGGTCTGGATGGCTGGGGCGGGGGAGACCCTCTTGGCGTCATCGTAGTGAATCTGTCTGACTAAAGACAGACGTGCAGTTCACTCGTGGTCGGTGTAGTAGCCGTCCTGGAATGGGTCGAGGACATGATCCGCGAGCTGGCTGATGTCGTCGATGACACGGGTGGGACGGAAGGGGTACCTGTTTATCTCTGCGTCATTGGAGATGCCCGAGCGGACCAGGATGGTGCGCATGCCGGCCTCCAGGCCGGACTTGACGTCGGTGTCCATGCGGTCGCCGATCATCACCGCCCGCTCCGAATGCGCGCCGATGGTGTTCAGTGCTGAACGCATCATCACCGGGTTCGGCTTGCCGATGTAATAGGGCGCCATCCCCGTCGCGGCTGTGATCAGTGCTGCGACGGAGCCCGTTGCCGGCAGCACCCCGTGCGGCGCCGGGCCGGTGACGTCCGGGTTGGTGCAGATGAAGCGAGCACCACCCAGGATGAGGTTGATGGCAGTGGTGATCGCCTCGAAGGAGTAGGTGCGCGTCTCACCCAGGACCACGAACTCCGGGTCTGAGTCGGTGAGGATCCACCCCTTCGCGTGCAGAGCGGTGGTCAGCCCCGACTCGCCGACGACAAAGGCGGTGCCCTCCTTGCGCTGATTCGACAGGAAGTGGGCCGTCGCGGTGGCCGAGGTCCACAACCGCTCCGGCGGGATCTGCAACCCGGTGTGGGACAGACGTGCCGAGAGGTCCCGCGGCGTGTGGATCGAGTTGTTGGTGAGCACCATGAACTCGATGTCATTGTCCCGCAGGGCCTGGAGGAAACGGTCCGCGCCGGGAATCATGTCACCCTCACGGATGAGGACGCCGTCCATGTCGGTCAGATAGCTGATGCTGGCGGTCATACCTGCCAGTATCCTCTCTTATTTCGGATTTGGCGCGGTGGAGTGGGAGTCAACGGAACACTGTGGCGAAGTACAGCGGTGGGGCTGCGCCAGCAGGGGGCATACCTGTGGAGGGGTCGTGGAGTTTGGCTGAAGGATGAAGTGCGGGGCGCTCGTCTCAGACAAGACCAAAACGCGCGCGGGCGCGAGCCACCAGCTCATCAGAACTGATCTGGCCATCGATGTATTGCTCCGCATCCTTGCGCCCCGCTGGGGTTACGTGGAGACCTTCCATTTCACCATTGTGAATCGCCTGGGCCACGTGCCATTCACGCTCGCTCCTGGACGTTGCAGGTGTCCTCGAAGTAGCCACGCTCTACCCTTTCACCTGAGTACGGTCCTCTTAGTCTACGGAGCTTGGTAGTGACAACCCCAGCTTCTGAGCCAGGCATCGAATTTGGTAGAAAGCTCCAGAGCAGGGTTTTTAGTCTGACTCTGGTGCGTCGGAGTGGGTACGGACATACTCCGACAGATCACCCACGGTCTTGAGGTTGTAGACGACGTCATCATCGATCCGGACGCCGAGAGCATCCTCGACGCGCACGGCGATCTCGATCATCGCCAGGGAGGTGATCCCCAGCTCGCTCAGTTTTGCTTCCGGGGTCAGGGCCTCGGCCTCCAGGCCGGAGGCCTCCTCGATGATGCGGGCCAGTTCAGGAGAGGTCATGGGGTTGATTGTAGGGGATGAGGGATGGGGGGTTTTATTGCGCTCTAGCTTCTGACCAGACGAGAAAAGAGCATCCGACGCGAACTAAGAGCTAAGAGAAGTATTCGTCGTCGCCAACCAAGAGAGGGAGCTGCTACCGTCTACCGATGATATCAGTTGAGTGAAGGGACTATGTATGACCTTTGGTGACAAGGCCCTGGTGCCGGTCTGGGTACTTGCTACGGATTTGGTGAAACTCCCCGACGTTCTGAGCAGCGGAGAAATGAATTCGTCCCGGCTTGCGGAGTTGCGGACAGTACTGGCAACACTTGCAGACTCTCCCATCACCACGCTGGAGGCCCATCCGGTCTCTGCCAAGCGTGATCGGACAAGTGGAATTGTGCTTCATGCAGCTAGCCCGTTGGCACAGCAGTTGTCCCAACTCATTTCCCAAACAACCAAAACTGCTCCGCAGAACCTCAACGTGGGTGCTTCCGGCGAGATGCTTTACCGCATGGTAGTTCCCGCTAAAGTGGCGGAACAGGTCAGCAAGGGCTTAGTCACTTCTATGAAGTCGAAAGCGGTCGCAGGAGGCTTTCACGGAACACTGCGTGATTCCACGGGAATTGTTGCCCAAGCAACATTTGTGCCCGTCGCTGGTAAAGCCACTGTTTTGGGGGCGGCAACTGGCTCCGCAGCTACCGCCGGCGTTGCTACAGCTACCGCTGGTGCTCTGACTGTGGCCGCGCCGCTAGGCAGTGTTACGAAAGTCGTTTGAGCCACCGATCAATGTTCGCGACACGGATGGCGGCCTGAAAACGAACAGCAAGCTTGTCGTACCGGGTCGCTATCCCACGTTTGTGCTTCAACGCACCAAAACACCGCTCCACCACATTGCGTCCCTTATAGGCATCGGCATCAAACACCGGTGGACGCCCACCCTTGCTCCCTCGTGACCTGCGGTGGCGGTCCTGGTCCGCCTTCATCGGGATCGTCGCTGCGATCCGGCGCCGCCGCAGATGCTCACGAATCGCCCGGGAGGAATATGCCTTGTCCGCCAGCACCCGATCGGGCCTGGTCCTGGGCCTGCCCCGTCCACCACGGATGACCCGGATGCCTTCCAGCACCGTGATCAACTGCGGGGCATCACCGGCCTGCCCCGGGGTCACCACGAAGGACAGGGACTGCAGGTGTTGGTCGCATCCGAGGTGGATCTTCGTCGCCCACCCACCACGCGACCTGCCCAACCCGTGGTCAGCAGGTTCACCGGCGACCTTCTCGTGTGCGTCGCGGCGTGCCCCAGCAGCATGGACATGGGCGCGGATGGTGGTCGAGTCAACGGAGATGTCCCAGCCGACCATGCCGCGCTCATCAGCCATCGCTTGAAGGTGGGACTCGATCTCCTCCCAGATCCCGGAGATCTGCCAGGCACGGAACAGGGCGTAGACCCGCCACCAGGGGGCATAACGAGAGGGAACATCCCGCCACGGTCCGCCGGCGCGAACACGGTGGCGGACGCCGTTGATCAGGTCCCGGAGCGGGTACTTACGTGGTCTGCCCAGATGTGAACGTGCTGGTAGCAGGGGTTGTAGTAGTTCCCACTGGGCGTCGGTGAGGTCGTGGCGGGTTTCGGCGGCGCGAACGGCTAAAGTAGAAATCTGGAACTTCCGTGTAGACGAGGGTTGTTGGTACTTTCCTCTTTACACGGAAGTTCCTTGCTTTTGCGTTACCGCCCTACGGCCTGGACCAACGATTTTCGTAACACTGCCTAGTATTAATGGCTGTAGCTGTAGGCGTCAGTGCTCATGCGGAACGTGAGCGGCAGGAAGCTATCGGCCGAATTGCTGATCTTCTGAAACAGTTGCATGAGGATAAACTCGAGCTAGAACGAAGCGAATTAGATGGTTGTCGTGATGCGATCGACAAGGCGACATCTATTCTTCTTGATAAAGGCAGAGTTGGTTTGTCGCTTGGTCTCGATTCCGCATCTTTTGCCATCAGCAAGGCTATCCAGCGTGGGCAACGGCGACTCGAAAAATGGCAGGAGGCGCTTGCCTCGCTGCCCGATGGGCCAGTTGATGTCAAGACTTTGACTGAGGCCTTCCCCGGTATTGAAGACGAGGGCGGAGTTCTCCAGGCACACCTCGAAATTGCACGACTAGCTATTGCACTCAAGCGTCGAGTGATCGTGCTCCAGGCGGTTGAACATGCACAAGATGAGGGCGCGGAGAACCCGTTCGAGAACTTCGTCGCTGAACTGAATGCTGATGACCATCGCGTCAGTGAACTGGAACAAGGGATCAATTCGTTCTTGCTACGACTTTCCACCCTTGAGCTAAAACGTCGTCGTGGGTTACGGAATTTGATGTTTACGCAGGTAGAGGTCGATCACTTGCTCAAAATGGTATACCGCCTGCAGGCATTGGGGGACGGCTTAAGGTTGAGCTCCTCTCGGACTGACGTGGCTATTGATATGGAGAGAAGCGCCGATGGCTCGCTGGTAGTTTTCCCTGCAGCCATTGCGTAGGTAGGCGTACCTGCACAGCAGCTCATCAATTGCTGTCCTTTGCTGGGGCGACGGCGGAGGGAGGAGCTGTCGAGTTATTCCACAGAAACAGTGAAGAGAGGGGCGCTGGCAATCGCAAGGTGAAGCTCTACGGTGTTATCGGGAACGTGGATCCATGCGGTTCCTGAGGCTGAGTAGCCAGGGAATTTTGCAGAAAGATCCGCATAGCTCCATTTATCCTCGCATGCAGAATACGCATGAACGTTAGTTTTTCGGTCGTCAGCAGTAATCGCCGACCACTGGCCTGCGCTGAAGGGTGAGAAGAAATCCGACCCTATATCTGAGCGCATGGATGCGTCAAAGTCTAAAGCGACATAACGGCCGGCGTCTGCATAAGGGTTTGGGCAGACGGCATCAGGAGTTACCCCAGTCAAGGTGATCGTCATGCACATTTCATCGGTGGGAGAAAAAGTCGAACAAGGCGCTTCTGCAGAATCACCGGCACTGAGTATCACAGGATGATTCGCATTGGAGTCCTGGGGGAAGTCGCTCCGTGATGGACGCTGGGCATCTGCATCTGACGGTGCGCTGTCAGGGGTGTCACTGGCAGCTTCGAGGACGTCTTGTTTGGCATTATTGTATCCCACTTCAGTTCCTGTAAAGAATGTCACTGCCAAGGCGGCGATGCTGCCAACTGCTATTCCTGCTTTTTTCTTGCCGGACCAGCCAGAATTCTTTTCAGCTGATAAAGGATTAGGGGTGGAAAAAGGGATGGAATACTGGTCATTATAATTCATGAAATCTTTTCTCCTCCATGCGAAGACCGTCGATCTAACCTGTTGATCGACGAAGAACTCTATCAAGGCTGGCAAGGAGAGTTTTCATCAGCAAGAGATTATGGAGAAGCCGAAAAGTACCATGTTAAGCCTCATCAACGAAATACTGCCTGAGATGCTTTCTTGCGCGCCCGGAATTTAGCACCGTTTGTCGGCCATTCCATCATCCGCTAGTAGCAACCGGTAACGTTCCCAACCATGTTGACCGCCCTTGCACCCCTGCGTCGTTCGGCGTTGCGGCTGACGCGGAGCGGGCGGCGTCGATTAGCTCTTGAGCTCGGCGCCAGCTATTCCGCCACCCGTGAACCCGGCCTGAAGAACATCGAGCGTTCCGGGACCGTCGACAGTGACGGTATCCCCGTCCACTGGTACGAGTACGGCCCGGAGAACGCGGAGATCACGGTGCTCTTCCTCCACGGTTTCACCATCCCGGCGGAGTCCTACTACCGCCAGGTCGAGCATCTGCGCGCCACCTCACCCGGGGTGCGGCTGCTGCTTCTGGATATCCGCGGCCACGGCCAGACCGGCCCAGTCCACCCTGACCTCTGCACCATTGACGGCGCCACCGATGATGCTCTGGCTGTGCTCACCGCCCGCAACGTCACGGGGAAGCTGATCATCGTCGGCCATTCCCTCGGTGGGCTGATGGCGATGAACCTCGTGCGCCGCTGCCCGGATGAGCTGCGCGCCTGCATCGCCGGGCTGGTGGTCGTGGGCACCTCCATCGAGGCCTTCGCCGATCAGGGCCTGCCGCAGCTGCTGGCCTCGCCGGTGGCGGACCAGGTCTACAACGCCGTGGAATCCGCGCCGGATGAGGTCACGAAGTTCCGCGAACAGGCCGCCGGCATCCTTGCCCCGGCGTTGGCCGTCGCGATCTTCCACCGGCCCACCGACTACGAGCTGGTTCAGTTCCACGCCGCGATGATCCACGAGACACCCCTGGAGACCTTTGTCGGTTACTTCGATGACCTTCAGGTCCATGATGAGCTCGCCGCCGGCCCGCACCTTGAGGGTATCCCGGGGTACGTCATCGTCGGCGACAAGGACCACGTCACCCCGCTGAGTCAGGCGGAGAAGATCATCGAGGTCTGGCCGGATGCCTGGCTGCAGATCGCCCGCGAGGCCGGCCACATGATCCCGCTGGAGGCGCCGGACATCCTCAATGCCGCGATCGACCGGCTGATTCTCCGGGTAGGGTGAAGTCTTGTGAAGGCTCTTGATCTGGTGAAGGAATGGCCCGTCGATAATTTTGCTGCGGCGGTCATCGACGGCGACGACATCCACCGCGTGGGTGACCTGGGCAAGGTCTTCCACCTGATGAGCGTGACCAAACCCCTGAGCGCCTACGGCTTTCTCATGGCGATGGAGGAGGGCGTCTTTGAGTTCGACACCCCGCTCGGCCCGGACGGCTCCACCGTGCGTCATCTGCTGGCGCACGCCTCCGGCGTCGGCTTCAAGGAGACCGACCGGGTGCGCGGGCCGGGGGAGCGGCGGATCTACTCCAACTACGGTTTCCAGATTCTTGCCGACGCCGTCTCCGAAGCCGCCGAGATGGACTTCGCCGAGTACCTCCGCCAGGGCGTGATGGAGCCGCTGAACATGCAGTGGACCCGTCTGCTCGGCGAGGCCGGCTGGGAGGCCCAGGGCACCGCCCACGACCTGATCACCTTCCTCCTCGAGCTGCTCAACCCCACCCTCCTCCACCCCTCCACCATGGCCGAGGCCACCACCGTCCAGTTCCCCGATCTGTCCGGCATCGTCCCCGGCTACGGCATGATGAAACCCTGCCCCTGGGGCCTCGGCTTTGAGATCAAGGGCGACAAGGATCCGCACTGGACCGGCCCCAACATGCCCGCGGACACCTTCGGCCACTTCGGACAGTCCGGTACCTACATCTGGGTCGCGCCAGGCACCGGCCGCGCGATGGTCGCGCTCACCGACCGCCCCTTCGGCGACTGGGCCAAACCGCTGTGGGCGGAGACGAATGCGGCGATCTGGGAGGAGCTGGAGGGGTAGACATCAGCCCCCGAACAACTTGTTCCACACACTGTTCGAACCCGGCACCGGTTTGGTGATCACCTTCAGGCTGCTGCCCCGGATTGAGCCGGTGAGCACCACACGCGGTGCGTTGGGGTGGGGCTGGCTGGTGTCGATGGTCATGCTCGACCAGCTGTCACTGAGACGGTTCTCCACGTAGACCCCCGGTGGCACGATGATCTCGATGGTGGCGATGGTCGCCTGGATGTCGAAGGTGCATACCGGGGCCTCGGCCTGGGCCTGACGCAGATCCAGCTTGAGCGTCGCGCCGTTGAGCTTGAAGGTCGAGTACGCCGGCACCGTCCACACACCCGTGCGCTTGACCTCACCCATCGTGGAGACCACTGGCTGGGTGTGCGCCGGGATGGGACGGTATTCCGCATCGGGCTGGGCCATCGGCATCGGCTGCGGCGTCAGTCCCGGGACCTGGCCGGGGTAGTGCTGCGGCAGGTTCTGGTGGGGCTGTGGCGGCTGCGGAGGCTGCTGCGGGGCAGGGGTCTGGAACTGCTGCGGCTGCTGGGCCTGCGGCGGATGGTACGTCAGGTACTGCACCCGGATGCGGTCCAGGACGGACTTGTCGTGGGTGGACCACACCACTTCCGTCAGCCGGTCGAACTCCTCGAACTGGAGACGGCCGGCCCCGACCAGGCGGGTCAGGTCGGCGTGAAGCTGTTCGCGGTCCTCATCGCGCGGGGGTACGGGGCGGTTCATGCTGGAGTTCACCCTGCCCACGATACCGGGGAGCCGATCATGTCGGTAACGCAGCACGGGAGGGCAATCAGGAGAACGGACACCACCCTTCTGTGTGCCCGCGCCGACACCATCGGGGGCGTCGAGAAGCAAGAAGAAACCCGCCCGCAGAGATCTCGGGCGGGGGAGCTGGCTGTTTACTGCTCTTCAGCAGCCAGTTTCGCGGCGATGTCCTCACGGAGCACCTTCTTGTCGATCTTCCGGATCTTGGTCATGGGCAACCGGTCGACGATCTCGATGCGCTCGGGCAGGTTGTGCGCGGCTATGCCGACCTCCCGCAGGTGCTCACACGCCTGCTCTAGCGTCAGCGTGTGTCCATCCCGGATCACGGCGTACAGGCAGACCTTCTCGCCGTAGACCTCATCGGGCATGGCCACTACGGCGAGCTGTTCAACGCCATCGATCTGGTAGAGGAGGGATTCGACCTCCTCGGCGGAGATCTTCTCCCCACCGCGGTTGATGATGTCCTTGTCGCGCCCCTGGACCACGAGGTTACCGTCGGGGCGGCGGACCACCACGTCACCGGGGCAGTACCAGCCGTCCAGGAAGGATTTCTCGTTGGCCTCCGGGGCATTGAAGTAACCGCGCGGGGTGTAGGGTCCGCGGGTGAGCAGCAGACCGCGTTCGCCGTCGGGCAGGTCGTTGCCCTCGGGATCGACGATGCGTACCTCGTCATGGGGGCTGACCGGTCGGCCCTGCGTGGTGGTGATGACCTCTTCCGGGTCATCGAGCCGGGTCATGTTGATCAGGCCCTCCGCCATGCCGTAGACCTGCTGCAGGGTGGCGCCGAGCACGGCCTGCACCCGCGGGGCGAGCTCGTCCGGCATGCGGGAACCGCCGACCTGCAGCACCCTCAGGGAGACGGTCTTGCCGGTGCGGTGTTCCGCTTCGTGGGCGATCCACCGCTGGGCCACGGCGGGGACCACCACGGCGGTGGTCACCTGTTCCTGTTCCATGGCCTCGAAGACCTTCACCGGGTTCGGCGAGGGTGCAAGCACGGAGGTGGCGCCGACGGTGAGCGCTCCGAGGACACCGGGGCAGGCCAGGCCGAAGTTATGGGTCAGCGGCAGGGCGGCGAGCTGGACATCATCCTCGGTCAGCCCGGCCACCTCGGAGCACACCTCGATGTTGTAGGCGTAGTCGTTGTGGGTGCGGGTGATCAGTTTCGGCAGTCCGGTGGTGCCGCCGGAGAGCTGGAAGAGTGCGGGCAGGAGCGGATCGATGCTGATCGCATCCAGTTCCGCGGTCTGTGCGGGGCTCAGGTCCAGGGGAGCGAGCAGGTCGTCCAGTGAGCGGGCGTGGGGGCCGTGGTCGCGGGCGATGAAGCTCCACTCGAGGGTGTCGACCTCGTTCTCGAGTTCCTGCGTCAGGGGGCGGAAGTCGAAGTCGCGCCAGGTGTCCATGGTGAACAGGGCGCGGGCCTGGGATCGTGCGCTGATATGGGTGAGTTCGTAGCGGCGGTGGCCGGCCAGCGCCATGACGGGAATGACCCCGGTGCGGAAGCAGGCCAGCAGCAGGACCACCAGCTGCCAGGAGTTGGGCAGGACGATGACCACCCGGTCCTGCTCCCGGAAGCCGAGTTCGCGCATCCGCCAGGCTGCGGCGTTGGCGCGGTCGATGACCTCTCGGTAGCTCAGGCGGGAGCCGTCCCCGGTGTCCACCAGGGCGGTTTTCGAGGGTGAGCTGCGGGCGGTGTCCTCGATGTACTGGAACAGGTTGCGGTCCTGCCACAGTCCTTCCGAGCGGTAGAACTCGACCAGTTCCTCCGGCCACGGAACCATGCCCGGCATCGGTGTCTCAGTCATCTGTGTCTCCCACCTTCCCGCGGCTCACCCGCGTTCGTTGCTCTGTCTTGTCTACCCCACAGGCTGCAGGGTCGGCTGGCGCAGACCCGTCACCTGGAGGTCGCCGTTCGACGTGGCCACCAGGTCCACGGAGATGGTCTCTGCCTGCTGGTCAGTCTCCAGTGCGGCGGCCAGGGCGGCCAGCAGCTTATCGACGCCCACCGTATCCACCCGTCCGTTCTCCCCGCGCAGCAGTGCCGCGCCGCGGAGCTCGTCGAGCATCTCAGCCGCCAGGCCCTCGACGATGGGGGCCACGCGGACGGACTCGTCACCGAGACCCTCACCACCGAAGCCGAGTGCCACGGTCACACCGAAGATATTATCCCGGCGGGCCTGTGCAAGCAGGCGGATTCCGGTGGCGTTCTCATCCACGCTCAGACCCAGGGCTGTGGTGTCCTCGATTCCGGTGAGCGCGGCCGCAGTGACGGCGGGGCGGTTCTTGAGGAACTGCGCCCGGGCGTCCGCAGCCAGGGCGCGCAGGCCCACTGCCAGAGCGGTCGGCCCCAGCACCAGCGGAACATTCTGCTCCACGGCCTTGGCAGCGGCGGCACCCACGATGTCCACGGTGCCGTCGACGGCGGCGAGGACGGGTACGTCCTGTACCCCGGACTCGATGAACTCAGTGGTCAGGTTGAGGGTCTCCTCGACGATGGCGAAGGCGCCGATGGCGTCGATGTTATCGTCCTCGCCGACAGCGGCGATGACCTCGCGCAGGCCCGGGGCCGGGCGGCCGGTGTCCACCGGGTTCTTCATGTGGGTCATCGGGGGCAGCATCGAGCTGATCTTCTCGAAGGGGCCCTGTGCCAGCTCCGGCAGCGCAATCCCATCGGTCTGGAGGCGGTCGGCGATGATCATGCCCGGGCCGGCCTGGCCGGTGACGAAGGCGATCTTCGGCTCTGCCTTGGGGGCGATGCGGCGTGCGGAGAGGGCTATGGCGGCGTCGGCAAGCTCCTGCTCCGTGTCGACGACCACGGCACCGGCCTGCTCCAGGATGGAGCGGGTGAGCTGCCAGGAGGTGTCCAGGGAACCGGTGTGGCGGCGCGCGAACTCCTTGATGTCGGTGCGCCCGATGACCAGCGCGACGACGGGCTTGCGGGTGGTGGCCTCGCGGATGGCGTTGATCAGGCGGGGGCCGTCCTCGACCTTCTCGATGTGCAGCGCGATGACCTCGGTCTGCTCATCCTCGGTGAGGTACTCCACCACCTCGGTGGCGGTGAGGTTGATGGCGCCGCCGATGCCCAGGCCCAGGCGGATGCCACGGCCGGAACGGTGCAGGTTGTAGCAGGTGGCCAGGTTGACGCCGCCGCTGGAGGAGACGACGGAGATGTTGCCCGTCTTCAGATCCTTCACGGTGGGGACGAAGCAGGCCAGGAGATCCTCGCCCGGCAGGAAGAATCCGGAGGTGTTCGGGCCGAGCAGGCGGAGACCGGTGTCCTCGAGAACCTGGAGGAGCTCTTCCTCGAAGCCGTCGCCCGGGCCGCCGGCCTCGCTGAAACCACCGGAGCAGACCAGTGCTGCACCGACGCCGGCCTCGGATGCCTCGCGGAGGGCAGCGGCGGTGGGAGCGGCCGGGATGCAGGAGATGGCCAGATCCATCGGGCCTTCGGCAGCGACGGCCTCAGCGACGGAGGTGTAGAGACCCTCGCCGCCGCGGGGGTTGATGCCGACGACTGGGCCGGGGAAGTCTGCCAGAGACTTGATCATGATGCTGCCGAGCTTATCGGGGTTCTCGGAGGCGCCGATCACGACGATGCCGCGCGGCTGGAACAGCGGCCTGAGGTTCTCGGTCACGGACTGGGTGGTGTTGGTCATGTCTACTTCCTTGCGATGGCGTCCGTGCGGCCGGACAGGATTTCAGTGCGGGCGTGGTCTTCGGCGTAGGCATCATCGGTGTCGTCGACGATGACGGTGGGGATGTCGCGGACGAGGCGGAATTCTTCCGAGACCAGACGGCGGGTCAGGCTGTCGCCGCCCTGGACGACGATGAAGGAGGCGTTCTCGATCTTGCCCACCAGGTCAGCGACCTCGGTGTCCCGGGCCGGGGCCTCGATGACTTTGCCACCTGCTGCGGCGATGTCGAGGACGGTGCCGTCAGCGCTGAGGGTGAACCCGTCGAAGGAGAGCAGGCGGCCGGCGAAGTCAGTACCGTTCAGCGCCAGGGGAGTCCGTAGCGGCTCCGTGCCGTAGCGGCTCTGCCAGGCGTTCTCTGCGGCCTCGGCGAACTCTGGGTCGCGCTTGCGGATCTTCTCCAGGGTGATGGAACGGGTGAAGAAGTGGAAGGTGAACTTCAGCGGATCAAAAGCGTTGTGGTAGCGGCCGAAATACTCCCACCAGGACAGCGAGGGCCGCGCCTGGGTCTGCACCTTGTTCACGCGGGGCTGCGCAAGCTTCTCATAACGGGCGAAGGCCGCCTGGATGTCGTCCGGGGATTCCGCCAGGGCCTCGGCCAGGGCGATGGAGTCCTCCATGGCCATCTTCGTGCCGGAACCGACGGAGAAGTGGGCGGTGTGGATCGCGTCGCCCAGGAAGACGACGTTGTCCTTGTACCAGGTGCGGGTGGAACGGCCGCGGAAGTTGGACCAGCGGGAGTTGTTGACCACGATCTCCTTGCTCTGGATCTCCTCGGCGAAGAGCTCCTCCAGGTACTCCTTCGACTTCATGTCGGAGACTCCCGGCGGCTGGGTGACGTCGAACTCGTCCAGGCCCGCGTTGCGCCAGGTCTGCTCGTCGGCCTCCACGATGAAGGTGGAGATCTTATCGCTGATCGGGTAAGCGTGGACCGCGAAGTTGCCGTGCTCGTTCTGGCGGTGAAGGAAGGTCAGTCCGTCGAAGATGTGGGTGGTGCCGAACCAGATGAACTTGGCGCTGGCGACCTCGAGGGTGTGGCCGAGGGCCTCCTCACCGACGTACTCACGGGCCTTGGAGTTCGTGCCGTCGGCCGCGACGATGACGTCGTAGTCGGCCAGATCAGCAACGGTGCGGTCGGACTCGAAGTGCAGGATCGCGCCGGCGGCGCGGGCCCGCTCACGCATGAGGCTCAGCAGCTCCCGACGGTGGATTGCGGACATGCCGTTGCCGGTGAAGGAGTGCTTCTCACCCTTGGCCAGGACATCGATGGTGTCCCAGTGAGCGCCGTAAGCCGCCAGGGCGTCCTGCAGGACCGGGTCAGCCTCGTTGATGTAGCGGAGGGTGGCGTCGGAGAAGACGACACCGAAACCGAAGACGTCCTCCTCTCGGTTGCGTTCGAAGATCTCGACGTGCGAGTCCGGCAGCTTCTGCTTGATCAGCTGTCCGGCGAACAGGCCTCCCGGGCCCCCTCCGATGATCGCTACACGCAGTCCCATGGTGTGGTCCTCCTCTTTCGGGTTTATAAGTGTGTTCTACCTCTCAGGAACGGAGGGTAACTACTTTTCGTGTATCGCGCAAGTTTTGTTACATATCTAGGCGTGTCGGAGTGATCATGTCCGCCGCGTAGGACATCGACAAGGCTGCGAGCATGTCATGCACCGCCACAAAGGTCTGGAACGCCCGCCCGCCCAGCCACCCTTCCGGCTGCAAAATGCGGGGCAGGAAAGGGTCGAGGAAGAGCACCTGGCGGTAGGTGGTGATGATCTCGATGCGGTCGCGCAGCGCCTGGCGCGGCTCCAGCTCCGAAATATCACGCAGCCGGTAATTCTCCCACCGGTCGAGGAAGTCCGCATACCAGGCATCCAGGCTGCTCAGGTCCCAGCAGCGCGCCACCAGCACGCGGTCTTTCTCCAGCGAGCCGGTCTCCATGATGACCACGTCGATCTGGCCGTCACCCTCCACGTTGAGCAGTTTCTCCACATCCGCCGTGTTCTGCCTGGGCGAGATCCAGGAACTGGAGTTGAGCTGGCCGAACCCCTCCCAGCTGAGGATCCGCTTGAGGCGGTCGCGCCGAGCACGTTCCTTCTCGGGGATCTGCATCATCACCAGCGTCCAGCGGCCCACCCACTCCCGGATCGGGGGACGGAAGATGCGCTCATGGCCCGCGTCCAGGTACTGGACGAGCTTGGGTGTCATCCGGTAGCTGGTCTCCCGTCCCTGACGCTCGGTCTCGAACCACCCTTCCTTCCGCATCCTGGACATGGTGACACGGGTAGTGGGGGCGCCTATGTCGAAGTCCTCCAGCAGTTCGGTGATCACCGCCAGGCGAATCTCCCCTCCCAGGTAACGGGCGTAGTCACCGTACAGGTCAAAGACCAGTTCACGGGCTTTCATGGCATCGCTCCATTTCCTTATTTTTCCTGCAGTCTTGTGATTCAGGACACTTTGTGTTGTTATCTGTAATGTAACACTTCATCGTAGATTCGTATCTGCACCGTTCACTGGGGAGAGCAATGAATATTTCATCCACCACCACAGGCACTCGGCAGCGCCCTACGGAACCGTCATCGCATGATCCATCCGGACAGTCTGGTGGCACCACCGCTCTGCGCCGCAAATCACCCGCCTTCGTCATCTTCCTGTGCTTCGTGTCCATTGTCTTCGACGGCTACGACCTCGTCGTCTACGGCACCATCGTCCCAGCCCTGCTCAACTACGAAGCCTGGGGCCTGACCCCCGTCGAAACCGGCGCCTACGGCAGCTACGCCCTGGCCGGAATGTTCATCGGTGCCATCCTCGTCGGCTACCTCACCGACATCGTCGGACGCCGGAAGATCCTGCTGTATTCAGTCGCGGCCTTCTCGATCCTGATGCTCGCGACCTCCCTTGCCCCCTCACCGCTCTGGTTCGGCGTCTTCCGCTTCCTGGCCGGCCTGGGCCTCGGCGGCGTGATCCCCACCGCCATCGCAGTCACCGTCGAGTTCTCCCGCCCCGAGCGCCGCAACTTCAACAACGCCGCGATGTTCTCCGGCTATGCCGTCGGCGGCATTCTCGCCGCCCTGCTCGCGATGCTGCTGCTTGACCTGATCGGCTTCCGCGGCATGCTGGCCATCGGCGCCCTCCCGATCGTCACCGTGCTCCCGCTCATCTACTTGTTCATGCCCGAGTCTCCCGCCTTCCTGCGCGCCCGCGGGCGCACCGAGGAAGCAGACCACCTCAGCAACACCTACGGCCTGCAGATCCCCGCGCGGACCACCGGCGAAGAGGATCCGGGCGTCGACAAGCAGAAGTCGCCCATCGCCACCATGCTCGGTGGGCGCCTGCTCGCCGCGACGATCCTGTTCTGCCTCGCCGGCGTCGCCGGCCAGACCCTCGTCTACGGCCTGAACACCTGGATGCCGCAGCTGCTGATCATGGCCGACTACTCCATGACCTCCTCGCTGAGCTTCCTGCTCACCACCAACATCGGTGCCGTCGCAGGCGTCCTCGTCTCCTCCAAGCTCGCCGACCGCTTCGGCCCCCGCCCCATGACCGCCTTCTCCTTCATCGCTTCCGGCACCGCCCTGGTCCTCATGGGCACCGGCGTGTTCCCCATGTGGGCGATGTACGTGCTCGTCGCCATCGTCGGCTTCGGCTCCATCGGCGCACAGATCCTGGTCAACGGGTTCGTGGCCACCTTCTTCTCCGATTCGGTGCGCGCCACCGCCCTCGGCGTCACCCTCGGCGTGGGTCGTCTCGGTGCGGTCCTCGCCATTGCCGGTGGCGGCGTCCTCATCGCCGCGGCGCTGCCCACCATGATCAACTTCTCCATCTGGTCCGCGGCTGCTCTCATCGGGCTCGTCGCAGTGCTGCTGGTGCCGCGCACCAGAAAGTGACCCCGCCTGCCTGAGCCTGGAAAAGATACTGCCCTGCTGCCATGAGAAAAACACGGCGGCAGGGCAGTACTCGTTGGTGATGGGGGGAGGGGTGCCTGAAACGCCATACGGCTCAAGGATGCGGGGAGGGAGGGGCGTCGAGAAGCACTGATCCCCGCCCGCAGAAGCGGACGGGGATCAGTCAGGAGACAGCGACAGACTTAAGCCTTGGTCGGGTCATCCAGGTGGAACTTGCTCGCGGCCTCAGCGGCGACGGAGATGTCGATCTTGCCCTCGCGGGCCAGGCCCATGAGGACGGCGACGACGACGGACTCGGCGTCGATGTTGAAGTAGCGGCGGGCGGCCGGGCGGGTATCGGAGAAGCCGAAGCCGTCCGCACCCAGGACGATGTACTCGCCCGGGACGTAGGCGCGGATCTGCTCCTGCAGGTCGGTCGCGAAGTCGGAGACCGCGACGAAGGTGCCGCTGTCAGCCTGCTTCAGCTGGGTCGTGGCGAAGGCCTCGTCGATCTCCCTGTCCGGGTAGCGCAGCTGCTCCTTGTTCTTCGCCGCACCCTCGCGGGCCAGCTCGACCCAGGAGGTGACGGAGAAGATGTTGGACTTGATGTTGTAGTCCTCGGCCAGGATCTCACGTGCACGCAGGGCGGCACCCATGCCGATACCGGAAGCGAGGATGGAGGCCTCGTGGCCCTCGACGCCTGCATCGGCGGCGGGGGAGTAGAGGTAGATGCCCTTGTGCAGGCCCTCGACGTCCAGGTTCTCCGGCTCGGCCGGCTGCGGGGTCGGCTCGTTGTAGACGGTGAGGTAGTAGATGGCGTTCTCACCGCGGCCCGGGCCGTACATGCGGTCGATGCCCTCGCGCAGCAGGTGCGCGATCTCATAACCGAAGGCCGGGTCGTAGGAGACGACACCCGGGTTGGTGGAGGCCAGGATCTGGGAGTGGCCGTCCATGTGCTGCAGACCCTCACCGGCCAGGGTGGTACGGCCGGCGGTGGCACCGATGAGGAAACCACGCGACATCTGGTCGGCGGCCGCCCAGATGCTGTCACCGGTGCGCTGGAAACCGAACATCGAGTAGAAGATGTACAGCGGAACCATCGCCTCGCCGTGGGTGGCGTAGGAGGAACCGGCGGCGATGAACGAGGCCACGGAACCGGCCTCGTTGATGCCCTCGTGCAGGATCTGGCCGTCGGTGGCCTCCCGGTAGGACAGCATCAGGTCATGGTCGACCGGGACGTAGTTCTGGCCGTGCGGGTTGTAGATCTTCAGGGTCGGGAACCAGGAGTCCAGGCCGAAGGTACGGGCCTCATCCGGGATGATCGGGACGATGCGCTTGCCCAGCTCCTTGTCACGCATGAGCTCCTTGAAGGAACGCACGAGCGCCATGGTGGTGGCAACCTCCTGCTTGCCGGAGCCCTTGCGCACGGAACGCAGCTTGTCGATCTCGGGTACCTGCAGCGGGGTGTAGGTGGAACGGCGCTCCGGGATGAAGCCGCCGAGCTCCTCACGACGGTTCTTCATGTACTGGATCTCCGGGGCATCCTCGCCCGGGTGGTAGTACGGCGGCAGGTACGGATCCGCCTCGAGCACCTCGTCCGGGATCGGGATCTGCTGCTTGTCACGGAAGTTCTTCAGATCCTCCGCGGCCAGCTTCTTCATCTGGTGGGTCGCGTTACGGCCCTCGAAGTTGTGGCCCAGGCCGTAGCCCTTGATGGTGAAGGCCAGGATGACCGTCGGCTTGTCCTTGGTCTCCATGGCGCGCTTGTAGGCGGCGTGGACCTTGCGGTAGTCGTGGCCACCGCGCGGCAGGGCCCAGATCTCCTCATCGCTCATGTCCTCGACCAGCTTGAGGGTGCGCTCATCGCGGCCGAAGAAGTGTTCACGGACGTAGGCGCCGTCGTTGGCCTTGAAGGTCTGGTAATCACCGTCCGGAGTGGAGTTCATGACGGTCACCAGAGCGCCGTCCTTGTCCTTGGCCAGCAGCTCGTCCCATTCGCGGCCCCAGATGACCTTGATGACGTTCCAGCCGGCGCCCGTGAAGAAGGACTCCAGCTCCTGGATGATCTGGGTGTTGCCGCGCACCGGGCCATCGAGACGCTGCAGGTTGCAGTTGACCACGAAAGTCAGGTTGTCCAGGTTGTTCAGCGCAGCGTGCTGGATCAGGCCGCGGGACTCCGGCTCATCCATCTCACCGTCACCGAGGAAGGCCCAGACATGCTGCTGGGAGGTGTCCTTGATGCCGCGGTTGTGCAGGTAACGGTTGAACCGCGCCTGGTAGATCGCATCCATCGGGCCCAGGCCCATGGACACGGTCGGGAACTCCCAGAAGTCCGGCATGCCGTGCGGGTGCGGGTAGGACGGGATGCCGTTGCCCTCACCACGGGAGACCTCCTGACGGTAACCGTCGAGATCCTCCTCGGACAGACGGCCCTCGAGGAAGGCACGGGCGTACATGCCCGGGGAGGCGTGACCCTGGAAGAAGATGTGGTCGCCGCCACCCGGGTGGTCCTTGCCGCGCCAGAAGTGGTTGAAACCGACCTCGTAGAGCGGGGCGGCAGAGGCGTAGGTGGAGATGTGGCCACCCACACCGATGCCCGGACGCTGCGCGCGGTGCACCATGATGGCGGCGTTCCAGCGCATCCAGCGGCGGTAACGCTTCTCCATCTCCTCATCGCCCGGGAATTCCGGCTCCATGGTGGTGGGGATGGTGTTGACGAAGTCAGTGGAGGTCAGGTTCGGCAGCGGAACCCGCTTGGCCGAGGCACGCTCCAGGAGGCGCAGCATCAGGTAGCGGGCACGCTCCGGGGAGGACTCGGTGAGCAGACCGTCGAGGGAATCCATCCACTCGCGGGTCTCCTCGGGGTCCGAGTCATTGAGGTAAGAAGCGACACCGTCGCGAATCAGCGGGAAATTGGAGTCGTCCTTGACGCCGTTCGCGGTCAGGTCTTCTGCCATGTCTAGCCTCCAGAATTGTGGTTAATAGATGGAGCACTCGGGCAGGCCAGGAAGGTGGTCCGACCAGCCCAAGGATCGGTATCAAGGATACGTGTTTTCCTTCGCCAAGGTTCTTCCGGGTCTTTGCAAATTTTGTGAATAACGCTGGTGAGCGGTGTGATGTGACCTGCATAAATTCCAACCAGGTGTCCTGGGCCCCATATTCCATGCTTAACCGTGGCAGGCACACGGAGGCGGACTTCTGGCGTGGGGTTGTGAGGCTGCAGGTGGTGCAGATTGCGAATCCGGATCGCTTACCCCCGAAACAACAACCTGGTCTCAGGTTGATGAAAACAGGAAAATCGTGGCATTACCTTGTATTCTGCCTAGCAGTAATCAAAACAGGCTGGACCCGCCCTGGGTTCAGCCCCCAACAAGGAGGAAATACACAGTGGTGGACGCTCCGGGCGTTGTGAAGAAAGACGCCCAGGAATATGCACAGATTCTCGGGATCCAGGCAGGGATGACCGTTCAGGAAGTCGGCTGGGACGACGACTGTGACGCCGGTATTTCCGAGGCAGTGGAAGATGCCATCGGAGAAGAACTGCTCGATGAGGACACCGACGAGCTCTGCGACGTCGTCCTCCTGTGGTGGCGCGAAGAGGACGGTGACCTGGTCGACGGCCTCGTCGACGCGATCCGGCCCCTCGCCGACAACGGCCGCATCTGGCTCCTGACCCCCGGCGCCGGCAAACCCGGCACCGTGGCACCCGGCGAGATCTCCGAATCCGCGCAGCTCGCAGGCCTGGTCCAGACCAAGGCGGAACGCCTCGGCGAGTGGCAGGGATCCTGCCTCGAGGCCAGCGGACCCCAGAAGTAACCCCTCTGCATGGACTTCCGGTTCATGCGTGGTAATCTTCACGGAGCTTGACCCACAGGTGACACCTGTAGGTCAGTATCCAGCGCTCTTAGCTCAGCTGGAAGAGCAATTGGTTTACACCCAATAGGTCGGCGGTTCGAGCCCGTCAGAGCGCACCAGTGCAATAGCAGGTCATGAGTGGTTTTCTAGGAACCCTCATGGCCTGCTTTTTCGTCCGTGCCCACAGGCAGGACCGGCGTGCGGAACCCCGCGAGGACAAACCCCGCGAAGAAGAACCTGCGGTCAGTGCCGTTTCGGGACTGATCGCAGGGAGTTCGCTTAAGCCTCGGTCTGCTCCGGAACGGGCAGCTCTTCGTTCTCCTGCTTCAGGGCCTCGATGAGCCCGTCGTCGCTGTCGCTGGAAATCCAGATGGTCACCGGCTTCACGCTGGGCAGGGCGTAGAAGGTGAAGGCGTCGTAGCCGTAGGGGGCCACACCCTGCAGGACCTCCGCCTCCACTTGGGCATCACCGAAACCGGGGTCCAGGTCGAAGGAGTGGTCCCGGACGGTCTGGTTGATGGTGTAGCGCAGGCTGCCGGTGATGGTGGAGCCCGGGTTGAGCATGACCACGATGTCGCTGAGGTGCTCGGCGGTGCCGGCGCGGTCGGCGGCCTCAGTGATGAAGCACTTCAGTTCCTCGACGCTGGTGCGGGTCAGCTCGCCCTCGTCGATGAAGACGCGCTCTCGGAAGGGGACGCCGTCCGGGTCGACCTGGGTGAGCATGGTGGTCAGCGGACGGCGCCGGAAGTTCGGGTCGGCGGTCGGGGTGTGGGGGAGGTGACCGGTGAGGTCGTTCTCCCTCCGGCCGAGTCCGTAGCCGTTGAGCAGCTCCGTGCTCTGCTCCAGGAGGTGGAAAACCGGGTTCGCCGGCGGTGTCCGGAAAGGCGGAGTTTCCTCCGCCGGGGTCTGCTCCACCGGGGTGCTCTCCGCGACGGTATTCACGGCCCTGGTGGTCTTCTTCCGGCGGTTCTTCTTCCGGGCACTCATGCGCTTACTCCTGATCGATGATGCGGTGACGGTGTCGTTCCTCGTAGAGGCGGCCGGCGAGGCGGGCTTCGGCGGCGGTGTCCTCTGAGGCGAAGATACGCGCAACCGCCTCGGCGCGCTCCTCCGGCACCCATACGTGCACCGCGAAGTCCCCGGTGGCCACCCATGTGTGCCCCTCGGGAGTGGCGTCCTGGAAGAGGCGTCGGATGACCTCCGGGTCGGCCCACTCACCCTCCACGGCGATGTCGTGGTGGACGGCTTCGCCGTCGAGGAGATAGTCGAGTTCACCGACCGGGTTGTTGTGGAAGAAGGGACCGAAGTGCAGGTCGCAGTGGATTTCGCTGAAGCGGTCCGCGGTGCCGGCGGCCTCCGCTATCTGCTCCAGCAGGCGGGAGTAGGTGTCATTGGATTCCACGCATTCCGGGTCGAAGTGCACGGTCCTGGGGAACAGGGGGGTGCTGTCATCCTCGGTCAGGCGCAGCAGCGCGTTGAGGTGCTCCAGGCGGAAACCGTCCGCCCCGTTGTAGTAGTCGAAGTCGACGTCGTCGACGGTGATCTCGCGTTTCGGTTCGAAGCCGTGCTCGGCGGCGTTGTTCACGGCCAGCAGGAGTGCCTGTGCCGCCACCCGGGGGTCGCAGCACATCATGTTGTGTTCTTCCGCTGCGCCCCAGCGGCGGGGTGAAGGGGTACCTGCCGCGCGTGCGTCCACGATCCGCTCTGCGCCGGAGGTACCGATGAGTCGATTCCAGAAGCCCATGATCAAGTCCTGCGGAAACTAGTTGGGGTGACAGGTCCAGCCTAGTCCTCCGCAGAGGTTTTTTCCCGGGCAAAAGCTAGAAGCGCTCCCGCTCGCGCTTGGCCAGCCGACCGTAGTGGTCGGGGCGGGCGTCACCGTAGCGGCTGCGGGCGGCCGGGGCGGTGGCCGCAGCAGCCTCGGTGGGCGCCTCCGGGGACTCGGGCTGGGTGGGGGTGGCGGGGGAGTCGATAAGCTCCTGTTCCTCGGCTCGCACACGGCGGCGCTCGCGGATCTCGGCCCAGATGAAGTAGCCCAGGCCGAGCGGGGCCATGATGCCGAAGGCGATCCACTGGAAGCCGTAGGACAGGTGCGAACCGCGGTCGAGCTGCGGGATCGGGATGGCGTTGAGCGCGCCCGGCTCGCCCTCGGAGAGCTGGACGAAGTCATGGGCCAGATCCACACCCACGACCTGCCCGATCTGGTCGGTGTTGATGCCGTAGACCTGGCGGTAACCGTGGTCGGTCAACGGCTCGGAGCCGGGCATCTGCTCATTGAAGCGGGCATGGCCGGTGATGGTCAGATGCCCGGTGGGGGCGGCGGTGATGTCAGGGACGTTACCGTCCAGCGGTACCGTGAAACCACGGTTGACCAGGATCGCCTCGCCTGAATCCAGCTGGAACGGGGTCAGTGCCTGGAAGGCGGGGGAGGTGTCGACCGGCCGCAGGCGCAGCAGGACCTCATCGTCGGTGAGGTAGCGGCCCTGGAGGGTCACTCGCCGCCACTCGTCCTCCGGACTGACCGTGCCGTCCGGGCCGAAGATCTCGGTGGCCGGGACGGGGTCGACCCGGAAGGCGGCGTCGATCTGCTCGTTGCGCTGGACGATGTCATCGTCCTTGCCCAGCTGCCAGGGGGCCAGGAAGCTGAAGGCGGCGTAGCTGAAGGCCACGATGGCCAGGAACATGAACACCCAGCCGGGTTTGAGGAAGACACGCCAGCCCTTTTTGCCCCGGCTGTGCGCGCTTCCGTACCTCTGCCTCGTTGTACTCATCAGGTGACCAGTGTACCCGGCGTGTCCAGAGGTCCTAGTTGCTCACCTGGACGGCACCGCGTGCGAAGTCGAGCAGGCCACCCACAGCCGCCTCGATCTGCTGGCGGGTCTCGGTGAAACCCTCCGGACCGCCGTAGTAGGGGTCGGCCACGGAGGCCTGCTCCGGGGCGGTGGGATCGAAGCTGCGCAGCAGGCGGATCTTCTCCTCCGGCACACCGCGGGCGATGAGCTCGGAGATGTGCCCGGTGTCCAGGGCCACGATGAGGTCGGCGGCCATGTCCTCCGGGCCGAACTGGGAGGCGACGTGCTCGGAGCCGTCCAGGCCCGCGGAACGCAGCTCGGTGATGGCGCGGCGGTCCGCACCGTTGCCGACATGCCAGCCGCCGATGCCGGAGGAGGTGACGCGGATATGGGGGCTCAGACCGGCGCTCTCCACCGCGTCGTGGAAGATCACCTCAGCCATGGGGGAACGGCAGATGTTGCCGGTACAGACGAAATCGACGTGGTAACGCTCATCCTCGTGCGGCGAGCCAGTCATGGACGATCCCTTCCAGATCAGTGGGCGTGTGGGCGGTGCGGGCGGCGTTCGCCCACTCCGCTGGGGTTCCGTATCCCCACGCAACGGCAACCGTGTTGATGCCGTGCTCGGCCGCCCCCTCAATGTCGTGGGTGCGGTCGCCGATCATGAGGATATCTGAGGTGTCAACATCCCACCCATTCGTCGCCAGGACGTGGTCGATCACCGCGGATTTACCCCGCCGCGGGCCATCCTCCTGGGCCGCGCCGAGGAAATCGATGTGCGCGAGGAAACCCTCCCGTTCCAGGATCAGCCGCGCGAATTCCTCCCCCTTGGAGGTCGCCGTCGCCAGCGTCAGCCCCGCCGCCTTCCAGGAGCGCACCAGCTCCAGCATGCCCGGGAAACTCGTGGCGTTCGCCCAACCCCCGCGCCGGGTGTAGTCCAGGTAGATCTGCAGCCCTTCCTGCGCCAGCTCCGGGCTCATACCCAGGGAACGCAGCGTCACCTCCATCGGCGGTCCGGCGATGTGGTCCACGAACTGCTGGTCGGGGTGCGGCCAGCCCAGCTGATCCAGGGTGTGGCGGAATCCGCCCTGGATGCCGGGCAGGGAATCGATGAGGGTGCCGTCGACGTCGAGAAGAAGAATGCTCACGGCCCCCAATGTGCCAGAGAGCGCGCCGCGGGGCCCGTCTACACTGGGAAGCTATGACTACTGTGGCTGAGATCCGTTCGATCCTGGAGGAGGCCTACCCGCCCTCGCTCGCGGAGAGCTGGGACGCCGTGGGCCTGATCTGCGGCGACCCGGCAGACGAAGTGAAAAAGGTGGCCTTCGCTCTGGACTGCACCCAGGCCGTGGCCGAGGAGGCGGTGCGCACCGGCGCCCAGATGCTGGTGATCCACCACCCGCTGCTCATGCGCGGGGTGACCTCCGTGGCAGCTGACACCCCCAAGGGCAGGGTCATCCACACCCTGATCAAGGGCGGGGTGGCGCTGTTCGCCGCGCACACCAACGCCGATTCCGCCCGCCCCGGCGTCAACGACAGGCTGGCCGAGCTGGTGGGCATCAGCTCCGGCCGACCCATCCTGCCGAAAACCGGCCAGGCCGTGGACAAATGGGGCGTGCACATCCCACCCGCCTCCGCCGAGGCCGTCAAGCAGGCGCTTTTTAGCGCCGGCGCCGGACAGATCGCCAACTACCGCGCGTGTTCCTTCGACATCGAGGGCACCGGCCAGTTCATGCCCGTCGAGGGCGCCGATCCCACCGAGGGTGAGATCGGGGAGCTGCACCGGGCCCGTGAGATCCGCGTCGAATTCGTCGCCCCGGCGCGCCTGCGCGGTGTGCTGCTTGAAACCCTGCGCGAGGCCCACCCCTACGAGGAGCCGGCCTTCGACATCTTCGAGTCCGTGGACACCTCCGATGCCGCTCAGGCCCTCGGACTGGGACGCATCGGCGAGCTGCCCGAGCCGATGAGCCTGCGGGACTTCACCCAGCAGGTCGCTGACACCCTGCCGGTCACCGAATGGGGCGTGCGCGCCGCCGGCGACCCGGATGCGATGATCAAGCGGGTGGCCGTGAGTTCCGGCTCCGGCGACAGCTTCCTCGACGCCGTCCGGGGCCTGGGGGTCGACGCCTACGTCACCTCCGACCTGCGCCACCACCCCGTGGACGAGTACCTGCGTGCCGGGGGCCCGCCGGTCATCGACACCGCCCACTGGGCCAGCGAATTCCCCTGGACCGCGCAGGCGGCGGGGATCGTGGGGGAGGGGGCGGACGTGGAAACCCACGTCATCGACCTCCGTACCGACCCCTGGACCCTCTCCGCCCACGCGACCAAGTAGAAAGAACAGTATGAAACTCGATCCGACGCAGCAGGCCGTCCTGCTTGAGCTCGCCAACACCGAACGATCCCTCGAGGTGGTCGGTGACAAGGCCTTCGTCACCTCCGAGCAGAAGGAATACGACCGCCTGCTCAAGGAGCAGCAGCGCATGCAGAACGCCTCCGCGGCCGCCCAGATGGCCGTCGACGACATGGAGGCCGAGATCCTGCGCATCCAGGAGGACGAGCGCAAACTCCGCCAGCGCGAACGCGCCGACAAGGCAGCTCTCGCCGCCGAGACCGACCCGGAGCGCCGCCGCGACCTCGAGCACGACCGCTACTCCGCCAAGTCCCGCATCGCCGACCTGATGAGCGAACTCGCCGAGTCCCACAACCAGATCCACGCCCTGCGCAACAACCGCGACGTCCACGGCGCCAAGGTCGATGAGCTGGCCCGCCAGATCGAGGTGGCCAAGCGTGCCGCCGAGACCGCCAACGAGGCCGCCGCCGCGATCAAGGACCCCGAGGTCCACATCGCCGAGCTGCGGGAGCAGCTGCCTGCGGACGTGCTGGCCGAATACGACGCCCAGAAGAACGACTCCGATGTCGGCGCCGCCGACTTCAACGGCCGCACTTGCGGCGGCTGCTACATCGTGCTCTCCGGCATGGACCAGCAGCGCATCAACCGCGCCCCGGCCGATGAGTTGCCCAAGTGCCCCGAGTGCGGCACCTACCTCATCCGGAAGCAGTCCTAGTGGCGGGGAATGACCATGTGATCATCTACGCCGACGGCGGCTCCCGCGGCAACCCGGGCATAGCCGGCTCCGGCACCGTCGTCTACGCCGCCGACGGGCGCACCGCCCTGCGCGACATCGTCTACGTCGTGGGCAAACGCGCCACCAACAACGTCGCCGAGTACCACGGCATGCTCCGTGGCCTGGAGGCCGCCCGTGACCTCGGCGCCCGCAGCGTGGAGGTCCACATGGACTCCAAGCTCGTCGTCGAGCAGATGAGCGGCCGCTGGAAGATCAAGCACCCCGACATGCAGAAACTCGCCATGGAGGCCCGCCGCCTGATGGACAACTTCGAGTCCGTCACCTTCACCTGGGTGCCGCGCGGCCGCAACGAGGTTGCCGACGCCCTGTCCAACCAGGCCATGGACGCCGCCGCGAAGGGGCATGAGCCCGGCATCGTGGGCGGGACTTCTGTGCCCGAGTCGGCGCCGTCGTCGGAGGCTCCGGATGAGCACCGCGGCGCGGATGACTGCGAGATCGTCGCCACCACCCAGTCCACCTCCGGCACCCCGGCCCACTGGACCGGGGCGACCACCCCGCCCACCCGGTTCGTACTGCTGCGCCACGGCCAGACGGAGATGTCCGCCGCCAAGCAGTACTCGGGCCTCTCGGACCCGGTGCTCACCGACATCGGGGCGGGCCAGGCCGCGGCCGCCGCGCAGATGCTGGCCAGCCGCGGTGGCATTGACGCCATCGTCACCTCCCCGCTGACCCGCTGCGTGCAGACCGCCCGCGCGGCAGCCGAGGTCCTCGGCCTCGAGGTGGAGATCATCGACGGGCTCATCGAGCAGGACTTCGGCGAGTGGGAGGGCAGGACCTTCGACGAGGCCCACGCCATGTCCCCGCACCTGCACGAGGAATGGCTGTCCAACCCCACCATCACCCCGCCGGGTGGCGAGTCCCTGCAGCAGCTGCACAACCGGGTCCGCGCCGTGCGCCGTGACCTGGAGCAGCGCTACCGCTGCCGGACCGTACTGGTGGTCAGCCACGTCACCCCGATCAAGTCCTTCATCCGCCAGGCACTCGACGCCGGCCCGCACGTGGTCTCCCGGATGTTCCTGGACCTGGCCTCGTTGAGCGTGGTGGAGTTCTTCGGCGAGGAGGCCCGCGTCGGCTCCACGCTGCGCGTGTTCAACGACACCGCGCACCTGCGCTGAGGCTCCTGAGCAGGCCTCTTCCGGATCGCGGACACCGCGAGTAAGGTGGGTGTCTGCGAATGAGTTGGCCGGGTGATCGCGGCCTCCTGACCACCCCGGCACCGGGGCAGGAGGAGGTCGAGGAAAGTCCGGACTCCACCGAGCACGGTGGTTGCTAACGGCAACCCGGGGCGACCCGCGGGCACGTGCAACAGAAAGTAGACCGCCGCCCTCCGGGGCGGTAAGGGTGAAAGGGTGCGGTAAGAGCGCACCGGCAGGCCAGGTGACTGGTCTGGCCAGGTAAACCCCACCGGGAGCAAGGCATCATGGCCTGCCAATCGGCAGGCCGGATCGGACGCCTGAGGGCTGCTCGCCCGAGTCCGAAGGTAGCTGCTTGAGGCGGTCAGCGATGACCTGCCCAGATGGATGATCACCGCCCCTTCACGGGGTACAGAATCCGGCTTACAGGCCGACTCATTCGCCTTCAATGCCTCAGAGGCGGCCCGGGGACCGGTTGCCCCGTGCCCCCGGGCCGCCTTGATTATCCGCTGATTCCCAGCACAGCCTTGATCAACTGGAAGCCTTCGATGCCCCAGACGCTGTGTTCGTAACCGGTTCCCGACTGCTTCCATCCGCCGAACGGCACACTGACATAGTCGCTGTTCTGCTGGTTGATGTAGACATGGCCCGACCGGATCCGGCGGGCCACCGCCAGCGCTCGCTGCGGGTCGCTGGACTGCACGGATGCGCCCAGGCCGTAAATCGAGTCGTTGGCGATCTCGATGGCCTCATCCTCCGATTCGTACGTCAGGATGCTGAGCACCGGTCCGAAGATCTCCTCCCGGGCGATGCTCATGGAGGAATCGACATCGGCGAAGACGGTCGGCCTGGTGTAATAACCCGTGCTGATCCCGTCGGGCAGGCCCGTTCCCCCGGTGACGAGGCGGGCTCCCTCGTCGATGCCCTGCTGGATCAGGCCCTGCACGTGATCGAACTGACGCTGGTTCACGATCGGCCCCAGCGTGGTGGTTTCCTCGGCAGGATCCCCCACGACGTATCGTTCGGCAGCCTCCTTGGCCAGGGCGATGATCTCCTCTGCATGCTTTTTCGGCACCAGCATCCTGGTTGTCACACTGCAGGACTGGCCGGCGTTGCGGAAGCATGCCTCGATGCAGGCGTCGACGGCCTTCGCGAAATCGGCGTCGTCGAGGATGATGTCCGGCGACTTGCCGCCGAGCTCGAGGTGGACAATCTTGATGGTGTCCGCCGCGGCCCTGGTGATCTCCCGGCCCGCGCGGGTGGAGCCGGTGAAGGAGACCACGTTGACATCCGGGTGCGAGGTCAGCAGGCTGCCGACCGACGGGCCGTCCCCGGTGACCAGGTTGAACACTCCGGCGGGGAGACCGACCTCATCGAGGATCTCAGCGACCAGCAACCCGGTGAGCGGGGCCACCTCGCTGGGTTTGAACACCACGGTGCAACCCGCTCCCAGTGCGGAAGCCACCTTGGTGAAGATCTGGTTCATCGGCCAGTTCCAGGGGGTGATCAGCGCAGCGACACCGGCTGGTTCCCGGATGATGAGGGAATCTCCGCGCGATTCCTCCAGCTGCTGGTTCCGGAGCGCTTCAATGGCGCTGGCGAGATGGCCTTCACCGGTTCCTGCCTGGGCACCGCGGGCCAGGGTGATCGGCGCGCCGATCTCCAGGGTGAGGGCCTGGGCGAACTCCTCCTTCCGGTTCCGGTAAACCTCCAGGATGCGTTCCAGCAGCTCGATCCGTTCCGCCACAGTGGTGCGGGAGAAAGCCGGGAAAGCGTTCTTCGCCGCTGCCACGGCCCGGTCGACATCGGCGGAACTGCTGCGGCGAACCGTGTGCAGGACCTGCTCGGTCACCGGGCTGCGGACGTCGTCCCACTCCTGTCCGGAGGCAGGTTCCCAGCGGCCGTCAACATAGAAATCGGAGTAGCGGGTCAAAGTCGTGGTGGTCATGATTCTCCTTGTGTTTTCCTTGTGGCCGGTGTTACTGCCAGTCGTTCAGGATCGTGATTCCGGGCACGCTGTAGGTGCCCATGCCCTGCAGGACCTCGCGGGCCCCTTCCAGCCCTACACGACGGGTGATGGTGGCAGCCGGGTCAACGGTGCCGCTCTCCACCATGCGCATCATGTCGGGGAATCGCGCGATGGGCATGTTGGCACACCCGATGATGGACAGTTCCTGCAGCGCGATGGCGTCGATAGGGACAGGGATGGCCCCCTTCTCATCCTGGGAGGTGAGTCCGGCCTGCAGGTGGCGGCCACGCTTGCGCAGGCTGTTCAGGGAATTGAGGCAGGTCTGCTGGATCCCCAGGGCGTCGATCCCGACGTGCACCCCTCCCGCGGTGAGTTCCCGCACAGCTTCGACCGGGTCGGTGTCCAGCGAGTTGATAGTGTGCACCGCCCCGGCGTTGCGGGCCATCTCCAGGGCCTTGTCGTTGATGTCGACGGCGATGACGGAGGCGCCGACGGCAGAAGCGATCTGAATGGCGGACAACCCCATCCCGCCGGAACCGTGGACTGCCACCCACTCGCCCGGCTGGACCTTCGCCTGGTCCACCACACCATGCCAGGCGGTCATGAATCGGCAGCCCAGGCCGGCTGCGGCCTCGAAAGAGACCCCGTCCGGTAGCCGGACCAGATTCCGGTCTGCAGCCGGAACCGCCACATACTGACCGTATCCGCCCCAGTAGTCCGTGCCGGCGAAGATGACGTTCGCGCAGACATTGGTGAAACCGCTCAGGCAGTATTCGCAGACCCCGCAACCGTGGGCGTGCGGCACGAAGACACGGTCCCCGACAGCGAAGCGGGACACCCCGGAGCCCACCTCCTCCACCACGCCGGAGAACTCGTGCCCGAGGACGTGGGGGAACTCCACTTTGAGGCCGAGCCAGTCCCAGTCGCCCATCCACAGGTGCCAGTCGCTGCGGCAGACGCCGTTCGCCTCGATGCGGATCACCACCCCATCCGCCTCAGGGGTGGGATCCGGCATGGTCATTATCTCCAGGTCCTTGCCGAATTCGGTGAGTACCAGTGCTTTCATGGCTGTGCCTCCTGCGAAATAGTGGAAGATCCATCAGGCATCGTCCGCTGATGAACCCCAAACAAACAATCGTTCGTTCTTATGAAGGCTATCGGGTGATACCGGCAAGCGCAAGGGGTAAATGAGATCCGGGACACAGCCTGGTGCGGGGGTGAGGGGCCCCGCTCTTCCTGGACAACGCCCCGCCTGATCGGGGCAGAGCTGTGTCACAATGGGGCGCTATGAAGCTTTATGCAGCGCCCCTGAACTTCCGTGGCATCGCCGAGGAATTCGAGGTCCCCACCGACTTCGCGCCGGAACTCCATGCGGCCGCTGCGGCGGCGCGGGACCGCTTCCACCGGGGACGCAGAGAAGCACGCGGCATCCCCCTGGTGACCATCGACCCCGTCGGTTCCCGGGACCTCGACCAGGCCGTCCACATCGAGCGCACCGTCGGCGGCTACCGCGTGCACTACGCCATCGCCGATGTCGCCGCCTTCATCGAACCCGGCAGCGCGCTGGAGGCTGAGTCGCTGCGCCGTGGGCAGACGATCTACCTGCCGGACGAGCCCGCACGCCTGCACCCCGAGGAGCTTTCCGAGGGCTCCGCCTCCCTCCTTCCCGACGTCGACCGTCCGGCTGTGCTGTGGACCTTCGAGCTCGACACCGCCGGCGAGGTCATGAGCTTCCATGTCGAGCGTGCCCTGGTCCGTTCGCACGCGCGCCTGAACTACGACGATGTCCACGCCGATTACCTCGCCGGCAGCATGCACCCGTCCATCGAGCTGCTGCCGGAGGTCGGCCAGCTCCGCGAGGTCTCCGCTTTGCGACGTCACGCCATCAACCTGCGCCTGCCCTCCCAACGCGTGCGCGCGCTCGACGACGGCACCTACGAGCTCATCGTCGAACCGCGCCACGAGGTTATGGACTGGAACTCCGAGATCTCCCTGCTCACCGGCATGTGTGCCGGCACCCTCATGGTCAAGCGCGGCGCCGGCCTGCTGCGCACCCTGCGCCCGGCCGACGAGGAGGCCGAAGCCACCTTCCGCGCCGAGGCCCGCGCCCTGGGCTACGAACTGGCCGAGGACCAGGAGATCGGCGAGTTCCTCCAGCTTGTCGACGCCACCGAGGCCCGCGGCATGGCCGTCATGCGCGAGGCCCAGAAACTGCTGCGCGGTTCCGGTTACGCCAGCGTGGGCAACGGTGACGCCGAGGTCCACGCCGGCATCGGCGGCTACTACGCCCACGTCACCGCCCCGCTGCGCCGCCTGGTCGACCGCTTCGCCACTGAGTACTGCCTGGCCCTGTGTGCCGGCACCGAGGTCCCCGAGTGGGTGAGCTCGCGTACCGATGACGTCATCGAGGCCATGCAGCGCACCTCCCAGCTCGCCGGCTCCGTCGACCGTGCCTGCCTCGACCTCACCGAGGCCACCGTGCTCGCCCCCTGGCTGGGCCACAACTTCGACGCCGTTGTACTGACGTCTGATGCCGAACGCTCCCAGGCCCGCATCTTCCTCCCCGAACCCCCGGTGCTGGCCAACGCTCTCGGCCACCCCGCCCAGGGCACCACCACGAAGGTCTCGCTCGTCCGCGCCGACGTGGAGACCCGCGACGTGACCTTCGCCTGGCCGGCCGACTGAGGCCGCCGGAAAACCGTCCCCGGAATCGAACCCTGCAGGGAGATCCTGAGGCCTTTCCGGGGACGATATTCCGCCTGATCCGACATGACCCGTTAACAAGCCGGGCCGCCCGAACTCCCTCCTAGAAGTCCGGGTAGTAGGAGGGGCGCTCGGCGGTGGTGCGGATGTCCGGCAGGGCCATCTTGCGGTGGTCCTCCTCGTCGTCGACCCAGCAGTCGACGATCTCATCCAGGGTGGCGAACCACACGCCGTCGTGGCCGACCATGTGCTCGATGAGCTTCTCGTACCACATCATGTGGTGCGGCTGGCCGATCGTCTGCGGGTGGACACAGGAGGTGAACACGGCGTTCTCGACGCGCTCGTAGCCGTAGTCGAAGATGTCGCGCCAGCGGCGGTAGATGGTCTCGGTGTCCTGCTGGCCGGTCTGGATGCCGGTGACACACCCCAGCGGCGGGAAGTCGTCGAGGTACCAGCTGACGGGGACCTCAAGGACGTGGCTGGCCTTGCCGGCGGTGTTGCCGTTCTCCCAGTCGATGGCCCAGCGCTGCGGGCGGTAGGCCTCCAGGTCCCGGCCCATGAGGGAGGAGTCGTATTTGAAGCCGAATTTCTCCACGATGTCGAGGGTGCTGTCGGAGTAGTCCCAGTAGGGGGAGCGGTAGCCGACGGGGCGGATGCCCAGGCGGCGGTCGAAGGTGTCGAAGGCGCGCTCGACGAGCTCCTCCTCCGTGCCGGCGTCGATCAACGTGGGGTTTTCGTGGAAGTAGCCGTGGTGGCCGAATTCGTGGCCCTTCTCGGCGACGGCCTCGCAGGCGCCGGGAAAGGTGTCGATGGTGTGGCCCGGGGTAAACCAGGTGGTCTTGATGTCGTACTTCTCGTAGAGCTCGAGCAGGCGGGGGACGCCGACCTCGGCGCCGTACTCGCCGCGCGACATGTAGGAGGGGGAGGGTTTGTTGAAACCGCCGAGCCAGAGCGACTGGGCGTCGAAATCCGTGCCGAGGTTGACGGCGATCTTCTTGCCTTCGGGAAGCTTGAGGTAACCCATGATTGATCCTTTATGTAGTGGTGGTGTGATCGGGGAAGTGTGTGGGTCCCGGTGGTTCGCGGGAGCGCCGCTGCGCCGGATTCACGGCTTCCCACCTGCCCGCAGGACGATGCGCCGGCCCACGGCCTGCTCGATGGCCTCCCGGCTGTAGAGCAGCGGGAAGGTCTCATCCGTGGCCCACATCCCGAACAGGTCCGCGTAGTGTTCCGAACGCGGGTCACCGGACTGGCCGGGGGAGTTGATCACGCGGCTGGAGTCCCACTCGCCGACGTCCATGGCGAGGCGGAAGCTGCTGCCCATCACGGCGTTGAAGGTGGCGTCGTAACCGCTCAGGCCCACGACGTCGCCGCTGCCGGCGCGCGGGACACTGGGCAGCTGTCCCCATTCCTCCGGCACGTCCTGCGCCGTGCCCAGGACAGCGTGGACCAGCTTCGTGCGGTGCAGCTCACCCCACTTCCAGCGGGATTCGTCCGGGCCCAGCAGCTCGGTGATCTCCGCCAGTGCGGTGCCCAGGGTCTGCTCGACGCCGGTGGTGAGCAGGGCGTGGTCGGCGGGGGCGTCGAAAAGCTCGAGCATGCGCAGGTCCGGGCGGATATCGGAGAAGAGGGTGTCGTCGCGGAGCAGGCGGTGGGCGGCGGTCTTGTCCAGGCCGAGGCGCTCCAACGCGTTATCGACCAGCCAGGGGCGCAGGTGGCGGCGCTGCCAGACCTGGTAGACAAGTGCCGCGCGGGAGTCGACGTCCTCGGTGCCGTCCCAGGTCTGCAGCCCGGCCCATTCCTCGGCGTGCTGCTGCGGACGGATGCCGGCGAGCATGTCTAGCAGGTGGCGGCCGTGGAGGTTCTCGGCGTTGGTCTGCATCCGCAGGCTCGACTCGATGTCGATGGGCTCGCCGCTGTCGAACCACTGCGCCAAACGCTCATGCCGTGCGCTGGAGTACCAGTCGGTCGTGGTGGTCAGGGCGTCGTTGTCGAAGTCCTCCGGCAGGTTGTTCTCGTTCGAGCTGGAGAACCACCCGGACTCCGGATTGAGCGTGTTCGGCAGCTGTTCGACGTGGGCGAAACCATCCCACTCGTGGCTGCCGTCACCGGGCACCGGCGTGGAACCGTCCCAACCCGGGCGAAGGGGCACCAGGGCGCTGGCCTGCCAACCGATGTCACCCTCGGTCGTCGCGAAGATCATGTTCACTCCCGGTGCACCCCAGCGGCGCAGCGCCCGGCGGAAGTCTGTGGCGTTCGCGGCGTCCTGGAATTCCAGGCTGGCCAGATAGGGCGCCATGCCCGGCTCCAGCCACACCGCGCGCAGGGCGACCGCCCGGCGGTTCTGCTTATCGACGCCCAGCACCGGCCCATGCCGCGTGAACACCAGCTCGTGCACGACATCCTCGCCGCCGGCGACTTTCGAGGTCTCGGTGACGGTGGTGAACTTCTCCCACGCGCCGTTGTAGAGGTAACGCTCATCGTCCTCCGGGTGCAGCTCGTAGACGTAGAGGTCCTCGTGGTCGACGGCCCAGATGGTCAGCCCGTAGGCGACATGCCGGTTGTGGCCGATGGACACGCCCGGCAGGTTCGGTTCGCCCGCGCCGATGACGCTGAGCCCCGGGGCCTCCAGGTGGGTGAGGTAGCGCAGCGAGGGCAGCGTGACCGCGCGGTGCGGGTCGTTGGCCAGGATCGGCCGGCCCGTGGCGGTGCGGGAGGGCGCGACCACCCAGTTGTTGCTTCCCGACGGCGCCGTCTCCTCCGCGGGGGCGGTGCCGTCACCGAAGTCGACCGGGGCAAAGGCCAGGCGGTAGACGTCGAGGACCTTATCGCTCAGGTGCTCGTAGAGGTCCGGGCCCGGGGTCGGGTGGGTGGACTTCGGTTCGCGGACGGAACGCAGGTTCTCAGCCTCCTCGCCCAGATCGCGGAGGGTCAGCGCGCGGGCCAGCTCCTGTTCCGCGTTGTAGAGCAGGCCGTGGGTGCGGATACGTACGACATCCTCCGGCTCCCACCGCGCCGGGCGGTAGTCCAGCTCGAGGAATTCCGGCGGCAGGCGGTGTCCCGGATCCGCCATGGCCCAGTCGACGAAGGCGTTGACGCCGGTGACAAAGGCGGTGACGATATCGCGGGCATCGGTGCTGTAGGACAGCCACTCGGCGCGCATGTCGCCGCGGTAGAGGAAGAGCCGGGTAGCGCGGTCCTGTTTGATGTGCGCGGGGCCGAGCGCCTCCGCCAGCCTGCCGAGCCCGCGGCGGCGCCACAGGTCAATCTGGAAGAGGCGGTCGCGGGCGGCCTGGAAACCCTGGGCCACGTAGGCGTCCATGCGCGTGGCGGCGTAGATGTGGGGGACACCCCACTTATCGACGAGGATCTCCACGTCCTGCTCGATCCCGGTGACGGGATATTCGGTGTTCATCTGGTGTCCTTTTCGTCTGGGGGGTGATGGTGTGCCAGGGCGCTCCGGGAGGCGGCGAGTGGTCCGGGTCACTATTTTGGTGCTTGGGGATGAATGTAGCAGCCTCGGTTAATTCTGAATATTGAAAGTTTCTGCCTCATCCCATAACTTCTAGGAATATGGATCGTCGAAGTCTGGAGTTCTTCCGTGCCGTTGCCGAGGAGGGGTCCGTGAGCGGTGCAGCTCAGCGGATGTTCGTGACGCAGCCGGCCGTGTCCAAACAGATCAGCCGCCTGGAGGCCGGGCTGGGGCTGAAGCTCTTCCACCGGACGTCCGCCGGCATGGCGCTGACGTCAGCGGGGGAGGCCCTCTACGACCTCGGCGGGGACGTGCTCACCCGCTTCGAGAGGATCGAGGGTGCACTGAAACTCATGTTCGCCGAGCGTCCGGCGTTGCGTCTGGCCAGCCCCCACACCACCGCGAGCGTGCTCATCACCCCGTTCATGGCCGCCACCGACGCCCCCATCAGTGACCTGCTCATCGTCAACGCCCCCGAGGTTGACGGGCTTCTCGACCGCGACGTCGACATGGCGGTGAGCACCCTGCGGCCCCCGCCGCACCGACACCAGATGGTCGTGGCACCCCTGACCATCTTCGTCCAGGGCACCCCTTCAGCGATGGCCGCCCGCTTCGGCGACAGCCCCGTGGCCGACCTGGAGAAACTGAGTTCCGATCCGCTTCTCGCCCCACGTACGGGCGTCCATGTGGTCGTCGAGGAGGCCGGGGCCAGACTCGGGGAGTCGCTGCAGATCCGCGGCGTGGCCACCGGTCTCGTGGCCCAGGCTCTGGCGGCCAACGATCACGGCCTGGCTCTGGTGACCGAACAGGTCAGCTTCGGGCTGAAGGGGCTGCCCGCTTATGCCGGTGGCCGACCCGTGGTGGTCTCGCTCTACGCGTCCTGGGATGCCCAGCACTACGCGGCGGCAGGGTTGCGCGAGCTCGCGGAGGATTTCCGGCAGTGGCTGTCCGTGACCCCGCCGTGGGGGCCGTTCCCGGAGGTGGCTTAGGCCAGCCCTAACTGATGGCCGGGCCAGAGTACGTGGGGAAGCGGAAGGAAACGTGAGGAGATCAGGGATCCCTCGAATCCCGGTGCTGATGAGCGCCCTGGACCGCACCCAGGAGCAACGGACCGGTTCAGTCGATGACTGAACCGGTCCGTGGCTTCTGGTGCTGTCCTGCAGGGTTGTCTACTGGGCGTCGACCTGCTGGAGTTCGCGGTGGGTCAGGCGCAGCAGCTCGGCCTCGGCGTCCGCCGACAGGATGGTGTCCGTTTCATCGAGATGCAGCAGGGACCGCAGCGCCTCCCGCAGTGCCGCCGTCGGATCCTGTGGCTGCTGCAACGCCCGGTAACCGACATGGTTGTCGGGGCGGACCAGCACACACCCGTCATCGGCGTACTCACGCAGACGCGCCCAGTCGCCGTAGGTGTCGGTGTAGTCCTGGCCGGGGCCGATCCGCACGGCCGGGATCTCAATACCCAGCTCGGCGGAGACGGTCGCGGCCGCATCGACCCAGGCCTGACCGTTGACACCGGTGAGGACGGTGAAGTGACCGCCACCGCAGATATCCAGGGTCGAGACCTTCGGGGCGGACGGGTTGACCGTGCTCAGCCACGCGTGCGGCAGACGCGCCCCCGGGTGAGTCGTGGGGTGGTAGTGCAACTGCGGGTCACGGTCGTAGGCCGGCCAATCCGTCCCGTCGGAGACAACCGCACTCGACTCATAGCGCTGGCCCATCTCCACGCCCAGGGCGTTGAACTCGTAGTTCTTGATCTCCAGGGCCTGGTGCAGCGCCTGACGGCGCTGCTCACCCTCGGCGGTGGGCTGCTTGCGCACCTCCATCGCCTCGATCATGGTCTCGGCGTCATCTGCCGGATCAATACCCAGGGCATCAAGCACATGGTCGAAATCGGCGATGGACTGGTTGGCCCGGCGCACGATCTGCTCCGCTACCGGGACACGCTCGTCCTGGTAGGACTCGATCAGGGACTCCCCGGCCTTGCCCTTGAGAATCATCGCCAGCTTCCAGGCGATGTTGTAGGAGTCCTGGATGGAGGTGTTGGACCCCAGACCGTTTCCCGGGGGGTGGCGGTGGACGGCATCCCCGACACACAGCACGCGGCCGGACATGTTCTCCTTGGCGTAGATGTCGTTGACCGTCCACAGCGACCAGTGCTTGACGTTGATCTCCAGGTCCTCGATGCCGACGAGGTTGCGCACGATCTCCTCGGCGGCGGTCGCATCAACCTCCGGCGGCGGCTGATTGATGTCATACCCCCAGGTCACCAGCCACTGGTTCCACGGGCGGACCATGCGCACCAGGCCCAGACCGATACCACCGACCGATGCTCCCGGCTGGAGTACCCAGTACAGGGAGGACTGACGGTCCTCGCAGTACTCGCTGAGATCCATCTCGCAGAAGATGTTCATGGACCCGCCCACCCCCATCTTCCCGTCCATGGGCAGGTTCAGGTCCGCAGCGATCTGGGAGCGGCCACCATCAGCGCCGATGAGGTACTTCGAGCGCACGGTGTAGGTCTGGCCGGTCATCCGGTCGCGGACGGTGGTTGACACCCCGTCGGCGTCCTGGGTGTGGGAGACGTACTCGGTCTTCCAGCGGAAGACCGCACCCCGTGCCATGGCGTTGCGCACCAGGAGCGGCTCGAAGTGGGTCTGGGGCAGATCACAGTTCAGCGACGGCGAGGCAGCGATGTACTCGCCCTCCCGGTCCGGACCGGTGCCCCAGGAGCGGACGCGGCCGAATTCCTCGCCGTTGATCGCGGTGCAGAACACGGTCTCACCGATCATGTCGTGCGGGACCTCCTCGGCCTTGATCTGGTCCTCGATGCCCATATCGCGCATGAGCTCCACGGTGCGCTGGTTGGTGATGTGCGCCCGGGGGGTGTTGGCGGTGTTGGAGTATTTGCTCACCACCACGCAGTCGATGCCGTAGGTGGACAAGAACAGGGCGGCGGCGGAGCCGGCGGGGCCGGAGCCGATGATGAAGACGTCGGTGGTGACATCAGCGGAAGAGGTGGTCATGATGCTCGTTCTCCTTAAAATATGTTGTTAGTTGATCTCAGCGGGGGGCCAGCACGATGTCGAAGCGGGTCTTCGCCCAGTCCTGCTCACCCAGATCCCGCCCGTCCGGGGTCGGGGTACCCGCCGGCTGCTGCTCGAAACGTTTGATCAGCGAGTCCTTGACCCCGAAGACGGAGTCACCGATGTCCAGCTGGGGGTCACCGTCGACGAAGATGTGGGTGACCAGGGTGC
>NZ_RXHJ01000023.1 GCF_003955685.1 Corynebacterium hylobatis
CAGAACCTGTGAGACTCACTGTCAAAGAAGACATGAGTCAACACATAAAGCCGGGGGATTCCTGGGCCTCACGGCCGAGGTTTTCCTGTTTCATTGATGGTTGCCTTCCTGCACTAGGTGCGGGACGGTCTCACACCATCTCCGCAGGCTGAAACCGCCAGTCCGGCGGCCAAAATATTCTTCGCGGCGTTGATGTCCCGGTCGTGGATTTCCCCACAGCCGGGGCAGGTCCACTCGCGGATGTTGAGCGGCATCAAATCCTGCAGCATCCCACACGCTGAGCACGTCGTGGACGAGGGGTAGAACCTGTCGATAGCGATAATCTCCCGGCCATACCAGTCGGCCTTGTACTCCAGCATCGTTCGAAACTGTGCCCACGACGCATCCGAAACGGCACGCGCCAGCGAGTGGTTCTTGACCATGTTCCGCACGCTCAGGTCCTCGATGGCGATCACTTGGTTTTCGCGCACCAATCGAGTGCTGAGCTTGTGAAGATGGTCCCGTCGCCGGTCTGTGATCCGGGCGTGGATACGGGCGACTTTGCGGCGGGCTTTGTCCCGGTTCTTGGACCCCTTCTGCCTTTTCGAGAGTTGGCGTTGTGCTCTGGCCAGCTTCTCCCGGTCCTTTTTCTCGTGCCGAGGATTGGTGATCTTCTCCCCGGTAGACAGGGTGTAGAGGGCGGTGATGCCCGCGTCGATGCCGACGGTGGTGTCCGCAGGCGTGTGTGGAGTGATCGTGTCCTCGACCAAAATGGATATGTGGTATCGACCCGCTGAGTCTCGGGACACGGTGACCTGTGACGGGTCCGCCCCCTCCGGTAGTGGTCGGGACCACCGAATATCCAGCGGTTCTGTTTGTTTCGCCAGCTTGATCTGTCCGTTGCGGTAGGTGAAGCAGTTGCGGAAGTATGTCGCGGAGTCCCGGGTTTTCCCCTTCTTCTTGAACTTCGGGTAGTCGGTTTGCTTGCTCCAGAACCGGCTGTAGGCGTCCTGGAGGTGCCGCAGGGCTGCTTGCAGTGGCCCCTTGGAAGGTTCCGCCAGCCATACGGTGTCCGGGTCGCGTTTCCACTGGGTAAGCATTCGGTCGGTTTCTGCATGAGTGACGCGGCGTTGTTCCTGAGTCCAGGCGCGTGACCGTTCGGCCAGTGCCCGGTTGTAGACATACCTGACGCACCCGAATGTGCGGGCCAGCTGTTCGGCCTGCTCGGGGGGGCCCGAACCCCGGAAAGTGGACACGGGGATTTCATCAAGATGCGATGGTCAGTGTAGCTAATCCGGCGGCTTCGAAGGCATTCGGCGAGCGGTAGCCGCACCACGAGTGCAAGCGCTTGGTGTTGTACCGGGTGCACCACCGAAACACGTCCCGGCGGCACACCAGCTGACTTGGGAAAACAGACTCATCCTGAAGGACTTCCCGCTTCAGTGACGCGTTGAACGACTCCGCCAACGAGTTATCCGCACTCGTCCCGATCGCTCCCATCGACTGGGCGACGCCGAACTGCTCACACAACCTCCGGTACTGCTCAGAGGTATAAACACTGCCGTGATCCGAGTGGAAAATCGCCCCATTCAGGTCTCCTCGCACCTTCCGGACCATCGTAAGAGCTTCTTCGACCAGTTCGGTGCGCATGTGGTCGGCGATCGCGAAACCGGTCAACTGCCGCGAATAGCAATCAATAACGGTGGCCAGGTACATATTCGACCCGTCCGCGATCGGCAGGTACGTGATATCGCCGACATAGACCGTGTTCGGCTTTTCCGCGGTGAAGCGGCGTCTGAGCAGGTCCGGGAATCTCGGCGCACGTTTCGCAGCCACGGTGGTTTTCACGCGGCGTCTTTTCGTGTAGCCGAAAAGGCCCATCTGACGCATCAACCTGGCGGTGCGCTTGTGATTGAGACGGTCATCATTGACCGGGTCGTTGGCTGGATTGGAGTTGATGACCGCAGTCACTCGTTTCGCCCCGTAGCAGCCATTTTCTTTGGTGAACACGGTCTTGATCCGAGCGCCCAGCACCGCGTCGGCGACGAGGCGTCGCCGGCGAGCATCAGCGGCAGACTTCCAGGCGTAGTACGAGGACCGGTTGATCTTCAGAACCTCACATAACCGCTTGACCTCATAGAAGTCTCGGTGGTCGTCAACAAATCGGAAGCGGTTCACCAATTCGTCTCTTCCGCGAAATATTTAGCCGCCTTGCGCAGGATCTCTCGTTCCTCCCGGAGCTTGGCGTTTTCGCGTTCCAACACGCGGATGCGCTCGGTATCGGAGAGTCCTTCAGCCGGAGTGTGTGCGCTGTTGGCGGCGGCGATGGGGCTGGCGACTTTCTCGCCGTTGGCGTTGGTCTTGGTGCCGGTGCCGAAGGCATCGAGCCAGGTGCGCAGAGAGTTGCGGTTGATCCCGAGATCGGAGGCGATCGCGTTGACCGTGGCTCCGGGAGTCGACTCGTACAACACCACTGCGTCACGCTTGAACTGCTCGGTGTAGGTCTTGCGTGGCATGGTGGAAAGGTACCTCACTTCCCCAGCGAGATGCTGGTTTCAGTGTGTCCACCATCAGGGGGTCAGGCCCGGGGTCGGGTAGAAGCGGTACTTGTACGCCCGCTTTACTGCCTTGTCTCTCATAATTGACGGTATAGCACGTTTGCCTGTCACTTGATGCGCTATCCCCATAGCTAAAGCAAGGGGCTTGCGCACTACCACCCTTGGTCACGGAAAAGCCGCAGGCGCATCCGTGATGCGCCTGCGGCCATCGATAGAGGTTAGGGGACCGGTTGTGCCGATGCCCGTTGACACGCCCCGTCCTCAGGAACGGACAGATGCGCGGTCCGCGTCCGCGTTCTCTGCGGGGGTGGTGGCGGCGACGGGGGTGGTGTGCTCGCGCACGCCGATCATGGCGATGGCGGTGACAGCCACCAGGGCGCCGGCCGTGACGTAGAGGGCGGTGGGGGACCAGCCGGCGTCCAGCAGGTAGCCGACAGCGATGGGGGCCATCACGGCGCCGACGCGGGAGATGCCGATGGCGGAGCCGACGCCGCTGGTGCGCAGGGCGGAAGGGTAGGCCTGCGGGGTGACGGTGTACATGCCGGTCACGCAGGCGTTGAGGAGCATGCCCACGCCGACGCCGAGGGCGAACATGAGGCCGGGCCAGTTCGCTGCGGAGATGAAGCCCACGAGCACCACGGCCGAGAGGAGGGAGAAGATGACGAGCAGGCGGCGGGCGTCGATACGCGTGGTCAGCGCACCGTAGATCAGGGAGCCGATGGTGCCGCCGAAGGAGAGCATGATGCCGCCGATGATGCCCTGCTGGGCGGACAGTCCGTATTCGGTGAGCAGCTTCGGGGTCCACTGGTTAGCGAAGTTGAAGCCGGCGGTGATCAGCGAGAACGCGATCCACAGCTTGATGGTGGTGGCCAGGAAGGGGCCGCGGAAGAGCTCCCGGAGTCCGGCGGAGTGCTTCTCGACGGCCGCTGGGGTCACCGTGAACTCGTCCGTCTTGCCGATGCGCGCGGCGATGGCGCGGACCTTGTCCTCCTGGCCGCGGTTGCGCAGGTGGTCGACGGATTCGGGGAGAGCGAAGAAAGTGATCACCAGGGCGAAGCCGGTGAGTGCGGCGCCGATGAAGAAGATGGAGCGCCAGCCGTGGGTGGGGATGAGCTGGGCGGCGAGCACGCCGCACAAGGAGGCGCCGAGGCCGTAACCGGCGGAGTAGATGGAGATGGTCAGACCGCGGAAACGCAGGTTGGAGAACTCCGAGACCACCACCGTCACGCATGCGAGGATGCCGCCCACGCCGATGCCGGTGACCACGCGCCACAGCAGGAGCTCGCCGTAGGTGTCGGAGAGCGCCGACATGCTCAGACCGACCAGGTCGATGGCCAGCGCGGCGAGGATGAGGGTACGGCGTCCGTAGCGGTCGGCCAGCGGCGCCAGGAAGAGCGAACCGATGCCGATGCCGATGAGCGCGGAGGACAGCAGCCAGCCGAGCTGGGCGCCGCTGAGGCCGAATTCTTCGGAGACGGAGGAGGAGGTGAACGCCATGGCGACGAGGTCATAACCGTCGAGGGCGTTGAGGAAACAGGCCAGCCCGATGATGAACCACTGGTAGGCGGTCATGCGGGTGGTGTCGATGAGCTGTCGGATATCCACGAGGATGAGACGTCTTTCGGGATCTGCGGCTGCGCATCGGGTTCCGGGGCTCCGGTGGAAGGCAGTGGTGAACGGCTGGGAACGGTCGAAGATTACGACACTGCCGCGTTCCTTTCCGGGTATATATTCATCCGGCCCCCTTTTTCATTCAGGCATTACGATATCCAGGACGGGGCGACCCTGATGTGCACCCCTAACTAACCCCTGGGTCGAAAGGAATGGGAAAACCCGCTGGCCAGCGGGTTTTCACTGAGTGGCCGACCGTTCGCTGGGCGCACGCCTTGCTTCCGGGTGGCCCTACGCCCTATCGTGACCCCCATCACTACCGATGGACATGCAGGAAGGTATCACCATGACCGCACTCAATGCCACCACCGACGGCTTCTTCGCGCCTCTCCACTTCCCTGAGTACCGCACCACGATCAAGCGCAACCCCACCAACGAGCTGATCATGGTGCCGGAGCGTCTCGGCGAGCTCTCCGGCCCGGTCCTCGGCGACCGTGACCTGGGCGGCATCGACAACGACATGACCCAGGCCAACGGCGGCGAGGCCATCGGCCAGCGCATCTTCGTCCACGGCCGCGTCCTCGGCTGGGACGGTAAGCCCGTGCCCCACACCCTCGTCGAGGCCTGGCAGGCCAACTCGGCCGGCCGTTACCGCCACAAGAACGACTCCTGGCCGGCCCCGCTGGACCCGCACTTCAACGGCGTGGCCCGCACCATGACTGACGAGAACGGCAACTACAACTTCCTCACCGTCATGCCCGGCATGTACCCCTGGGGCAACCACCACAACGCCTGGCGCCCGGCCCACATCCACTTCTCCCTCTGGGGCCGCCAGTTCACCGAACGTCTGGTCACCCAGATGTACTTCCCGGGCGACCCGATGTTCTTCCAGGACCCGATCTACAACTCCGTGCCCGCCGGTGCCCGCGAACGCATGATCGCCGTCTTCGACTACGACGAGACCCGACCGAACTACGCCGTCGGCTACAAATTCGACATCGTCCTGCGCGGCAAGAACGCCACCCCCTTCGAGTAGACCCACCCCAGCGAACCCAGGAGCAGCAGAGAAATGATCGACACCCACAAGACCGGCGAATTCCGCTACGAGGTCTCCGGCATCCGCGACCAGGACGAGGCGGAGTTCGGCATCACCCCCTCCCAGACCGTCGGCCCCTACGTCCACATCGGCCTGACGCTGGAGGACTCGGAGAAGCTCGTCCCGGCAGGCACCGAGGGCGCCGTCGAGGTCACCTGCACCGTCATCGACGGCAACGGCGACCCCATCGCCGACGCCATGATCGAGGTCTGGCAGACCCGCCCCGACGGCACCTACAACACCACCACCGATGAGGGCTTCCGCGGCGTGGGCCGCGGCATGGTCGACGAGACCGGCACCGTCACCTTCACCACCCTCGTACCCGGCGGCACGGAGGATGAGGCCCCGCACTTCAAGCTGGGCGTGTTCGCCCGCGGCATGCTCGAGCGTCTCTACACCCGCCTCTACCTCCCCGAGAACTCCGAGGCCAACGCCGCCGACCCCGTCCTGGCGCTGGTCGACGAAGCCCGCCGCGACCTGCTCATCGCTGAGCAGGTCGAGGGCGGTTACCGCACCACGATCGTCATGCAGCACGAGGACCCGAACAAGGAGACCCCGTTCTTCCGTGTCTGAGCTGAGCCGATCCCTCTACAGTGACCACGCCAGCGGTGACACCGCCGCCGCAGGTCACCTCTCTGACCGCGCCTTCCTCGATGCCGTCCTCGAGTTCGAGCGCGCGCTTGCCGACGCCGCCGAAGACACCGGCCACATCAGCCCCGCCGCCGCAGCAGCAGCACGCGAGGCCATCGACGGCTACACCTACGATGTCGCCGACATCGCGGCGGCCTCGGCCGCCGGGGCCAACCCCGCCATCCCGCTGGCCGCCGCACTCAAGCAGCGCGCCACCGACACCTCCGGCATCCACACCGGGGCCACCAGCCAGGACGCCATCGACACCGCCCTGGCCCTGTGCGCCCGCCGCGCCGTGGGAGAGATCGACCGGGTGCTGAGCGAGGTGGAGAAGCTCCTCGAACAGCTCGCCCGCACCCACCGCGACACCCCGGTCATGGGCCGCACCCTGGGCCAGCAGGCCCTGCCCACCAGCTTCGGGCTCATCACCGCCGGCTGGTTCGAGGGGGTGCGCTCCTCTGCCGCACGGCTGCGGGAGACGGCCGCGGCGCTGCCCGTCCAGTACGCGGGAGCCACCGGAAACCTCGTGGCCACCCACCCCGACGGCATAGCCGTCCACGACCGGCTCGCGCAGCTGCTCGGCCTGGCCGACCGGCCCCTGGTCTGGCACACCAACCGCCAGCCCTTCGTCGACGTCGGCCTGGCCGCCGCCGTCGTCGCGGGGGCGGTACGCAAGATCGCGGGCGACATCATCGCCTATTCCGCCACCGAAATCGCGGAGGTCGCCGAAGGCAGCCCCGGCGGCAGCTCGTCCATGCCGCACAAGGCCAACCCGGCCGCCGCCGTCGCCTGCGACGGCTACGCCCGCCGCACCCCGGGACTGGCCGCCACGCTTCTGGACACCCTCGACTGCCGCTGGCAGCGCGGCACCGGCAGCTGGCACGCCGAATGGCAGACCCTGCGCGACCTGCTCGCCGCCACCGCCTCCGCAGTCAGCCGCATCCACACCAGCCTCGACGGGTTGCAGATCCGCACCGACACCATGGGGGAGCGGGTGGCCCACGACAACCTCGGCCACGCCCCCGAGATCACCGACATCATCCTGGAAGGGGACCGATCATGAGCGAGAACTACGAACAGGGCCGCACCGCCGCCCACGAGGTCGGCATGCGCAACCGCCGGGCGGTGCTCGGGGACGCGCACGTGGACGCCGCCATTGCGAAGCAGACACCGGTGACCGAGAAATTCCAGGACTTCATCACCCGCACCGCCTGGGGCGACATCTGGAACCGCGACGCACTCGACCACACCCAGCGCCGCCTGCTCACCATCGCCATCCTCACCGCCGTGGGCAACGACGGCGAACTGGACATGCACATCCGCGCCGCCCTGCGCGCCGGGGTCGACGCCGACCTCATCGGCGAGGTCCTGCTCCACACCGCCATCTACGCCGGTGTTCCCAACACCAACCACGGATTCAAGCTGCTGTCCGCGGCCGTCGCGGAACTCGAAGACAACTAGCTGACAACCTCAAGGACACTGACATGACACACACACCAGTCGCCATCATCGGTGCCGGCCCCGCCGGCCTGACCCTGGCCCACCTGCTCCAGCACAACTACGGCATCGAGTCCGTCGTCTTCGAGTCCCGCTCCCGCCAGGACGTCGAGGAGACCGTCCGCGCGGGTGTCCTCGAGCAGGGCACCATGCGCCTCATGCGCGAGACCGGCGTCGGTGAGCGCATGGACCGCGAGGCCGACATCGACGACGCCATTGAGCTGGCCATTGACGGCCAGCGCACCCGCATCGACCTCGCCGGCCTGACCGGCCACCACATGGCCGTCTACCCGCAGCACGAGTACCTCAAGGACTTCATCGCCCGCCGCCTGGCCGACAGCCAGCCCATCCTGTTCAACACCACCGTCGACGAGGTCACCGGCTACGACGGCGACAAGGTCACCATCACCTACACCGACGAGTCGGGCACGCAGCAGACCCTCACGGCCGACTACGTCATGGCCGGCGACGGCTCCAACTCGCCCAACCGCAAACTCATCACCGAGCAGCCCGGCGCCGTGCGCTCGCGCCACGAGTACCCCTTCGCCTGGTTCGGCATCCTGGTCAACGCGCCGAAGACCCAGAAGGAGCTGATCTACGCCAACTCCCCGGACGGCTTCGCGCTGATCTCCACCCGCACCGACACCGTCCAGCGCTACTACCTGCAGTGCAACCCCGACGACACCGTCGACATGTGGTCGGATGAGCGCATCTGGGACGAGCTGCACAAGCGCGTCAGCAGCGATGACCTGCGCGTCTCCGAGGGCGAGATCTTCGACAAGGCCGTCCTCCGCTTCCGTTCCGCCGTCACCGACCCGATGCAGCGCGGCCGCCTCTTCCTCGCCGGCGACGCCGCCCACACCGTGCCGCCCACCGGTGCGAAGGGCCTCAACCTGGCTGTCGCGGACGTCTCCGTCCTGGCCCCGGGCCTGGCACGCGCCATCAGGAAGAACAACACGGACCTGCTCGACCAGTACTCCGCCCTGGCCGTGCCGCGCGTGTGGAAGGCCCAGCACTTCTCCTACTGGATGTCCTCCATGCTGCACTCCGTGCCCGAGCAGCCCTACTTCCAGACCCAGCGCAGCCGCGCCGAGCTGCGTTCCGTCCTGGCCACCGAAGCCGGCCGGAAGTACCTGGCCGAGCAGTACGTCGGCCTCGATCTGCCGGAGTTCGAGATCTAGATGGGCTCATCCACCTCGACGGTGCCCCGGGTCAGCAACCGACCCGGGGCCACCCGTTCCACGTTCATGGTCACCCTCCTGTGCTGGGTGGCAGTGCTTCTCGACGGCTTCGACATGGTCGTCATCGGCGCTGTCCTGCCCTCAATGATCGAGGACCCCACCTGGCAGGTCACCGCCGGGGAAGGCACCCAGATCGTCACCGCCGGACTCATCGGCATGACCATCGGCGCCCTGACCATCGGCGCGCTGACCGACAAACTCGGCCGCCGCTGGGTCATGATCGCCTCCGTCTTCGCCTTCTCCGTCCTCACCCTGGGCATGGGCTTCGCCGATTCGGTGTTCATGCTCATGCTCCTGCGCTTCCTCGCCGGCGTCGGCCTGGGCGGTTGCCTCCCCACCGCGATCTCCATGGTCACCGAGTTCCGGGGCCGGGCCAAGGCCGGCTCATCCACCACTACCGTGATGACCGGATACCACGTCGGTGCGGTGCTCACCGCACTGCTGGCCATCCTCATGATCGACGACTTCGGCTGGCAGTCCCTGTTCATTGTCGGGGCCGTCCCCGGCATCGTCCTCGCCCCGCTCATGATCTGGCTGCTGCCGGAATCCCCGCAGTACCTGCTGGCCAAGGGGCGGGTCGAGGAAGCGGAGGCCATCGCCGCCGACTACGGGATGGAGCTCAACGACACCCTCGACCGGCAGGCCGCAGAGGAGGCGAAGGCCGATAAGCAGCGCAGCTCGCTGGCCTCCGTGCTCACCCCGAAGTACCGCCGCAACTCGCTGGCGGTGTGGGGCGCCTCCTTCATGGGACTGCTCCTGGTCTACGGTCTCAACACCTGGCTGCCGCAGATCATGCGCGCGGCCGACTATGACCTGGGCAATTCGCTGGGCTTCCTGCTGGTGCTCAACGTCGGTGCCGTCATCGGTCTGATCCTCGCGGGCAGGGTCTCCGATATCCGTTCCCCACGGCCGACCGGCATCGTGTGGTTCGTGGCCTCCGCGCTCTTCCTGGCGCTCATGGCCATCAAGCTGCCGTTGCTGGGTCTGTACGCGGTGGTGTTCATCACCGGTGTGTTCGTCTTCTCCGCGCAGAACCTCGTCTACGCCTTCGTCGGCGAGAACCACCCCTCGAACATGCGGGCCACGGCGATGGGTTTTTCCGCCGGCATCGGCCGCCTGGGGGCGATCTCCGGCCCGCTCCTCGGCGGTCTGCTCATCAGCCTGGGCCTGGCGCACCCGTGGGGCTTCTTCGCCTACGCGATCGTCGGCCTGTTCGGCGCGGTGCTGCTCTCCTTCACCCGCCCGGTATACCAGCGGACGGTGATCCGCTCCCAGAGCTGAGTGAAACCGTGGACCCCGGATGCTCTCGCGTCCGGGTTTTCACGTTTCCGGGGTGCGCAACGGATGGCAGGGCCGGAACTGTCGAACAGCGACGATGCCCGGGAAACCGGCCTGGGACTGCGAGGTATTGCGCACCCGGCCACAGGCCCGGCGGTGCCGGCCTGAAAACCTCACCCGCCGGTATCAACCCCGCCCCAGCACCTCGCGCAGGCCCTGCCGGGATCGCACGCCGAGTTTCCGGTATACGCGCGTCAGGTGGTACTCCACGGTCTTGGTGGACAGGCTCAGTTCGCGGGCGACCTCGGCGTTGGTGGCCCCCTCGGTCACCCGTACGGCGATCTGCTCCTCCTGGGGTGTCAGGCCGTGCGGGTTGAGGTGCTGCGGGGTGCCCACACCACCGATGCGACGTTCGGCAGCGCAGAGCTCGACCATGACGGGGGCTTCCATCTGGGCGTAGATCTCCGCCGCGTGGGAGAGGACTTCGTCGGCGCGTTGCCGGCGACCCTGGCGGCGCAGCACCTTGCCGTATTCGAAGAGGATGCGGGACTGGTAGGCGGGCATGGGGGTGTCGTTGATGGCCTCCACGGCTGATTCGAAGGTCCGCAGCCCGGCAGCGACGTCCCCGCGCTGGATCTGGATCGTCGCCCGCGGCACCGCATTCTTCGCGATGACTGAGACCAGCCCCGAGGAACCCTGCCGTTCCTCCGCACCGGTGATCACCTCGTCGGCACGGTCGATGCGCCCGGCCCGGATAAGGGTCTGGGCGTAGACGTCCTCCCAGGGCCAGAAACCCGGGTGCTGGGTGTCGGCGGAGGCCACGGTGCGTGCCAGCTGTTCGCCGGCGCGCAGGGCGGTGGGCAGGTCGGCGCTGTTGGCGGCGACAATCATCCGGCCCATGGCGGCGGGCAGGGACTGCAGGAGAAAAGCGTCCTCACCCAGCGTCAGGCGCTGGAGATAGTTGCGGGAGAGCAGCTGGTCGCCCTGCATCGCGGCGATCTGCACACCGGTCCACAGCAGCATCGGCTCGAGCAGATGCATGCCGTGTGCCTCGGCTGCGGCCAGGCCGCGTTCCACGACCCGGGCAGCGGTGGACCATTCCCCCAGCACGTAGAGGGTGCGTGACAACCAGGCATCCTGCCACAGGCCGATGGCCGGGGACTGGTCACCGTAATGCTGGAGCTTCTCCCGGGCGGTGAGGGGATCGTCGAAGGTCAGTGACAGCCAGCCGTGGACCATGTCCAGGCGCTGCCGGTTGAGGGCGGAGTCCACCCCGAAGTCGACATCGGGCATGCGGCCGGATTCGGCGGCGTCGGCCACCAGCCCCAGGATCCGGGCCTCGGTGGTGGCGGGGGAGGAGGGGGCGCTCGCCAACAGGCCAGCGACCTTGCGCTGCACGTCGGGCAGCTCCCAGTCGACGAGGGAGAGCAGTACCCCGCGTGCCCGGTGCTGCGGATCGGGGCCGGGAGCGGTGAGGAACTGGTGTGCACGGCGACGCAACCCCCGGTTCAGCGCCAGGTAGCCGCGCAGGCTGTCCTGCTCGGCCGGATCCACCAGGCGGCGGCACTCGTTGAGGTACAACTCCGCGGTGGGCAACTCGAAATCGGCCGTCAGCTCGAGCGCGCGGTCGAGGTTCTCGCGTTCGGAACGTTCCTCCGCACCCCGCCGGGCCAGTTCACCCTCTGGGAGGGCGGCCACGATGTCGGCGATCGGCCCCGGCCAGCCGCCGGTCTGCGCGTGGATCCGCTCCACCGTGGCCACGGGGATGCGGCGGCCGGTGAGCGACTCCAGGTAACCGGCGGCCTCCGCCAGCGACAGCGGCGGCAGGACGAGCACGTCCGTGGCCAGCTGGTTCAGTCTCTCGCCCTCGACGGTGGCGATGACTGAGACGGTCGAGTCGGCACCGCGGGCCGTGGCGATGAGCTCGCGCAGGGAGTGCTCGTCGGCGAAGTGGAGGTCGTCGACAAGCACGAGGACATCGGCGAGCGGGGTCGGCAGCCGTCCCCGCAGCGCGCCGGGGGTCTCCCGGTCCCAGGGGAACAGCGGCACCCGGATCTGCCCGTGCCCGGACAGACGGGCGGCCATGGCATCGAGTGCTTTCCGACGCCCCGAAGCCTCCTGCCCCGTGATCAGCAGCACCGAGCCGGAGTCCCCCGCGGACACCCGCAGGGCCGCCTGGTTGAGCAGCCGCCGCAGGACGTGCCGCAGATACTGGGAACTCATGATGTTCCTGAGGCTACCAGCGGCCCCGCCCCGCCCCGCTCAGCTCCGGCGGTGGATCGACTTGTAGGACAGGTAGGCGCTCAGCCCCTCGATGCCGTATTCCACTCCCAGCCCGGAGTCGTGCCGGCCGCCGAAGGGGGCGGCGTGGTTGGATCCGAAGAAGTTGATGCCCACGGAACCGGAGTCGACCCGACGAGCCACGGCGAGCGCGGCCGTCTCGTCCGCACCGAAGACCAACCCGCCGAGACCGAATTCGGTGTTGTTGGCCAGCGCGACCGCTTCACCGGCGGTGCCGTCGGCGTCGTCGTAGCGCAGGATCGTGAGCACGGGACCGAAGATCTCCTCCCGGGCCACGGTCATCTCCGGGGTGACGTCCGCCAGGACCGTCGGGGTGATGAACACCCCCTCCTCCAGGCCCTCCCCCAGTACAGCGGGGCCACCGCCGGTGACCACGCGGGCGCCCTCCGCGTGGGCGGTGTCGAGGTAGCCGGAGACTGAATCGAACTGCGCGGCGGTGGCCACCGGACCGAAGACCGTCACCGGGTCCAGGGGATCGCCCTGGGGCGCGGCTCTGATGGTGTCCGCGACCATCTCCACGACCTCCTCGTAGCGGGAGGCCGGCGCCAGGATGCGGGTGGAGATGTAGCAGGTCTGGCCGGTGTTGCGCATGCAGGAGCGGATGAGCACCTTCGAGACCTCCCCCAGGTCCGCATCGGGGAGGATGATCGCGGAGGACTTCCCGCCCAGCTCAAGGGTCACCGGGCGCAGCAGCTCGCCGCAGGCGGCGGCGATCTTCCGGCCGACCGGGGTGGAACCGGTGAAAGCGATCTTGTCGATGCCTGGGTGGCGGACGATGGCATCGCCGAACCGTCCCGGGCCGGTGAGCAGATTGACCACGCCGGCCGGCACCCCGGCGGCGGCGACGGCCTCGATGATGAAGCGGATGGACAGCGGGGTGGGGGAGGCGGGTTTGATGAGCACCGTGCAGCCCGCGAGCAAGGCCGGGGCTAACTTGATCACCACGAGGTTGATGGGGAAGTTCCACGGGGCGATGAGCCCGCAGACCCCGACCGGGTCCTTCTCCACGACCGTCTCCGCGCCACCGGCCGGGAAGGGCCGGAGGTCCTCGGCATCCAGCCACCCGGCCAGCCCGGCGAAGTAGCGGAAGATGCCGGCGGCGTTGGCGGCGGCCCCGCGGGTCTCGCTGACGGGGGAGCCGTTCTCCCGGGTGTTGGTGAGCGACAGTGCCTCGGCCCGGGCCTCGATCTCCTCGGCGATCCGCAGCAGGTACTCCGCCCGCTCGGCCGCACTGAGCGCGGACCAGGGGGTGATCGCCCGGCGCGCGGCGGCCACGGCGCGGTCCAGTTCCGCTGCCTCGGCGACGGGCACCGAACCCCAGGTCTCTCCGGTGGCGGGGTCGATGACGGGCGTGCGTTCGGCGCTGCCGGCCGGGCACCAGGTGCCGTCGATGAAGAAGTCGTCGACGTGGGTGTGGGGGAGGTCGAGGGTGGCGCGGCGGGCGCGGGCGTCGATAAGCGAGGTGGTCATCTGATCGTCTCCGTCCGCAGCAGACCCCGGGAGCGGTCGAGGTCGGCCCGCGCCATGCGGTGGGCGGCCCCGGTGATCAGCTCAGGCACGATCTCCGACTCGAGACGGTCGACGTAGAGGGCGGGGTCCATGCTGAACCACGTGGTGGACATGGCGATGCCCGCCCGGTCGAAACGCCACAACCGGTCCGCATCGCGCACCAGGGCGTCCTCGAGGGAGAAGGCGACGTGGCGGGTGTCGTGGCCGTCGATGATCTCACAGACCCGCGCGATGAAGGCCTCGTCGTAGCCCAGTCCGGGCAGGACCCGGCGGGCGACGTTGCAGCCCTCCGCCTCATGCTCGAAACGGATGGCCGCCTTACGCCAGTCACCGCGGAAACCCTCGGAGATGATGCGCGATTCATCGACGTGTGCCCACCCGGTGTCGTGCAGGACGGTGGCGACCAGGACGAGCTCCCGGTCGGCCTGCGGATAGGCGTCACACAGCCGGGCAGCGTAGGCGGTGGCGATGGGCAGGTGCAGGTCATTTGCCCGGGTGCGGGTCTCCGGCACGACCGCCTGCCACAGCTCCTCCAGGCCGGCGGAGGGGCTCAGGCAGATGGGGCGGGTGTCCACGTCCCGGTCGGTGGGCACCGGACGGACGGGGTACGCCTGCACAAAGCTCAACGCCCGGGGATCACCGGCGTGCTGCTCCGGCGTGGCCGGCGCCCAGGTGGGTGGGGAGGTGGTCATGATGCGGTCTCCAGATCTCTGACGATGGACTTGAGGGGGACAGACGGGTCGGCGGCCTCATCCGCCGGGATGTTCTGGCTCTTGCCCAGTGCGTTGCGCACGGCCATGAAATCCAGCGGGTGGTTGACGCAGTCGGCGGCCACGATCTGTCCCGCCCGGTAGTAGAGGACGCTGAACTTCCCGCGTTCCTCGTCCCGGCGGATGACGGTCTGGTCGTAGCCGAGGGACAGGCCGGCGATCTGCAGTTTCAGACCGCCCTGGTTCGACCAGAACCAGGGGATGCCGGCGTAGTTCTCCCGCTGGCCCATGAGTGAGTAGGCGGCGACCTTGGCGTGTTCGATGGCGTTGTTCACGCTCTCCAGCCGGATACGTTCCTCAGCCGGCGCGCCGGGCAGGGGATTGGGCTGGTTGGCCACGTCCCCCACGGCGACGGTGGTGCCGTCCGAGGCCAGCGCGTGACGGTCGACGACGATGCCGTTGTCCGTCTCCAGGCCCAGCTCCTCGGCCAGCTCCGTGTTCGGGATGACGCCGATGCCGACGAGCACCAGCTGGGCGGGGATCTGCGTGCCGTCATCGAGTACGACGCCGGCGACGCGGCCGTCCGCACCGGACACGAGCTTGTCGACGCCCGTGTCCAGGCGCACCTCCATCCCGCTCGCGCGGTGCGCCTGCAGGAAGAACCCGGAGGTCTCTTCGCCGACGGCCCGGCCGACCAGACGGGGGCCGCGTTCGATGACGGTGACCTTCTTGCCCAGCTGCTGCAGGGAACACGCCGCCTCCAGGCCGATGAACCCGCCGCCGATGACGACGGCCTCCGCCACCCCCTCGAGGGAGGCTTTGAGCTGGAGGGCGTCATCGGCATTGCGCAGGTAGACGGTGCCGGGCAGGTCCGCGCCGGGGATGTCCAGGCGGCGGGCGCGGGCGCCGACGGCAAGGGCGAGACGTCGGAAGGCGAACGGCGTGCCGTCGGTGGCGAAGGCGGTGCCGGAGCCGTCCGCGTTCTTCTCGATGTTCCCGATGCGCACCCCCTTGACCAGGCGGATGTCGTGCTCCTCCCAGTACTCGTTGGAGCGGAAGATGAGGCGTTCCTTGTCGTAGGTGCCCTGCAGGAACTCCTTCGACAGAGCCGGGCGCTGGTAGGGGCGGTGGTCCTCGTCGCTGAGCAGGGTGATGTGCTCATCGAAACCCAGCGCCCTCAGGGAGATCGCCAGCTGCACCCCCGCCTGGCTGGCGCCGATGATGAGTAGGCCGGTCGTGGTGGTCATGGTGGTCCTCCTAGACCTGGGTCTCGGGGGTGGTCACGCACAGGGACATGCCCTCGGCCACCGGGAGCTGGCAGGACAGTCGGGAGGTGTCCTCGCGGTCGACGGAGGTGCCGTAGAGCATCTCGTCCTCCATGTCGCTCATCTCGGGCAGTGCCGCCAGATCCTGGTCCTCGTCGACGAAGATGTGGCAGGTGGCGCAGGACAGGGAACCGCCGCATTCTGCGACGATGCCGGGCACACCGTTGCGCACGGCGGTCTCCATCACGGAGTCGCCGACGTTGGCCTCGATGAGGCGGGTGGTGCCTTCGGCGTCGGTGAACTGGACGGTGGTCATGATGTCTCCTTGGAAGAAAAGTGGTGGTGTCAGATGAACTGGCGGCCGCCGTCGACCACGAGGGTCTGGCCGGTGATGTAACCGGCGTCCGGGGAGGCGAGGAAGAGGGCTGCGCCGACGATGTCCTCCGGTTGGCTGGCCCGCCGGATGGATCCGCGTTCGACGCCGTAGGTGGCGGCGTCCTCCATGAGACCGAGGCTGGCCTCGGTGAGGGTGAAACCCGGGGCGACCGCGTTGACGGTGATCTCACGTACGCCAAGTTCCTTGGCCATGACCCGGGTCAGGGCGATGACCCCGCCCTTGGAGGCGACGTAGTGCGCCCACTGGGCCGAACCGGACATGACGGTGGCGGAGGAGAGGTTGACGACGCGCCCGCCGGCGGGCAGATACGGGCTCACGGCACGGGTGACCAGCCAGGGGCCCTTGAGGTTGACCCCCATGACCAGGTCCCATTCCGCCGGGTCGATCTCCTCGAGCGGGGAGCGGGTGACCGTGGCGTAGACGGCGGCGTTGTTGACCAGGACCTCGATGGTGCCGCCGCCGAAGTCCGCGGCCTGTGCCGCCATCGCCTCGGTGGAATCCGGGTCGGTGACGTCGACCTGTACCGCCAGGGCTTTTACTCCTTCCACGGTGAGCAGGTCCGCGGTTTCCCGGGCGCCGTCGAGGTTGATGTCGGCGACGACGATGTTGTCCCCGCCGCGCGCGAAGCCGAGGGCGAAGGCGCGGCCGAGTCCGCCGGCGGCACCCGTGACGATGACCGTGCGGCTAGACACGGGCCGGCTCCGGGGCGGGGGCGTGGTCGTGGGAGTGCGCGCCGGGGCCCTCGACTCTGGGGGCGGCACCCTCGCCGTCGAGGATGGTGACCTTGCCGGTGGTGCCGTCGACACGCAGGAGCTGGCCGTCGGTGATCGTGGTGGTGGCGTTGCCGGTGCCGGTGACCGCCGGGAGGGCGTATTCGCGGCAGACGATGGCGGCGTGGCTCATCATCCCGCCGATGTCGGTGACGGCGGCCTTGATCTTGCCGAAGACCGGCCCCCAGCTCGGCGCGGTGACCGGGGCGACGAGGATCTCGCCGTCCTGGATGTCGGAGAGCTGTTCGGAGTCCATGATCAGGCGGGCGCGTCCCTCGACGACACCGGCGGAGGCGGCCATGCCCTTGAGCACGCCCTCGCTGCCCTCCTCGGCGACACCCAGCCAGGAATCGACCTGCTCGGTGGTGATGCCCCAGAGCATGCGGGTGAACGGCTCGGTGATCGCCTCCGGCGGGGTGTTCAGCGCCGGGGCCGGGCGGGCAGTCTTCAGTGCCGTGACGATCTTCCTGCGCTCGGCGATGATCTCCGGCCAGTAAACCGGGCCGATCGGGCCGTCCGGTGCGCCGACGCCGTGGCCGGTGACCAGGTCGAAGAGCGCGTCGCGGACCTCGTTGCGGTTGAGGTAGAGCAGGTCGTTCTCCTCCTCCCAGAAGCCGTAGGAGTGCATCGTGCGGGAGAGCTCGCGGACCTTGCGCCAGAAGACACCCATGGTCCAGTGCTCGATGTAGAAGTTGTGGTTCTCCACATAGGGGTACGCGGTGGCCGACAGTGCGCGCTTGGCGTCGAAGACCGTCTGGGTCTCGCTGTCGAGCAGATCGCTGTACTCCTCCACGATGCGCTCCTTCTCCGCGATGAGTTCGGCGGTGGGGCGCTTGATGGTCTGGCCTTCGTCGATGCGGCGGATGTAGTCGGCGATGAAGCCCAGCGGGATCTCGAGGTGGTCGATCCAGTACTTGTCGTGGCCATAGAAGCCGTTGCCGGTGGTGAAGTTGAACCACGGGTCCTGTGCCTGCTCCCAGCGCGCGATCCAGGCGTCCCCGCCTTCGGCGGCGGCAATGGCGGTGAGAGTGCCCGCCGCGTCGTCCGGGTCGGTGAACCTGTCCTGCAGGCCCAGCTCGACGGCGAGTTGAGCCAGTTCCTTGAGTTCGTCGTCCGGGCGGAAGAGCTCCATGTCCACACCCTGCACCATCTGCGCGATGGACTGGTCCGGGATGTCCGGGAAAACCTCCTTGCAGAAGTTGAAGAAGTCCAGGTAGGCGATGTATCCGAGGTTGAGGAACTCGAAGTGGTACTGCCAGTTCCGGTATGCCAGGGCGATGAGGCGGTCGTAGTTCTCCAGCAGCACCTCGGAACCGTCCATGGCCTTACCGGATTCAATGTCGGCCATGGGCACCATGTCGGGCAGCCGCTCGAAGGTCAGGGACTCAAGTTCGTCGATGGTTCCGCGGACCTTCTTCTTCCACTCCTCCAGCATGGGCTCCCAATTCTGGAAGTAGTGCGTGATGCGGGCCTGGAACTCCGGCACCCGGGTGGCCATCTCGTCCGCCGGGACGCTGACCGGGGACATGTAGAGGTAGCCCAGGTGGACGCGGAACTCGATGCCGTTGGCATTGGGGATCATGAGGTGGCGGGCGTTGTACTGGCCCAGGCACTTGACCGCGAACTCGCCGCCGATGGTCTCGAAGGGTTTGAACACCGTCGGCCAGTGCTGGGAGTCGCAGAACCAGAACTTCTCGTTCTCCTTGTCCTTCAGCTTGTCCTGGAAGACGAGGTAGTAGGGGTAGATCTTCTCCCACCCTTCAGCGCCTGCGGGCACCGGCAGATCGGAGGGTTTGGGAAAGGACTTCTTGGTCATGGCGGATCCTTCGGAGTGGGGTGAGGGGGAGCTACTTGGTGGCGAGGAGGGAGGCGGGCAGGAAACTGAGGTCGAAGCCTCCTCCCGCAGCTGCAGCGGCCGGCTTCTGCTCGGGGGCGGTGTTCGCCGGGTTGGAGTGGACCGTCTCGGGGCGGGACTGCAGGAGCAGCAGGTTCTCGCCGTCGGGCAGGTCGGCGTCGAGTGCCCACTCGATGTCCTGCGGGCAGCGGTAGTGCTTCTCGGCGCGCTTGGCCATGGCGGCCACGGCGTTAAGCTCCGCGTCGGTGAGGCTGCGGATCGCGGCGCGCTCGGCGGGGACCTCACGCTGGATGAGGGTGCCTGCGGCCGGGTCGGGGACCAGCTCGAGGTGCTTGCTGCCGAGGTGTTCGTTGACCACCTGCAGAGTGACCTTGTCCAGCAGGATGTTGTCGGGTGTCACCTCGCCGGAGACAACCATTTCGCCGACACCCCAGGAGGAGTCGATGGTGATTTTGGAGCGGTCGCCGTTGGCGGGGTTGAGGGTCATGGCCACGCCGGCGACGCGGGCGTTGACCATCTTCTGCACCACCACGGCCATGGACAGGCCCTCGTTCGGGATGTTGTTCTTCAGGCGGTAGATGATCGCGCGGGCGGTGTACAGCGAGGCCCAGCACTGGCGGATGTGTTCGGTGACCGCCTCCAGGCCGATCTGCCACAGGTAGGTGTCCTGCTGGCCGGCGAAGGAGGCGTCGGGCAGGTCCTCGGCGGTGGCCGAGGAGCGCACGGCCACGGGGACCTCTCCACCACACTGCGCCATGAGCTCGGCGTGGGCCGTGACGACCGCGGCGCGGGCGGCCGGTGGGACGGGGCGGGAACACAGGGCCTCGCGGATCTCGGCGGAGAGCTTCTCGACGGCCGCGACATCCTCGGGGTCGATACCCGCCAGGGCGTCGTGAATCTGCTCGGCGATCCCGGCTTCCTCCATGAAGGCGTCGAAGGAGGCGGTGGTGACGACGAAGCCGGGCGGGACGGGCATGTCGGCGGCGGTCATGCTCACCAGGGAGGCGCCCTTGCCGCCGAGGATCTCGAGGAGGGGCTCGCGGCCGTCGTCGAAACGCTGGACGTAGAGGGTGGTGTCGGTCATGTCATGCTCCAGGTCTGTTCAGGCGGATGGGGTTCAGGCGTCCCAGGTGACGGGGACGGAGACGGGGACGCGGAAGGAGAGGTTCTCGCGGAAGTCGATGTCAGCGTCCTCCGCCAGCCGGAGAGAAGGCAGCAGGCGGGTGGCCTCCTCGAGGCAGATCTTCGCCTGGAGCTTGGCCAGCATGTTGCCCAGGCAGTAGTGGATGCCGTAGCCGAAGGAGAGGTGCTCCCGGGCGTTGCTGCGGGAGATGTCGAAGGACTCGGCGTCCTCAAAGCGGGAGTCGTCGCGGTTGGCGGAGCCCATGAGCAGCAGCACGCCCTCGCCCTCCCTGATCTGCTGGCCGCCGATCTCGGTGTCGCGGGTGGCCTTACGGCGCCAGCCGACGATGGAGCCGGAGTAGCGCAGGACCTCGTCGACGGCGGCAGGGATTTTCTTCGGCTCCTGGATGAGCTGCTGCCACTGCTCACGGTGGTCGAGCAGGACGCGGAAGCAGTTGGCGATCAGCGTGGTGGTCGTCTCGTGACCGGCGAAGAGCAGCGAGTACAGCAGGGAGGCGATCTCGTGGTCGGAGATCTCGCCACCCTCCTGCTGGTGACGGACCAGGTCGCCGGTGAGGTTGTCACCCGGGTTCTCATGGGCGGCGGCGACCAGACGCTGGCACTCCTGCCAGTAGTCGACCAGGTTGTGCGCGTGCGGGATCTGCTCCTCGTCGCTGAGATCGCCCCAGGTCATGGCCGCCCGGGCGTCGCTCCATTTCTTGTAGGTGTCGATCTGGCCGGTGTCCACGCCGATGAGGGTGAGGATGGTGATGGTGGGGATGTCATAGGCGAGGTCCGGCACCATGTCACCGGTGCGCCCGGGGCGGGCGAGCAGATCCTCGATGCGCTTGACGACGTTCGCCCGGATGTCGGGCTCCAGCGCCTTGTAGCGGCGCGGGGTGAATGCCTTCTGGGCGATGGCGCGGATGCGGGTGTGCTCGGGAGGGATGCGTGCGGAGAGGCCGGAGTAGGCGGTGAAGCCGCCGTCCTTCATGATCTGGGTGGCCTGGGGGCCGCGGCTGCGGACCGGGGCCTGGGCGTTCTCGGAGGAAAAGGTCTCCCAGTCGTCGAAGACCGCCTTGATGTCGTCGTAGCGGGAGACGACCCAGTAACCGATGCGCTCATCGAACATGATGGGCTCCTGCTCCCGCAGGGCGGCGTAGGCGGGGAAGGGGTCCTTCATCTGGAAGGGCTCGTAGCCGTGATGGTCAGGGGTCGCAGCGTCGGGCCCACCGTGGCCGAAAGGGCAGCCGGTGGCGGTGGGTGCGGTGGTGGTGTCGGTGCTCATGTCGTGTTCCTCCTGATCCGCTGGGGCGCGAGGCCCGCACAGCGTGTGGTGTGGATCAAAACTTCCCGCCCTGGTGATGTGAATCACCCGAGGGCTTGAGGGACATAGTGCGAGGAAATGGGGCCTGAGGGGAACTCAAACTTCCACTGAGTGGAAGCGAGTTCGTTTCTGCAGCGTGTGGGCGGGGAGTGGACGGTTATTTCTCGCCGAGACGCCCAGATTCCAGGAGGGTCTCCAGTGGAATGTGCGCGGTCGCCTTCTCGATCCGGCGGCTCACCGCCTGGAGCGCCGGCAGGAAACGCGGCAGGGAGGAGAATTTGTCCGCCGAGAGCACCACGCCCAGCCCCGCCCCGATCCGGCCGGTGTGGAAAACGGGCACGGCGATGGAGCAGGTGCCGACACGCTGCTCCTCGTAGGTGGTGGCGTAACCCTGTTCCCGGGTCTTCGCCAGTTCCGCAGCCAGCTGCGCGGGGTTGTCCACGGTGTTGCGGGTGGACTGCTCCAGCCGGCTGCCGAGGAAGGCATCCTGCACCCACTCCTCCTCGTGGGCGAGGATCACCTTGCCCACCGCCGTCGTGTGCAGGGGCAGCCGGCCACCCGTCCACGAGGACCGGGCGACGCGTTTCGTGCCGTACAGGCGGAAGATGTAGAGCACCTCCCGGCCGTCCCGGATGGCCAGGTGCGAGGTCTCCCCCGTGAGCGAGTAGAGGTCCTGCACGTAGGGGTGGGCGGTCTCGCGCAACTGCTGCCCGACCGCCTGGCCGAGCCGCCACAACCGCAGCCCCACCTGGTGGCGGCCGTCCGCAGTGCGGGTGAGCAGACCATGCCCGATAAGATCCCCGACGATCCGGTGCGCGGAGCTCAGGGGCAGGTCGGCGTGCTCGGCGATCTCCGTCAGGGACAGTGGACGCCGTTCCTGCTCGAAGGCGGCGAGCACTGCAGAGATCCTGTCCGTCACCGACCGCCCCGGCTGTCGACTTCCTCCCGCCACCGGGCACCTCCTCCGCTCAGATCCCTTGACCAGTGCCCTCTGACGCTACCCACGCGTGCTGCTTCTGCCTAGACTGAAACACCTGACCGTGAGCACCGAATCCAAGAGATGGGGTTGACTGGCCCATGGCCCGCACCGGCGTCCTGAATGCCGCCACCTTCGATGACGCGACCGACTTCGGTGCCAGCATCACCCGGTTGTATCGACCTGTGTTCCACGATGACGGGGGCCGCCGGGCGGCGGTCACCCCCGTGTCCACGCATGTCGGGGATGCCTTCCGCGCGCAGCTGCGGTCCTGCCAGGTTGATGACCTGGTGTTCTCCACCGTCCGGGCGTCGGGGCATGAGGTCGAGTACGCCGGCTCCGTGGACCCCGAGGAATCGGCGTTGAAGATCTATTACGTGCTCGACGGTACCGCCGTTATCCGGCAGGGCACCCGGGAACAGACCATCGGCCCCGGGCAGCTCGGTGTGCACGATTCGATGACCCCGTACCAGGTGTGGACCGACACCGGTTTCGACAGCCTCATCATGGTCCTGCCCAAGTCCCGTCTGCTCACGCTCGGGCAGGGCTACGCTGACCTCAGCGCCGCCCGCTTCACCTCCGGGGATGGGGCGGGCCGCGTGGTTCTGCCGTACCTGCAGGGACTGGCCTCCGGGTTGGACGAGATCACCCGCGGCCACGGCAGACAGATGGTGCGCAGCACCGTCGACCTGCTGACCATGCTCTTCAGCTCCGCGGTCGGGGCGCCGGTCTCCTCCCCGGAGCACCAGCGGGCCGAGCAGCGCGCGGACATCACCGCGTGGATCGACGACCATCTCCTGGACGACGACCTCAGTCCCGGGCGGATCGCCGCCGCGCATTTCATGTCCACCCGGTCCCTCCACGCCCTGTTCGCGGAGGCCGACACGACCGTAGGTACGGTCATCCGCCAGCGCCGGCTGGAACGGGCCCAGGAGCTGCTCATCCTGCACCCCACGATGTCGGTGGCGGAGGTCGGGCGCTGGTCCGGATTCCCCGACCCCTCCTACTTCACCCGCGTGTTCCGGCAGGAGTGGGGTTGCACCCCGGGTGAGTTCCGCCAGATTCCTGCCTAGCGGCGCCGGTGCCCTGCACCCCAGGTACACAAGTTCTGCACTCCTGTCCTAGAGTGTCACGTGTCACGTCAGTGATGATGTGTGATGTGGATCGGGCCTCTGTGGCCTGCAGGTCCCACCGACAAATTCGTAGTGGAGGAAGCAGAACATGAAGATCGACGCCTACGTGGTCGAAGAGATCAACGCCCCGTTTATCCGCGAAACACTCACCATTGACGGCCCCGGACCGGGCGAGGTCCTGGTCCGCGTCGTGGCCACCGGGGTCTGCCACACCGACCTCAACACCCAGTCCGGTGACATGCCCCTGCCCCTGCCGGGTGTGTTCGGCCACGAGGGCTCCGGCGTGGTGGAGTCCGTCGGCGCGGGCGTGACCAACTTCGAAGTCGGCGACCACGTCATCATGGGCTGGCCCTACTGCGGCACCTGCCGCAACTGCATCCGCGGCGAGCACCGTTACTGCCTCAACATCGGCGCCGAACTGCTGGCCGGGGTGCGTCTGCACGGACCCGACGCAGGCAGCTCCGCCTACACCCGTGAGGACGGTTCCCCGCTCTCCGGCCACTTCTTCGGCCAGTCCTCCTTCGCCACCTACTCCCTGACCCGCGCCAACGCGCTGGTCAAGGTGGACAAGGACCTGGACCTGGAGCTGCTCGGCCCCCTGGCCTGCGGCATCACCACCGGCGCGGGTGCCGTCTTCAACACCGCGAAGCCCGGCCCGGGGGAGTCGGTCGTGGTCATCGGCGCCGGCGCCGTCGGTCTGGCCGCCATCATGGCCGCCCGCAACACCCCGGCCACCACCATCATCGCGATGGACCTGCAGGACTCCCGCCTGGAGCTGGCCCGCGAGTTCGGTGCCACCCACACCGTCAACACCCGCGAGAAGGACATCGTCGAGGCCGTCACCGAGATCTGCGGCGGCCCGGCCGACTACGTCCTGGACTGCACCGGCAGCATCAAGGTCATCGAGCAGGCCGCCGATGCCGTTGGTCTGATGGGTACCTTCATCCTCGTCGGTGGTGCCCCGGCGCAGGCCCGTTTCTCCGTGGATCACATGCGCACCCTGTTCGGTAAGAACATCGTGGGCACCCTGGGGGGTTCCTCCACCAGCCACGAGCTCATCCCGGGCCTGATCGAGCTCTACCGCCAGGGTCGTTTTCCCTTCGACCGTCTGGTCCAGGTCTACGGCTTCGACGAGATCGACAAGGCCATCGCCGATGCCCATGAGGGCGGCACCATCAAGGCCGTGCTCCGCGTCTCCGAGACCAACCAGTAACCACCAATCAACGAAAGCAGCTGAGAACAATGACCGTCGCCACCGCCGCATACTCCTCCCTCGTCACCGACCAGCTCTACATCGGGGGCTGGCGTGAGGGCACCTCCGGGCGCACCGCCGAGACCGCCAACCCCTTCAACAACGAGACCATCGCCACCATCCGCCAGGCCTCGAAGGAGGACGTCGACGCGGCTTATGAGCTCGCCGAGAAGTCCCAGGCTGAGTGGGCCGCACTCGCCCCGAAGCAGCGGGCCAAGGTCCTCAACAAGGCCGCCGACTGGATTGAGGAGAACCGCGGGGCCGTCGTCGAGCTGATCCGCGCCGAGTCCGGTTCCACCGCCATCAAGGCCAACATTGAGACGGGCCTGGCGATCGGCTCCCTGCGCGAGGCCGCCACCTTCCCGACCCGTATCACCGGCCAGATCCTGCCCTCGAACACCCCGGGCAAGGCCAACTACGTCTTCCGTGAGGCCCTGGGCGTGGTGGGTGTGATCAGCCCGTGGAACTTCCCCTTCGCCCTGTCGATGCGTTCGGTCGCCCCGGCACTCGGCTGCGGTAACGCCGTGGTGCTCAAGCCGGCCTCCGACACCCCGCTGACCGGTGGCCTGCTGCTGGGCAAGATCTTCGAGGCCGCCGGCCTGCCCGAGGGCGTGCTGGGCATCGTCGTCGGCGCCGGCTCTGAGATCGGTGACCACTTCGTCGAGCACTCCGTCCCGCGCCTGATCTCGTTCACCGGTTCCACCCCGGTGGGCAAGGGCGTGGGCCGTGCCGCCGTCGGTGGCGAGCACATGAAGAAGGTCTCCCTTGAGCTCGGCGGCAACGCCCCACTGGTCATCCTCGACGACGCTGACCTGGAACAGGCCGTGGGTGCGGCCACCCTGGGCAAGTTCCTCCACCAGGGCCAGATCTGCATGGCCGTCAACCGCATCATCGTCCAGGCACCGCTCTACGATCAGTTCGTCGAGGCCTTCACCGAGCGTGTGAAGACCCTGTCCTACGGCGACCAGCTTGATGACGCCACCGTCGTCGGCCCCGTCATCAACGACAGCCAGCTGCGCTCGGTCACCGAGAAGATCGAGCGTGCCCGCGCTGAGGGCGCCCGCGAGGTCGTCTCCGGACCGGTCGAAGGCCGTGTCATCGCCCCGCACGTCTTCGCCGATGTCACCCCGGAGATGGAGCTGTTCCGCGAGGAGATCTTCGGCCCCGTCGTCGGCATCATCAAGGCCGAGGATGAGGCGCATGCCCTCGAGCTGGCCAACGACACCGAGTTCGGCCTGTCCTCCGCCGTGTACACCCGTGATCTGACCCGTGGGCTCAACTTCGCCCGCCAGATCGAGGCAGGCATGACCCACGTCAACGACATCACCGTCAACGACGAAGCACACGTCATGTTCGGCGGCGAGAAGAACTCCGGCCTGGGCCGTTTCAACGGTGAGTGGGCCATCGAGGAGTTCACCACCACCCACTGGGTCGGCGTGGCACCAGGCCAGGCACAGTTCCCCTTCTAGTTCGCTTCTCGACGCCCCACCACCCCGTTGGCCGCATCCGGCCACGGGGTGGTCGCGTCCTGCCAGTGACAACTGCGATCAGGATCTGCAGGCGAGCTGAGCCACCGGATAAACCGCCAGGAAAAGAAGAAGCCGCCGTGGCCCGGAAACCCGGGCCACGGCGGCGTCGTCAAGCAGGGGACTAGTTGAAGAACTCGACCAGTGCCTTGTTGACCTGCTCGGGGGACTCCACGGTGGGCACGTGCGCACCGGGGGAGACCTCCACGTAGGTGGCCTCACCGGTCACACCGTCAGCGATCGCGTGGAGCGCGGCGGGCGGGGTGGACTCGTCCTCGGTGCCGGCCAGCACGAGCACCGGCACGGTGATGTCCTTGAGGCGGTCCTTGAAGTCCCAGGTCGCCAGGGCGTCGGAGCAGGAGGCGTAGCCGACGCCGCGGGTGGAGGTGACCATGTTCCGGTAGGCGGCGGTGGTGGCCGGCTGCGTGGCGCGGAACTGTTCGGTGAACCACAGGCCGATGACACCGTCGGCCATGGGCTCCATGCCTTCGGCGCGGGTGAGCACGGAGCGCGGATCCCACTTCTCCGGGCCGCCGAAGTAGGCGGCGGTGCACAGGTAGGCGGCACGAGTGACACGCTCGGAGGTGGCGGTCAGGTACTGAGCCAGGGCGCCACCGAGTGACAGGCCGACGACAGCGAACTTGTCGACGCCCAGGGTGTCCAGGGTCTCCAGCACATCAGCAGCGAGGTGGTCGAAGGTGGTTTCGCCGGGGGTGACGTCCGGGTCGGGGGAGTGGCCGTGGCCGCGGTGGTCGAGTGCGATGACGCGGTGGGTGGCGGACAGGGCGTCCAGCTGGGGGAGCCACATGTCGGTGGTGGAGGCGATGGAGCCGAGGAAGACGATCGGTTCGCCGCCGTGCTCGGTGCCGTACTCAACGTGGTGCAGGATCATGGACTAGTTGCCTTCCTTCTCGACGATGGCAGCCAGGCCCTGGCCGCCGCCGATGCACATGGTGACCAGTGCAGTCCTGGCGTCGCTGCGCTGCAGCTGGTGGGCGGCGGTGACGAGCATGCGGGCGCCGGTCGCGCCGACCGGGTGGCCCATGGAGATGCCGGAGCCCAGCGGGTTGAGGCGCGGGTCCTCCTTGTCGATGCCCCACTCGGAGAGCACGGACAGTGCCTGGGCGGCGAAGGCCTCGTTGAGCTCGATGAGGTCAATGTCGTCGAGGGTCATGCCCAGGCGGTCGAGAACCTTCTTCGTGGCCGGGACGGGACCGATGCCCATGGTCTCCGGGGCGACACCGGCGACGGCCCAGCCCTTGAGGGTGACTGCCGGGGTCAGGCCCAGCTCCTCAGCCTTGGCGCGGGTGGTCACGATCATGGCGGCGGCGCCGTCGTTCTGTCCGGAGGCGTTGCCGGCGGTGACGGTGGCGTCGGCGTCCTGGCGGCCCATGATCGGGCGCAGTTTGGCCAGCTTCTCCAGGCTGGAGTCGGCGCGCGGGTGCTCGTCGGTGTCGATGATCAGCGGATCGCCCTTGCGCTGCGGGACGGCGACGGGGACGATCTCCTCGGCGAAGATGCCGGCCTGCTGCGCGGCGATGGCGCGGGCGTGGGAGGTCACGGACATCTCGTCCTGGGCCTCACGGGGGATGGAGTACTGCTCGCGGAGGTTCTCGGCCGTCTCGATCATGCCGCCCGGGATCGGGTGGTTCTTGCCGCCGGCGGTCTCGCGGGCCTCGGCCAGGCGGTCACGGAAGACCATGTTGCCGCCCTTCTTGCCCCAGCGGACGTCGGCGTCGACGGTGTACTCGGTGCGTGACATGGACTCGGCACCGCCGGCGATGATCAGGTCGGCGGCACCGGTGGCCACGTGCGCGGCTGCGGTGACCACGGCCTGCAGACCGGAGCCGCAGCGGCGGTCGAGCTGCATGCCGGGCACGGACTCGCCCAGGCCGGCGTCGAGTGCGACGACGCGGCCGAGGGCCGGGGCGGCACCGTTGGGGGCGGCCTGGCCGAGGATGAGGTCGTCGACCTGCTCCGGCTTCAGGCCGGTGCGCTCGACGATGGCGCGCACGACGGTGGCGGCCAGCTCCTGGACAGGGACGTTCGTGAACTGTCCGCCGTAGCCGCCGACGGCGGTGCGCAGCGGGGAGCAGAGGACGATGTCGGTGGGGTTGGTCATCGTGGTTCCTTAATCTAGGTTTCAGTCAGAAGAGTTCAGTGGCCGCCAGGTCGGCGGAGATGAGTTCGGCGGTGTTGAGCAGCGCCGGGAGGATGCCGTTGTGGAGGTCATCCAGGTTGTGCACCACCGTCTGGGTGGAGACGTTGACCGCGGCCACCACCCTGCCAGAAGGCGAGTGGACGGGGGCCGCCAACGACCGCAGACCGGGCTCGAGTTCCTGGTCGACGACCGCGAAGCCCTGCTCCCGGACGCGCCCGAGTTCGGCACGCAGGGTGTCGACGTCGACGATCGTGGAGGGCGTGAAGGCCCGGAAATCGGTGGTGGCCAGGTAGTTGTCGAGTTCCTCGGCGGGCAGGCCCGCGAGGATGACCCGGCCCATGGAGGTGGCGTAGGCCGGGAAGCGGGTGCCGATGGTGATGGACACCGTCATGATGCGGCGCACCGGGACGCGGTTGACGTAGACGACGTCCGCCCCGTCGAGGACGGACAGGGAGCTGGATTCGCCGATGCGGCGGGAGAGTTCCTCGAGGCGGGGCTGCGCGATGGCGGGCAGGCCCAGGCCGGACATGTAGCTGTAGCCGAGCTCCAGGACCCGCGGGGTCAGCCAGAACTCGGTGCCGTCGGTGGCGGCGTAGCCGATGGTGACCAGTGTGTGGAGGAAGCGTCGGGCGGTGGCGCGCGCCAGGCCGGTGGCCTCGGCCACCTGGGCGAGTGTCTGGCGGGGGCGGTCCGCGTTGAAGGTGCGGATGACCGACAGTCCACGTACCAGTGACTGGACGTTCGGTGTTTCAGAGGTGGCCACGTTCAACTCCTTTCTGGTTCGCGATGTGAACCCTTGTGCAGTCTGTGAACGCCAGTGTACAGTCTGAGACATGCTTGACAAGACGCTTCCCACAACTGATGCGGCTGTGGCCGATATCCACGACGGTGCGTCCATCGCCGTCGGTGGATTCGGCCTGGTCGGCATCCCCGCCCGCCTCATCGACGCCCTCCGCGAGCAGGGCGCGACTGACCTGACGATCATCTCCAACAACCTCGGCACCGACGGCTTCGGCCTCGGCCTGCTGCTGGCCGACAAGCGGATCTCCAAGTCCATCGGTTCCTACCTGGGTTCCAACAAGGAGTACGCCCGCCAGTATCTCTCCGGTGAGCTCACCGTGGAGTTCACCCCGCAGGGCACCCTCGCCGAGCGCATGCGCGCCGGCGGCGCCGGCATCCCGGCCTTCTACACCACCGCCGGTGTGGGCACCCAGGTCGCTGAGGGCGGTCTGCCCCAGCGCTACAACACCGACGGCACCGTCGCCGTGGTCTCCGAGCCGAAGGAGACCCGCGAGTTCAACGGTCAGGTCTACGTGCTCGAGGAGTCCATCCGCGCGGACTTCGCGCTGGTCCATGCCCACAAGGGGGACCGCTTCGGCAACCTGGTCTTCAACAGGACCGCCCAGAACTTCAACCCGGATGCCGCGATGAGCGGCAAGGTGACCATCGCCCAGGTCGAGCACCTCGTCGACGTCATCGACCCCAGCGAGGTCGACCTGCCGGGCATCTATGTCAACCGCGTGGTCGAGGTCGGCCCGCAGGAGACCGGTATCGAGAACAGGACGGTGACCCAGTAATGACCTGGACCAAGGAACAGATGGCCGCACGCGTGGCCGGCGAGCTCGAGAACGGCCAGTACGTCAACCTCGGCATCGGCATGCCCACCCTCATCCCGGGCTACCTGCCCGAGGGCCTTGAGGTGGTGCTGCACTCCGAGAACGGCATCCTCGGCGTCGGACCGTACCCGACCGAGGATGAGCTCGACCCCGAGCTGATCAACGCCGGCAAGGAGACCATCACCATCACCGAGGGTGGCTCCTACTTCTCCTCCTCCGCCTCCTTCGCCATGATCCGCTCCCGCTCCGTGGACGTTGCCGTCCTCGGCGCCATGGAGGTCTCCCAGTACGGGGACCTGGCCAACTGGATGATCCCGGGCAAGATGGTCAAGGGCATGGGCGGCGCGATGGACCTCGTCCACGGCGCCCAGAAGATCATCCTCATGATGGATCACGTGACCAAGAAGGGCACCTCGAAGGTCCTGAGCGAGTGTGCGCTGCCGCTGACCGGCGCGAAGTGTGTCGACCTGATCGTCACCAACTACGCCGTCTTCGACGTTGACCCGCAGGAGGGCCTGACCCTGCTGCAGGTCGCCGAGGGCGAGACCGTGGAGTCTGTCCACGCGGTCACCGATGCCCCCTTCAAGGTGGCCGAGGGCGTGGCTTAAAACCCCCGCTTATCGACGCCCGCCCCCGCCCCCGCACCCGCGGCCGGCGGGGTTGTGCGTCTGCGGGTGGGAACAAAACCATGGCCCGGCCGTTATGGGAGGGGAGAGCCGCCGGGGTCTCCCCCGGTTTGACCCCTCCTACTAGAGTGAAGGGACATCCCGTCCCCACAGTCGAGCGAAGCGAGATAGATACCCCTCATGGCACGCATGCAAGAAAGCGCCGACCTGCTGAAATGCTCCTTCTGCGGGAAGAGTCAGAAGCAGGTGAAGAAGCTCATCGCCGGTGGCGGCGTGTACATCTGCGACGAATGCATCGAGCTGTGCAACGAGATCATCGAGGAGGAGCTCGGCGCCGCCCAGGCCGCCGAACAGAAGGAGGACAAGCTCCCCCGCCCCTCGGAGATCTCGGCCTTCCTGGACAAGTACGTCATCGGTCAGGACAAGGCCAAGCGCATCCTCGCCGTCGCCGTGTACAACCACTACAAGCGCATCCGGACGGAGGAACTCGCGACCGCCGCGGCCGGTACCCGCCGGGGCCGGAAGTCGGAGGACATCGAGATCGCCAAGTCGAACATCCTGCTCCTCGGACCCACCGGTTCCGGTAAGACCTACCTCGCCCAGACCCTGGCACGCATGCTGGACGTCCCCTTCGCCATCGCCGACGCCACCTCCCTGACCGAGGCCGGCTACGTCGGCGAGGACGTGGAGAACATCCTGCTCAAGCTGCTGCAGGCCGCCGATTTCGACGTCCAGCGTGCCCAGCGCGGCATCATCTACGTCGACGAGGTGGACAAGATCTCGCGGAAGTCCGACAACCCGTCGATCACCCGCGATGTCTCCGGCGAGGGCGTGCAGCAGGCCCTGCTGAAGATCCTGGAGGGCACGACCGCCTCCATCCCGCCGCAGGGCGGGCGCAAGCACCCCAACCAGGAGTTCATCCAGCTGGACACCTCGAACATCCTGTTCATCGTCGCGGGTGCCTTCGCCGGCCTGGAGAAGGTCATCCAGGAACGCGTGGGCAAGAAGGGCCTGGGCTTCGGTGCCGAGATCGAGACGGCCTCCGAGCGGGAGAAGAGGGACCTCTTCGACCAGGTCCGCCCCGAGGACCTGGTGAAGTTCGGCCTCATCCCTGAGTTCATCGGCCGTCTGCCCATCGTGGCCACCGTGGACAACCTGGACCAGGAATCCCTGGTCAAGGTACTCACCGAACCCCGGAACTCCCTGGTCAAGCAGTACCAGCGGCTCTTTGAGATGGACGACGCCCAACTCACCTTCACCCCGGACTCCCTCGAGGTCATCGCCGACAAAGCGCTGGAGCGGGGAACCGGTGCCCGTGGCCTGCGCGCCATCCTGGAGGAGCTGCTCGTTCCGGTGATGTACGACCTCCCCGACCGCGATGACGTCGCCGAGGTCATCATCACAGCCGAGGTCGTCCGCGGTGAGGATGAGCCGGAGCTGGTGCTCGGCCGGGAGGAAAAGGAGACCGCCTAGAGTTTCCACCCGGGAGCCGCAAACCCCGCGAGGAATTTCCTCACGGGGTTTGCTTCGCTACAGGCCAGGGGTTCGTCCTCAGGCATTCGTCCGGCGGCGGGTGCGGATGAGGAACCGGGAAACGAGGTATCCCACCGCAGGCAGCGCGGCAGCGCCGGCGACGGCCGCTCCCCAGGGGTGGGGGAGTTCCTGTGACAGGACGAAAACACCCATCACCAGGACGAACACGCCGAAGCCCTTGCGCAGCGCCTGCTCCGGGACCACCGAGGTGAGCCGCGCGCCGATGAGCGCGCCGACCAGGGCGGCGGCGGTGACGGACAGGACCAGCGGCCAGTCCAGGCTGACGGAGGTCAGGTAGCCGGCCAGCCCCGCGAAGGACTTCATGGAGATGACCAGCAGAGAGGTGCCCACCGCGACCGGCATGGCCAGCCCGCCGAGCAGCGCCAGGGCGGGGACCACGAGGAAACCGCCGCCGGCGCCGACCAGGCCGGTGACCAGGCCCACGACCAGGCCCTCGAGGATGATCTTGCCCAGGGGGAGCGACTTCTTCTCTCCCGTGCCGGACGCTTTCTTCCGGCCGCGGAGCATGGCCCCGGCGGTGGCGATCATCATCAGGGCGAACGCGATCATGAGGACCACTCCCGGGATGAATCCGCCGGCCAGGCCACCGAGGAAGGCTCCGGCCATGCTGGCCGCGCCGAAGATCAGTCCGGTGCGCCACTGCACGTTGCCCTTGCGCGCGTGGGCGAAGGTGCTCACCACGGAGGTGGTGCCCACGACGAACAGCGAGGCTGCGATGGCTTCCTTCGGGTCCATCCCCGCGACGTAGGTCAGCAGGGGGACGGTGAGGATGGAGCCGCCGCCGCCGAGCAGCCCGAGGCTGAGCCCGACCACGATAGCGAGCAGGACGACCACGATGAGAGTGATGCTCATGATTTCCTGTCTTCGAGACTTGGGGCCGAGATCAGCCCGCTGGGTGGTTAGGGGAGGGTGACGTTGCCGGTGGCGACCGGGATGTCCCGGACGGTGGACGCCAGGGTCGGGGTCACCGAGGCCTGGTTCCACGGCATCTTCGACAGAGCGGAGGCCATGGCGCAGGAGTCGCTGAGCGCGGACCAGGTCAGGCCGGCACCGACGGCGGCCGAGAGGTAACCGACGGGGCGGGAGACCACGCGGGAGCCGACGAAACCGGCGAGCACCAGCGAACCTGCGACCATGCGGACCTGGCGGTCCATGTCCCAGCGCCGCTTGCCGCGCACGACGTCGCCGCCTGCGTCCGCGAAGGCGGCGGTGCCGCCGGCCAGCACGCTGGCGGTCTCCAGGCCCGCGGAGGCGAGACGCTCGCGCGCCTCTTCGGCGCGGATGCCGGACTGGCAGACCAGGACCACGCCGTCCTCGAAGCGGGAGGCGAATTCCGAGGTGTGCTCGGCGAGCATGGACAGCGGGACGTTGTAGGCGCCGCGGATGTGCATGGACTCGAACTCGGCGGGGGTGCGGACGTCGATGATGATCGGCTGCTCGCCGTTGGCCAGGTGTGCCTTGAGATCCTCTGCTTCGAGGGAGGTGATCGTGGTGGTGGGGGCCGTCATGGGTGGTGAATTCCTGTCTGTGGGAGGGGTCTGCTGGAGGTGCAGGCGGTGGTTACTTGTTGGTGTGGTCGAGCCAGCCGAGGTAGGAGTCCTCGAGCTCGACGATGTTGTAGCCCTTGCGGCGCAGCGCGGAGCCTGCGACGGAGTTGCGGACGCCGGACTGGCAGTAGGTGACGATGGTGGCGTCGGCGTCGGGCAGCTGGTCGAGGTTCCACAGGACGCGGCCGCCGGAGAGCTGGACGGACCCGGGGATGTGGCCGTCGGCGTGCTCGGTCTTGTTGCGCAGGTCGAGCAGCATGTCGTAGCTGAAGCCCTCGAGCTTGTCCTGGGCGAGGACCTCCGGAGAGGTGGTCGGCAGGCCCTCGAAGGAGGTGACGTAACCGACGGTCTCGTCGACGCCGACGCGGATGAAGTGGTTGCGGAAGTCCTCGGCCTTCTCCTGGTCCTCGGCGAGGACGACCAGATCGGCGGTATCGGACTCCGGGTCGAAGACCCAGGCGATGTAGCTGGCGGCCTTGTCGATTCCGGGGACGTTGACCGCACCTTCGACGGTGCCATCGTGGACCTCGGAGTGGTGGCGGGTGTCGACGATGATCTTTTCGCCGGAGCGGACCTCGTCCGCGATGTCGCCGCCCTTCAGCTCGGGCAGCGGGGCCAGCGGGTAGCCGAGGACGGCCGGGCCGGTCTTGTTCTGGCGCTTCATCCGCCCGAAGTAGGCGTGGGCGTCGGGCTGGCCGTCGAGCAGTTCGTCGACGAAGCCCTGCTCGTCGTCGTTGGCGAGGTAGGGGGCCCACCAGGCGTAGGAGCGCTCGTAGCCGACGGTGGTCGACGGCAGGGCGCCGAGCGCCTTGCCGCAGGCGGAACCCGCGCCGTGGGCCGGGTAGACCTGAACGTGGTCGGGCAGCGCCAGGAAGACCTCCTTGAGGCTCCGGAAGATCTGCTTCGCGCCGCCGAAGCGGGTGTCGACGCCGCCGGCGGCCTCGTCGAGCAGGTCGGGGCGTCCGAGATCGCCGGAGAAGACGAAGTCGCCGGAGAGCAGGTATCCGGGGGTGTCGGCGAAAGCACCGTCGGTGACCAGGAAGGACAGGTGCTCCGGGGTGTGGCCGGGGGTGTGCTTGGCCTCGATGGTGATGTTGCCGATCTTGATGGTGTCGCCGTCGTGCAGGCGGGTGCCGTCGAAGCCGTACTGCCAGTCCTCGTCGCCCTCGCCGGAGACGTAGATCTCGGCGCCGGTGGCCGCGGCCAGTTCCCGGGTGCCGGAGAGGTAGTCGGCGTGGATGTGGGTTTCGGTGACGCCGGTGATGGTCATCCCGTGGTGGTCGGCCAGGTCGAGGTATTCGGTGATGTCGCGTCGGGGGTCAACGACGACTGCGGTGTTTTCTGCCTGGCAGCCGATGAGGTAGCTGGCCTGGGCAAGGTCTTCGTCGTAGAAGCGGTGCAGCAGCATGGTTTCTCCTCTTGTTGGGTATGCGACAACATGATGCCATATACCCCCTGGGGTATCAAGTTAAGCCCCGGGGGGTATGTGTATCTGCTGGTGGAAGACTATTTTCGGGTTATGTCCCTGTTCCCCGGAAGAAAAAGACCCTGGTTTCCGCTGCCGGTGCACGGCGGTGGAAACCAGGGTTCATGTGCTGTCTCGGGTCTTTTTTGACAGTGAGTCTCAGTACTTTCT
>NZ_RXHJ01000001.1 GCF_003955685.1 Corynebacterium hylobatis
CAAAAGTACATTGGCACACTATTGAGTTCTCAAACAACATTTGCACGCTGAACCATCAACCCTTTCGGGCTTCATTCTCTGCGGCTGGAGTTCCAACTCTAGGCTACCGTTTTCTCGGTGTCAACTTCGAGTTAATCTCCCTGTCACACTGTGCATCTCGCGGTGTCCCGCGGCGCTCTGTGCGACTCCCATTAAGTTACTCACCTCCCCCACCTTCACCAAATCGCCAGCTCAGGTGGGGTTTCGGTGAGCACTTCGATCAGGCGTTGATCTTCACGCCGGCGAAGTTCTTCTTTCCGCGGCGCAGAACCAGCCAGGATCCGTGCAGGAGATCAGCGTCAGCCGGCTCCCAGTCCTCGGATTCGATTCGCTCGTTGTTCACGTAGGCGCCACCTTCCTTGATGGCGCGACGTGCGGCACCGCGGGAATCAACGAGTCCGGTGCCCGCGAGCAGGTCCACGATGGTGCGCTCATCGCCGGCGTTGACCTCAAAGATCTCCGTCTCGGAGACAGCGGAGGCGAGAGTGTTCTCGTCCAGGTCGGCAAGTTCCGCACGACCGAACAGTGCCTGGGAGGCGAGCTCAACTGCCTCAGTCGCCGCTTCACCGTGGACGAGGTTGGTCATCTCCCGGGCGAGGCGCTTCTGGGCCTCGCGCTTGAAGGGTCGCTCGGCGACCTCAACCTCGAGCTCAGCGATCTCCGCCTGGGTGAGGAAGGTGAACCACTTGAGGTAGTCGATGACCACGGAGTCACCGACGTTGATGAAGTACTGGTACCAGGAGTACGGGCTGGTCTTCTCCGCATCCAGCCAGAGACGGCCACCGCCGGTGGACTTGCCGAACTTGTTGCCCTCGGCATCGGTGACCAGCGGGACAGTGAGGCCGTGAACCTTCGCCGCGTCCAGGCGACGGTTGAGATCGACGCCGGAGACGATGTTGCCCCACTGGTCGCCGCCACCGATCTGCAGGATGCAGTCGTAGTTGCGGCGCAACTGCACGAAGTCGTTGGCCTGCAGCAGCATGTAGGAGAACTCTGTGTAGGAGATGCCGTCGGACTCGAGGCGGCGCTTGACGGTGTCGCGGTCGAGCATCGTGTTCAGGGAGAAGTTCTTGCCCACGTCGCGGAGGAAGTCGATGACGTTCATGTTCATCGTCCAGTCGGCGTTGTTGACCATGATGCCGTCGTTGTCCCCACCGGTGTCGAATTTGACGAAGCGGCGCAGCTGCGACTTGATGGCCTCCATGTTGGCGGCGACGTCCTCGTCGGAGAGCATGCTGCGCTCGCCGACATCACGCGGGTCGCCGATCATGCCGGTGGCGCCGCCGGCCAGGGTGACCGGGCGGTGACCGAATTCCTGGAAGCGGCGCAGCATGACCATGGGCACCAGGTGGCCGGCGTGCAGGGAGTCACCGGTCGGGTCGAACCCGCAGTAGAGACTGATCGGCTGCTCGCAGGCCTCGCGCAGGTTGTCCAGGTCGGTGGACTGGTTGATCAGTCCGCGCCAGCTCAGTTCGTCGATGATGTTCATGGGTTTTCTTGATCCTCGTGTGTTGTGGAAGGTGAAGGCTCAGGTGTTGTCGGATGCGGGCGGCCAGGGCGTCGCCTCGTCGATGAGCATCACTGGTATGCCGTCATCAATGCGATAGGCGAGGCCGAGGCGCTCGTTGACCAGGACCTGCTGGTCCTCAAGATAGGTCAGTGGGCCCTTGTCCTTCGGACAGGCCAGGACCTCCAGCAACTTCGGATCGAGACTCATGGCTACGTATCGTACCCGGCGCCCGGTGGACGCCTGAACTGGATCCGCAGGGTCCGGGTGCTGCCCTCCAGCTCGCGGAGGGTGTCGGCGGCGACGAACTGGCGAACCTGCAACAGCGGTCCCCCACCGCGGCCATGAAGTCGAGGGCTTCCGAGGCGGGGCGTCGAGAAGCGACAGCAGGTCATCGGCCTCGGGCCGCTCAGGTGGGGCGGACGGTGCCGCCCGGCAGGCCACGCCCCTCACGCTCCAGGATCTCCAGGATCGGGGTGAGGGGGGTGCACACCCTGCAGTTGGGTGTGGTGGCCGCGATCTGCTGCCCCGCGGTGAGCTCGGCAGCGCGGGCGGGACCGTCAGGCCCGGACCGGGGTGGTCGCCCAGGTGTAGTGGTCGCGGGAGGCGTTGGCCACCCGGTCCCGCTGCTCGGCGACGCGAACACCGGCGGTACCGCCGCGGGTCGTGCGCGAGGCGACCGCACCGTCGATGGTGAGGACCTCACGCACCGCCGGGGTGAGGCGCTCGTCCACGGACTGCAGCTCCTCGTCGGTCAGCTCGTCCAGGCCGACGCCGCGCGCCTCGGCGATGCGCACACAGGCACCGGAGGCCTCGTGGGCCTCGCGGAAGGGCACGCCCTCGCGGACCATCCACTCGGCCAGGTCGGTGGCCAGGGTGAAGCCGGCGGGTGCGAGCTCACGCAGACGTTCCTCGTGGAAGACCAGCGTGGACACCAGGCCGGTCATCGCGGGCAGCAACAGGTTGAGCTGGGCCACCGAGTCGACGATGGGCTCCTTGTCCTCCTGCAGGTCCCGGTTGTAGGCCAGCGGCTGCGCCTTGAGGGTGGCCAGCAGGCCGGCCAGGTTGCCGATGAGCCGGCCGGACTTGCCGCGGGTCAGTTCCGCGACGTCCGGGTTCTTCTTCTGCGGCATGATCGACGAGCCTGTGGACCAGGCGTCGGAGAGCGTGATGTACCCGAATTCCGGGGTGCACCAGGCGATGATCTCCTCGGCCAGGCGCGACATGTCCACCGAGAGCTGCGCCAGGACGAAGGCCGTCTCGGAGGCGAAGTCACGCGAGGAGGTGGCGTCGATGGAGTTGTCGGCCGCGGAATCGAAGCCGAGTTCCTCGGCGATGGCCTCCGGGTTGAGCTTCAGGGAGGACCCGGCCAGGGCGCCGGAGCCGTAGGGGCTGACGGCCAGCCGCTTGTCCAGGTCGCGGATGCGCTCGATGTCGCGCAGCAGCGGCTGGGCGTGGGCCAGCAGCTGGTGGGCGAGCAGCACGGGCTGCGCGGCCTGGAAGTGGGTTTTGCCGGGCATGATGGCGTCCGGGTGGGCCTCGGCCTGGTCGACGAGGGCGTCGACAAGCTCGGTGACGCCGATGGCGATGTCGCGCACCGCGTCGCGCACCCACATGCGGAACAGGGTGGCCACCTGGTCGTTGCGGGACCGGCCCGCGCGCAGGCGGCCGCCGACCTCGGGGCCGACGCGGTCGATGAGACCGCGTTCCATGGCACCGTGGACGTCCTCGTCGCTGGGCTCGGGGCCGAAGCTGCCGTCGGCGACGTCGCGCCCCAGGCGGTCGAGGCCGTCGAGCATGGTGGCCAGGTCCCCGTCGGAGAGCAGACCGGCGGAGTGCAGCACCCGGGCGTGCGCCTTCGAGGCGAGCACGTCGTAGGGGGCGAGCACCCAGTCAAAGTGGGTGGACACGCTCAGGGCGAACATTGCCTCGGACGGGCCGCCGGAGAAGCGGCCGCCCCAGAGGGCACCCTCGTTGGTTCCGTGCTGCTCCATTTACTTGCCAGCCTCGCGGTCACGACGGTTGGCGATCTCGGAGGACAGACCGTGGAGCTTGACGAAGCCCTTGGCCATGGTCTGGTCGAAGGTGTCGCCGGAGTCGTAGGTGGCCAGGTCGAAGTCGTAGAGCGAGGTCTCGGAGCGGCGGCCGTTGATGATGATGGAACCGGCGTGCAGGACCAGGCGGATGTCGCCGTTGACGTGCTCCTGGGTGGAGGCGATGAAGGCGTCGAGGGAGCGCTTCAGCGGGCCGAACCACAGGCCGTCGTAGACCTCCTCGGACCAGCGGGCGTCGACAAGGCGCTTGTAGCGCGCGAGCTCACGCTCGAGGGTGACGTCCTCCATGGCCTCGTGGGCCTTGATCAGGATCATGGCACCCGGTGCCTCGTAGATCTCGCGGGATTTGATGCCCACGAGGCGATCCTCGACCATGTCGAGGCGGCCCACACCCTGGGCGCCGCCACGGCGGTTGAGCTCCTCGATGGCCTCGAGCATGGTGACCGGCTTGCCGTCGATGGCGACGGGCTTACCGGCCTTGAAGGAGATGATCAGCTCATCCGGGGCGTTGCCCAGGGCCGGATCCTCGGTGTAGGCGTAGATGTCCTTGGTGGGGGCGTTCCACAGGTCCTCGAGGTAGCCGGTCTCGATGGCGCGGCCCCAGACGTTCTGGTCGATGGAGAACGGGGATGCGGCGGACTGTTCGATGGGAACATCGTTCGCTTCGGCGAACTCGATGGCCTTGTCGCGGGTCCAGGCGTAGTCACGGGCCGGGGCGATGATCTCCAGGTCCGGGTTCATGTCGCGGAAGCCGACCTCGAAACGGACCTGGTCGTTGCCCTTGCCGGTGCAGCCGTGGGAAACGTGGGTGCCGCCGTGCTCCTTGGCGGCCTCGACCAGGTGCTTGACGATCAGGGGGCGGGAGATCGCGGAGACCAACGGGTACTGCTTCATGTACATGCCGTTGGCCTGGATGGTGGGCAGGCAGTACTCCTCGGCGAACTCGTCGCGGGCGTCGATGACGATGGACTCGACGGCGCCGGAGTCCAGGGCGCGCTGGCGCACGGCCTCCATGTCCTCGCCACCCTGGCCCAGGTCGAGGGAGACGGCGACGACCTCGCCGCCGGTCATCTTGGCCAGGTACGGGATGGCGACGGTGGTGTCGAGGCCGCCGGAGTAGGCGAGGACAACGCGTGCAGTCATGGGGATTCTCCTTGGGTGGTGAAAAATTGAAGGTTATGGAAGATATGTTTTGCAGGTCCCGATCAGGATACCGGGGGCCTCACCGGTTGGTGAGCAGGTCCCCCAGCTCACGGCCGGTGAGGGGCTCGCGGGCCAGGACGAAGATGGTGTCATCGCCCGCGATGGATCCGACGACCTCGTCGAGGCCGACGCGGTCGATGAAGCTGGCCAGGTACTGGGCGGCCCCCGGCGGGGTGCGCAGCACCGCGATGTTGCCGGAGTGGTCGACGTTGACCACCAGCTCATCGAGCATGCGGCGCAGCTTCTCCTTCGGGCCGGTCAGCTGCTCCGCCAGGGCCTGCTCGACGTGTCCGATGACGTAGTGGGCGCGGCCGCCGTCGGGGCGGATCTTCTTGGCGCCGAGCTCGTCGAGGTCCCTTGAGAGGGTGGCCTGGGTGATGTCGAAGCCCTCGTCCAGGAGCAGCTCGGACAGCTGCACCTGGCTGTAGACCCGGGTCTTGTCCAGGATCTCCAGGATCTTGGCCTGCCGGGCGGTCCGTGTCACCGGGGTGGTCATGCCGGCTGGTTCTCCAGCAGCCAGACCATGAGGGCCTTCTGGGCGTGCAGCCGGTTCTCTGCCTCGTCGAAGACGCGCGAGCGCGGTCCGTCGATGACCTCGGCGGTGACCTCATTGCCGCGGTAGGCCGGCAGGCAGTGCAGGAAGATGGCCTGCTCCCCTGCCGCCGCCATGATCTCGCCGGTGACCTGGTAGGGCAGGAAGGGGGTGCGGCGGTCCTTGCCGTCCTCTTCCATACCCATGGACACCCAGGTGTCGGTGATGACCACATCGGCACCCGCCACGGCCGTGGTGTCGTCGGTGACGGTCACGGTTGCGCCGGTCTCTGCCGCGCGGCGCCGGGCCCGCTCGACGAACTCCGCCTTCGGCTGGAAGCCCTCCGGCGCGATGATCGCGATGTCCATCCCGGCGGTGGCGAAGCCGATCATGTAGGAATTGGCCATGTTGTTGTCGCCGTCGCCGAGGTAGACCGCCTTGCGGCCCTGCAGCCCGGCCGGGCCCTGCCCTGGGCAGAGGTTCTCCACGCAGGTCTGCAGGTCGGCCAGGATCTGGCAGGGGTGCAGGTCATCGGAGAGCGAGTTGATGATCGGCACGGTGGCGGTCTCGGCCATCGCGTGGAAGTTGGAGTGGGCGAAGGTGCGCCAGACGATCATCTCGGTGAAACGTGAGAGCACGGCACCGGTGTCCTGGTAGCTCTCGCCCTTGCCCATCTGGGTGGCACCGGAGTCCACGACGATGGCGTGCCCGCCGAGGTGGGCGATGCCGGCGTCGAAGGAGAAGCGGGTGCGGGTGGAGGACTTGTCGAAGAGCACCGCCACGCTCAGCGGCCCCTCCAGCGGGCGCCGGGAAAGCGGGGCCTGCTTCAGTTCTGCGGCAAGCGCCAGCACCTCGGCCTGCTCGGCGGGGCTGAGGTCATCGTCGGCAAGGAAGTGCCGCACGTTGGGGTTGGTCATTCTCAGTCCTCCTGGCTCAGTTCGTTCAGCAGCGCCGAGAGCTTCTCGACGGCCGCGTTCATCTCGTCCTCGCTGATGACCAGCGGCGGAGTCAGCCGGACGACGTTGTCGGCCGGGGCGTTGAGGATCAGGCCGTGCTCGAAGCTGCGGGTCACCGCCTGCTTGGCGACGTCACGTTCCAGCACCACGCCCAGCATGAGGCCGCGGCCGCGCACCTCGGTCACGCCGTCGATGCCGCGCAGCTTCTCGGCGAGGAACCTGCCCTTCTCGGCTACCTCCGCGCAGAAGGCGTCGTCGACGATGCCGAGCACCGCGTTGGCGGCAGCACAGGCGATGGGGTTGCCGCCGAAAGTGGTGCCGTGGGCGCCGGGGGCGAAGAGTTCGGCGGCCTTCCCGCGGGCGATGGTCGCACCGATGGGGATGCCGCCGCCCAGGCCCTTGGCCATGGTGACCACGTCCGGGAGCACCTGATCATGCTGGAAGGCGAAGAAGTCACCGGTGCGACCGACACCGGTCTGCACCTCGTCGGCGACGAACAGGATCCCGTGGGTGTCGCAGAGTTCGCGCACGCCCTGCAGGAAGCCTGCCGGGGCGGGGATGACGCCGGTCTCACCCTGGATGGGTTCGAGGAAGATCGCGGCTACCTCGGCCGGGTTCACCTCGACGAGTGTGGTCAGGTAGTCCAGATCGCCGTAGGGGTAGAACTCCACGCCGCTGGGCAGCGGCTCGAAGGGCTTGCGCTTGTCCGGCTGGCCGGTCAGTGCGAGGGAGCCCATGGTGCGGCCGTGGAAACCGTCGACGGCGGCCAGCACGCGGGAACGGCCGGTCAGCCGCGCCAGCTTGAAGGCGGCCTCGTTGGCCTCCGCGCCGGAGTTGCAGAAGAACACCCGGGCCGAGTCGTCGCCGATGCGCTCCTTGAGGGCGGTGGCTGCCTTGATCACCGGTGCGGTGGCGAAGAGGTTGGAGGTGTGGCCCAGCTGGCTGAGCTGGAAGGTCACGGCCTCGGTGATCGCCGGGTGGGCGTGACCGAGAGAGTTGACGGCGATGCCGGCCAGCATGTCGATGTGGACACGGCCCTGCGCATCCGTCACGGTGGCGCCCTTGCCGGTCACCAGCTCGAGCGGCGGGGTGCCGTAGTTGTTCATCAGCACCTGGTTCCACTGGGTCAGTGCGTCAGTCATTGGAGTCCTTCCTGAAGACGGTTCCGGCGGGGTAGTTCTCGCGGTCGTATTTATCGGGCAGCACCATCGTGCCGATACCACCCATGGTCAGCAGCTCCAGGATCACGGAGTGCGCGATGCGGCCGTCGATGACGTGTGCCGCGGAGACCCCGCCCTGGACGGCACGGACACAGGACTCCATCTTGGGGATCATCCCGGAGTCCAGGTCCGGCAGGAGGTTCTCCAGCTCGGAGGTCTTGATCTTGGAGACCAGGGAGTCCTTGTTGGGCCAGTCGGTGTAGAGACCCTCGACGTTGGTGAGGATGAGCAGACGCTCCGCACCGATGGCCTCCGCCAGTGCGCCGGCGGCGGTGTCGGCGTTGATGTTGTAGACCTGGCCGTCCTCGCCGGGGGCGATGGTGGAGACCACCGGGATGCGCCCGGCCTCGATGATGTCCATCAGGGCCTCGGGGTTGACGTCGGTGATGTCACCGACCAGGCCGATGTCGGTGGGCACTCCCCCGACGTCGACGAGCCGCTTGGTGGCGGTGAACAGGGCGGCGTCCTCACCGGAGGTGCCCACGGCGTAGGGGCCGTGGGAGTTGATGAGGCCGACCAGGTCCCGGCCGACCTGGCCGAAAAGCACCATGCGGACGATCTCCATGACCTCCGGGGTGGTCACCCGGAACCCGCCCTTGAATTCGCCTTCCAGGCCGACACGCTTGAGCATGGAGGAGATCTGCGGGCCACCGCCGTGCACGACGACGGGCTTGGCGCCGACGGTGCGCAGGAAGACCATGTCGGCGGCGAAGGCGGCCTTGAGGTCCTCGTCGACCATGGCGTTGCCGCCGTATTTGACCACGACGATCTTGTCGCGGAAGTGCTGCAGCCACGGCAGGGCCTCGGCGAGCACATGGGCGCGTGCCTCGGAGCTGAGATTCTTCAGGGAATCCATGGAGGGTTCTTTCTAGCTGGAGTAGGCGGAGTTGATGTGGACGTAATCGTGGGAGAGGTCTGTGGTGCGGACGGTGGCACGGCCGGGACCGTCCACGCCGAGGTGGACCCGGACGTCGATGTCCGCACCCGAGAGGTCCACCTCACGGGCACCGGGGGCACCGGTGGTGTCGATGCACACGGGCTGCTCATTGAAGTAGACCGAGATGTGCTCGGGATCCATGTCCGCGTCAGCCATGCCGACGGCAGCGAGCACCCGCCCCCAGTTCGGGTCGGAGCCGAACATCGCGCACTTGAAGAGGTTGTCGCGGGCCAGGGTGCGCGCGGCGTCAAGGGCCTGCTCGTCGGTGGAGGTGCCTTCCACCGTGACCACGACGCGCTTGGTCACGCCCTCGGCATCGGCCTGCAGCTGGCGGGTCAGATCGAGGGAGGCCTCGAGCACGGCGGCGTTGAGCTCCTCCTGGCTCGGGCTGATCCCGGAGGCGCCGGAGGCCAGCAGGAAGACGGTGTCGTTGGTGGAGGTGGAGCCGTCGACGTCGAGGGTGTCGAAGGTCTGCTTCGAGGCGGCACGCAGGGCGGTGTCGAGCATCTCCGGGGTGGCCACGGCATCGGTGGTGAAGCAGGACAGCAGGGTGGCCAGGGAGGGCGAGATCATGCCCACGCCCTTGGCCATGCCGCCGAGGCTCCAACCCTCGGCCTGGACCACGGTCTCCTTCTTCACCAGGTCCGTGGTCATGATGGCCTGGGCGGCCAGGGTGCCGTTGTCGCCGAGGGCTGGGACGAGCTGTTCCAGGCCGGCACGGATCTTGTCCATGGGCATCAGCTCACCGATCAGCCCGGTGGAGCACACGCCGACATCCCCCGACTCCAGGCCGAGCAGTTCGGCGGTGCGCTGCTGCATCTCGGCGGCGTCCAGGTCACCCTGGGTGCCGTTGCAGGCGTTGGCGTTGCCGGCGTTGAAGACCACGGCGCGGATCTGTCCGTCGCTGACGGCCTCGCGGGAGAGCTTCACGGGAGAGGCGACGACACGGTTGCGGGTGAACACCGCCGCGGCGTGGAACTCGGGGCCGTTGTTGACCACGAGGGCCATGTCGGGGTTGCCGGAGGGCTTGATGCCCGCGGTGATGCCGGCGGCGGTGAAACCTGCCGGGGCGGTGATGCCGGTGCTGCTCATGGGTGTGTCGTCTTTCTCGGGAGGTGTGCGCGGGGGAGTTCTTAAGGGGCGACCGCGGCCTGCGGGAGACCGGCGGCCTCATCCAGGCCGAGGGCGAGGTTCATGCACTGGACGGCGGCGCCGCCGGTGCCCTTGGTCAGGTTGTCCAGGGCGGAGGTGACCAGCAGGACACCGGCCCGCTCGTCGACCTCGACCTGCACGTGGCACATGTTGGAGCCGATGACGTTCTGGGTCTCCGGCTGCCGGCCCTCGGGCAGGAGGTGGACGAAGGTCTCGTCGGCGTAGAAGGCGCGGTAGGTCTCGTAGGCGACGTCCTGGGTCACGCCCTCCTTGAGGGGGGCGGTGATGGTGGTGAGGATGCCGCGCGGCAGCGGGGCGAGCACCGGGGTGAAGCTGACGGAGACCTTCTCGTCGGTGACCTCGGACAGGTTCTGGATGACCTCCGGGGTGTGGCGGTGCTTTCCGGCCGTGTTGTAGGCGCGCAGGTTGCCCATCGTCTCGGCACCGAGCAGGCCGACGGCGGCCTTCTTGCCCGCGCCGGAGACACCCGTGATGGAGACAATCGACAGGTCCGGGGTGATCAGCCCGCCGGCTACAGCCGGCAGTGCTGCCAGGGTCGCACCCGTGGGGAAACAACCTGGCACGGCGATGCGCTTGGCACCCTGGAGCTGCTCGCGGTGGCCGGGCATCTCGGGGATGCCGTAGGGCCAGGTGCCCTGGTGCTCGGAGCCGTAGTAGTGCTCCCACTCCCCCGCCTCCTGCAGGCGGAAGTCGGCGGCGCAGTCGATGACGACGGTGTCCTCGAGCGCCTTGCCGATCGCTGCGGAATGGCCGTGCGGCAGGGCGAGGAACACGACATCGTGGCCGGCGAGGACTTCGGGGGTGGTGTCCTGGATGACCTTGTCCGCCAGCTGCGGCAGGTGCGGCATGAGGTCGGCGACCGGGGTGCCGGCCGAGGAGCCCGCGGTCAGCGCACCGATCTCGAGGTCACCGGAGAGGTAGGAGGGATGGCCCAGGAGGAGGCGGAGGATCTCCCCGCCCGCGTATCCGGAGGCACCAGCGACTGCAACCTTGATCGTCATACCCCACACCCTAACATTTATGCATCAGAATGAAAAGTATGCAGAGTGAATTCTTTGCGACGCCCCCCGCTGTCCTCCTTCAGGGTACCCGCCGAGAGCTGCTCCTCGCGCAGTATCTTATCTTGAGCATCAAGCTGGCCTCTGCGACCTGCGATAATGCTCATCAGCGTCCACTCCCCCGCCCAGATATTGCGCACCGGGTTCCACCGGCACACAGAAAGATCCGCGCCGATTACCCTGCTCCGGGGTTATCGACGCGGATCTCTGTGCCGCAGAAGAAACAGCTTAAGCTCGCATCTCCGCTCCGAAACGCTCCTTGGCCAGTGCGGCGGCCGCGAGACGGTGCTCGTTGGCCTCCTCGTCGGTCAGGGTGCGGTCGGTGGCACGGAAGAGCAGGGAGAAGGCCAGGGACTTCCGGCCCTCACCCAACTGCTCCGAGCGGTAGATGTCGAAGAGCTTGACCTCCTCGAGCAGCTCACCGGCGCCTTCCTCAACGACGCGGCGGACCTGTTCTGCCGGGATGTCCTCGTCGACGACCAGGGCGATGTCCTGGTGCAGACCCGGGTAGCTGGACAGCACCGGGGCCGGGAGGTTCTCCGTCAGCGGCAGCGCGGACAGATCCAGCTCCATCGCGCAGGTGCGCTCCGGCAGGCCGAGGGCCTCAAGCACCTGCGGGTGGAGCTCACCGGCGTGGCCGACGACGGTGCCGTCGATAAGCAGAGCGGCGCAGCGGCCAGGGTGCCAGGGCAGAACATCGGCGGATTCGACGTCGAGCTCGACATCGGCGGCACGCGCCACGACGCGGGCGGACTCGATGGCATCCGCCCAGGTGTAGGCGCGGCCCTGCCCCCAGGGGCCCTCGAGTTCCAGGTTGCCGGTGGCGACGGTGGCCACGTGCAGCGGCTGGTGCGGCAGGGAGTTGATCAGCTCAGCGACGGTCGCCTCATCCGGGCGGGCGGCCACCGAAGGCATGGCGGAACGCTCGGCACGGGCGAAGGAGACCTGCTGGAGGCCGAAGAGGGAGACGTCATGACGCCCGCGGGAGACGTTGCGCACCACGGCGTCGAGCATCGTGGGCAGCAGGGTCGTGCCCAGGATGGCCCGGTCGGATTCGAGCGGGTTCTGGACCGTCACGGCGTTGCGGCGCTCGTCGTCGGCGGCCAGGCCCCAGACGTCGAAGGTGTCGTTGGCGATGAAGGGGCTCGGCAGGATCTCCGCGTAACCGTTGTAGGCCAGGGCATGGCCCACGGCGCGGCGGCGGCGCTGCGCCGGGCTGAGACCGCGGCCACCGACCGGGGTCGGCAGCACGAGCGGGATGTCCTCCAGACCCTCCAGACGCAGGACCTCCTCCACCAGGTCGGCGGGGATGGTCAGGTCTGCGCGCCAGGTCGGCGGGGTGACCTGCAGCTGGTCACCTTCGGCGACGACGGTGCAGCCGACCTCCTCGAGGCGGGCGATGACGGTCTCCCGGCTGTATTCGACACCGGCGAGCTGCGAGGGGTGGTGGACGTCCATGGTGATGGCCGGCATGGCCGGGACGTCCCCGATGATGGTGCGCTCGGCGTTGATGGTGCCGCCGGCGATGTCCACGAGCAGGGCACACGCCATGTCGAGGGCGACCTCGACGATGGCCGGGTCTACGGTGCGCTCGAAACGGCGGGAGGCCTCGGAGCTCAGCTTGTGGCGGCGCGAGGTGCGCGCCACGGTCTTCGGATCCCAGATGGCGGCCTCGAAGTAGACATCGGTGGTCTCATCGGAGATCTCGGAACGGGTGCCACCCATGACGCCAGCCATGGACTGGATGCCGGTCTCGTCGCAGATGACCACGTCCTCGGCGGAGAGCTCACGTTTGACGTGGTCAAGGGTCTCGAACTTCTCCCCCGCCTCGGCGTTGCGCACGGTCAGGCCACCGGTGATGCGGCCGGCGTCGAAGGCGTGCATCGGCTGGCCGAGCAGCAGCATGATGTAGTTGGTCACGTCGGTGGCGGCGTTGACCGGGCGCTGGCCCGACAGCATGAGCTCGCGCTGCAGCCAGAACGGGGACTCGGCGGCCGGGTCGATGCCGGTGACCTTGCGCAGGCCGAAACGGACGGTCTTCGTCTCCGGGCGGATGTCGATGTCCAGCAGCTCACCGTCCGGGGCGGGCACCCCGGCCAGGTCGAAGCCGGCGACCTCGGGCTGCTTCGCCACATCCGCGTACTCCAGGCCGAAGGCCGAGGCCAGCTCGCGGGTCAGTCCGCGGGCGGACAGGGCGTAGCCGCGGTCCGGGGTGACGTTGACCTCGAAGGCGGTGTCGGACAGGCCGAGAACCTCGCGGGCATCATCGCCCGGCTGGCCTGAGGCCGGATCGAGCGTGATGATGCCGGCGTTCTGCTTGTCGGTGAAGCCGAGCTCGGAGGCCGAGCAGATCATGCCGTTGGAGACATGCCCGTAGGTCTCGCGCGCGGCGATGGCGAAGCCGCCGGGCAGGACCGCACCCGGCAGGGACACGACGACGGTGTCGCCCTCGACGAAGTTACGGGCGCCGCAGACGATGCCCTGCAGCTCACCGGTGCCGTTGGCCTGGCCGACATCGACGAGGCAGTAGCGGATGGGCTTCTTGAACTCGGTGAGTTCCTCGATGTTCTTGACCACGCCGATGACCAGCGGGCCGGTGGTCTCCGGGATGGGCTCGTAGCCCTCCGTCTCGAAGCCGACGCGGACGTAGCCGCCGTCGAGCTCCGCCGGCGAGACGCCGAAACCGGTGTTGGCGTGACCCAGCAGTCCGGTCACCCAGTTCTGTGCGATGTGCATGTGGTTGTTCTCCTCTTCCTGAACCGGGTGGCTACTTGCTGATGCCGAAGGGCAGGGTGAAGCGGACGTCGCCCTCCACCATGTCGCGCATGTCGGACAGTCCGTTGCGGAACTGCAGGGTGCGTTCCAGGCCCATGCCGAAGGCGAAGCCGGTGTAGACCTCCGGGTCGATGCCCACGGCCTGGAGCACGTTCGGGTGGACCATGCCGCAACCGCCCCACTCGATCCAGCCGGCGCCACCCTTCTTGTTCGGGAACCAGACGTCGACCTCGGCCGAGGGCTCCGTGAAGGGGAAGTAGTTGGCGCGCATGCGGGTCTTCGTCTCCGGGCCGAAGAGCGTCTTGGCCATGTGGTCGAGGGTGCCGCGCAGGTGCGCCATGGTCAGGCCCTTGTCCACGGCCAGTCCCTCCACCTGGTGGAAGACCGGGGTGTGGGTGGCGTCGAGCTCATCGGTGCGGAAGACGCGGCCGGGGCAGGCGATGTAGAGGGGCACGTCCCGGTCGAGCATGGAGCGGACCTGCACCGGGGAGGTGTGGGTGCGCAGCACCTGCAGGGAGTCCTCCACACTGACGTGGAAGGTGTCCTGCAGGGTGCGGGCCGGGTGGTCCGGCAGGAAATTCAGGGCGTCGAAGTTGAAGTACTCGGCCTCGACCTCCGGGCCGTCCTCGATCTCCCAGCCCATGCCGAGGAAGATGTCGGAGATGGTTTCCATCAGCGAGGTGATCGGGTGCAGGGCGCCGACCTGGGTGCGGGTGGTGGGCACGGTGACGTCGACCTTCTCGGCCACGAGCTGCTCGGCACGCTGTTTGGCCTCCAGGGCCTCATGAACCTGCGTGAAGTGCTTCTCGACGCGCCCCCGGGCCATGTTGACCAACCGGCCGGCGTCCTTGCGCTGGTCCTTGGGCAGGCTGCCCAGTGCGCGACGGGCCTGCGGGATCGGTGCTTCATCGCCCAGGTGGTCGCGGCGGGCGACGGCGAGTGACTCGAGATCCGTGGCGGCGTCGAAGGCCGCTGTGGCGGCATCGGCGGCGGCGTTGAGTCCCGCCTCGGTCAGTTCAATTTCAGGAGTCTCAGACACGTGGCCTAAACCGAACCCTTCTTCGTATGGACGCTAATTTTCAGACCTGTACAGCATAGCCGGGCTCAGCCGCGGGTACGCGCCTGGGCCTTGGCCGACTCGTAGAGGCAGATCGAGGCGGCGGTGGCCAGGTTGAGCGATTCCGCACGCCCACGGATGGGGATGCGCACGCGGTGATCGGCCTGCGCGAGCAGCTCCTCCCCCAGCCCGTGGGCCTCGTTGCCGAAGAGCCATGCGGTCGGCCTGGTCAGCAGCTCATCGGCCTCATCGAGTTCGATCTCCCCGTCGGGGGCGGTGGCCAGGATCTGCAGGCCGGCCGCCCGCAGCTGGCCGAGTACGTCCTTGACTCCCGGGTGACGTGCCACCGGCAGGTGGAAGAGCGAACCTGCGGAGGCGCGCACCGCCTTGCTGGACTGCGGGTCGACCGTCTCACCGGCGAAGATCACGGCATCCGCACCCATGGCATCGGAGACGCGGATCAGCGTGCCGGCGTTACCCGGCTCGGCGGTCTCCACCGGCACGGCCACCAGACGCGGGCGTCCGCGCAGGGCCTTGCCGGCGGTCCACAGCACGGGCTCGCACACGGCGAACAGGCCGGTGGTGGTGACGGTGTCCGACAGTGATTTCGCGGCCTTGTCGGTGATGGGGTGGACGTAGACGCCCATGTGGCCGCAGGTGATGAGAATCTCCTCGAAGCGGCGCGCGGCCTGCTCGGTGACGAAGACATCGCGGGCGGCACCGGTGGCCACCGCGGCCTCCACCGCGTTCTCCCCCTCCACGATGAACTGGTTGGCCTTCTTCCGCGCCGCCGAGCGGTGCAGTTTGGCGGCGTTGACGATACGGGGTGTGCGCTCGGTGAATGCGTCCGAGAAATCCAGGGTCATGGGCCCAACGCTAGCAGCGTGGGTGACCGACTCCCGTTTTCCGGCAGTGGGGGCAGGCGCGTGGGGCCGGCGCATGGGGAACTGTCACACCCCCTGCGCCGGATTCACGCTGAAAGACCAGCTGACGCCGAATTCCCCCTGACGTCCGTATGATGTTTCCCGCCGCCTGCCCGCCCTCAGTACTCCCGCAGGTGACCGTGGATCTTCCACACCCCGTCAACCACCCTGCCGTCAACCGGTGCTCCCCGTCCGGTCCGGCGCCGATGCGCAAGCAGCTGCTCAATCTCCTGCAGCGCCGCCTTCCGGGCTGAGGAATCATCAAGGCACAGGTCCGTGAACTGCAGGTGTCCCCACCCTTCCATCTCCGCATGGTTGGCCTTCCACCGGTCGATGATGAATGCCCTCGTCTGCTCCGAGCTGTGGTAGCGGACGCTGTCGAGATCCACGACCACTGTCCCCTCCTCAATTCCCACGTCCCAGGTATAGGGCCCCAACCGGTAATTGGGGATCGAATCGATCCCCCTCGCCCGCAGGTCCAGGTGGAAGAAGCGCTCCATGCGGCTGGAGGCGCCGATGACCGATCGTTTCAGGAGCAGATCAAGGCTCTCCCGTTCAGTCCGGACCAGTGTCCGGTAATCAGCCTCAAAACGTCGACGGCCGTCGAAGCCGCCGTACTGCTGTTCCAGGAACTTCATCCGCAGAACCCGGTCCAGTTCCTGGTCACCGGCCACTGCGGCGGCGGGGTTGACCACGGGCAGCCCGTTGACCAGTGTCGAATCCCGCCGCCGTGTACGACGTGCCAGCAGATGGGTGCCCTTCGGAGTTCGGTGGCCCTGCGGTACTGTCCCGGTCGCAGGATGCAGTACGTGATTGCGACCGCCGTACACCGACAGCGCAGAATGCCCTGTGAAAGTCAGCTTGGGGTAGCGGTGATGGAGAGCCCGCAACATGCTGAGTCCCTCAGGCGCTCCCCGTGTATAGAGGCCCTGGGTCAGCCGGTGCAGAATCCCGTCCCTGCAGAACCTGGTGATCTGATGCTCGGACAGCCCGTGTTGCCGAAGTTCGGTGGTGGTCCAGTAGTTCCCCTCGATGTCCATGCCTTCTTGGACTGCAACGCGGCCCGCGAGGTTCCCGACGGATGCCAGACCTGGAGAATTGTCACACAGCGGCGACAGGAAGCGAGACCTTTCCGCAGGTCGCTTATCAGCGCCCGCTCCACCCCGTGTGACATTTCCCCGGCACGAAGAATCCCCGCCACCGCTGCGGTGACGGGGGTGGAACAGAGCCGCCTACTTCAGCGGCACACCCTGGGAGTCATGGGCCATGGAACCGCTGCGCAGCAGAATGAGGATGACCTCCACGAATGCCCACACGCCGACAACGGCCAGGAAGAAGAAGCCGATGAGGATGATGGACGTCGCCCAACCAATAAGAGTGAGCACCAGCTGGGCGACACCGCGGGAGGTGTTGCCGAGGTAGAAGTTGTGCACGCCCAGGGTGCCGAAGAAGAAGGCGAGCAGCAGAGCGACGGGCCAGGACTTCGGGTGGACCTGCGGCTGCCCCATGGCGTACATCGGCATCTGCGCCCCGTGCGGTTGGACCGGGTACTGCTGCTGGAAGGGCTGCTGGAAAGCCTGCGGCTGGGCTGGGGCATCGACGGGCAGGCCGTCCCGGTCATAGTGCTGCTGGCCGGACTGGTCAAAGGGGTTGTGCATGAACTTCTCCTGATGTGGGGCTGGGTGTCTGCTGAGGCGCGGACCCCCGGAATGATAGCGCCCGGCACCGACACGCGTGGGCTTTCCGTTCGAACACCGGTACCGGGAAACGACACAGGCCCCTGTCCGCCTTCCTTTCAGGGGAAGGCGGACAGGGGCCCGGGGTGCTGCGGGGTGCGCTGTATTAGGCGGCGACCTTCGCGTTGACGTCCTCCGGCAGGGCAGCCTTGGCAGCCTCGCACAGTGCGGAGAAGGCGGCGAAGTCGCTCACGGCCAGCTCGGCGAGGATCTTGCGGTCGACATCGATCTCAGCCAGGCGCAGGCCGTGGATGAGGCGGTTGTAGGTGATGTCGTTCATGCGGGCAGCAGCGTTGATGCGCTGGATCCACAGCTTGCGGAACTCAGACTTACGCGCGCGACGATCGCGGTATGCGTAGGTCATGGAGTGCAGCCACTGCTCCTTGGCCTTGCGGTAGAGACGGGAGCGCTGGCCGCGGTAGCCCTTGGCGGACTTCAGAATTGTGCGACGCTTCTTCTTGGCGTTGACGGACCGCTTGACACGTGCCACGTTGTTACTTCCTTAACTGCTTTGAGAGGTGTGGGGGTTTCAGGCGGCTTGCTTAAGCCTTGCCGAGGAGGCGCTTCATGCGCTTGACGTCAGCCGGGGCGACGTCGACGGTGCCCTTGAGGCGACGGGTCCGGGTGGACTCCTTGCCCTCGAGGAGGTGGCGGCGGCCGGCCTGCTCGCGGCGCAGCTTGCCGGAGCCGGTGATCTTCACGCGCTTGGCGGTGCCCTTGTGAGTCTTCTGCTTCATGAGAATTAAGTCCTTAAATCCCGGTTGACGGTTGCTACTTCTTGCCCTTGCGGACAGGCCCCAGGACCATGGTCATGTTGCGGCCGTCCTGCTTGGCACGGGTCTCGACGATGCCGTACTCGACGACGTCCTGCGCCAGTCGCTCCAGGAGTCGGAAACCGAGCTCCGGTCGGGACTGCTCGCGACCGCGGAACATGATGGTCACCTTGACCTTGGATCCCTTCTCCAGGAAGCGGATCACGTTACCCTTTTTCGTCTCGTAATCGTGGTTATCGATCTTGGGACGGAACTTCTGCTCCTTGACCACAGTCTGCTGCTGGTTCTTGCGTGACTCGCGGGCCTTCTGGTCCTGCTCGTACTTGAACTTTCCGTAGTCCATGATCTTGGCGACCGGCGGCTTGGCGTTCGGTGCGACCTCAACCAGGTCGAGATCTGCGTCGTACGCGAGCTTGCGGGCATCGTCCGTGCGGACGACTCCGACCTGCTCACCGCCCGGGCCGACAAGACGGACCTCGGGAACTCGGATACGCTCATTAATGCGAACTTCAGCGCTGATGTGTGACTCCTCAAGTAGCGGGTTACGTAATACATACCGTGCCATCTCGCGGAGATTCCCATGACAAAAACCCGCCTGTCGGTGTGACCGACGGCGGGAGATCTCAATAAGGCAGCCTGCGCTGCCCTACTCTTGACCTGTATCCAACCGGGTGAACCGGCGGCATGAGGTGGGATGATCTCCGCTTGTGGCCCGAGCCCCTGGAGAAGGCGCGCGGGTGGTAGTGCCGGTAACCTTAACAGATCAACCGTGTCAAGGACAAATCACCTCCCGCAGGTGTCTGCTGGGCTGATGGAGCGGGCGTCGATAAGCTCCTTGAGCCCGAGGCCCACCTCGTCGAGGATCTCCTCGGCGGTGGCGTGCGTACCGTCATCGGGATGGGTGATCACCGCGAGTCCGACCACCCCGGTGCCGGCTGGCGCGGTACCCAGCTGCCGCAGGGTGTAGACGGTGTCGGTGTCCTGCCCCCAACCGGCCTTGAAACGGGCGCCGGGGATCTGCGACAGACCGACCTGCTGCCAGTCGACGATCTCCCCCATCGCCCCGTAGGTGGTCCCGACGGTGTCGGTGCACGGCAACCCGGCGGCGAACTGCGCCTGCTCGCTGAGGCTCCACTCCGTCTCACCCGGCCACTCCGCAAGCTCAGGCACATGCGGCAGACCGTCGTGGTCATTGTCGATGAGGAGGCTGAGGAGGTAGGCGGCGTCGTTGTCGGACTGCGAGATCGACGCCTGGACCAGTTCCTCCTCGGCCAGACCGCGGGCATCGGCGGCCAGCGCCACGGGCACCTTGATCGTCGACCACGCCCAGGAGTGGCCGGACAGGCCGGCCCGGACGACGCCGTCCCCGGTGGCCACGGCAATGCCGATGCGCCCACCGTGCTCCTCGTTGACCTCCTGGATCAACTTCCTGAGCTCTCCGCGCAGCTCCTCCGCGGCCAGGTGGTCACTTGAGGTGACCTCCTCCCGCTGAACCTCCAACGTATCAACCTCGGCGACACAGCCGGCCAGCAGACCGGCCCCCATGATGGCCGCCACTGCGGCCGGAAACCACCTGTTCACGGGGTGAAACCTTACCCACTTGAGCCCCTCTCAGGTTAATTGGGGAGGAAACACAGGCTAATCGCGCACGGAACGGTCCTCGAGGATGACCACCGCATTGTTGCCGCCCTCGCAGACAAACGAGTTCCCGCCCTGGCCGATGCAGCGCATCTCATATTCCTGACCGGTCACCGGGCTGGTGGCGTAGATCAGGGCGCTGCCCGGCAGGCCGGTGTAGGGGGCCATCTGAACGGCGACCGCTTCCGCGAAGCCACAGCTGGTCTGGCCGTTGCCCCGGAAGATCCGCCAGTTGACGTTCGCCGCACACTGTTCCGCGGAAGCCGGGGCCCGGTAACCGGTCTCGGCCGGCGGGGGTGGTGGGGGCGGTGGCGGGGTCTCCTCCGGGGTGTCTTCCTGGGTGGGTGTCGGCGTCTCCGTCACCGTGACGGTCACCGGCGCCTCCGCGGTCGTGGGCGGGGCCGTCGAGGTCACCGTCGGTGGCGCGGTGGAGGTTGCCGCGGCCGTGCCGCCCCCGTCGGAGTCACCGCCCAGCAGCGCCGTGTAGATCCACACTCCGAGCGCCACGGCGGCGACCACCAGCAGTGCGAGCAGCGCGATAGCGGGCCCGGAGCGCTGGCGGCGCGGCGGCTCGTTAGGCGGGTAATACTCCGACGTCGGCTGGAGGGGGTTGCCGGGATCCTGCGGGGTCATGGCGCTCCTAGGTGGATTCTGGGGTTTCCCCATCCTAAACACTTCACCCGGATGCGTCGGCGGGCCTACGCTACAGGTTATGACCACTGACCCCCGCGACGCCCTGGAACTGCGCCTGACGTTGCGACGCCTCGAAGCCGCCGAAGCCGCGCTTGCCGACGCCCGCCGCTCCCTCGACGCCGTCCTCACCCGCTCAACGGCGGCGGGGCCGGCCCCGACCACCGCACCGGTACCGGTAGCACCTGCCGGTGCCGGTCCGGCCGCCGCTCCCCCGGGGGCGCCTGCTCCGGCACCGGTCTACACCCGTGACTCCTTCCTGCAGGTCCACCCGCCGCAGCAGCCGAAACCGGTCAAACCCCCGAAGCCGCCCGTGCCCACGGAGACGAAGGTCATCCGCGCCATCGCGGTGGTCGGCTCGCTGATCACCGTCGCGGGTGTCGGCCTCGCAGTGACCCTGGCCATCCAGGCCGGCCTGCTCGGCCCGCTGGGCCGGGTGCTGCTCTCCGTGCTGCTGGCCGTGGCCCTGCTGGTGGCAGGCCTGTGGCTGGACAACTACCGCCGCACAGCCACCGACCGGGACACCGCCGGCATGACCGCCGGTGTCACGGCCCTCATCGTCACCTCCTGGCTGGTCTCCGCGACGATCCTCTACGCCCTGGTCGAGATCCTGGAGTGGTGGCCCGCCTGGCTGGGGGCTCTGGTGCTCATGGCGGTGTGGCTGGTCTTCCTGTGGCTGGCCGTCACCCGCGAGCTGCGGGCGGCGGCGGTGTGCCTGGGGCTGTCCATCCTCCCGGTGTCCACCGCCTTCTACAACGTCGATGTGCCCGTCACCTGGCTGGTCACCCTCCTGCCGCTGACCCTGCTGGCTATCACCCGCGACCGGGAGTACCCGCAGGCCCGTCTCGTTGCCGCCGCCATCGCGGTGGTGCTGCAGCTGTGGCTGTTCAACGACATGGTCTACGTGGTGGGCTTCATCCCGCCGGCGGTCAACCTCACCATCGCGCTGCTCGGCATAGGCTCGGCCCTGGCCTTCGCCGCGATGACGCTGTGGTTCCCGAAGGACAACGACAACGCCAACCTGCTGACCGGCATCGTCGCCCCGCTGGCTCTGCTGGCGCTGGCTGTTCCCCCGGCCAGCGACACCTGGGCGATCTGGCTGCTCGTCCCGGCAGCGGTCGGTCTCGCGGCGATCGGCTACCTGCACCAGGACCGCCTGGGCATGATCGGTGTCTGCGCCACGGCGGTCGCCTTCGTCCTCGTGTGGACGCTCACCCCACCCTTCGGGGCCGGGGCGCTGATCGACAACACCATCGTCGTCGCGGTCTTCTTCGTCGCCGCGGTGATCACCGTCCTGTGGCTGGACCACCGCCACGAGACCCGCGTGTGGCCCTGGGCCTTCTGGCTGGGCGCCGCACTCATCGTCACGGGGAACCTCTCCCGCAACGTGTTGGGCGCGTCCCCGCTGTGGCTGACCGACCATGTCTCCCTGGTGCAGGCCCTGCTCATCGCGGTGTTCCTCGGAGTTACCATCACCCGCCGCAAGGCCCTCATGGATTTCCCCGTCTGGGCGCAGGTCGTCTTCGCGGTGGCTGCACTCCACCTGTCAATGGTCACCATCGTCACCGCCGTCACCTGGCTGGGCAACCTCATCGGCGGCAACGCCGGCATGCTGCTCGGCTACCTCACCGGCCACGCGCTGGTGAGCATCCTGTGGATGGTCCTCGCGGCCTGGATCCTGCTGGCGGCGAAGGGCATGTCCGCGAAGGCCTCCCTCAACGCCGGCATGGTGCTGGCGATCGCCGGTGTGGTCAAGCTCGTCTTCTTCGACCTGGGCACCCTGGAGGGACTGCCCCGGGCGATGGCCTTCCTCGTCTCCGGTGTGGCACTGCTGACCATCGCGGCGCTGCGGGCGCGGCGTAGGCAGGCTGCTGAGCAGGTCTCAGCCGTTGAGGGCGGCGATGAGCACGCCACCGATCAACAGGACCGGCAGCCCCAGGAGCAGCACGGCCAGCACCCGACCCAGGGGTCGGCCGATGTTGAAGGTGAAGTTCGACCCTGAGCCGGTGTCCACGAGGATGCGGGGATCGGCCGGGTCGTTGTAGAACATCCCCCACCACTTCCCCTGTTCCTCGGCCGGCCGCGGATACTCCTTCTCCACCTCCCGCTGCTGGCGCAGCTGCTGCACGATGAACACACCCGTCAGCACAAAGATGAGCCCCAAGCTGAGCGGCAGCTCAAAACTCGAGGTGTTCCCGCCGTAGGAGCGGGTGAGCATGAGCAGGACCAGCAGGTTCAGCAGGAAGAGGTACCAGCCCATGTTCCCCTGGACAATCCGGTAACCGTGCCAGGTGCGGTGGGCCTCCTCCGGGGTCTTCGCCCCACCCATGCCGGTGATCGACGTGGACTGCAGGGAGATCAGGCCCATCGTCGCCACCATGGACAACAGCAGGATGCCCGGGCTGAGCAGGATCAGTCCCAGGAAACGCCCCAGGGACTTGGGCTCGAAATTATCGGGTTGCCCCGCCGCGTTCCAGTGGACGGGCATGGGATCCGGCAGCTGCGGATAATAGAACGTCACCAGTACCGCGACCATCACGGCGGTCGAGGCTACGGTGGCGCCGACCCACTTCCAGTTCACCGGGATCCGGGGCAGGTCAGGCATCTCTGTCATGGGGCGCTACAGCACCTCAGCCAGGAACTGCCCCGTGTAGGAGGCCTCCACTGCGGCGACATCCTCCGGGGTGCCTTCCGCCACGACCAGGCCGCCGCCGGAACCGCCCTCGGGACCCATGTCGACGATCCAGTCGGCGGTCTTGATCACGTCGAGATTGTGTTCGATGATGATCACCGAGTTGCCCTTGTCCACCAGGCCCTGGATGACCAGCATGAGTTTGCGCACGTCCTCAAAGTGGAGGCCGGTGGTCGGCTCATCGAGGATGTAGACGGTGCGGCCCTGGGAACGCTTCTGCAGTTCGGAGGCCAGCTTTACGCGCTGGGCCTCACCACCCGACAGGGTGGTGGCGGACTGGCCGAGGCGGACGTAGCCGAGTCCGACGTCGACGAGTGTCTGCAGGTAGCGGTGGATGGAGCTGATCGGCTCGAAGAAGACCGCGGCCTCCGCGATGGGCATGTCGAGGACCTCGGCGATGTTCTTGCCCTTGTAGTGGACCTCGAGGGTCTCCCGGTTGTAGCGGGCGCCGTCGCAGACCTCGCAGGGGACGTAGACGTCCGGCAGGAAGTTCATCTCGATCTTCAGGGTGCCGTCGCCCTGGCAGGCCTCGCAGCGTCCGCCCTTGATGTTGAAGGAGAAGCGGCCGGCCTTGTAACCGCGGACCTTGGCCTCGGTGGTCTCGGCGAAGAGCTTGCGGATCTTGTCGAAGACACCCGTGTACGTCGCCGCGTTCGACCGCGGGGTGCGCCCGATGGGTGACTGGTCGACCTGGACGAGTTTGTCCAGGTGCCCGATGCCCTCAACGCGGCGGGCGCGGCCGGGGACCTGGCGGGCGCGGTTGAGTTCATTGGCCAGCGTCTTGGCCAGGATCTGGTTGACCAGCGTGGATTTTCCGGAGCCGGAGACACCGGTGATGCAGCACAGCACGCCCAGCGGGATGGAGACGTCGATGCCCTGGAGGTTGTTCTCCCGGGCACCCACGACGGTCAGGCAGCGTTCCGGATCCACGGAACGGCGCTCCTCCGGTACACCGAGGACGCGCTTGCCGGAGAGGTAATCACCGGTGATGGAGCCCTCGGCGGTGAGGATGCCCTCCGGTTCGCCCTGGTAGACGATCTCGCCGCCGTATTCCCCGGCCTTCGGGCCGATGTCGACGAGCCAGTCGGCCTCGCGGATGGTGTCCTCGTCGTGTTCGACCACGATGAGGGTGTTGCCGATGTCACGCAGGCGCTTCAGCGTGGTGATCAGCCGCTGGTTGTCGCGCTGGTGCAGGCCGATGGAGGGTTCGTCGAGGACGTAGAGCACGCCGGCCAGGCCGGAACCGATCTGGGTGGCCAGGCGGATGCGCTGGGCCTCGCCACCTGAGAGGGTACCGGCGGCGCGGTTGAGGGTGAGGTAGGCCAGGCCGACGTCGAGGAGGAACTGCAGGCGGGCCTGGATCTCCTTGAGTACAGCACCGGCGATCATCTCCTCCCTGCGGCCCAGCACGAGGGAGCCGAGGAATTCGCTGGCATCCGAGATCGATAGGTCGGTCAACCCGGCGATGGACTTCTCCCCGTGGCTGCCGGAGTCCAGGCGCACGGCGAGGATCTCGGGCTTGAGGCGCGCGCCCTTACAGGTGGGGCAGGCGACCTCGCGGGTGTAGGCGAGGAAGCGTTCCTTGGACCACTCGGATTCCACCTGGTCGATCTTGCGGTGCAGGTAGCCCATGACACCCTCGAACGGCGCGGTCCAGTTGCGGATGCGGCCGTAGCGGTTCTTGTAGCGGACGGAGACCTCGGTCTTCGTGCCATGGACCAGCGCCTTGCGCTGCGCGGCGGACAGCTGCGAGTAGGGGGTCTCCGGGTCGAAGTCGAGCGCCTTGGCCAGGCCCTCGACGAGCTTCTCAAAGTACCCGGCGTTCGGGCTGGAGGTCCACGGCTGCACCGAGCGGATGACGGGGGCGTCCGGGTCCGGGATGACCAGGTCGATGTCGACCTCGGTCTTCGTGCCCAGGCCGTCGCAGGCCGGGCAGGCGCCGTAGGGCGAGTTGAAGGAGAAGGCGCGCGGCTCCAGCTCGTCGACATCCAGTGGGTGGCCGTTGGGGCAGGCGAGCTTCTCGGAGAAGATCGCGTAGCGGTCCGGGTCGTCCGCGTCGCGGTCGACAAATTCCAGGGCCACCAGGCCGTCGGCCAGGCCGAGTGCAGTCTCCACCGAATCGGTCAGGCGCTGCTGCTGGGACTCCTTGACCTGCAGGCGGTCGACGACGACGTCGATGTCGTGCTTGATCTGTTTCTTCAGGGTGGGCGGTTCGGTGAGGGGGTAGACCTGGCCGTCGACACGCACGCGGGCATAGCCCTGCGCGGCGAGGTCCTTGAACAGGTCGACGAACTCGCCCTTGCGGGTGCGCACCACCGGCGCCAACACCTGGAATTTCAGACCCTGCTCCAGCGCCATGACCTGGTCGACGATCTGCTGCGGGGTCTGGCGCGCGATCTTCGCGTCACAGACCGGGCAGTGGGCGGTGCCGGCGCGGGAGAAGAGCAGACGGAGGTAGTCGTAGATCTCCGTGATCGTGCCCACCGTGGACCGGGGGTTGCGGTTGGTCGACTTCTGGTCGATGGACACCGCAGGCGACAGCCCGTCAATGAAGTCGACGTCCGGCTTGTCCATCTGCCCGAGGAACATGCGCGCATAGGAACTCAGCGACTCGACGTAGCGGCGCTGCCCCTCGGCGAAGATCGTGTCGAAGGCCAGCGAGGACTTTCCCGAGCCCGACAGGCCGGTGAACACGACCATCTTGTCCCGGGGCAGGTCAATGTCCACGCCCTTGAGGTTGTGCTCGCGCGCACCGCGCACGACGAGGCGATCAGCCACAGTCTTCCCAGCCCTCCGTGAAGTTGAATGGAGCCGGACGCCCCGGCTCCCAAACACCTCGAACATACCAACGAGCGCTCCCCCGGCGCTACCCTGGTGACATGACGAACACACTGACCCTGCACCAGATCTCTGTCTCACAGATGGACAACAACTGCTATCTCCTCGTCGCCGGTGACGAGGCGCTGCTTATCGACGCCGCCGACGACGCCCCCGCCCTCCTCGCCCTCGCCGAGCAGGCCGGCGCGAGGATTACCGCGGTGCTGACCACCCACCGTCACCCGGACCACCACCAGGCACTCGTCGAGGTGCTGGCGGCCACCGGTGCGACCCACTACGCGCCCTTCCTCGATGCCCCGGCGCTGCCCGCGGAGGTCGATGTGGAACTCAACCAGGGGGATGTCATCGATTTCGCCGGCCATGAGCTGCCGGTGTGCATCCTGCGCGGCCATACCCCCGGTGGTGCGGCCGTATCCGTGGAGATCGACGGGCAGACCCACCTGTTCGTCGGCGACAGCCTCTTCCCCGGGGGACTGGGCAAGACCACCTCGGAGAGCGACTTCGTCCGGCTGTTCAAGGACGTCAAGGAGCGCCTCTTCGATGTCCACGACGATGACGCCATCGTCCATCCCGGCCACGGCACGGACACCACCCTGGGGGCGGAACGCCCGCACCTGGATGACTGGTGGGCCCGTCGCTGGTGACAATTCGCCGCTAGACTGGGGCACGCAGAAAAGACGCTGAAAACATACGAAGAGAAGCAACCGAGGAGCACCATGATGATCCGCAAGATCGCCCGCCCGATGATTGCATCGGTCTACATCGCAGACGGTGTCGACAGCCTGCTTCACACCGCCGACCACACCGAGAGCGCTGAACTTCTGATCAAGCGCACCCGTTCCATCCTCCCCCGGGAATACGCACGACGCATCCCGCGTGACCCGGAGCTGGTGGTCCGCGCTGTCGCCGCCACCAAGGTCGGCGCGGGCGCGACCCTGGCCTTCGGCTTCCTCCCGCGGGCCTCGGCCGCCGTGCTCGCGGCGACCTCCGTGCCGACGATGCTGGCCCGCCACGCCTTCTGGGAGACCCAGGACAAGGCCGAGCGCAGCGCCCGCCGTTCCGGTTTCCTGACCAACCTCGCCCTGCTCGGTGGCCTGCTGATCACCTCGGGTGACACCGCCGGCAAGCCGGGTCTGAAGTGGCGCGCCAACAAGGCCGCCACCGTGGCCAACAAGAAGGTCCACCAGGCGCTGCCCACCAAGTCGGAAACCGAGAAGGCCACCGACACCGCACGCGACTGGTTCGAGGACGCCTCCGAGAAGGTCACCGAGTACGCCAGCCGCGCGCAGGACTACTACGTCGACCACAAGGACGAGTGGAAGGACACCGCCACCGCCACGGCTGCGGCCGGTGCCGCCGCGGCAGCCGGCGCCGCGCAGAAGGCGCAGGGTTACTGGGCCGACAACAAGGACGACTGGCTGGACATGGCCCGGGAGAACACCCAGACCGCCCGCAAGGGCATCGTCAAGGCTGCCGCCCTCGCCCAGGACAAGGCTGATGAGGCACTGGTCGCCGCCGACAAGAAGTCCGGCCGCGCCGCGAAGCAGGCCCGCAGGAGCGCCGACAAGCTGCAGGGCCGCGCGGACAAGGCCATCAGCAAGGCGCAGAAGAAGATCGGCAAGATGTAGCCCCCGAGCTGCTCAGCCGTTGCACTCGGCGGGCCCGGTCCCTGATGTGGGGACCGGGCCCGCTGTGTTTCTCGTTAAGGCTCCAGGAGAGTTTTTCCGGGGGCGTGGTCTCCCTCGATCCGGAAGCCGAAGCCCTAACTCAGAATTTCAGCATGTGGTGACCGGCAACGATGGCATACAGCTCGGATATCTGGAAGAACGTCAACACTCACCAGATCCCGGGCATGACGCACCCGGAACTCCTATCCAGCAGCGTGCACGTCTTCTGGGATAAATCCCACCGGCCTTCTTCTTAGACCATAGAATTATCCCGTCACGCACAGATAAAGCGCCTCGAAACCGACCTAGATTACTGCCCCATCACCAGATAAATCGACTCGAAACCGACCTAGATTACTGCCCCATCACCAGATAAATCGACTCGAAACCGACCTAGATTACTGCCCCATCACCAGATAAATCGACTTGAAACCGACCTAGATTACTGCCCCATCACCAGATAAATCGACTCGAAACCGACCTAGATTACTGCCCCATCACCAGATAAATCGACTCGAAACCGACCTAGATTACTGCCCCATCACCAGATAAATCGACTTGAAACCGACCTAGATTACTGCCCCATCACCAGATAAATCGACTCGAAACCGACCTAGATTACTGCCCCATCACCAGATAAATCGACTTCCCATCGGTCACGAAGCAACGTCACCCACACCGCCCTGACTGAAAGAGCTCCCCCTGATGAATACCCGTCGTTTTCTCCTTGCGCTCATAGGCACGGTGTCTCTTGCGCTCGCCAGTTGTGCAGAAGACCGTAGCGCCGAGAACACCACAACCCTCACCAACTCCCCCACCTCGTCTTCCAGCAGTACCTCTCCCGCTAGCAGCCAGGAGACAACCACCTCCGAGTCCTCCACCACCGCTGCCCCGGAAGCTTCAACAGTGGATACACCGCCACCGGTGCCAGCAGAGAACGCGGCGCCCTTATCCCAGCAGGTCGCAGTCCCGACCTTCGTTGAATGTATCTATGGTGGTGGATCCTGGACCAGCAACGCACTGCTAAGCGATGGCTCCTATCAATGGGCAGCCGAATGTCAGCAGAAACTCGATGAACAACGTGCGCAAGCGCCTTACCAATGTCCCCAGACCGATTATTTTGTCCCGGACCCCTGGTACTGCGACAACCAGTCTGTCCCGTGGTCCGTGCCCCCGCCTTCTGCCCAGGAGACTCCGGCCTACCTCCTCCCGGATTCAGCCGAAGAAATTGCTGGGAAGACGTGGTGGAGTGACTGCGTGGCGCATAACACCGTCGAATACTGCCGCTCCACAGACCCTTACGTCAACGGTTGAGAGATCTCACGACGAACTGACAGTGAGGCAACCGCACTCGTCGAGCAGTGTCACGCCCTTGGGCACCATCATAGATACACCACGCTAACGGACGTCACCACCGCGGTTCCTTCCGGAAAGACGGCGAGATCTTCGTCGATGCCGGCCAATCAAGGACCTGTCCGGCCTTCTACCTCACCGACGGCACCGTCATCCGGCTCGGGGTGTCCTCGGCGAAACACGGGCAGACGATCATGGACAGCCTCGAACATCGCCGCCTCCCACTCTGACGCAACAACCCGCAGACTCCCCTTCCACCGGTGACACGGGTATCCTGGATCATCCGTTTGTCTCAGGGAGGTAATTCACAGGTGAGTGAAATCGCGAAGGAACAGGCCTACGTCGACGACCTCTTCGCACGACTCGACGAGGAAGTCTCAGCCGCCAATGAGAGGCTGCGCCAGGTGCAGCTGGAGGTGGACCCCGCGAACCCTGACGCCGATGCACTGATCAGGCGTGAGACGGAGTACCACGGGCTGAACTCCAAGCTGGACCGGCTCAACCTGGCCCAGCTGGGTCTGGTCTTCGGCCGCATCGACATCGAGTCGGAAGATCCTGAGAACCCCGTTCCCGGTCAGCCGGGGTTGGACCGACGCTACATCGGCCGCATGGGGCTCGACGTTCGAGAAGAGGGCTACCGCACCCTGCTTCTGGACTGGCGCGTGCCTATGGCCCGTCCCTTCTATCTGGCCACCACCGCACAGCCGGAGGGCGTGACGCTGCGCCGCCACATCCGCACTAAGGGCCGCGAGGTCACCGGCGTGGATGACGAGTGGCTCTCCGGCGAGCACGCCGGCGAGGGCCGCGATGGCGTGGGTGGAGAGTCCGCGCTCGTCACGGCGATGAAGGCCGCGCGTACCGGCCACATGAAGTCGATCGTGGAGACGATCCAGCGCGAGCAGGACCTGATCATCCGCGATGAGACCCGCGGCGTCATGGTTGTTGAGGGGGGCCCCGGCACCGGCAAGACGGCCGTGGCGCTGCACCGGGTGGCCTATTTGCTCTACACCGCACGTGAGCAGCTGTCGAAGTCCGGTGTGCTCATCGTCGGCCCGAACCCGACCTTCCTGGACTACATCTCCCGCGTCCTGCCGGAACTCGGCGAGACGGGTGTGGTGCTCTCCACCATCGGCGACCTCTACCCCGGTGTCCGCGGCGCCGCGCCGGAGTCGCTGCTGGCCCGGGAGATCAAAGGTTCGGAGGAGATGGTCACCATCCTCAAGGAGGCTGTCCGCGCCTACGAGACGCTGCCCGAGGATCCCATCGAACTCCCCCATGGTTCGCTGCGCCTGAATGTCAACCCCGCCATGGTCAAGGCCGCCCGCACCCGTGCGCGCCGGTCGCGTCGCCCGCACAACGAGGCCCGCGCCGTCTTCGCGGAACACTTCATCGAATTGCTCGCCGAGCAGCTGGCCAAGAAGATCGGTGAGGACCCGCTCGGCGGGGCCAACCTGCTCTCCCGCGCCGACATCGACCAGCTGCATGATGACCTTGCGGAGGAACCGGGTGTGGGGCGACTCATCGAACAGTTCTGGCCCGAGCTCACACCCGAGGATGTGCTGCGTGACCTGCTGGAAGACCGCGATGCCATCGACGTCGCCGCCGAAGGCTACGACGACGAAACCCGCGATGCCCTGTGGCGCCCCGAAGGTTCCGACTGGGCGGCGTCCGATGCGGCGCTTCTCGACGAGCTCGCCGTCCTCATCGGCCTGCCCGACCTCGACGAGGCCGCCGGCACCACCGAAGAGGACATCGAGGACGCCCAGGACCTGCTGGACATCCTCGAATCCTCCGCCTCCACGGATGATGATGACCTCGGCGACATCTTCGAGGGTGAGCACCTCGCCGCCACCGACGTCATCTCCGCGAAGGAACTGGCCCAGCGCCAGATCGTCCGCGATTCCCGCTCCACCGCAGAACGTGCCCGTGAGGACCACCAGTGGGCCTACGGCCACGTCATCGTCGACGAGGCGCAGGAGCTCTCCCCCATGGAGTGGCGCATGGTCTTCCGTCGTAGCCCCGCCCGCTGGATGACACTTGTCGGCGACACTGCCCAGACCGGCTCCCCCGCCGGTGTGGACACGTGGGCGCAGACGCTGGAGCCATATGTGGGCAGCCGCTTCCGCCACCACGAGCTGACGGTGAATTACCGCACCCCCGTGGAGATCATGGAGGTGGCCAACGCAGTGCTCGAACAGATCGACCCGGACGCCACCCTGGCGGTGGCCATCCGCGAATCTGGTGTGCCCGTGTGTTTCCTGGAATCGGATGCGGAATGGAAGACCCCGGAGGAGGGCCTGACCAAGGTCATCGACGCAGGCAACGTCACCGGGATCAAGGGCCTGGAGTTCGACCACGTCGTCGTGGTGGAGCCGTCCGAGATTGTGGAACAGTCCCCGCAGGGTTGGCAGGACCTCTATGTGGCGGTCACCCGGGCGACGCAGACGTTGACGGTGGTGGGACAGCTGCCTTTCTAAGGTTAGTGCGCTAAGAATTGTGCGGATAAGCAATCACCGCAAGGAGATCCCCTGTCCGCCCACACTGTGGTCTTCACACCGCATTGACGGACACTGATCACGTGTGCTGTGACATCGGTGCTGGTCCTGTCCGGATGCTCCACGACCGGCAATGACACTGGGAGCACCCAGACGGAAACCACAACGAGTGATCCCGGCGGCGTGGGGAACGTCGAGCCCGCGGCCCTGAAGGTCCTGCCCACCACCATCACCGCCAACCTCAGCCTCTGCCAGGAAATGGATGGCCAAGGGGCCTTCACCGCTGAAGTGCAGCAGCCGGTCCCGGAGACCTTCTGCATCTGGAGGGACGAGAACCTCCCCCACACGGATGAGAACATCAACCCCACCTCCCAGACCCTCAGCTTCAGCGCCGCCGATTGAGGTGATCGGCCACATCGAAGCAATCGAGGCCGCGGACCCCGAGGATCCCCTGTCCCAGTCCTTCGGCTGGGAGGAGATCTGGAGCGAGGGCAGTCCCGGCCGACCCCGCGTGGCGGTGTACCACTGGCCCGACGGCGCGGTCAGCAACGTCAAGCTCCTCTACCCCGAAGACAACTTCGCCGCCCGCTGGCAGGTGACCTCGACTGTGACTCCGGAGGAGGGCAGGAAGTTTTTGGTGGGGTTGGGGGTGTTGTAAAGGTCATCTGCACTACTTCATAAGTTGCTCTTGCAAACAGGAGATTCTTAGTTCTCCGCTCGGAATGTGCAGAAGCGCCATATAAACAACGGTGCGTGTGGTCTCTTGACCACCCCGCCAGAACCGAACGCATGATCTACTTACATAGGGCGTGGTCGGGTATGCTGTCAGAGTCATAGATACCGGGGAATGGGAGATCATGAACACCGCAGCCACCGTCGAGAAGCTCACCAAGCTGCGGGACGAAACCGAAAAGTTCCTGGATGCTCTGGAGAAGCTTGCGGACTTCTACGAAAACGACGTATCCGCCTTCGGCGTGGTCCTTCAACAAGGAAGCGTCCTGTTTGGAAAGCGACCATGGTGCCCGAGCACAGATCCTCGCCCAGAGCTGAGCAGGATGGCGCTCGCTGTTGACCAGCATAAGGGAATGGCAATGCTGGCGGTGGAGAAAACCGCAGCGTACCTTCCCTCGAAAGACGGGCCCATCAACTGTGCGGAAAACTGGCGAGATGTGTTCGTAGACGGCAACCGCCTCACGTTTTACCACGTTCAGTCCACAGTCCTGGATGCGAAAAGCACGCTTGATGCATGGATCTTCGAGCACGAATTCCATGTGGAGTCCATGGGGCCGCCAGTCAACGATCTTCATCCGGTGGTGTGGTCACTAGCGGAGGGACGTTGGAACCGAGGCAGCTATGCGGATGCGTTGAAGCAGGTCGCCCAGGGACTAGAAAATCACTGGAAGCAACGTCTCAACTTCTACTCCGAGACGGGGCATTCATTCTGGGCAAGCCGCATCTACAGGGAGAAACTCGTTGGTGGTGGCCCAAAGGAGTCAAAGTTCCCGCAGCTCGTTTACCCATGTTCGGGAAACGCTGACACCAACATCAACAACCGTGACGGGATGTTCCATCTGGCGCTGTCTCTCCACAAGCTGTCTCGAAACACGTTCTCACATTCCACCGAGGACGTGGATCAAACGATCGCGCTCGGTTACCTAATCTCCTACAGCACACTCGCCACGATGCTAGACGCATGCGAGATTCATTCGAAGAACGAAGATGAGGAGTAAGCCGTGATGAAGAACCAGAACCTAGCCATATTCTCGGTTACCCCCGATAGGAGCTACCTGGACGTATTCAAACTCGCCTTGGCGTGGATAGAGGAACGCACCGACGACTACGTGATCAAGGCGTTCTCGATGGGTGGGTTGAACGAAGCCCATATTCCTAGGACCGTCCGAGACAAGAAGATCGAGAAAATGCGAAAGGACGAAACAGAGTCACGCGCAGCCATCTTCCTCTTCATCAACCATCCGCTCGAGTTCTCTGATGCATTAGACAAACCGACCGCCTTGGTTACCCGCAGCATCGGCGAGTTTCACGAATACATCCATGCGAAGAAGCCCCAGCTGTTTGCCATGGAGAAAGAGCTAAAGGAGCTGGGTGAACCGCCAGCAGACATCTCCCCAGAGGCATGCGAAATACTCGGAGCTATTGACGCTGAATATCAGGGCTATGGGAGATCCCTTCATGGCAGTAGTACATCCACGAGGCATGTCAAGAACCATATCCGGGAGCTGAAGCGCCTCCCCACGGCTCAGGTACCCACCAAGGAACAGGTTGCCTATTGGCTGTGGACCCAGGATTGGGAAGGGAACGGTGTCCGAGAGCTCTTGAGCTACTGGGAGAAAACGAAGCGCTAACACCACTCCCTACCGACCACTGGATCACCAGAACACCGCTACCGGAAGCACGTCCCTACCAGTCTGGCAGAAAACCATCGTCTCCAAGGAGGCCCTAATGTCCACACAAACCCTTGCCTCCCCACCACGTTGGCGGATACTGCTCACCGGTGCCGTGGCATCGGTGATGGTCCTCACCGGCTGCTCCACAACTGGGAACGACGCCGAGTCCCCGGAGCAGAGCCAGGCCGAGGCGGTACTGCCTGCCACGATCACCGACAATCTCAGCCTCTGTGAGGTACTGGTGGGCGGAGGTGCACTGACCGCCGAACTACAGACAGATGTCGAGGAGACGTTCTGCATCTGGGATGACGAGAACTTCCCCCGCGTCGAAGAGGACATCAACACCACCACCCAGACCCTCAACTTCGCCACTGACGCCGAGGTGGTCCGACACATCGAGGCAATCGAGGCCGGCGATCCTGAAGACCCCGTCTCCCAGACCTTCGGCTGGGAGGAGATCTGGAACGACGGCAGCAACGGCAAGCCCCGCGTGGTGGTCTACCACTGGCCCGCGGGCACAGTCGCCAACGTCAAGCTCGCCTACCCCGAGGATGACTTCGCCGCCCACTGGACGGTGCAGACCACCGTCACCCCGGAAGAGGCGAAGGAGTTCCTGGCAGGGCTGGGGGTTATGTAGAGAGCGGGTGCGAGAGGCAGCTCTCAAACAAGTGGGCGACAGCACCCCCAGATTCCGGCCATTATGTTGCCCCCGGTAGATATCCTGGACCTGTAACCACCTGAGACCAGGTCCTGAGCTGATAAGTGCCGGACACCGAGGAGTAACCATGGGTTTCCAGACCCCGATGTACACGTTGTCGCAGTATCTGGAGGAAACCCGTGCCGGGAAGATCCAACTGCCGGATTTCCAGCGCGGCTACAAGTGGGACGATGAACGGATCCGTCAGCTGCTCATCACGGTGCTGCGTGGCCACCCGATGGGCGTGGTCATGCTTTTGGAGACCAATAATGCGCTGGTCCGCTTCAAGCCCCGCCCGGTCAGCGGCGTGGAGCTGACACCCGGGACCGAACCGGAGAAGCTGCTTCTGGACGGCCAGCAGCGTCTGACCTCCCTCACCCAGGCCTTGACTGGCGACGGCATCGTGCATACCAAGGATGCACGCGGCAAGCTGCTGGAACGGCGCTACTTCGTCAACATGGCTGCTGCCCTGGAAGACGTCAACCGGATGGATGAGGCAGTCATTTCCGTACCCGCGGATGGCGTGATCCGGAAGAACTTCGACCGTGACATCGTCCTCGATCTGAGTACCCCGGACAAGCAACGGGAGGAGGGCTTCTTCCCGCTCAATCTGCTTTTCGACGCCACCGGGTCCATGCAGTGGCTCTTCGGCTGCGAAGACAAGGATCTCGCTTTCGCGTTCCAGGAGAAATTCGTCGCCCAGGTAGGCAAGTACAACATCCCCGCCATCGAGCTCGATGCAGACACTGACAAGGCAGCCGTGGCTACCGTCTTCGAGAAGGTCAACATCGGTGGGTTGCCCCTCAACGTCTTCGAGTTGCTCACCGCAGTCTTTGCCGGTGATGCTGCGTACTTCGATGAGACTGGCTCCGACTTCCGGCTCAACGATGACTGGCAGGAGACCAAGCGTCTATGGTCGGACTACCCGGTGTTGGGTGGTGTGGAGAACACGGACTTCCTCCAGGCGGTGACGATGCTGGCCACTCGTAAGCGCCACCTGGCCAGCACGTCTTCCCGTCCGCCGGCGATCTCCGCCAAGCGTGAGGATGTGCTGAAACTCGATCTCAGCGAGTACCTCGAATGGCGCGATCCCCTGCGTGAGGCCTTCATCTGGGTGTCCGGTTTTCTGGCGGACCGGCATGTGTTCAACCGCCGTGATGTCCCCTATCCCAAGCAGCTGGTGCCACTCGCGGCCATCCGGGTGGTGCTGGGGCAGAAGGCCGACCTGCACTCGGTCAGTGCGAACCTCTCCACCTGGTTCTGGTCCGGTGTGCTCGGTGAGCTCTACGGTTCAGCGACCGAGACCCGCTTCGTGCGTGATATTGAGGGAGTCCCTGCTTGGACCGTGGACACGTCCTACCCCACCCCACGCACCGTGGCTGACGCCAACTTCGTGGAGTCCCGTCTGCATTCCATGCGGACAAGAAACTCCGCCGCATACAAGGGAGTGGCGGCGCTGATCATGGCACGGGAATCACGGGATTGGATGGAGAATAAAGCCTTCGGAGCAGTCCAACACAAGGATATGGCCGTCGATATCCACCATATATTCCCGCAGAAATGGTGCAATGACAACGGCATCGATGATGAGCACCGCGAGAGCATCGTCAATAAGACGATGCTCAGCGCCCGAACGAACCGGGTGATCGGTGGCGTCGCACCCTCGCAGTACCTGGCGAAAATCGAACACCAGGCCGGGATCTCCGGTGGGGAGCTCAACGAGCTGCTCGAGGCCCACCTAATCGACCCGAGGTGTCTGCGCGCTGATGACTTCTGGAGCTTCTTCACCAACCGCCGAGAACAGCTCTGCCTGCTTATTGAGTCTGTCCTGGACAAGAACGTTCAGCGCGATGTCAGTCAGGGCATTGCAGCTGAGGATTCGTCACACTTTGAAGAAGGTGCATTCGATGAGATCCCGGAAGGTGAGGAGTAGAAGAAGATCCCGGCTAGGACAGTTGGATTAAGTCCTCCTGCCCTATCCAGTCGGGGCACACCCTCAGCTGTCCTCCACCTCTGCAGCATCAATGCTGATGGCGTATTCCTTAGCAGGAACGTGGACCCGCCACTGATAGATTTCCTGCCCTTCGTTGATCGGACGGTGTGGCGAGTTGAACGCCAGTGCAACGCCAACTTCTCCATTTTCAAAGTTGGGAGGAGTCCACTCCCCCGGAGCCCTCAATCCCGGTGTTTTCTCCGGATCTCGGTCATCAAAGAGCGTCAGCAAGACTGCTCCCCTCGCTTGCGCAACCATAGGATCGAGGTCAAAAGGTTCGGGCAGTTCGAGGTTCGAGAACTTTCCTCCCAACTGATCACCGAACTCCTTCCAGTCTTCCGGCTTGATCACGGTGGATGGGTTGCCAGCCGCAATGTTCTCTAGGGCATAAGCATGCTTACGGTCGGTACCCGTGATGTCGTGGCGGCCATCTCGTCGATTACGAGTAACGAGCGGAACTGGCCAGTCGATACCAGGAACGGTGATTGTGCGCGTCGCCTTAGATTTTGGAGTCGGCAGCAGAACAGCTACTTCAGCAAAATCTGAGTTTTCCGGAGATGCATGCCTGCCAGTACCAATCAAATCCCGTAGATACTGGATACGCGGGGTGACGTTATTTTCCTTATATGCAGCACCCTCGTACCAGTTCATCTTTTCAAGTAATTCGATAAAACTCAGAGAGTTAATGGCTCCTGCATGAAGCTTCTGAAAACCAGCAGAAGGCTTCGGGGCGCCCGACCGGGCGCCTTCGAGTCTGAAATAGGCGAAATCAGACGGAGTGCGAGTGAGAGATCTCAACAGTGGAATTGCCACATTGACAAAGTTCGCTTTCAGTTTCCCGCGTTGATTCCGATCAGGAATGCTATTCAGCTCCACCACCCGGGGCGCCGATGCCGTTGCCCCCAGATAGGCGTTGAACATCTTGTTCCGGCTTGTCGGTTTGAGATCCGGCAACGACTGGTGGACAAGTGGCGCTAGATTCATCGGAGTCAGCTTCGGCTGACCACTGTCGTTGAGGTCAGAATAAACCTTGATATTGTCGCGGAAACTCTCTTCGTCATTCATCGCGGCTTCGAAGGCTTCCGCGAGGCTCGGCGGGCAATACAGACGAACCAAGTCCTGGTATCCCTTGCGGAACCCGAACCACCGGCCAGTTTGCATGAGTGTATCTGCGCCGCCAGCTCGTCGACGGAAGTAGCTGACCGTCAAGCCTTCGACGGTGTAGCCACGGGACAACTTGGCCCCTCCCACCAGAACCTTCCAGACTCTGCCCATTTCAAAGTTCGGGGAGTCCTTCCCCTCTGTGTCAACCTGCAGAATCGGAGCGTCGTCCCGTTGCACATCGTTGGTGATTTCTTCGACTGCCTCGAGGATGAAGGGTTTGAGATCATCGAAGGACGCTGGGACAGAGTACCCGTTGTTGTATCGATCCAGCCTCATGCCCGGCAGCACATCCGATTGATAGAGCTCCTGCAATTCATCCCACGCTCCGCCCAAGCCGTACATGCGCTGAGACCAGATTTCGCTGAGTGTCTTACGTGCATTGGTATGACTGGTGGTGTGTACAGCTTCATGGACGAGCATCGTGTGATGCTTGAAGCTAAGCCCCTCGTGTTGTTCCTCCCGGTACTTCTTGATGCCGCCGGTGAGGACGAACATATCGAGGGCTTCTTGAAGCTCATCTCGTCGAAGCGAATCGTAGAATTCTTCGCTGATCTGGTTTTCTTCTACCAGTTCCCGGATGAGCGCCTTGCTGTTTGAGTTATCAATTGTGGCGTCTTCTGGGTTATCCGCAAAGTCCATCTTGTCGTGGAACCATTTTGCCCCCTTATACTCTGGGGGTTCATTCAGCATCAGCACATAGTGCCGTGGATACAAGTCTTGAGGATCTGCCGGGTCCACAAAGACATTCGCGAAAGGCGTCGCGGTGTATCCGATGTACTGCGAGCGAGGGCAAATCGACAACAGCCTGGTGATTTGTTCGTTGACAGCTGTCCGTTCGAGTTCCTCACCCGACTTCTTGCTGCGGTTGTCCTTCGTGTTGATTGAGGCCTGGTCAGACTCATCATCAATAATTAGAGTGGGCAGATCAGCAATTACTTTGCCGCTACGGCGAGCACGCTCGAGATCATTATTCAGCTTATCCAGGACAGAAGCATTCTTCTTCACCACTGCCACCAAACACGGCATGTTTGCCAGGTTCTCGGGATCATGCACCGCACCAGTACGGGGATCATCAATGATGATGGGGTTGGCTCCTCCACCCGAACCGAGATAATCATTTACCGAGGTTGTCAGACGACGAATACGTGGAAAGCCCGGGGTACCCATACGCTCGCCATGGACAACGAAGCCTTGTCCCTCGGTTTCCCAGTCATATTCCCACTCAATGTCATCATTGAAGTAGGTTTCGGCCTTGAGCTCCCGGTCACTGAGCTTGTTTTCATCTCGTCCATCAAGCACCGCTTCTCGGCCGAAAAGCTCCTTGTCCAGGCGACGTTGAGTCTGGTTCCGGAGGTTGTCCAGTGTGCCCGCAAGGATGATAACCAATCTATAGCCGGCATCGATGGCTTTGGCAGCGACGGCAGTAAAGTTCGCTGTCTTACCACTCTGCACATAACCCACGACCAGACCGCGCGAGGAGACATAGTGTTCAGCGGTAGGGTCCTCAATTCGGCGGAGGACCTCTCGTGCCTGGTCATTGACGGTCTTGATCGACTCCGCTCCCCACCCCTTCTTGTTCAACACCCGGACGTAATCGTTCCAGAAATTGGCGTTACGATTCTCAACCTCAGGGGTGTACCAGTCCTGAAATTCCTCATCAACGATGACCATTGGGTCGGGTTCGGGCATACGGTTGAGGATCTCGGAACGAAGCTCTGTCAGGCCCAGCTGTTCCAAAACCCAAGTCATTCGCTCGGCAGAAGACGCTGAGGTATCAGTCACCGGCTTAATATTGTCACCTTCAAGGCTGCAGGCCTTGTCTATGAATGCGATCAACGGTTGCACTTCAGCCTCTGAGCCCGCTGTGACGAACTCGCGCAACTCCCCGACATCAGCTACCACGTCCTGGTTGTTCTCTAGTCGCCAGAGCAGTGGTTTGAGAAGACGAATCCGTTCAAGGCGCAACTCATCGAGAAGTGCCTCGTGTAGCTCTTCAAATCGATTTGTCATGTGGATTGAATCCCTTCTATAAATACAATATTAGGGTTGATTAATCGAAAAGGTGGTCTGATTTCCCAGAGGTTTCTTGCTGCCGCATTTCTTCAACGCTGGCGTTGATAATAGCGGTCCACAGCTCGACATTCGCCTGGATCTTGCTCGTGTACCGACCCGAGCCAATGGCCTTGTTGAAGAGTAGATACAGCAAAGACTTCAACACGGGAGCATCATTGAGGCGCCCACGGCCGTCGTTGAACAACTCACGATCGTTCTGGTTGAGCACCAGAGTGTTTCGCGCACGATCAATGCGGAGGAAATCACCCTCCGGTATTCTCTCCCAGACGATGTTCATCGGTTCATGGGAGGCCAAGGTTGCCTCATCCTCGATGACGTCCCTGATTGAGGGTGCCATCCCACGACCAGCTTCAACCAGTGGATCAGCATTGCTGTTCTTCTGGTTGGAGGCGCGGACAACCTCTGCTGCATCGGCAAAGACATCCTCAAGGGAGATCCCCGGGTTGTCAGGATCCCGGAAACGCCCCAGGAAGCGGTGGAACCCCTCCCTCAAGCGGACCGAGCTTTTCTGCGGGCTGACGGTAACGTGCTCGTCGAGTATCCGCGGATCTGAGACCTCAATACGCAGGAGCTTCAGCTGCTTCTTCTCTGCTTGATACCCGCTCCATCCACCCTGAGTGATCAGACGGTCATGATCGTAGAAATAGAAGCCCTGATGGCCGAGTTCGTCCTTCTGCTCCAGGTGAAACTCAGGAGCCTTGGAGTAGTTTCTCCACAGATGAGCTGTAATCTCGGGGCCATCCTCGGCACCGTCCAGTGTCAACCGCCGTGGGTAGTCAGGATGCCCGGAACGTCGGTACCCCAACGGATTGATCGGACGAGGTTTCGTCGTGGGCTCCAGCAGTCGATCATCCCACTGCGCATAGAACAGCAGCTTGACGGCTCCACATTCGAGGAAGCGATGGTAACGAATCGCCATGTGCAACCGGATCCGCTCCAGCGTACGAGTGGCAAAAACCCGGGCCTCATCGTCATTCTGCCCCTTGTAGGCGGAGATGAGGTCTTTCCAGATGATCGAGGTGCCGTGACGAGCATCGTCAAGTCCCGATCTCAGATTCCAGACGTGGTAGGCCGATCGCTCATACAGGCGTCCCACATCGAAGGAATCCTTGGAGAGTTCATAACCGTGCGGAGCTGAACCCTTAGTTCTTGACACGATGGTGGTGTGCTCCGCGTTAGCAAAGGAGCCTTCTTTCAGACCCATGCCGTAGCGTCCGATGTTTCTTTCCGAATGGCGTTCATGCCCACCCACTCGAAGCACGCGTTCCATCTTTTCCGGAGTCATGCCGATGCCGTCATCGTGGACACCAATCTGCACAAGCCGGAGGTTCTGCATGTGCAGAACGATCATGATGCGGGTGGCCTGGGCATCGATGGCATTGTCAACGAGCTCATCAAGCCCGGTCTCCAGCGAATGGTTACTTCCCAGCGCATGGTTGATTGCCTCAGTGGGCGGAAGCGAAATTGTCGCTTCAATTTCCGGACTGATCAGTGGACTCTCGTCAAAATGTGTCATCGTCGGCTAGTCCTCGTTCAGGGAATCGACGATGCGGACTGTTTCCACCGCGACGCGGGTGACCTTGGCGATGAGGTCGACGATGTAGCGTGGGTTGCCCACCTCATCTGCCCAGTCATTGGGGTCGTTGACGATGCCCGAGGCTTTGTCCTTTTTCACCTGGTAGCGGTCGATGATCCACGCCAGGGCGGAACGAGCTCCGAGCATGTAAGCGTTAGCATCAGCCGGAATATCCCGGATGGTCACCTTAGGGTTGTAGATCATCGTGGTGTGATCATCGACGTTCTTGCCTGTCTCCGGGTCCTTCTTCTTCGCCCACTTCAGCTTGGTCACCCGCCAGGTCTCCCGGTCCTGCGGGTCAGCCGAGGGCTTAACATCCACGGTCACGGGGAAAGGCTCGACATCCTCATAGCCTGTGTGCAGGTCCATCAACTCCCGGCCGGCAGCCGCTAGTTGATCAAAACGAGCCCGGTCCGTCGGGGTTTCAATGTGTGGGAGCATCTTCTTCAGATCCGCCGCATACGCTTCCCGGTAACCCGGGTCATGCAGCTGGCCGTAGACGAAGTAGAAGATGTCGTCCTTCGACACATCCGCACCGAGTGCATCCCGGTACAGGCCCAGGATCTCGTCGGTGATGTTGTCGACCCTGCGGTAACCGTCGAGGACCTCGCCCTCGGCACCTGGTGCGCTTATCGACGCCGCCGTGCCCCCTCCGAAGTCCAGCTCACCCTCGGGTGCTGCGACGGGTTCCCAGGTCCAGCGGGGGAAAAACTGGCCATTTTGTCCTGCACCAATCATCTGTATGTCAGGAAGATGAGTGCTCGATAGGAGAGCAAAGTCCTGAGTGGCGCCGACTCCCAGTACATAAAAACCTATGTTGTCATGATTCGGAGTGGGGAACATCGACGGCAGCTGGTAGATCATGTCGTTGAGTTCCCGATTGAAGTAGGCCCTCATCGGAGTAAACGGCCGATACAGAGACCTCGTCAGGGAGCTGGCCTTGAATTCGATGTCCTTGTCTCTGGCCAGCAGGTTCTTCAGGCTACGGTTCCAGGAGATTGTGGTGGTATCCGCCAGATCCGGGTTGTCCTGCAGGAAACGGTTGACATCCGCTTCTTTCGGCGACTGCACCCCTGTGGTTCGGCTCCAGTCATGGAAGCGCTTCCGTGCCGCTTCATAAGTGCTCAACAAGGTTTCGATGTTGTCAGTAACCTGCGCGGTGGTCTGCCCATAGCACCACGCATCACGAGCGGTTTTCAAACCTGCGGAAAAATTGCGGAAAATAGCTGTTGCAGTGGGATTCTTCTTGTCGCCGAGAACCGGCCAGATTCCGAAATTATCGGAGCGTTGATTGATCCAATCACCATGGTTGTTCGGGGTGATCTCTTCCCACAGGGTCGAGGCAATCGTGGAGGTATCGATGATCTCCAGTTTCTCCGCAGTAGTCAGATAGTCGCCGACATCCCGGTAGAAGATCCGGCACCCAATTGAATCCTTCTTCTTCACCCCAACAAAGATTTGGATTCCAACGCGTACGTTAAAAACGTTTCCTCCCTCCCGTTTAGCCAAATCACCGGCTGTGCGTGAGTTTCCGCGCAGGTTGAACACGTACAGCTCGGAGTAGTCCTCCGCCAGGCTCAGACGCACACCGTCACCGGTGTTGGCGTCGATCCACCCACCGTTGGACACGAACGCCACCACGCCTTCCTCGACCCGGTCGGTGGCCCAGCGGAAGGCACGCAGGTAGGAGTCGTAGAGGGAGTTCTTGTTCGTCGCCGTGGACTTCGCCGCATAGGTCTGCTCGATGCGGGTGTCCAGGGTCGGGTACTTCAGGTTCGCGTTGAGGTCATTCGCACTGGTCTGACCGACGGAGTAGGGCGGGTTGCCGACGATGACGTGGATGGGGGTGGTCTTCTGCCGGGTGATCCGGGCATTGTTCTGTTCGAAGACTTCCAGGTCCAGCTGGTCACCGTCCTCATACACCTGGAAGGTATCGGCCAGGACGATCCCACCGAAGGGCTCATAGTCGGGTGCTTGCTCCCCCTCGCGGAGAGCCTTCTCGTGGAGCAGTCCGTGGTAGGTCGTCTCGATGTTGACCGCTGCGACGTAATAGGCGAGTAACATGATCTCGGTAGCATGCAGCTCTGCAGCGTACTTGCGGGCCAGGTCATGCGGTTCAATCAGCCCCGACTGCAGCAGGCGGACCATGAAGGTGCCAGTGCCGGTGAAGGGGTCAAGCACATGAACCCCCTCATCGGTGAGTCCACGGCCGAAATGCGTGCGGGAGACCTCATCGGCGGCACGGAGGATGAAGTCAACGATCTCGACCGGGGTGTAGACGATGCCCAGAGCTTCGGACTGTCGGCGGAAGGCCTTCTTGAAGAAGCGTTCGTAGAGGTCCTTGATCACGGTCTGTTTGCCGGCAGCGGAGCTGACCTCGGAGGCACGCACCCGGACCGAGGCGTAGAACTTCTCCAGCTTCTCCGTCTCAGCATCCAGCTGGGAATCCCCCAGGGCATCAACCATGCGCTGCATGACCCGAGACACGGGGTTATGGGAAGCGAAATCATGCTCCGCGAACAGGGCATCAAACACCGGAGCGGTGATCAGGTGCTGGGAGAGCATGCTGATGGCCTCGGCCTCGGTGATCGAGTCATTGAGGTTGCCGCGCAGCCCCTCGACGAAGCGCTCGAACTCGGCTGCGACGGTGGGGTCGGCGGCGTCGATAAGCGAGGTGATCCGGGTGATCTGAGCGGCGGCGATGTCGGCGACATCATCAGCCCAGTCCTCCCAGTACTCGCGGTCACCGACCTTGTCCACGATCTTGGTGTACATCGCCTCCTGCCATTCTTCCAGAGAGAACAATGCCATCTGAGTAGCAGCTTGGTTGCGCTCTTCGTCGGTCAGCTCGCCATCTCCCGAGCTGACCATGTCGACCTGGATCTTGTCGGATAGGGCATCATCTCCGGGATCTTTAGTATCCGCCTGGTTAAGTACTGCAGAGTTGACGATGGCGTTAAAACGGTCGTCATGGGCACGCAACGCGTTGAGAACCTCCCACACGACCCGGAACCGCTTGTTGTCGCTAAGCGCAGCAGAAGGAGAAACCCCGGCAGGAATAGCAACTGGCAGAATGATGTAGCCGTAGTCCTTGTCCTCAGTCTTGCGCATCACCCGGCCCACCGACTGGACAACATCGACGATGCTGTTGCGCGGGTTGAGGAAGAGCACTGCATCGAGCGCCGGCACATCCACACCCTCGGACAGGCAGCGGACATTCGTGAGAACCCGGCATTCATTCTCCGGGACATGGGCCTTGAGCCAGCTCAGCTCCTCATTGCGCTTGAGCGCGTTCATCGTGCCGTCGACATGGTGAGTCCCAAGCTCAAGATCCAGATTCTGCTCATCCGTCTCACCAAACACAGCCTTGGAGCGCAGCGAGTCGGTGTACATCTCGATGATGGTCGGAGTGATCTCCGCGATGTTCCGGGAGGTCTTGATGTCCTTGGCAAAGGCGACCGCACGCTGCATAGGCTTGTCGGTTTTGCTGAAACCACCTTGCTCGCGGCCGGAACGTTTGGCCAGTGCCGTCCAGCAGCCGATCAGCTTGGAGGTGGTGTCAAGGGTGATCTCCCCATTCGAGTTCGCCGCCGACTTCTGGACAGTCTGTGCTGCGACTTCTTCATCGACGCCGATCACCAGCACCTTGTAGTCGGTGAGCAGGCCCTTCTCCACAGCTTCACCGAATCCCAGGCGGTGGAATTCGGGTCCGAAGACGGCTTCATCATCCATGGACGCGATCTCCGCGGAATGATCATCAGCCTTGTCCTTGACCTTGTCATCGTAGAGCCGCGGCGTCGCCGTCATGTAGAGGCGACGAGCAGACTGGACGTAGTCGGCGTCATGAATACGCGTGAATGCAGACGGCTCCTCTCCAGCCAACGTGATGCCGGTTGTTCGGTGTGCCTCATCACAGATGACCAGGTCAAAGGCGCTGGCCCCGCGCTGCTGAGCTTCATGCACAGCCTGCAGGGACTGGTAGGTGGTGAATACGACCTGCAGCCCCTTGGCACGTTTACCGCCCTTGGACAGCTGCTCGGCCAGGTACTCACCGTCGGTGGTCACCGGGATTTCCAGCTCGTGGGCCTTAATATCCTCGGCTGCACGGGACACCTTGGCGTCAGAGCACACGGCGAACGGGCGGATATCCATCGTCGAGTTGGCGCTCCACTCCCGCATCGACTGCCCCAGCAGTGAAATCGACGGCACTGCAAAGAGAATGCGGGCCCGACCCCCCTGCTTTTCGGCCAGTTCCTCGGCCAGCTTCAACGCCGTGAAGGTCTTGCCGGTACCACACGCCATGATGAGCTTGCCGCGATCGTGGGTCTCAAAGCCGGTGAATACCTTGTCGATGGCCAACCGCTGATGCGGGTGAGGCTCAAACTTAGGCTTGAGATCCATGTTGACCGTGAACTCAGAGCCCGGCCACGCGACATCCCACTTGATCGATGAATCTGAGATCGCGCCTGTACCGATAACCTGCACCGGGATGGTCTGGTCCTCTACCGCCTCTTCAGCCTTCGAGGACCAGCGATCCGTGGTGGAGACAATGATGCGGTTGGTGAAGGTTTCTTTACCGCGCTCAGTGGTGAAGGACTTGCCGGACTCGGTGAAGAAGCTGTCCAGGTCACCCTTCTGCAGATAGCTCGAAGGGGCGTAGAACTTGCACTGAATGGCAGTCCAGGTGTGGTCGTCGCGGTTACGGGCGACGATGTCGATGCCGGAGTCTGTGCGTCCCCCGTTGTAGGGCCACTTGCTCCAGTGGTAGACCTCGTCGTACTCGCTACTCATCAGCGGATCCAGCTGGAAGTAGCGGACCATCAAGTGCTCGAACCTCAGGCCAGCCTCAACCGGGCTACCCATCTCATTGAGAGCAGAAACCACATCACTGAACGTTGACATGGAACCAGTCTCTCAGATGGTTCCTACGTTGATGGCTTTGACCTCGAACAAAAGTCGGAACCTATGCGACTTTTCCAGACAATTACGTAAACGGCTCTTCGCGCTTCGGAGTGGGTAGCTGACCACCGGGCGGGGCTCAGGGTGTCACAACATATAAAGGATTATGCTAACGTCGTCATAATCTCTTCTATGCCGTGCATCTGGCGGCCCACAAGCTCGACCTCGTGTCGGCAGCGACTCCAACGGGAGACCACCGGACGCCGTGTCCGAGATCGTGGCGATCGAGTCAGCGATCGACCGGTCGGCCCCACGTGGGGAGCCACACGACCCGCGGCGCAGGCGTTGGGCCACGATCACCGGGGCGGACTCCTTTGTGGTGGCCGTGGCCAGCAGGGCATTGAGTCTGCGGATACCGGAGTAGCCGAAACCGGCGCCTTGTTTCTGGTGTCTGTGGACTTCGATGATCGTGTCGTCGACATCAACGAAAACGTATCCGTTGCCCTTCTCACCTGCCGTGGGGACGGGCACCAGGGCCGGTTGCAATGGCCATCCGGTGATGCTGACGAGCGCGGACAGGCTCGCGGTGTCCGCCAGGCGCATGATGTGGACCAGTCCGGCGGTCGACACGAGGGTGGGGTCATCGAAGGAAATGGATATGGCTGGGGGTGTGAGATAGTTGCACCTGTGAGGTGCCTTTCTGGCGGGGTAATCAGGACTCTAGACAAGTTTGATTCTCCCAGTTCAGAAGGGAATTTCTCTTTTTCCCACGCTGTTAAACCCGAATCACATCGATGAATCCAGGCTAAAAACGAAGAGCCGCTAAATTCGCCCTGGCGTCCTGCGAGATGCTATCCCTTGATCGTTCCAGTACGCATTGACATTTCGCAACACCCAGTCTTCTTCGTCGTAGATCATTACGTGCGGAGCCATATCTGATCCGGGTTTCTTGCCTGGAATACCGAATCGAACGTGGTGTGCTGGATCATCATTCTCACTGTACGCCATCCGGAGCACGTCATCACTCACGATATGCTCACAGAATGGGCACACGCATACATGAAACTTCTTGTCAGGATTCTCTCTGAACGTCAGAGTTGTGACCTCTGCAATTGGCGTCCTCTTTTCCCACTTGCCGCTTCTGCGCAGAGCGCTTTCCACTATCTCACGATTTCTTTTGTTGCGAAGATCGCTGGAAGCAGTGCCATTGAAACCGCCCCATGCCCAGATCTGCTTGTCACAGTCTTCGCAGCGGATGAGGATGGATCCGTCGAAGTTTCCGAAGCCGACTCTGGTGCTATTCAGACATGCAACGACGAACTCTGAGAGACGTAGGCCAGCCACCTGGGCGGTCGATTTTTCTATATCCACCACCAGCGGGAAAATCCTCACATCCGCGGATTCATTATTTACAATAAATGGATTATGTCTGGACAACCAATAACATTCAATTCCTGCCTGCCGGTAGCGATCGGTGCGGAAGCGATAGTCCTCTATCGACTGACGTGACCACTGAACTTCGAAGGCAATGCTACGCATGTTTTTCTTCACCAGCGTGTCTGCGATCCATGAACGATCTGCACTCATGACTTCTGTAGATGCATCCCAACCAGCATTAGTGACAGTACTGACGATCAGTGACTTGACCAATAGATGTTCCGCAGTCTCACTCCATGCAGGAAGTTCCCCGTTCACCACACCAGCTCTGTGCGCGAAGAAGCGCAGACCTAGAGAGGAAGTCTTACCAATGCACGGCAGGCCACTGTACGCCATTCGCAGCACCTCATGATCTTGTCTCGACTGGTTGCGCAGTAGTGTCCAGTCGTCGTCACTGAGCTGTGTTGAGATCACACGTTTGCTATTCCAGATGGCAGATAGTGCCATAGCTTGTTCCTCTTTCTATAGTCACAATTCAACAGGATCAGCTCGTCGTGCCGAGAGCCTTCTTCTCACTGTGTGAGTGACTACATGGGTAGTTCCACCAGTGGTGGAAGTGCCGTCGATGACCTCGATGAGCAGATAAGCGTGGAGGGGCAAGAGTCTCTCAATTAGGCCAAGTTTGTTTCCCACAGCACCTGTTGCAGCCAGGTGTGGGGCATCAAAATCAGCATAACCAACACATCAAGATAAAAGGGGTCCATCACTGTGCGAGTGTCCGGGAGAGACCGGTCCACAACACTGGCGTAGCCGGTGAAGCCGTCATCGTCACGACCTGCACCTGTTCCCGGAAACCGGGGTCGCGTTCCTGCAACCAGGAGCGCAGGACTTCTGCGCTTTGTCCGGGGCACAGGTCCAGCAGTCGGGTAGACCCACGCCCGTCCACCAGGGTGTGGGGTCTACGAGGATGGGCACCAGGTTGGACGGCTGACCTGGCTTTCGGGTGTGTTTCCGGACGTGTTCGTTGACTCCGAAGGTGTGTACGCCGTCGAGGTGGTGCGGGTCGTCGTAGACGAGCTGACGGCAGGCATCCAGTGCGAGCTGGTTGACCAGGTACTAGCCGATCTCCAGTGCCTTGGCGGTCACACCCGACTTGGCTCAACTTCGGCACTAATTTGAGCCAAGTCGGGGGATTCACTAGTGCTAGTCACTATCTTCCTCTAGCTCTGGGGTAACCCGACGCCATGATCCTCCGGGATAGAGTACCAACGGATCGACCCCATTCCGGATAATCAGTGTGCCATTTCAAGGACCTTTGCATCAATCGCGTCACCCTTGAAATGATCCTGCTTGGGCTGGGTCGAGGTGCCTCGATGGACGAGCAAGTGGTTAGCGTCAGCTTTGTAGTAAAATTCGTTGGCCATGTACCTCATCATAGCCAGGAGCCTTCATTCTTGCTCCCGCTTGGGTTATCCACGGGACTTGCACCAATATGGTCCGGGAACCCAAACCGACACTTCGCTTTCCTAGCTATGATCATCGCTTTCCTTTATGTGCGGGAAGCGTCTCTAGTTGTCAATCAAGAAATAGGGAGACTCATTTCTCATGCAATTACGCTGTCACCCTATCCCTTATCAACTAAAGATAAATAAGTATAGAAGGTCACAATTAAGATTTCAATAAAAGCTATAGCGACAATTCCGATCAACACATAGGACGCCCACCTTGTCGAAGCAGCCGCAGGCCCAATGACGGCGATAACTAAAGCGCTTACGAGTAAAGTCACTACGGCATAAAGAAAAGTCACAACAAGACCGGCCCCTCCCTGCTCCTTGATTCGCATGGTTGCCTTTGAATCACTAGTTGCCAGAATGGTAAGACTAGTCGTTAGAAATGCTGCAAGAATGCCAATAACCGAAGAAACTGCATAAAACATCGAATCAAGGTTTGGCGAATCCCAAAAGGAGATGTTCAAGTCGCCACGTAGTCCCCACAGAACTACTACTGCAAGAAGGAGCGATCGCCAAGCTAGAGGCCAGAATAATCTACTAACCCAAATTGGGATCTGTCCAGGTTTTTCCAAGAATCTCATGCACGCCAATCCTTCGCTCCTAGGGGAAAAATTCTAACAATGAATCCCTGACTAATTTTGAATAAACTGACTGGAGCGCAAAAAGATTAGCCTAAACCGATTCCGTTTCGGGGACCGCCTTGAGCAAGAGCTCTGACATCTTCTCGAATCCAGTCCGGATTTCTTCATTAGCTACGGGAGCCAAAGTATCAGCCTTATTCAGCGCATCCCGATCAAGGTCAACCCGGTATGCAATGCTATCTTCGATTAAATCGAACTCACGAGCCCTGCCACCACTTTCCTTAGCTTTAAGTTTAATACGTTCGGCCTTGCCATCGCTAAGAACTTCTTCCAACTCGCCCACGATATACTTAGAATTAGCGCTGTTATTCTTATACCTTCCTGCTGAAATTTTAATTTCAATAGAAAGACCAGACGTGGTATTAGTGAATCGATCTAAGAGAACATTAATTATGCCAGCATTAGGATCTTCGATTTCATTAGGCTTGAAAGCGAAAGTTGCTCCCGTCACCTCCATGTTTCTCTTTTTAATTACCTCTTCGTAAACCCCCTTACGAACAACTGGCACGGCTTTCCATCGGCGATTCAAATTATTCTCATCAATCGGCGCATACACATCTAGCCAACTAGCAAGTGCGCTATGGGATGGCGCACCAATGTTAGTCATAATCATGCCAAATAGATTTCTCCCGAAAAATACATAGATCGACTCTTCCGCAGCATCCCAATTCGGGCCAGACGTTTTTAGCTGCCTTCGTATACCTCCAATAGCATGTCTTTCCCTAGGGCTTATCGCTCTGTCAATAGCCAAGGAAAGGCATGCTCTATCAAGATTCCCGTCAACTATGCCATCGAGTGTCCTATTATTATAAGTTACGGACATCTGTCGACTTGATTGGTTGTCCTCCGTGACGATGCCCACGCAGACCGGCAAAGATTGTAGTTCTAACTCGTCGATAACTTCATTGCCAATTTGCTCGAGAAGGACCTTTTCCGGGCCCGATACCGGCGCTTGTTTGTCCTCATAAACGGTAATCGTCGGAGACTCATCGGGGACTAGAGTTATGTCAATTCTATCTTGTAAATGCGCGAGACTAGGAGAAGAAATCTCCATAGCCTCCAATACAGCTTCTTTAAAGTCCACCCATTCTTCGGCTCTCTCAGGCCGCAAGGAATTGAGCTGCTCATTCCAATCTCGGGCCGGCAATCTTTTACCTGACTCCTGATCAACAAGCTCGTAGAATGATACCTTAACTTCTTTGTATGTTTTCTGCGCCATGATTCCCTAAGACTGGATGTTATTTGAGGACATCAACGATCGTACTCAGTAATTCTACTACTACGGCTCACCCCTGCAAGCAGAAAACCCACTCCCCCGCTTATCGAGGCTTTTTAATGCCTTCCGTGCACGCCCGCTTTTTCGCAGTGAAGTTCCGTTGGATGGAGTCTACTGTTAAACAGGAGTCTTCGTTAGCAACTTTGCTGACGTCGAGTTTGGTAAATAGTCCGGCGAAATCCTTGACGACGGTGCCCGTCTCCCAGTTTTGCCAAGACCTCGGGATCTCCCACCGTGTGTTCTAGATCATCCGCATCTACACCAAGCCCAAAACAGCAGTCTGGCACTCACCGCTTCATCCTCTGTCTGCTATGAGTCCATTGACCAATGGCGTTATACTCAACAAAATCCCCTCATCCGTGATGAGCGCCCAGCTCCTGCACGCTGTCGGAGTAGTAGAGTTCAAATGCTTGCTTTCACTAGGTGAACAAAACGCGGCCCCCAGGATTTCCTGGGGGCCGCATCAGTGCTTCTGAAGCACAGGTCGCTTAAGCGACGGTGTGGACGATCATCACATCGCAGTCGGACTGGCGGGCGACATCAGCCGGCACGGAACCGAGGAGGCGGCCGGTCAGCGAGTTGATGCCGCGGTTGCCCACGACGAGAAGATCAGCGTTGGCCTCGTTCACGATCGCCATGAGAGCCTCGACCGGGGTGCCCGGGCGGACGACCTTCTCCACCTTGGTGGCGCCGGCCTCACGTGCGGCGGCCTCGCCTGCGGAGAGGTTCTTCTCGGCGGTCTCGTCACCGAGGATGGTCACGGAATCCTGGCGGAGGGTCTTGGACGCCTCGTCCTTGTTCTCGTAGTAGGCGCAGCCGATGATGAGGGTCGCGTCGAAGGCGGCGGCGATCTTTGCGGCGCGCTCAACGGCCAGCAGGGAAGACTTGGAGCCGTCCGTGCCGACGACGATCTTCTGGTAGTTGCTCATGGGACCTGTCGGGACCTTTCCTCAGGGATGATGGTTCGCCCTAGTTTAACAACGTTTGCGGACTAGGACTCGTGGTCGTCGGTATTGACGATCAATACGTTGACCGGGGAGTTGCGTACCACCTCGGTCGGGATGTTGCCGAATACGCGTCCCGTCAGGGTGTTCACGCCCTTATTGCCCACCACCAGCAGGTCAATGCCGCTTTCCTGAACCTCGCGGGTGAGGGCATCAGCGGGGGCACCCGCGACCTTGCGCAGCTCGATGGAGGCGGCGCCCTCCTGCTGGGCGACGATCATGGCGTCGCGCAGGTGCTGGTCTGCGGCTTCCTCCTCGCTGACGGGAACGGAGGAGAGGTCGCGGTGGGGGGCGTTGAGCAGCGGGCTGGAGGCGGCGTGCCAGGCGGAGATGATGACGAGTTTGGCGTCATAGAGGCGGGCCAGGCTGGCTGCCGCGCGGACGGCGGCCTGGGAGGACTCGGAACCGTCGGTTCCCACTGCAATGGCGGAATAGGTGATCATAACTCCATCCTATATCCCCGCGTCCTTGATGCCGCGCAGTTCCTTGCGCAGTTCAGCGATCTCATCGCGCAGGCGGCCGGCCAACTCGAATTTGAGCTCCCGGGCGGCGGCACCCATCTGGGCGGTGAGGTCGTCGATGAGCTTCTGCAGCTGCTCGGCAGGCATGTCCGAGGTGTCCGGCCGCTCGACCATGGCCGCCTCTCCCCCGCTGCGCTCCTCCCCGGCGGTCTCGTAGACCTGGTCGAGGATGTCGGCGATCTTCTTGCGCAGCGGCTGCGGATCGATGCCGTGCTCGGTGTTGTAGGCGATCTGCTTCTCGCGGCGGCGTTCGGTCTCCTCGATGGCCTGGGCCATGGAGTCGGTGATCTTGTCGGCGTACATGATCACCTCTCCGGAGACGTTTCGGGCGGCGCGACCGATGGTCTGGATCAGCGAGGTCGTGGACCGCAGGAAGCCCTCCTTGTCAGCGTCGAGGATCGCCACGAGGGAGACCTCCGGCAGGTCAAGGCCCTCACGCAGCAGGTTGATGCCCACGAGGACGTCGTACTCGCCCAGGCGCAGCTGGCGCAGCAGCTCCACGCGCTGGAGGGTGTCGATGTCCGAGTGCAGGTAACGCACCCGCACACCGTTCTCCAGCAGGTAGTCGGTGAGGTCCTCCGCCATCTTCTTGGTCAGGGTGGTGACCAGGACGCGCTCGTTCTTCTCGGTGCGCTCGCGGATCTCGTGGATGAGGTCGTCGATCTGCCCCTGGGTGGGCCGGACACTGACGTGCGGGTCGACCAGGCCGGTCGGGCGGATGACCTGCTCGACGAACTCGCCGCCGGCCGCGGCCATCTCGTATTTGCCCGGGGTCGCCGAGAGGTAGACCGTCTGGCCGACGCGGTCCTCGAACTCCTCCCAGGTCAACGGGCGGTTGTCCATCGCCGAAGGTAGCCGGAAGCCGAACTCGACGAGGTTGCGCTTACGCGACATGTCGCCCTCGTACATGCCGCCGATCTGCGGCACGGTGACGTGCGACTCGTCGATGACGGTGAGGAAGTCCTCCGGGAAGTAGTCGATGAGCGTGGCGGGCGACGTGCCCGCCGCGCGGCCGTCGATATGCCGGGAGTAGTTCTCGATGCCCGAGCAGAAGCCGACCTGCTCGATCATCTCCAGGTCATATTCGGTGCGCATGCGCAGGCGCTGCGCCTCGAGCAGCTTGCCGCGGTTCTCCAGGTCGCTAAGGCGCTCGGCCAGCTCCGCCTTGATGTCCTCGACGGCCTTCGCCATGCGCTCGGGACCTGCGACGTAGTGGGTGGCCGGGAAGATGCGGATCTCCTTGACCTGGCGCACGACATCACCGGTCAGCGGGTGGATGTAGTAGAGCGCGTCGATCTCGTCGCCGAAGAACTCCACGCGCACCGCCAGCTCCTCGTAGGCGGGGATGATGTCGACGGTGTCGCCCTTGACGCGGAAGGTGCCGCGCTTGAAGGCGATGTCATTGCGCTCGTACTGGATGTCCACCAGCAGGCGCAGGAAGCGGTCGCGCTCGACCTCCTCCCCCACCGCCAGGACCACGGAACGGTCCAGGTAGGACTGCGGGGTACCCAGGCCGTAGATGCAGGAGACGGAGGAGACCACCACGACGTCACGACGCGAGAGCAGCGCCGAGGTCGCCGAGTGCCGCAGCCGCTCCACGTCCTCGTTGATCGAGGAGTCCTTCTCGATGTAGGTGTCCGTCTGCGCGATATACGCCTCCGGCTGGTAATAGTCGTAGTAGCTGACGAAGTACTCGACCGCGTTGTTGGGCAGCAGTTCCCGCAGCTCATTGGCCAACTGCGCGGCCAGCGTCTTGTTCGGGGCCATGACCAGCGTCGGGCGCTGCTGCTTCTCGATCAACCACGCCGTCGTCGCCGACTTACCCGTACCCGTGGCACCCAGCAGCACCACGTCCTTCTCGCCGCGGCTGAGACGTTCATCGAGTTCCTTGATCGCCGCCGGCTGGTCACCCGAGGGCTGGAACTCGGAGATGACCTCGAACTTGCCGTCCGAACGCTCGATCTCGCCGACGGGGCGGTGCTCAGAATGGGACAGAACAGGGTGTTCAGCAGCAAAAGCCATGCCCCCAAGGATACGCCGATCGGGGGTGGGGGTCGATGGGGCTAACTTCCCAGCTCAGGCAGCGGCGGTCCCTCCAGTTCGCCCATGTGCTTGCGGGCCTCGCGCATGTAGTACAGCCCCTCGACCGCCACTTCCCTGGCGAGCTTCGCCTGCCCCACGGTAGTGGCGGAGCTTGCCTGGCTGAGGGCGTTCGCGTGGCGCTCTGAGGCCTGCCCCACCAGCTTCTTCACCTGCTCATCCGCGGGGGTGGTGTGCAGGATCTCGTTGCTCAGTCGGGCGATCCAGCGGTCGGCGTCGGCGCGGGCGTCGAGAAGCTCATTCTGCTTACCCTGTTCCGAGTCGCGGCGTCGACGGATCTGGGTGGTCAGGTTGAAGATGAACACCGCGATGATCAGCGCGAACGTGACCACGAACATGAGGGGGAAGACGGTGAAGTATCCGGTCATGAAAGTCATCATGCCACGGTGCCCGCCCGTCTTCCCGGGCTACGGCAGGGGCTGAATCTCGCTTTCGGTGACCCACTTGTGGTTGGTCATGGCCATCCCGTCGACGGTGAGATCAACCATGTAGACCGTCTCATCGGTGGAGTAATCGATGGTGGCCTGGGCACCCGGCATGCCGGACATGTGCTCGGCGTCCAGGACCACCTCCGCTCCGTCGGGCAACGGAGCCTGACCCGGGTCGACGAGTTCCTCGTGGACCACCCAGCGGTGGTCGGTGACCGGGTCGCCCCCATCGGTGGGGGTGTAGCTGACCGAGTAGGTCGTGGTGTCGAAGGCGCCCGAGACCCTCGCCTCCGCCCCGTCCATGCCGGGCATGTGGTCAGCGGTGAGGCGGACCTCGGTGCCCACCGGATACGTGGGGTTCGTGGCCTCCGCAATCCCCGCCGGCGGCGCCCCGCCGTCAGCCGGGTGGTCGTGCCCGCCGTGATCTGACTCCCCGCAGGCACTCAGAGCCAGGGCGGAGGTCAGTGTGAGGGCAGCAAGAGCGATGATGCGTTTCATCTCGGATCCTTTGATTGAGGGAAGTGGGAATCAGGTCAGGCGCAGGTCCGTGAGGCAGGTGACGCCGTCGGCGGTGGTGGAGAAACCGGTGGTGCCGGTACGTCCCTGATGGGTGACCTCGATTGTGCCGGTGACGTCGTCGGGCAGCCAGAAGCCGATGAAGCCGTTGTCGAAGGTGGTCGTGGTCTCCTCGACCAGTACCTCGCCCGATGTTTCATCGGTGATCGTGACCTGGATGTCCTCGTTGCCCAGTTCACCCAGGCAGGTGGTCAGGCTGTGATAGAAGCAGTCGTGGGTCTGGGTGGCATAGGGGGCGATCGACACATAACTCAGGCCTTCGGGCAGCTCCAGGACCACCTCCTGCTCCTCATCGGAGAGCACCAGTTCGTCGGGGCGCACCGAAGCGAGCAGATCCGTGGGGCGCTCGGTGACCTGCTGCCGGTCGAGGTGGTCGATGATCTCGCGCGCGTCCCTCTCCCCCAGGCCGTGGGTGCTCAGAAACTGCTCCTGGCTGACCTGTGTGGTGGCGGTGGGGCCGGGTTCGGCTGCCGAGCACCCGGCCAGGGTGAGGGCAAGGGCGGCGGCCGCGAGCGCTGCTCGTTTCACGTCAATCTCCTTCGCGTGAAAGGTCGGGGTGTTGTGCTGGGCTGATGGTATCCCGGGGGCGGCACCTGTCCGTAGCCGGCACGGCTCAGCCACACAGCCGATAAATACCCTACAGGGGTATAGGGTGGGAAGCGGACGTACCATTGAATCAACAGCCTCTGACAGGTCGACTTCTCCCCTCCGGACCGGGACGAACAGTTAAGGAGCGCCATGACCACCCCCGCCCATCCCGATCCCCACCACGCCAACGCGGACACCCACGGCCAGGCGATGCCGCACCCCCACCCGCACTCCGCCTTGGACGAAACAGATCACCACGATGACCACCACGTCCATGACCACGGTGAGCACGCCGGACACAGCGTAGCGATGTTCCGCAGCCGATTCTGGTGGTCGCTGCTGCTGTCGGTGCCCGTCGTCATCTTCAGCCCCATGGTCGCCCACCTGCTCGGCTACCACCTCCCGGTGTTCCCCGGATCCACCTGGATCGCCCCGGTGCTGGGAACCGTCATCTTCTTCTACGGTGGCGTCCCCTTCCTCAAGGGCGGATGGACGGAACTGAAATCACGCCAGCCGGGGATGATGCTGCTGATCGCCATGGCCATCACCGTGGCGTTCATTGCCTCCTGGATCACCACCCTGGGGATCGGGGGGTTCCAGCTGGACTTCTGGTGGGAGCTGGCGCTGCTGGTGACCATCATGCTGCTGGGCCACTGGCTGGAGATGCGTGCCCTCGGCTCAGCCTCCTCCGCCCTGGACGCACTGGCGGCCCTGCTTCCGGATGAGGCGGAGAAGATGGAGGGGAACACCACCCGCACCGTGTCCATCGCCGAGCTGGTGGTCGGGGATGTCGTACTTGTGCGGGCCGGGGCCCGGGTACCGGCCGACGGGACCATCATCGACGGCGCGGCCGAATTCGATGAGGCGATGATCACCGGCGAATCCCGACCTGTCCTGCGCCAGTCCGGGGACAAGGTGGTGGCCGGAACGGTGGCCACCGACAACGCCGTCCGCGTGCGCGTCGAGGCCACCGGCGGGGACACCGCCCTGGCCGGGATCCAACGCATGGTCGCCGACGCCCAGGAGTCCTCCTCCCGCGCCCAGGCCCTGGCCGACCGGGCCGCGGCGTGGTTGTTCTGGTTCGCGCTGGGTGCCGGCATCATCACCGCCATCGTCTGGTCCGTGATCGGCAGCCCCGACGACGCGGTGGTGCGCACCGTCACCGTGCTGGTCATCGCCTGCCCGCACGCCCTCGGCCTGGCGATACCCCTGGTCATCGCCATCTCCACCGAGCGGGCCGCGAAAGCCGGGGTACTGATCAAGGACCGGATGGCGCTCGAGCGGATGCGCACCATCGATGTGGTTCTCTTCGACAAGACCGGCACGTTGACCGAGGGCGCACATGCCGTCACCGACGTCGCCCCGGTGCCCGGGGTGTCCACCGGGGAACTGCTGGCGCTGGCGGCCGCCGCAGAGGCCGACAGCGAACATCCCGTGGCCCGGGCGATTGTGGCTGCCGCTGCCGCCCATCCGGAGGCCGCTGACCAGCAGGTGCGCGGCTCCGACTTCCGCGCCGCCTCCGGCCGGGGGGTGCGGGCCCGGGTGGCGGGTTCCGACGTGATCGTCGGCGGACCGAACATGCTGCGCGAATTCAGCCTGACCAGCCCCAAGGTGATCGACGAACAGGCCGGTGCCTGGGAGCGCCGGGGAGCCGGCGTCCTCCACGTCGTGCGCGACGGTCAGATCATCGGCGCCGTGGCAGTCGAGGACAAGGTCCGCCCCGAATCCCGCGCGGCCGTCCGCGCCCTGCAGGACCGCGGCATCAAGGTCGCGATGATCACCGGTGACGCGAGCCAGGTCGCCCGGGCGGTCGGCGAGGATCTGGGCATCGACGAGGTCTTCGCCGAGGTCCTGCCGCAGGACAAGGACACCCAGGTCACTGAGCTGCAGTCCCGTGGACTGACGGTGGCCATGGTCGGCGACGGCGTCAACGATGCCCCGGCCCTGGCCCGGGCGGAGGTCGGCATCGCCATCGGCGCCGGAACCGATGTCGCCATGGAATCCGCCGGGGTGGTGCTGGCCGGCGATGACCCCCGGGCGGTGCTATCGATGATCACCCTGTCCCGGGCCAGTTACCGCAAGATGGTCCAGAACCTGATCTGGGCCTCCGGCTACAACATCATCGCCGTGCCGCTGGCGGCCGGTGTCCTCGCCCCCATCGGGTTCGTTCTCCCTCCGGCCGCGGCCGCCGTACTGATGTCCCTGTCCACGATCGTGGTCGCCCTCAACGCCCAGCTGCTGCGCCGGATCGACCTGGACCCGGCCCACCTGACCTAGCATCGGGACCATGTCCACTAATCCCGTCCGCCGCAACTGTGCACGCCCCCACTCCTGCTCGCTGGATGTGCGCCTGAGCGCGATGTCCCGGTCCCCGCTCACCCGCGACCTGAGCCCCGAGGAACACCTGGATCTGGACCAGCACCTCACCGCGTGGTCATGGGCGGAGGGGGATCCGGTCTTCCTCGCCGGTGAGACTGTGGAGGGCAGTTACCTCGTGGTATCCGGGCGGGTCCGTATCACCCGGGACACCATCGACGGCAGGGAGATCACCGTGGACATCGCCGCTCCGGGCGATGTCATCGGCCCGCTGGACATCCGCGCCTCCGAGGCTGTCGACTCCGCCTGGGCGATGGAGACGACCTGCGCGCTGCACCTGCCCGCGCAGGCCCTGGCGGAGGTGGTGGAGGAGCATCCGAAACTCGCCCTGGCGATCATCAGGATGCAGCAGGAACGGCTCGTCCAGTCCCGGGAGCGCGATATTGCGCAGGCGACAAAGACCGTGGAGCAGCGGGTGGCCAAGGTGCTGCGCCGGCTCAACGGCAAACTCGGGCAACTGCAGGAGGACGGCTCCAGCCTGCTGCAGGTCCGTTTGCGTCGCGACGACATCGCGGGCATGGCCGGCACCACACTCGAGTCCGCCTCCCGGGCCATGTCGAAGATGAAGCGGTCCGGGGTCATCGACTCCGGCCGGGAGTGGGTGGCCATTGCCGATGTGGACGCCCTTGAATCACTGATCGGGGAGGAATAACCCCTGGTGAAGATAGTTTTCTGTTCTTTGATCCACGTCAAGGAACTTGTCCTTTCCCGGTCTTAGAGTCAAAGGTGCAAGCAAGGAACACCGAGAAGACAAGGACTGATTGAGATGACCACCCCCACCCAGCTGAAGAACACCACCCTGCGCTCCGATGAGTTCAGCTGCCCGTCGTGTATCGCCAAGATCGAGAACAAGCTCGGTGGCCTGGACGGCGTGGAATCGGCGGAAGTGAAGTTCTCCTCCGGCCGCATCCTCGTCTCCCACGATCCGCAGAAGGTCAGTGTGCGCGATCTTGTCGCCGCAGTCGCCGATGTCGGCTACACCGCCAGGCCCTCGGCCATCTGACTTCGACTGCACACCCCGCCTGCACCCCGGTGCTGGCGGGGTTTTCGCAGTTCAGAGCAGGTTTCTACTATTTGATCTGCGTCAAGGAAGTTTCTCCGCAACGGCCATAACTTAAAAGGTGACACCAGAATAAAACCACCGGAGAAAAGGAAACCACCATGAAGAACTGGAGAACCTGGGGCGTCGTCGCCGTCTCAGGCCTGTTAATCGTCCTGTCCTGGATCACAGGCTCAGACCTGCTGATGATCGCCGCCGCCGTGGTCGCCGGCTGGCAGATCGCCGTCTCCGCCGTCCAGGCGCTGCGCATCCGGATGATCTCGATTGACCTGCTGGTCATCGTTGCCGCCGTCGGTGCGCTGTTCATCCACAACTACTGGGAATCAGCGGCCGTGACCTTCCTCTTCGCTCTGGGCAAGGCGCTGGAGCGGGCGACGATGAACCGCACCCGCAGGGCATTGTCTGATCTTGTCGATTCCGCCCCGGAGACCGCCACCGTCCTGCGCGACGGGCAGCCGGAGACCGTCGAGATCTGGGAACTGGTCCCGGGTGACACCGTCCTGGTCCGTAACGGCGAGCAGGTGCCTGTCGACGGCCGCGTCATCACCGGCCGCGGCGGAGTCGACGAAGCCACCATCACCGGCGAATCCGTACCCGCGGAGAAGGCCGAGGGATCCGAGGTCTTCGCCGGCACCTGGCTGCGCAGCGGCGTGCTGCAGGTCGAGGCCGTGGGCATCGGTTCCGATTCCACCCTGGCCAAGATCATCCACCGCGTGGAGGACGCCCAGGATGACAAGGCCCGGACCCAAACCTTCCTGGAGAAGTTCTCCCGCTGGTACACCCCCGGTGTCATGGTCGCCGCCCTCGCTATCGGCCTGATCACCTGGAATGTGGAGCTCGCCCTGACCCTGCTGGTCATCGCCTGCCCCGGCGCCCTGGTGATCTCCATCCCGGTCTCCATCGTCGCCGGCATCGGCCGCGCCGCGAAGGATGGCGTCCTGATCAAGGGCGGTGAGTACCTGGAGACCTCCGCGAAGGTAGACACCGTGGTCGTGGACAAGACCGGCACCCTGACCCTGGGACGCCCTGAGCTCACCGACGTCGAGGTCCTCGACCCCGCCTACACCCGCGCTGATGTACTGACCCTGGCAGCGCGTGCCGAGACCGCCTCCGAACACCCCCTGGCCGAGGCCATCATCCGCGGCGCCACCGACGAGGGCCTGGTCGTGGAGATGATCGACCACGCCGAACCCGTCACCGGCAAGGGCATCATCGCCACCGTCGACGAGCACACCGTCGCCGTCGGCTCCGCGAACCTCCTCGACCACGCCCCCGACAACACCCGCCTGCTCCAGCTCAACGAGCAGGGCCGGACCGCCATGTACGTCGGCGTCGACGGCCGCGCGATCGGCCTGGTTGCCGTCGCCGACACCATCCGTGACGACGCCCCCACCGCCATCGCCGCCCTGCATGCTCAAGGTGTGGAGGTCGTCATGGCCACCGGTGACGCCGAACGCGTCGCCCGCAACGTCGCCGCCGAGCTCGGAGTCGACGAGGTGCACGCGGAGATGCTTCCCGAGGACAAGCTCACCCTGGTCAAGGAACTGCAGGCGCAGGGGCGCACCGTGGCCATGATCGGCGACGGCGTCAACGACACCCCCGCCCTGGCCACCGCCGACATCGGGGTGGCCATGGGAGCTGCCGGCTCCCCCGCCGCCATCGAGACCGCCGACATCGCGCTCATGGCCGACCGACTCCCCCGCCTGCCCTACGCGCTGCGCCTGGCCCAGCGCACGGTACGCACCATGCGGCTCAACATCGCCATCGCCCTGGCCACCGTCGCCGTCCTGTTCGCCGGTGTGCTGCTGGGCGGGGTGACCATGTCAATCGGCATGCTCGTCCACGAGGCCTCGGTGCTGCTGGTCATCGCCATCGCCATGCTCCTGCTGCGCCCGACCCTCCGGGAGGACCGGGCTGCTGCGATAGCGACGCAGCCTGTGGAGGAGATGTTCACCCGATAAAAGAGTGCCTGAGCAGCCTGCCTCGCCGGTGGTCAGAGACCTTCCCGGCGAGGTTCTCGCACTCCTGCTGTCCTTAAGCCTCCGCCAAAGTCTGTAGGGGGACTTCCAGAATATCCTTTGCCTTATCAGTGAGTCGGACCAAATCAAATGCCTTGAGTGTCTCGCGCTTGACCAACTCTGGGTTATCCAGACCAAACTGCGAAACGACATGCTCCATTACTGCCAGAAGTTCACCAAATGGAATATCTCCGAGGTCACGCTCACCGCGAGTACGAACTCTCACCTTTGATTGGCCCGGAAGGTAGAATGTTTTTCCAACGTTGCCAGCTACACTCGTCGGGTTATCGTACAGAATTTTTTTCTGATTAACCAGACGACTAATGAGACTGTTCAACGTCTTCTTGACAGGTCGGGTCAGCCGCTGATCTCCCCCGGATGTCACGTAGCGAGACATCAGAACCTGTCCTAACATTGGTCCTTCAACGTCCAGAATCGCTAGCAATCCTTCGATGATCTGAGTGTCAGTCGCTGAGTGCACTGAAACGCATTTCCCAGTGAACACACGGTAATCGTCTTCGAACTTATACAGTTGAGTTTCACCGATCGGTAGGGTTTCCACCCACTCATCGGCAGACGGGTAATCCTCAGCAACTTGTGTATCGCCATTGAAATCGGAATCAGTGGGCTTCTCAAGAGTGATAACGGAAGATCTCTTTGATTGCAGATCCACCAAATCTTGCTCGTTATTCGGGCGCGCAAAAAAATCTTCTACTTCATCAGCTCTGGGACCATCAAACTTATCTGATCCGCCGCTGTCGACGGCTTCTACGCCGGATGAACCTTCGTCTACACACAGATTGATTTGATCAATTCCGTAATCTACATCCACCGAGTTTCCGTCCTCAAAATCTGATTCTAACTCTAAGTCGGAAACATAGTTGCGCTTGTCGCTGTGACGAGATTCTATAACCTCAACATTTGACGGAATTTCAACACTCTCCTGAGATAAAGAGAATGGAAGGATTCCCTTTTCATCGAGCGCATCGAATACTCGCTGCATCTGTTCATTCTTATCAAGATAGAAATCCGATTCAAAAATCCGGACGAACTGCCATCCTAGGCGTTCCAGGTTGCGCTGGCGCGCACGGTCCGCGCGGGCATGAGATTCATTGTGCCAATAATCTCCATCGCACTCCACGGCAAGCCGACCATCCGCTCCTTTAACAACCAGATCAAGTCGATAGCCGAAAGCATCAAACTGCGGGACTACGTAATAGCCGCGAGCCACAATTTCATTGTAGACACGCTGCTCAAATAACGAGTCGAATGGTTCCACTGCTCGGTCATCAGGGACAGGAACAGCCGTCTTGAGCTCAGGGGCTGCTTCCGCAACATCGTAGGCATACTGCAGCAGCTTCGCTCGGATATCGCGACCATCGAGGTTCTCAAGCCCCACGGAATGGAACAACCATACTTGATCCTTGGCACGACTCACCGCCACGTTGTATCGCTGAATATAGGCGTCGGTGGCAAGAGTCGATAGGCGCGGTGATTCAGCAGGGGGGACCATCGTGACCATTGACAAGAACATCACGTCTCGTTCCGCACCCTGGAACTCTGCTGGCGTCCCCACCTTGAGATCTCGCTCCTCCCACACCTCGGGGGACAGTCTCTCCAGCAAGCGGTTCCGAATGTAGTCTGCCTGCCCTGAAGTGCTGAGTAATGAAATAACTCCAAAGGATTTATCATCATAGTCTGGGTCTTCAAGGCAAGAGATCAGCCTCTCGATAAGAGCCTCTGCCTCATCGACGTTCAGAACCTTCTTCTTCGTCACGGGTTGAGCTGCATTCGGGGTTCTTGTGATCTTGAAGGGTGCCAGTCTGTCCGGAAGCACCTCGCGAACAGGTTTAAGCTCAATCATGTTCGGTCGATAGGCGATCTGGTTCGAAAACTCAATGATCTCTGGGACACACCGCCGATGTTCACTCAGGATGATTCGGCCGCCATAGCGCATTTCCGCGTCCTGGAACAGTGATCGTTTAGGATCAGTCCAGGAATCAATATGGTCGAAGTCATAGAGATACTGGTTTGCCAGATGCCGGATCGGTTGCTGATCGATGCCCACACCGGCTGGAGAAACCTGCTTGTCATCTCCAATCACGACAATACGAGGAGCAAGATACTGAAGGAAGACTGCGTCGATACCCGCCTGTGAGGCTTCGTCCACGATAACAACGTCAAACATATTCTCTTCGAGGCTGAACTGATCAACAACCCTGAAAATGGGCATGATCCAGACGGGGACTGCTGCCCGGCAGCTCTCCAGATGCTTTCTCACGTCACGTCGATGGGAATCGGCGTACTTGCCTGTCCCCTTCCCTAACCGTCCCACCGCCTGGGTATAGGCGACAAGGTTGGATCTCATCGCCGGGTTAATTCGGGAGGATCCCACTGCATTTGCCCATGCGCGTTCGGCAGCCAGCTGGGTCACGGTTGAGGTGATTTTCCCTTCAATACTGGCAATCTCACCTTGGAGATTCGTCAGGCCTTCTTCACTTCGCTCATTGATTCTCTGGCCTGCAACCTCCCACTGCCGAGCCTCTTCGACATGCTGCAACCGCGACTTCCACTCCTGGTTAGAGGTGTCGGACGACATAACCCTGTACAGCGCTGGCGACCAATTTTCGAAATGCTTCGATAGACTAATGAAATCACGTGCATCCGTCGCGAGATTCGACGTTTCTTCCGCCTTTTCCAGCGCCTCTGAATAGAGGCGACTATCTTTTTTATCAACTGCGGAGACAAGGTTATCAACCCAGCGGAGGTCGGCTACTGCCGTCTTAAGAGCGTAGACGCTCCGCTGCATGGAATCGTATTGGGATAATGCGTTACCGAGAGCCTTCTCACAATCAACCGCCTGGTTAAGTTCTCGTATTGTTACAGAGATATCTTCGAGCTGACTAAAGTCAGCCTTGAACCCGTGTTTCCGTAAGCGGTCGATAGCAACTGTTAGTTCTGAGTGCTTATCTAAGGTCTTTTCGAATTCAGCAAGTTGTGCCCCGCAAGCCTCAATCTCGCTAAGGGGATCGGCTCCGTCACCCGAAGCAAAGTACGGCCAGTTCTGATGGAGGTCCTGCATGATCCAGGAAACATTCACGTATGCGAGGAACTGTTCCACCTGGGTCAGAGTTGTGGCGGGAAGACCGTCGATTCTTACCGCTTCAAAGAACGGCATAGCATCCCGAATGATGGGTTTGCTGAACAACGACGCTTTCACGGAACCATCATGGCGCGGCTTCACTTGGCCACCACCTGCCAAGAAGTTCTGAAGACTCCGCGCGATGGGAATATAGTCTTCCAGAACGCCTTCACTGACCTGGATACGTTTCATTCCCCTAAGGGCGTCTCCCACACGGAGTGCTTCCTCTGTTTTAGATCGGAGGTTCTCTATTTGAGCCTTGAGTGAAGTGATCTCAAAGGTTTCCGTGCCTAGATGGAGAAGAGAAGACCAGGGTCGATTTTCCTGACGAAGACCTGCTACAAGGCCGATCGCTCGGGCCAACGCATCCTGAATAGATGCCCTGTCGCTTGAGTTTAATGAGGCCCAAGACGAAAATTCCGTTGGATCCAGACCGTCTGTAGCCGATCGGTACTCTGCTTCTGCCTCCCGAACTCGGGTAGATAACTCGTGAAATTCTTCTGCTGACGGAATAGCTGAGAGGTCGATCGAATCTGCTTCGCTTATTGACTCTGGTGAGGCCAGACGGGAATCTCTCGATAGTTCCAGCCACTTCTGGATCTCATTACCAGAAAGAGGAAAGGGATCATTAAGTCGTGGAATCTCTATCTGTTTAATCCATTTGTGTCGATCGGATTCTCCCAACCATTTCTCGACAGCTTTCCCCATAGGAAGATCGTATCCTTCGATTCCTATAGGCTCATTTTCTTCCCGCATTTGATCAGTCCACTCCCGCACGAGGCGAACTCTATGCTCACCAAGACGGTCTAGTTCATCAGAAAGCTGTTTCATTCGAGAGCTGGATCGGGACTCATCAAACTCAACTGATCGGCGTGCAATTGTATCAATGGCCACACGCAGATCTGCCATGTCAGAAGTCCCGCTACCGATCACAGATACCGCGAGTTCCTGTATTTCTTTCGGCATTTTGTCGCGGAGTTCATATAGCGCTCGGTCAGTTTCCGCTGTCACGAGAACACGTTTTCCTTGAGCCAGCAGATGGGAAAGCAATGCCGCAGCCATATGGGTTTTGCCCGTTCCGGGTGGGCCCTGAACAATAGTCTGCGCGTTGCGGTCTACCCGCTCGATTACAGCCTGCTGGCGTTCATTGAGTGGAAGAGGGCTGAAGATATCTTCATCATTCGTGTACAGACCCCCAGAATCTGTGGTGCTTGATACCTCGGAAGTCTGGTTAGGATCGATCAGGGCCGCGAGACCCGGTGGGATAGCTCCTGTTTCGGAGATCTCTTGTGCGATACGAGCAAAACTTGCCGCCAAACCTGTTCGGCGACGGCGCCGCAAAATGATGGTGGGAGACCATGCCACGCACGGATATGGGGTCCGTTTTGGCTTCTCAAAGGTCTCCGAGTAGACCGCATCAGTGCTCAAACTATTCGCGGTCAGCTGACCAAGATCCGAGAATGTCGCCGGGTCAAGAATATTTCCCTCCAAGGACTCCAGCTCCGCCTTGAGATCGGTAATGAACCTGGCATCAGCTAACTGCTCAGGTGGCACTACCTCCAATTCAGCGTTGAGGACTTCAATTTGGGTCCGGACCTCAATCTGACCCGTGTGCTTGTCCATCTGGACAGTAAGAGGCGAGGTGAAAAGCGGCCGGTCAATTTTCCCTGAGCTGGGCACCTCCCAGTAGAGGCTTCCCAGCCCAATGACCAGCTCATACTCATCTGCCTGCTGATTCGTTTTAGTTTGGAGCTCAAACATCTTCTCGTAAAGACGCTTGTAGCGTTCGCTCTCTGCCCAGCGATCCCAACGAAGCAGCCATTCCTCGGGATCTGGGGCTGATGTTTCTTGAACCGGTGGGACACCATCAGCACTTAACTGATCTTCCGACAGCATCTGTGGTCGTCGGTTAAAGTCGGTCCCATCATTTGAGAGACAAGGCTTGAGGGAATCCTCCATGTCGGGGAACTCGATCGCGTTAGGTCGTGGAACTACAACCAGCACATTTGGATCGTCAAAGTGTGCTGCCTCTCCCAATCCAAGCGCCGTGGAAAGTGCAGGGCCAAAATGAAGATTAGATTCATCTCTTTCAGCAAAATCTAGGAATTCTGGCAACCAAAGAACGGCACCTTCTTTAGCGTATTCACTGACCGTGAGAATCTGTTTCTCGTTCAGCTTCTGCACTTCCGATAAAAACTGGAATAGGCGCGAAGCTTTATTGGCGTTGGACTGCAATTTTCTCTCCGAGGGTTTGCTCATTGCGGGAAATCTTGAACATCGTTTTCAGACAAGCTGAAAGACGAATCCAAGGACATCAACTTGGGCGTCTCGATACACGAGTCTTCACCGGCTCTGAAACTCTTACTTGAGTCCGATCAGTGCAAAGGGGCGAAGCAGGGCTCAGACACCAGTCAGGACACTTGATCCTCCTCCCGCTACTTAAGCGATGAGGATCTTCCTGGCGCGGTTCACGATTACGTGCACATCGAACAATCATAGACCGTCACTTTTTCTCCGGAACATGCTCCTGCCACTAGTTTCAGACCTCTGGTCCACCCAGCCCCAAGCTTCTCCTGTTTGGTTGGCAACGTTTCCGGTGGATGGGGCGCTAGATGATCTCCAGACCGCAAAGAGTAGGGCTCCCCTACCCCTCCCAGGGTGCGAGATCCCGCGGGTGCCGCGAAGTGTCGAGCTGGAAGGTGGGGACCTCGACGGGCTCGGCGACGCCGTTACCGAGCAGGTAGGCGAGGTTCACGTCGTGGATCTTGACCACCTCGCTGCGGGTGTCGATGAAGATGTCGCCGATGCGGGTGACCGAATCAGCCGGCAGCATCTCGAATTTCGCACTCGGCTTGGAGAAGGCGCCGACATCGGTGGTCAGGTTGCCGTCAGCCTGGAAATTCATGAAGGCGATATTGGCCATTTCCTGTGGCTTGGACTGCGGGTCCTTCGGCATCAGGGGCCAGGGCAGGGAGGTCTCGGAGTAGCAGACCACCTGCACGCCATTGAAGTTGGCGAAGTCGCAGGTGATCAGCTCCCCGCCCATCATCAGTGAGTACTGCCGGCCCACTGACTTCTCGTGGTCCCAGGGCCGGTAGTTGGCGTTGCCGAAGGGTCGCGGCGCCCCGGCAGCCGGCGGCCCGGCGCGGTAGAGGTCCAGGCGGTGGTTGTCGCTCACCTCGGCGGGAAGCTGCTCCTCGCCGTGGAGTCGGCCATCCGCGAAGCTGTAGGTGACGGAGTGCTCCCACTCGCCACGGTAGGTGAGGGTGAGCTGGTGGGCGTCGACACGCTCCACGGAGGTGACGTCCTCGAACTGGAGGGGTGCGGGGTCGCGGATGAGGTTCTCGCCGTTGAAGAAGACGACGGTGTCGACGAAGTCGTTGCCGTTGCCGGGATCGTGTGCGAGGTTGCCGGTGGGGCCTTCGAGGGTCACCCAGCTCAGTTCCGCGCAGGGGTTGAACTGGTTGTCCTTGACTGTGAAGTAGTAGGAGGTGTCGGGCTGGTCGGTGGGGACGATCTGCGAGCCGAGCCAGGCTCCGAAGGCGGTGGACATCAGGTCCATGGTCTGGTTTTCACAGGTGACCGGTGGTTCGCTGATCTCGAAGGTGGTGGCGGGACCGGGATGCGGATCGGGTGTGCCGGTCTCAGTGTCGCTCTCCCCTGCTGTGCTGCTCGTGTTGGAGAGGACGGCTCCTCCAGTGCCGCTGGAAGAACAGGAGGCCAGGCCCAGTGTGAGGGCGGCAGCGAAGCCCACAGGCAACAGTCTGCGCAGTCTCATCGGGGGCTCCTTCAGCAGGTAGATGGCAATGCAACTTACTTCATACATCGTGTCCGGAGTTAAGTTTGTGAACGCTCCAGAACTGCTGATATCCAGATGTGGCCGGATGGTAACCGGCTCGTGACGTTGCGGGTACCGGATCGGCATCAGTAACGAAGAGTTGTGACGCGGGACACTGGCGGGCCGATACTCTGCCATCTATGAAGTACTGGATCCGCATCCTCCCCGTTGCTGTCGCCGGCCTGGTGGTCCTGAGCGGCTGCGCCTCCGACGAGCCTGTAGAGGAAACCCCCACCACCGTCACCACTGCCACAACGGCCACAACCACTGATACAGAGACCACGACCACGATCAAGGAGACACCCACCGGTGAGCCCTCCTACATCGGAATCCCCGGCAGCCGGTTCGTCGAGCTGATCGCGGATGTCCCCGAGACCGACCCGACCCCCTACGCTTCGGCGCTGATCTTCCCCGAGCAGCCCGGTCTGCAGTTCCAGGGGCCGGACGGCACCTACTGCGAGATGTATTCGGACGGCGAACCGGTGGCCATGTGCACCCACGACGGGGAGGGAGACATCAACGCGGTCTCCGTGCGCGAGGGCGAGCCGGCCACGACCCACCACGTCAACCGGATATTCGTCCCCGGTGAGCAGACCGTGGTGCTCGAGCCCGGTAACCGTCTCGTGGAGGGTCCGGTCAGCTGTGCTGTCGCGGAGGGTGAGGTGAAGGTGATGTGTGCCATCGACTTCTACAGCTTCGCTGTCAGCCGCGACGGGGTGGAGCTGAGCTGATCCGGCTCATTCCACCTTGGTCAGTTCGCTGACCAGGTGCTCCTGCAGGGGCTGGCGCACAGCCCCCATGTAGAAGCGTGCGATCAGGGAGGTGCGGTCACCGTTGAAGGTGTAACTGCGCATCGTCGTGTCCACCTTCTTCGCGCTGCCGGAGTTCACGATCGTGGACTCGGCGAAGTCCAGGACGAGGAAGTATTCCTCTTCGCGTGCATGTCCGGTCAGCAGTTCCGTCTGCCCCATCGGCTGGGCGAGGATGAACTCCAGTCGCCCCTCCCCTGTCGGGCGCAGAAAACCCAGCTCCGTGTGCATCGGACCGTCCGGGCCCATTGTCTTCTGCTCGTAGCGGAAGAAGGGCTTGCCGGGGATCGTCGAGAAGCTCAGGGTCTCCGTGAAGTGGAAGTCATCGATCGTGGGATAGAAGCCCCGGCCCTCACCTTTCCAGGTGCCGAGGAGAAATGCATAAGGCTGCAGATTCGGGTGGAGGTCCATGACCTCGATCGTAGGTGAGAAAAGTAACGAAGACCCGGCAAGCGTTGACCCTCGTGGCACCGGAGACAGTGCATAAATTCAGCGGCAACGGCCTTTGCTGGGACACCACGGCCCTGTGTCAGGAGGAGAGACCCCGGGTGGCAGGGTATCCCGACCGGTCTGCCGTGGTGATGCTCCGGTGAACTGCAGCCGGCACACCGAGGGCCAGGCTGTCGACGGGGATGTCCCTGGTGACGACACTTCCGGAACCGATCACGGCGTTGTCGCCGATGGTAACACCCGGGTTGATGGTCACGCCACCGCCGATCCACACATTGTCACCGATCACCACTTCTCGGGCGTAGCAGGCACCGGCGGCCCGCTCCGCCGGATCCAGCGCGTGATTGGAGGTGTAGATCGATACCCGCGGGCCGAGCAGGACGTTGTCGCCGATGGTTATACCGCCACCGTCGAGCATGATGCAGTCGAAGTTGGCGTAGAAATTATCGCCGATGGTGATGTTGCAGCCGAACTCCCAGCGAAATGTGGGCTCAAAGTGGACGTTGTCCCCGATCGATCCCAGGACTTTCGTCAGGAGGGCTTCCCGTTCGGCGGCGGGAACCCCGAAGCTGGCATTGTAGGCGTCGGTTGCCAGTACCGCCTGCTCGCGGGCTGCCACCAGCTCAGCGGTGAGGTCGTTGTACATGGCGCCGGTGAGCATGTGGCTGCGCTGGTCCTCGAAGGTCATCGAGATCCTCTAAGCCCTCCTCAGCCCAGGCTGATGAAGGCCTTCGCCTTCCACTCGTAGAGCTGTTCGGTGCCTTCCTCGGCCCACTGGGCGGCGAGCTCGGAGACGGTTCCGTCGGAGAGCACCGCGCCCAGGCACTCGCGGAGACGTTCCTTGACCTCCGGGGTCTGCAGCTCAGTGACCTGCTCAGGCGTGATGCCCTCGGGCAGGTCACCGCCGGCAAGGTGGGCGAGGGCGACGATGATCGCACCCTGGTCCGCCTCGATATAGCGGTTTCCCACCCCGGGCAGCAGTTCCTCCAGGTAGAGTTCACCGCTGCGGACGTCCTCGAGCACCTCGACGGCGTCGTCGTTATCGAATGGTCCGGTGTTCCAGTTCTGCATGTGGGACACCTTACCGTCGGCCGGAAGTCTGATGCTGAGAACGGGTTAATTTTCCCGCCCATAAGGAGATGTCATGCGTTTTCGTGCCACCCGCCCGCTGCTGGCCGCCACCGCCCTCATTCTGCTGCCTGGTCTGGTGGCACCGGCGCATGCGCTGACCTCATCGTTGTCCTCCGTGCCCCTCACAGTCCCGCTGCCGGGTCTGGAGAAGATCGTCCTGGTGGACATTCCCGGCCACGGCCCCTACCTGCTCTCCCAGGAGGTCCAGGGTGGTGGGCTTGATCTGGCGGCCGCCAGTCAGGAGGACCTGCTCACCGCGGCGGTCTTCTCCGCCGGCTACGAATCCAATACCGCGGCCCGGGAAGCTGCGCTGCAGGCACTGGGCCCCGAGCGTCGCACACTGGTCACCGCCGCGCTCCAGGCGCTGCACTCAGACATCACGCCCGCATCCGCGGCCCCAGCTGACGCCCCGATCATTGTGCTGGGCAACGGGCTGAACACCGACGGCTCGGTACACCCCAACCTGGCCCACCGGCTCGAAGCCGCCCACGCGCTGGCCATCACCCGCCCCACCACGCCGATCGTTGTCTCTGGCGGGCTGACGCCGGACGGCCACATCGAGGCCCATGCCATGCGCGAGTGGCTGATCGCCAACGGAGTACCTGCCAGCCGAATCATCGTCGAGGACCGCGCGAACTCCACGGTCACCAACGCCCGCTATGCCCGCCAGCTGCTTCCCGGCGCGACATCCGTCATCGTCGTGACCTCCGAGAACCACCTGCGCCGTGCGGTGGTCGACTTCACGCTGGCCTTTGGTGCGGACGCGACGGTCGCGGGGGTGGGCACACCGACTGATCCGCCGGAGGGCATGCCCAGCAACATCTGGACCTACCGCGACGCGGTCAACTGGTTCCTGGGCTAGTGTTGCGCCGTTAATTCGTTCGTAGCTTTTTATGGGATGAATATGTGGCGCAACGAGAACCCCAGACCGGTTAGCTGGACCAACTAAGACAGCCGAGGAGATTCTCGAATCCATCGTCAGATATCTGAAACGAATTAGCGGCGCAGGACACCGGCAGCCATTAAATATCTCCCTGGTCTGCTGCGAATCCACCCAGGTCAATCTCTCCGCTGAGACGTACCTCGGGAGATATTGCGCTGGCCCGCCAGCTCCTTGTCGACACCAACGTCGTGTCCACCGAACAGAGTTCAGGTCCACAGTGGGATGGGGCCGGATTTTCCTTATGACCGCTTAACAGCACATGTACTGTTGTCGCCATGAATAACATCAGCTTCGGCATTGACATCGGCGGCTCAGGCATCAAGGGCGCACGCGTCAATCTCGACGACGGCGAGTTCGTCGGAGAGCAGGTCAAGATCGCGACGCCGAAACCGGCCACCCCGGACGCGGTGGCAGAGACCGTGGCCGAAATTCTCCGGCAGGAGAAGTGGGACGGGCCTGTGGGGATCACCCTGCCCTCGGTGGTCAAGGACCAGGTCGCACGGTCCGCAGCGAATATCGATCCCTCGTGGATCGGCACGAACGTCAACGAGCTGTTCCGCCGCCACCTCGGGGACCGGGAAATCAGCGTGCTCAATGACGCCGACGCCGCAGGCCTGGCGGAGGTCTCCTTCGGTGACCCGGCAGCCGCCACCGGTGCGGTCATCTTCCTCACTTTCGGCACCGGCATCGGTTCCGCCTTCCTCATCGATGCCCACCTGTTTCCCAACACGGAGATCGGCCACCTGCTCGTCGGTCGGAAGAAGGCCGAGCACCAGGCGTCCTCCGCGGTCAAGGATCGTGAGGAACTCAGCTTCAAGAAATGGTCGAAGCGGGTCTCGAAGGTCCTCGCCGAGTATGAGCGGTTATTCTCTCCGAGGCTGTTCATTGTCGGTGGCGGCATCTCCGGCGACCACGAGCGTTGGATTCCTCTTCTGACCGTCGAGACTCCGGTGATTCCGGCCAAGCTGCTCAACCGTGCGGGCATCGTGGGGGCCGCCATGGCCGTGACGACGCATCTGGCACCGTAGCCCCTCCCGGACACCCCTCAGATGGAGACCCACTCTCTGCTCCCGGCGGAGGAAAGGACGGCGTCGATAAGCCGGACTGAACGCAGGCCATCCTCGATGGTGGGCAGGCCGTCCGGCACGTCACCACTGACGGCGCGATAAGTGTCGTGGATGAAGGCGGTGAAGGCGTCGGTCCACCCCTGCGGATGCCCGGCGGGGACCTGGTTGAACCTGGCCTGCTCGGGTTGGGCGCCGGCCTCGCCGCGGTGGAGCAGGACGGATTCATTTTCCCGGCCCAGCCAGATGGTCTCCGGGTTCTCCTGGTCGAATACCGCGGAACCGGCGGTACCGTCAATCTCAAGCCAGAGCCGGTTCTTACGGCCCGCGGAGACCTGTGAGATCACGGTAGTGGCGGGGATATTCCTGGCGGTCTCAAAAGTGACCACCGCGATGTCCTCCGTGTGGACAGGTACATACTCTGCCTGCTGATTACCGGAGGAGACAGCGCCGCCAAACGATGCGGTGGAGTGTCGGGGGCGGGTGGGGTGAGTGATCGAGGTGATGGCAGACAACCGTAGAAACTTCTCCCCGGAGACAAATTCGGCCAGGTCACACCAGTGGGTGCCGATATCGGCGAAGGCCCGCGAGGGACCGCCTTCCACCGGGTTGACCCGCCACGTAGCGGCGTCGGGAGAAAGCAGCCAGTCCTGCAGATATGAGCCATGGACCAGGGCGATATCGCCGAATTCACCGGCGATCCGACGGGCCCGGATCTCCCGGACCAGCGGGTGGTAACGGTAGACGTAAGGGACAGTGACCACCACGTCGTTTTTCGCGGCCAGATCAGCCAGCAGTTCGGCGTCCGCCAGGGTCGTGGCCACCGGTTTTTCCACCACAGTGTGAATGCCTGCCCGGATCAGGGCTTCAGCATAAAAGGCATGTGACTTATTCGGGGTGCACACATGCACCACATCCGGCCGCTCAGCGATCAGGGCCGCCAGATCCGCATACCCGGTGGGGATACGCCATTCCCGGGCGACCTGAGCGGAACGCTCGGGCCGGGAGCCCAATATTCCTGTGATCTCCGCGCCCAGACTGCGGGCAGCGCGAAGATGGGCTCCGGCGATCATTCCGGTGCCGATGAGAGCAATTCTGGGTTGAGCCGCCATGTGTTTCCCCTAAAATTTTCTGTCCGGTCTGTGGTCTACCGCATCAGGTGCCTGCAGGGAGTTAATCCTGGGCGATGGTCAGAGCCGACGTCATAGCTGCGTCCCAGGCGTCGTGCACGGCATGCCGCGATACGCCCGCGACGAGAAGCTCATCATCAGCCCGGCCCCGGATGAGGGCAACCGGTGCGATGCGACCCGCCGCTACCCTGGTACGGAGGCGTTCGATAAGCAGGTCGGCGGCACTCAAGGGGCCACTGAGCACGACTGTGCCCGGGTCAAAAACTGTCGCAGCATCCAGGACCGCCTGAGCCAGCAGATCCGTAGCGTAACGGGCCTCTCCATTGTCCGGGTCCTGGAGCGCGGCAAGTGCCAGATCAATGTCGATGGAGGAATGATCTGGGCTGCCGAAGCTCAAGGAAGAGAGCTCGGCGTGCAGGGTGGTGCCCTTCGGGGTGCGCAGAAAACTGATCTCACCGGCGGCACCATTGGCTCCCCGGATGACGCTGCCCTCGGCGACGAGGGCGCCGCCGACGCCGGCACCCAGGTAGACGTAGAGAAATGACCGTTCCGGTTCCTTGGCTGGATCGGTTGCCTCAGCCCGTGCCGCCCAGTTCACGTCATTGTCCACCCGGACCCTGGGGACATCCGCCAGCCCCAGGGCGGCTGTGATGTCGGGGACGACGCCGCCGAGGGGAGCTCCGGCCATGGGTTGAACCGCTCCGGTCCCGGGATTGACCGGGGCAGCAACAGAAATGGTGGCCGCCCGACAGGGGGTCGCCATGTGGGCTGCGGCCGCCGCCAGGTGTTCCCTCGCCCACGCGATCCCCTCCGAGAACGTCATATCCGTTTCGGAGCGTTCTTCCCAACGCAGGTCACCGCAGAAATCCAGGGCCCGAACCACGTTATGGCGCCGCTCCAGCACCACCGCGCTGACATGTCCGTGGTCAGGATTGGGCTGGTAGGTCATGGCGCGTCGACCCCGACCGCGGGGCGGGGTTTCACCTGCTTCAACAATGAGCCCAGCGGACTGCAGGCGGTTCGCGGAGTCCGAAATGGTGGGCTTGGAGATCCCGGTGATCCTGGCAATCTCTGCCCGGGTCCCGGTGCCATGGGAGAACAGGTACCCCAAAAATGTCTGGTCCGTCATCCCCATCAGGCTGCTGGGGACCGGTTGCGGGGAAAACAGGGGTGGCATTGCAGCAAGTGTAGTCATAAATGTCCTCCTATCAGCGACTTTAGAAAAAAGGGAGCACCCCCGGTCGGATGGCGCGGGCTTGTCTTTTGTGCCCTGCCCAAGCGAAGCCCTTTACATGTGATGGCACTCACGCTATCTTCTAGTAAATCAATTTAACCAAATGATTTGAGGAGCGAGGAGAAACCTCATGACCATCGCCAGCCCCCAGCACACCGCAACCCCCCTGCCCGACGATCTGCCCGCCGCCATCCGCGAGACCAAGGCGAAACTGCGCGCCCAGATCGGGGACGTGGACGCCGCCTTCCGCGAGGTGGAGGCCTTCATCGAAGAACGCGTGATCGAGATCGAGGAGCATAATGCCCGCGGCGAGTCGATCTGGCCCGAAATCAACTACGCGGACATCGAAGCCGGCAACATCTCCGAGGAGTTCAAGGAGAAGGTCCGCCGCTACGGTGTTCTCGTCGTGCGGGAGCACTTCCCGCGCGAGCAGGCCCTGGAATTCGACCGTGAGCTGGTCGACTACCTCGATGTCAATGACTTTGACTCCCAGTACCGTGGCCCCGGCGATGACTTCTTCGGTACCCTGGCCGCCTCCCGCCCGGAGATCTTCCCCATCTACTGGTCCAGGCCGCAGATGCAGGCGCGACAGTCCGAGCGCACCGCCAATGTCCAGGCCTTCCTCAACCACCGGTGGAAGTTCGAGTCCGAAGGCGTGCAGTGGTTCGACCCGGATCAGGACAGCATGTACCCGGACCGCATCCGCCGCCGCCCGCCGGGCACCAACTCCTCCGGACTGGGTGCCCACACCGACTCAGGCGCGGTGGAGCGCTGGCTGCTGCCCGCCTACCAGAAGGTCTTCCACAACATCTTCACCGGCAACTTCGCCGACTACGACCCCTGGGACGCGGCACACCGCACCGAGGCCAACGAGTATGAGGGTGGGTCCACCATGTGCTCGGCCTTCCGCACCTTCCAGGGCTGGACCGCCCTGTCCGATCAGCAGCGTGACCAGGGAGTGCTGGCCACCGTGCCGATCCCGGAGGCGATGGCCTACATCCTGCTGCGCGCCCTGCTCGACGATGTCGCCGACGATGACCTCTGTGGCGCTGCTCCCAGCCGGGTGCTCGCCGTCAACGAGAAGTGGCATCCGCTGCTCATGCGCGGACTGACCAATATCCCGGACCTGCAGGCCGGGGACAGCGTGTGGTGGCACGCCGACGTCGTCCACGCCGTCGATCCCGTCGAAGACCAGCAGGGCTGGGGCAACGTCATGTACATCCCGGCCGCCCCCATGTGCGACAAGAACCAGGCCTACTCCCGTGCGGTGGGCCAGCACTTCCTCCGGGGCACCTCCCCGGATGATTTTCCGGCCGAGGATTACGAGGTCGGGTGGAAAGACCGTTTCACCGCCGACGACCTCAATGACATCGGCCGACGCGGTCTAGGCCTGTAGTCCCCCAGATCGCGGAGATGGTCGCGGCCCGTCAGGCAATGGACGGGCCTGCCCATTTCATGTCCATAGGTAACTGAAAACCACCCCGTGCACGCCCTGCGGGGACGAGAAGAATTGATGCCCGTCATGACAGACACAACATATACCGCCGACGAGCGGGTGAACTCCCGGCTCATCGGCGTCGTGGCCACCGCAGCCCTCGGTGGCTTCCTGTTCGGCTTCGACAGCTCCATCATCAACGGCACGGTGGAAGCCATTCGCGAGCAGTTCTCCCTGAACACGGCGGTCCTGGGCTTCGTGGTCTCCGTTGCGCTGCTGGGTGCCGGCGTCGGCGCCTGGACCGCCGGAATCTGCGCCGACCGTATCGGCCGGGTGAAAACCATGGTCATCGCGGCAACCATTTTGTTCGTCTCCTCCGTCGGTGCGGGACTGGCCTTCGGTGTCATCGACCTGATCATCTGGCGCTTCCTCGGTGGTGTCGGAATTGGCTTCGCCTCGGTGATCGCCCCGGGATACATCGCGGAGGTCAGTCCGGCCAAGCACCGTGGCACCCTGGCCACCATGCAACAGCTGGCCCTGGTGACCGGTATCTTCATGGCACTGCTCACCAGCGCCGTGTTGGCCTGGGTGGCCGGCAGCGCCTCCTCAGAATTGTGGCTCGGGTTGCCCGCCTGGCGCTGGATGCTCATCTCCGCTGCCCTCCCCTCCCTGGTCTACGGCGTGTTGGCCGTCCGGTTGCCGGAATCGCCCAGGTTCCTGACTTCTCGAGGCCGGACAGCTGAGGCCCGTCAGGTGCTGCGTGAGGTGGTTGGCATGCGCACAGAGGCCAGCATCGACCGCGCAATTGACTCGATGCTCAGCACGGTCAAGCTGGAGAGCCGACAGAAGTTCAGTGACCTGCTCGGCGGCCGTTTCGGCCTGCTGCCACTGGTCTGGATCGGCATTCTTCTCTCTGTCTTCCAGCAGTTCGTGGGTATCAACGTCATCTTCTACTACTCCACCACGCTCTGGCAGGCCGTGGGTTTCCAGGAATCCGACTCCTTCATCATCTCGGTGATCACCGCGGTGACCAACATTGTCGCCACCATCATCGCGATCCTGTTGATCGACCGTGTCGGCCGACGACGACTTCTGCTGATCGGTTCCGCGATCATGACCGTCTCGCTGGGAACGATGGCCCTGGCCTTCGCCCAGGCAAACGTCATTGACGGTGCCCCGGTGCTACCGGGTTCCTGGGGTCCGATCGCCCTGGTGGCTGCCAACCTGTTCGTCATCGGCTTCGGAATGAGCTGGGGTCCGACGGTCTGGGTGCTGCTGGGGGAGATGTTCCCCAACCACATCCGCGCCTACGCCCTCGGCGTGGGAGGAGCAGCGCAGTGGCTGGCGAACTTCGTGGTCAGCGCAACCTTCCCCTCCTTGGCGGATGCCGGACTACAGCTGGCCTACGGCCTCTACGGCTTCTTCGCCCTGGCGTCCTTCGTCTTCGTGTTCTTCCTGGTCCCGGAGACCAACGGCAAACAGCTGGAGGCAATGGGTGAGGACTCCCCGGAGGAACCTGCCCCGCAGATCAAGAAACCGGTCATTCCCAGTGAGGTCAGCTCCCCCCAGACCTCGGTGCCTGACCCCGTATAACAGCCCTCCGCCCCATGCCTCAATGTCGGAAACCCTGCCAGGGTTTCCGACATTCGGGCTTTTGCACCATATTTAACTCGGCTCCGACCTCGACAAGCTACTCGACCAACACCGACCCGGCGACACCTCGCGGTGCGGGGACCCCGAACCCCGCCCTGTGGTCAGCTCCGCACTCCGAAACGTGAAGCGCCCCTAAACTGGCCATCATGACGACGCCCACCGACCACGACGCCTACATCGCCGCAGCCCCAGCCCGCACCCTCCCGGAGGCAGACAAGGTCATCGCCAGCTACGCCGCCTTCAGCAGGCAGTGCGGGCTGTACCTGCTCCCCGGCGCGACCGTGGACCACTCCGAGGAGATCGCGGCTGCCGACCTGAAGGCGACCAAGACGGGCATCACCTTCACGCCGCGCAAGCCGCTGCCCGATGAGCTGGTGGAGCGGTTGGTGCGGGCGTCGAGAAGCGAAGCCGGTGTCTGAGCAGTGCCCTGAGGGGGCGTATGACGGTAGTCACCAGGCTGCGGAAAACTGGGCTGGCCAACAGGGCCTCTTCCGGCTTAGAATGTAAACGTTTACAGTAAACGTTTACATTCCGTCGACGCCGACCGAGGTGAGCACATGGTCCCGGAGAAACCCCGGCCCACCCTGAAGGACATCGCCCTGCAGGCCGGAGTCTCCATCGCCACCGTCTCCCGGGCGCTCGCGGATAACCCGGCGGTGATGCAGCAGACCCGCGAACGGATCCAGGCACTGGCCGCTGAGCTGGGTTACCTGCCCAATGCCCAGGCGCGTGCACTGCAGAGTTCCCGGACCAACACCATCGGCGTGGTCGTGCCCAGCCTGATCAACCACTACTTCGCCGCCATGGTCACCGCACTGCAGGATGCCGCCGAGGCCGTGGACATGGCGGTGATCATCACCAACAGCAACGAAAATCCCACGGTGCTGGCCTCCTCACTGGATTTCCTGGCCAGCCACGGGGTGGACGGCATCATCTGCGTCCCGGACGAGGGGTGCGCGGATCAACTCGAGGAACTGCACCGCCGGTCCCTGCCCCTGGTGCTGGTGGACCGCGAACTCCCCGCCAGCACCATCCCCACCGTCGTCTCCGACCCGGAACCCGGCATCAGGGAGGCCGTTGCCCTGCTGGCACGGCACAACGCACTGCCGCTCGGTTACCTCTCCGGGCCGACGGGCACCTCCACGGGACGCCACCGCCTGGACACCTTCCGGCAGGCCTGCGCCGAGGCCGGACTCCCCGAGCAACCTGTCTTTCTCGGCGGTTATGAACAACACCAGGGTTTCGAGGGCGCGAACCACCTCATCGGCCAGGGTGTGAAAACACTGTTCGCCGGGGATTCCATGATGACCATCGGTGTCCTCGAGGCCTGCCACCGGGCGGGCCTGCGCATCGGCGAGGACATCAGCGTGATCGGCTTCGACAGCCAACCACTGTTCGACCTGCAGCCCCGCCCGCTGACCCTGATCGACCAGCAGGTGGAGATCATGGCCCACCGGGCCTTCGACGTACTCCACGAACTCATTGAGGGGAAGCAACCGCAGGACCGGTACCTGCGTATCCCCACCACCCTCATCGAACGCGAATCCATAAGGACCACATCATGACAGCCATCGCCGTGGTCGGTTCCATCAACGCCGACCTGACCACCCACGTCCACCGCCACCCCAGCCCCGGGGAAACCCTGTTGGGCAGCGGTGGTGACATCAGCGCCGGCGGCAAGGGAGCCAACCAGGCTGTGGCCGCGGCGCAGCTGGGCGCGGACGTGACCATGATCGGTGCCGTCGGCTCCGATTCCATGGCCGCGGCCGCCCTGGAACACCTGCGCACCTCCGGCGCGGACACCTCCGCCATCACCACCGTGGCCGGCCCCACCGGACTGGCGGTGATCACGGTCGCCGAGGACGGCGAGAACACCATCATCGTCGTCCCCGGCGCCAACGCCAGCGTGGACGGGACTTACGTGGACACCCACGCGCAGACCGTGGCCGAGGCCGGGATCCTGCTGCTCCAGGGCGAGATTCCGGCTGACGGTTTCGACCGCGCGGTGGACCTCGCGAAAGGGCGGGTGGTGGTCAACCTCGCCCCGGTCGTCCCGGTCGGAATCAAGCAGCTGCTGCGCTCCGATCCCCTGCTGGTCAACGAGCACGAGGGCGCCCTCGTGCTGGACCTGCTCGGCGTGCCCTTCGCGGAGAGCGACCCCGCCACCCTGGTCAGCGCCCTGCTGGCCCAGGGTTTTGTCTCCGTGGTGATGACACTCGGTGCCGCCGGCGCCATCGTCGGCGATACGGAAGGCCTCACCGACATCCCCACCCCGCAGATCACGGCCGTGGACACGACGGGCAGTGGTGACGCCTTCGCGGGCGCGCTCGTCGCAAAGCTCGCTGCGGGCGCGACTCTGATTGAAGCGGCAGAATTCGCCGCCCGCGTCGGCGCTTTCGCCGCCACCCGGCCCGGCGCGCAGGCCTCCTACCCCACGCTCGCTGACACCCTCCCCGCCGTCCACAACTGAATCACACCCACCGAATCGAGAGGGACCATGTCCATAACCGTCGAGCCGAGAAGAGCCTCGGCTGCCACGATCGTCCCGTTGATGATCGCCCTGCTGGTCGCGGTGTTCGCCTTCCAGCTCAATGCCTCCATGCTCGCCCCCGCCCTGGCCACGATGGAGGTCGAGCTCAGCGCGACCCCGGCCCAGATCGGCATGACCCAGACCGCGTTCTTCACCGCGGCCGCCCTGTTCTCCCTGTTCCTGCCCCGCTGGGGTGACCTGATCGGTCGCCGCAAAGTGCTGATCGGCATGATGATCGTCACCGGCATCGGCTGTGTCGTCGCTGCGCTGGCCCCGAATGTTGCCGTCCTGTTCCTCGGCCGTCTGATCCAGGGTGCCGCCGGCCCGACGGTGCCCCTATGCCTGATCATCCTGCGCCAGCAGGTGCCCAATGAGAAGCAGTATGCCCTGCTGCTGGGTATCGTGACCTCCGTCAACGGTGGCATCGGCGGTGTGGATGCGATCGCCGGTGGTTGGCTGGCCGAGCACCTCGGTTTCCGCTCCATCTTCTGGGTCATGGCCGTGTTCTGTGCGGTCGCCATCGTCGCGCTGCCCCTCGGGGTGAGGGAATCCACCGCCGAGCAGACCCCGAAGATGGACTGGCTCGGTGTGCTGCCGCTGGCGGTGTCCATCGGCTCTCTGCTCATGGCCTTCAACGAGGCCGGGAAGCTTGTCGACGCCAACTGGATCCTCGTCGCCGTGCTGTTCGTGGTCGGCATCGCCGGCATCGTCGTCTTCTACAACATTGAGAAGCGCGTGAAACACCCGTTGGTCAGCGTGGAATACCTCGGCCAGCGCCGCACCTGGGCGCTGCTGCTGACCACCCTGCTGACCATGACGGGCGTGTTCGCCGTGATGAACGGTCTGCTGCCGAACCTGGCGCAGGACGACATCCACGGCGCGGGCATGTCCGCCGGTGTGGTGTCCTGGTGGACCCTGACCCCCTATGCCCTGGCCGGTCTGGTCTTCGGCCCGATCGCCGGTCTGCTGGCCGGAAAATTCGGCTACAAGATCGTCCTGCAGGTCGGCATCGCACTGACCATCGCCGGTGTCGCCGGAGCCACCCTCCTGGTGGGCAGCACCTCATCGCTGGCCTACCTGGGTATCTCCATCTTCGTCGGCATCACCTACGCGGGTATCGCCAACATCATGCTCAACGGCCTCGGCGTGGTGCTCTCCCCCGCCGACAACCAGGGCTACCTGCCGGGCATGAACGCCGGCGCCTTCAACCTCGGTGCCGGTATCTCGTTCGCCATCCTCTTCGCCGTGGCCACCAGCTTCGGCGACACCGGCGGCGGTTATGCCGCAGGCATGTGGGCGGGTGTGATCATCCTGGCCCTGGCCTTCCTGTGCTCCCTGCTCATTCCCCGTCCGGAATCCATCACGGATACGGTGGCGGCCAGGAACCTGGCTGAGACATCCGCCCCCGTGACCAACTGACACCTCTGAATTATTAGGAGTTCCACTATGACCACCAAGATCATCCTCGACTGCGATCCCGGCCACGATGACGCCGTGGCCATGCTGCTGGCCGCCGGCAACCCGGAGATCGAACTGCTCGGCATCACCACCGTGGGTGGTAACCACACCCTGGACAAAGTCACCCACAACGCGCAGGTGGTGGCCACCATCGCCGGCATCGACGCACCCATCTACCCCGGCGTCACCCGCCCCCTGGTCCGCCCCGTCGAGGTGGCCGAGGACATCCACGGTGACACCGGCATGGAGATCCACAACTACGAGCTACCGGAGCCCACCGTCGCGGTGGAGGACACCCACGCCGTGGACTTCATCATCGACACCGTCATGAACAACGAGCCCGGCACCATCGCCCTGGTTCCGACCGGGCCGCTGACCAACATCGCCCTGGCCGTGCGCAAGGAACCGCGCATCGCCGAGCGCGTCAAGGAGGTCGTGCTCATGGGCGGCGGCTACCACGTGGGCAACTGGACCGCCGTGGCGGAGTTCAACATCAAGATCGACCCGGAGGCCGCCCACATCGTGTTCAACGAGTCCTGGCCCCTGACCATGGTCGGCCTCGACCTGACCCACCAGGCACTGGCCACCCCGGAGGTCGAGGAGAAACTGACCGCGCTGGGCACCGACGTCGCCGATTTCGTGGTCGCGCTTTTCGACGCCTTCCGCAAGAACTACAAGGACGCCCAGGGCTTCGATGACCCGCCGGTCCACGATCCCTGCGCGGTGGCCTACCTCATCGACCCTACCGTGTTCACCACCCGTAAGGCACCGCTGGATGTGGAGCTGCACGGCACGCTGACCACGGGCATGACCGTGGCTGATTTCCGGGCCCCGGCAGCCCAGGACTGCACCACCCAGGTCGCCGTCGACCTGGACTTCGACCGGTTCTGGGGTCTGGTCGTGGACGCCGTGAAGCGCATCGGTTAGCTCTGCTTCTTCGACAGGGCGTGCCCCCACCAATGATGGTGCGGGCACGCCCTTGTCTCGTCCACCTTGCGGCCGGTATCCCGGCGCCCATGGTGGGGGAACAGGGTCCGAATCCACCCACGCGGATCACCATGATCACGGTTGTCCGGTGGTGTCCACCGAGGCGGGGGTCAGGGGCGGCCCGTCCAACCGTCGGCGATCTGTGCAGTGCGAGCCACTTTTCAAGCGTCGCTGACACACAGGATCGGCGTAGCCGGTTCTTGCGGGTTTCGGGGACGGGAATCATCTCCCGGGGCATCACCCCTGTTCAACAGCCTTAGTTTCGGGAGGTCACAACCCAGGCCACGATCGCCGCCAGTCCGAGCATCATGCCGCTGGCGGCGAGGCGGTTGAAGTCAAGGGCGGGCACCCACTGGGCTTCTCCGTCACGGATGAGGTAGATACCGTCGGCTTTCACGTTGACCCCGAAACCACCCCCGCCTCCCTCCTCGGAACCGGGTCTGCCTCCGGATCCGTCGTTGTCATCCGGCTTGTCGCTGTCTGGCCGGTCGGAGGAGCCGGAACCGAAACCGACTCCTGATCCGCCGGACACTCGCGCGACTGGAATGACCAGCGCTCCATCGGTTTCCACGGGTTCCCCGAACACCCGTCGGACAGTGAGTATGTCCTTGACCGCCTCCGTTAGCCGGCCCAAGTCGGGGACTTGAAAAGTAGCCATGATGACCTTCCTTGTTGATGGGAATGACCCAGTTTCATTTGTGATTGCCATCACTGTCACTATAGGCGGACCAGAATACAGCGGGAAGCTCAATGCCCGGGATTCTCCCGGCCCATCCCGGGTTCAGGAGCGACAGGCCACCGAACCGGCTTCCGTCTAAATCGCCCCTGGGAATCGACCACACGTTTTTGGCTCCCGATAGGTAGTGCTGTCTCTACCCAACGCCAGATCGGTACGGGCCCTCCCAGCGAGCGGGCGAGCCCGACCCGCCTTGGGTGCCAGTCACGGGTCCTCACAGGTGCAGTTCGGTGCCCAGAACGATGGTTCGGGTGGGTGGGAGATGGAAGATTTCGGTACGGTTGGCCTGATTTTTCTCCAGGCTGAGAAACAGCTTCTCCCGCCAGTCCCGCAGGCGGTGCGTGCGGGGTGGACGCAACGTGAGCACCGAGAGGAAATAGAGCGCCTGGTTAAGGTCGATGTGAAGCTCGGGGCTCTGATCCACGGCCAGGGCAAGATTGCGGGGAATGTCCTGATCATCGGTGAACCCGACCCGGATGCTCACGTGCACGATGCCGTCCGCCGGCGAACCGACGTCATCGACTGAGACCCGGTCCGCAGGGCGCACGTGCGGGATGTTCATGTGGACGATCCGCACGATGACGACGTGGTCATGGAGCATGTGGAAGTCAGTGACGAACTTGACAAGGGCCAACGGAGTGGCATCCGCACTGGCATGCGGGAACACCGCCACACCCGGAACCCGGCGGACCCGCGCATCCCGCAGGGACGCCACGAACTGCGGCAGCGGTCCCTCCAGCTCACCGCGAGCACTGGCGACACGATCGCTGCCGGTGCGCCAGGTCACCATGACGAGCACAACCAGCGCTGCGATCAACAGGGGCAGCCAACCGCCGGCGAAGAGTTTGGTGAGGCTGGCACCCAGGAGCAGCAACTCCAATGAACCGATCACCGTGGCAAAAGCGACCAACTTCCACCAGCTCCAGCGCCACACCGTGGCGGCGAACAACAGGAAGAGGAGGGACACCAGCACCAGGGTGCCCGTCACCGCGAGACCATAGGCATTCGCCAGCTTGGCGGAGGAGGAGAAAAGGAGAACCAATGCCATGACCGCCAGGAACAGACCCCAGTTGACCATGGACAGATAAATCTGGCCTTCCTCCCTCCGGGAGGTGTGTTTGACCGCCAACCTCGGCAACAGACCGAGTCGGATGGCCTGGCGGGTCACCGAGAAAGCCCCGGAGATCACCGCCTGCGACGCGATGATCGTCGCGATGGTGGCGAAAATGACCAGAGGTATCTGCAGGGCCGATGGGGCAAGGTAGAACATGGGGTTGGCCACCGCTGCCGGGGTGGAGATAACCAGTGCCCCCTGGCCCAGGTAGACGAGGATGAGGGCGGGCATGGCGACAGCGAGCCAGGCCAGGCGCACCGCCCGGGCCCCGAAATGCCCCAGATCTGCGTAGAGAGCCTCCGCGCCGGTGACCGTCAGCACCACAGCCCCGAGTAACACGAATGCCTGGAACGGGTGGCGCACCACCAGTTCGAGTGCCCAGTGCGGCGACAGGCTCAACAGGATCTCAGGGTGGGCAATGATCTGCGGAATCCCCAGCAGCGCCATGGTGGCGAACCAGGCCAGCATGATGGGCCCGAAAGCACGCGCAACCTGACCGGTGCCGAAAGGCTGAACGGCGAATAGTCCGGCGAGGATGACCACCGCCACCGGCACGACCAGTCGTTCCAGGTTCGGGTTGACCACCGTCAGACCTTCGACTGCGCTGAGCACGGAGATGGCGGGGGTGATGACCGCGTCACCGTAGAACAGGGCGGCGCCGAACATGCCGAGGATGGTGACGGCCGTGCCGAGCCATTTCCGGGCGGTGAGGTGGCGGCGCAGCAAGGCGACCAGGGCGAGAATCCCGCCCTCCCCGTCGTTGTCGGCGCGGGTGACCAGCAGTACGTACTTGACGGTGACGATGATGGTGATCGTCCACAGGACCATGGAGATGATGCCGTAGACATTCTCCGGGGCGACGGTGATGGCGTTGTGCTCCATGCTGAAGGCGGTGTGCAGTGCATAGAGCGGACTGGTGCCGATGTCGCCGAAAACCACACCGAGGGCACCGAGGGCAAGCGGCCAGGACGGTGGTCGAAACGTGCTCTTTGAGTGCCCGTCAACTTTCATTGAGGAGACGGCGGTGGAACCGGTGTGGTCTGATGAGGGGGATGCGGGGCCCTTACCCTGCGGGGGCTGTTTCGGGGATTCACTCGGCCCGTGGAACTGGGAGTTGTCCATGAGACATAGTGTGCTCCTCAGCGGGTACCTTGGCTACGGTTTTCCAGCTCTCCCCGAAAAATATGTTGTCCTCACCGCTGAGGGCGTGGGCGTGGCATAACCACAACCACGGATATTTTCCCCCCGTGAAGCCATCCTGCGGTCGGTGAGGTGAGGCCGCCGTCCTGGATGAGCTGTGCAGGACACTAGAACCAGGCCTGTGCCAGCAGTTCCAGGGAGCGGTTGCGCACGGCGGGGTCGAAGGCGTAGGTGACGGTGATCAGCTCGTCCGCGCCGGTGCGTTCCTGGAAGTCCGCCAGCTGCTCCTTCGCGGTCTCCGGGGAGCCGACCGCCTGGATCCGCAGGCCGTCCTGTCGCGGGATCGAATCCGGATCCACCGGCGGCTGGATGGGGCGGGACTGGCCACTGCGGATGTCCAGGAACATCTGCTCCACGGTGGTGAACTGCCGCTGTGCCTCCTCGTCGGTGTCGGCGACCATGACGTTGATCCCCGCCATGACGTAGGGCTTCTCGAGCTGCGCGGTGGGTGCCTCCGTGCTGAAGGAGCTGCGGTAGACCTCGATGGCGTCGTCGATCTGGTCGGGCGCGAAATGCGAGGCCAGGGAGAACGGCAGGCCCAGCTGCCCGGCTATTGACGCCCCGTTCACCGTCGACCCCAGCACCCACACCGGCACCTTCGTCCCGGTGGAGGCCGCGGAGACGATCGGCATGCTGTGTGCGGTGCCGTCCTCGCCGAACCAGCCCTGCAGGTCGTAGATGTGCTGGGCGAAGGCCTGCGGTTCCGCAGAAGAGCGGCTGAGCGCCCGGGCGGTCATCTGGTCGGTGCCCGGCGCCCGGCCCAGGCCGAGGTCGATGCGGTCGCCGTGGATGTTGGCCAGGGTGCCGTATTGCTCAGCGACCATGAGTGGTGCGTGGTTGGGCAGCATCACCCCACCGGAGCCCACCCGGATCCTGTCGGTCACGGAGGCCGCCTGGGAAATCAGCAGCGAGGTCGCACTCGAGGCGAGGTTCGCGGTGTTGTGGTGCTCCGCGAACCACAGACGCTCATAGCCCAGCTGGTCAGCGAGGCGGGCGGAGTCCATGGAGGCCGCGATCGCATCAGCTGCGGTGGCGCCCTCGGAGATGGAGACCAGGTCAAGAATGCTCAACGGCACAGACAAAACAGAAGATCCTTCAGGTTGCTCAAGCGGGAATACGTCCACCAGGTGCAACCCGCCCGGTGCCGCTTCCATTCCGGTCGGGAGCGGCGGCGGGTTGCACAGAAGCCAGCAGGCACCCGATAGGTCAGTGAATGATGTATGGTCAGTGCATGCTGACCATAGCTTCCCGTGTGGATGTCATGAACCGACTGGGCCGTGCGATGGCTGACCCCACCCGGTCCCGGATACTGTTGTCCCTGCTGGAGAGGCCGGGGTACCCGGCCCAGCTGGCCCGTGATCTGGGTCTGTCGCGGACAAATGTCTCAAACCACCTGGCGTGTCTGCGTGGGTGCGGAATCGTGGTCTCCGAGCCGGAGGGCCGACGCACCCGTTATGAGATGGCTGATGCCCATCTCTCCCGGGCGCTGACCGCCCTGGTGGAGACCACTCTCGCCGTCGATGAGGATGTCCCTTGTCTGGATCCCGCCTGCCCGGTCGAGGGATGCTGCAGCACCAGGGGAGGTGCGTAGCAGTGAGTTCCGCATGTGGCTGCGAACCGGCTGGGCCGAGGGTTGAGCCTGGGGAGTCCAGCCCATGGTGGCGTGACCGTGCCGTTCTCCTCCCGGTGGCCTCCGGCGTGGCCCTGCTGACCGGTCTGGTCCTCGAGTGGTTCATTCCCGGATCCGGGCCAGTGGCCCTCGTCCTGTTCTGGCTGTCACTGCTGCTGGGTGCCTCCCAGTTCGTTCCCGGGTCCCTGCGGGGGTTGTTGACCAAGGGCAAGCTCGGTATCGGGTTGTTGATGACCATTAGCGCCGTGGGCGCGGTACTCCTCGGTTTCATTGAAGAAGCCGCTGCCCTGGCCTTCCTCTATTCCATTGCTGAGGCCCTGGAGGACAGGGCGATGGATAAGGCCCGCTCGGGCCTGCGTGCCCTGCTGGCCCTGATCCCCTCGACCGCGACGATTGTCGCCGCTCACGGGGCCGCCCGGACGATACCCGTCGAGGAGCTCGTCGTCGGTGATGTGCTGCGCCTGGCCGCCGGGGAACGACTGGCCACCGACGGGGTGGTCCGCGCCGGGCACAGCAGCCTGGACACCTCGGCGATCACCGGGGAATCCATCCCTGTCGAGGTCGGCCCCGGAGATGCGGTGCTGGCCGGTTCGATCAACACCTCCGGCACCCTCGAGGTCGAGGCCACCGCCGCCGGGACGGACAACTCCTTGACCACTGTCGTCGCCCTGGTCGAACAGGCCCAGAACGACAAGGGGCAGCGGGCGCGGATCGCCGACCGCCTGGCCCGCCCCCTGGTGCCCGGAGTGCTCATCCTCGCCGTCCTCGTCGCCGTGGTCGGCTCCCTGCTGGGGGATCCGGAGGTGTGGATGGAACGTGCCCTGGTCGTGCTGGTCGCAGCCTCGCCGTGCGCGTTGGCCATCTCGGTGCCGGTCACGGTGGTCTCGGCGATTGGAGCGGCCAGTAAATTCGGTGTGATCATCAAATCCGGGGCGGCGTTTGAACGCCTCGGCGGCATCCGCCACCTGGCCCTGGACAAGACGGGAACCTTGACCCGCAACCAGCCCACCGTCACGGCCGTGCTGACCACGGAGGGCACGGACCGGGCCGAGGTCCTCCGCTGGGCGGGCGCCCTCGAGTCCGACTCCACCCACCCGCTGGCAGCTGCCATCACGGCCGCCGCTGACCATGGTCCTTCCGCCCGGCAGATCGACGAGGCCGTCGGCCACGGGATCACCGGTCTCATCGCCGGTGCGCAGGTCGCGGTCGGCAGCCCCCGCTGGTTGCCCGCCGGCCCCCTGGCCGATGAGGTAGCGGCCCTGGAGAACCAGGGCATGACCGTCGTCATCGTCCACCGCAACCACCAGCCGGTGGGGGCCATCGGGGTGCGTGATGAACTCCGTCCCGAGGCTGCCGAGGTCATCGCGTCACTGACGGCCGAGGGGGTGGGGCTCACCATGCTCACCGGCGACAACACCCGCACCGCCACCGCCCTGGCCCGCCAGGCCGGCATTCACGATGTGCGTGCACAGCTACGCCCGGAGGATAAGGCACAGGCGGTGGCCGGGCTGACCGACCGGGGTCCGGTGGCGATGATCGGCGACGGCATCAACGACGCCCCCGCCCTGGCCCGCGCCGATATCGGCATCGCCATGGGAGCCAGAGGTTCGGATGCCGCCATCGAATCCGCCGATGTGGCCTTCACCGGCGATGACCTGCGTCTGATTACCCGGGCCCTGCACCATGCCCGCAGGGGACGGGCCATCATCAACCAGAACATTGTCCTGTCACTGGCCATCATCATCACCCTCCTGCCGCTGGCGATCACCGGTGTCCTGGGGCTGGCTGCTGTCGTGCTCATCCACGAGGTCGCTGAGGTCATCGTCATCGCCAACGGACTACGCGCCGCCCGCACCACAGCCACCGCTCACTGAGCAGGAGCGCGGGGGAAGCCCGGCACCTTCCACTCCGGTTGATGGCTCAGGCCTGTGACCGACGCCGGATCTCCTCCACCAGTTCGTCGACCTGCGGGGCCAGGGCTTCGAGGGGGCCGTTGTTGTCGATGAGCACGTCCGCGGCGACGCGTCGGATGTCGTCGGGCACCTGGGCGTCAATACGCCGGCGGACATCCATCTCCGCCAGGCCCCGCTTATCGACGAGCCTCCGCACCCGCTCCTCTGCGTCCACGTCAATCACCACGACCAGGTCCATCTGCCGGTCCAGCCCCTTGTCCACCAGCAGGGGCATGTCGTAGACGATGGCCGTCTCCCCAGCCTCCTCTGCTGCGGCGAATCGCCGGGCCGTCTCCTCCGCGATGCGCGGGTGGGTGATGGAGTTGAGCAGGGCGGTGTGCTCGGCATCGACGAAGGCCTTCGCCGCCAGCCCCGCCCGGTCCAGTGAACCGTCCGCCCGAATGATGTCCGGCCCGAAGGCCTCCGCCAGTTCCTGCAGGGCTGGTTGCCCGGGTTCAACGATGTCGCGGGCGATCTGGTCCGCGTCCACCACCGGGATGCCGTGTGCGAGAAGCAGTCCCGTCACTGTTGATTTTCCACTGCCGATGCCACCTGTGAGTCCGACTTTGATCATGACCCACATGGTAGCGCCGGACACAGCGAACTAGGATCAGTCGAATGCGACACTTCAAGATGACCGCCCTCGCCGGGGCCCTGGCCTGCGGCCTCGCGTTGAGCGCCTGCGGCAGCGACAGCTCCCCCACCACCGAGACCACCGTCACCACCGAGGCCGACGGGCCGATCGCCATCCCGCTGAACGCCGACGGCACCGTCGACGAAACCCTCTTCTTCGAGCTCATGTCCCGCGCGGAGGAGACCGTCACCACGGAGGTCTTCACCTCCCGCCTCGTCGACCCGGCCACCCGCGAACCTATCGACGGGGATTCCGACACCTCCTACATCGACCACGAGGCTGAGCAGCTCCTGCGCGTCGAGGTCATCGACGGCATCACCTACGAGACCTTCGAGACGGCCGAGGAGATGTGGACGCGTGTCGACGGCGGCGCGTGGGAATCCGCCATGGAAGAGGCCACCGAGGACGACCTCACCGAGGAGGAGACCGACGCAGAGACCGAGGAATACTGGGAGGACCCGCTGACCACCTCCGTCGAGATCATCGACCTCGACGCCCGGGTATTCCGGATCAACCAGGAGTACCGGGACGACGCGGAGACCTACGCCGCGGAGGTCACCCTGGACGATCAGATGCGCGTTGTCGAGTCGTTTATCGACTACGGCGACGGCACCGCCTTCCTCCAGGAGACCGCCTCGGTCAACGAGCCGGTGGAATTCCCCACCGACCTGCCGATCTAAACCGTCTCCGTCACCTTCGCGGTGGCATCGATGACCGGGTCACCGACAGCAACTTCACCCGTGGCGGTCAGCGCCACGACGTCGGCGAGCTTGCGGTGGTTGGTCACCACCACCGGGGTGATGGCGCTGTAACCAGCCTCCTCGATGGCGGCGCGGTCAAAACGCACCAGGGGTTGGCCGGCGGTGACCCGGTCACCCTTGGCCACCAGCAGCTCAAAGCCCTTGCCCTCCATGTTCACGGTGTCGATGCCGATGTGCACCAGCAGCTGCACCCCACCGTCGAGCTTCAGGCCGACGGCGTGCCCGGTCGGGAAGGCCACCATCACCGAACCATCGGCTGGGGCGACGACGGTGTCACCCGAGGGGTCGATGGCGATGCCCTTGCCCACCGCGCCCGCGGCGAAGGCCTCGTCCGGCACCTCGTTGAGCGGGACAACGCGCCCGGCCAGCGGGGAACGGATCTGGAAGGTGTCGCCCGGGGTGGTTGCGGCGGGGGCGACGGCGGCGTCGATACGCTCGTCCTCCGCACGGTTGGCCTCCTCCCGCTCCGCGGCGATCCGGGCCAGTGCCTCCGCCTTCTCCTCCTTGCCGCGGTAGTCGAGGAAGACCACCAGCAGCATGGAGGTGAAGAACGCGACCGCCAGGCCGATGGCGTAACCGTAGATCGGGTCCATCGCCGGGATGGTCAGCAGGGAGGTGAACACGAAGGCGTAGGCGCGGACATCGAAGAAGCCCATCACCACACCACCGAGGAAACAACCCGGCAACAGGCGTAGATACGTCTTCTTGAAGCGCAGCAGCACACCGTAGAGCGAAGGCTCGGAGATACCACCCAGCAGGCCGGCCATCATGCCGCCCAGGGAGACCTGGCGCATCGACCTGTTGTGTTCCTTGATGGAGATGATCATCACGCCCGTGACCACACCGAAGCAGGCGAAGTTCCACGCACCCATGGGGCCCTGGATGAAGTCGTAGCCCAGCGTCGCGATGTTCTGGATCATGATCGCATTCAGCGGCCAGTGCAGCCCCAACGGCACGAGGAACGGGTAGAGCATCGGGATGATGATCGCCAGGATGAACGGCGAGAACGCGTTGACCGTCTCCAGCAGGCTGGCGATGCCGTTACCCACGCCAATGCCGAAGGGGCCGAGCAGGAAGGCCGTCGCCGGGATCATGATCAGCAGCGAGAAGAACGGCACGAAGACCATCTGCACCGCACTCGGGATCAGCTTCTTCAGTCCCTTCTCCACCCAGAACAGTCCGATCGCCGCGATCAACGGCGGGAATACCTGGCCCGAATAGTCATTGAGCACCATCGGCAGGCCGAAGATGTTGACCGTGTCACCCGCCACACCCAGCGCCAGGAACTCCGGGGTCAGCAGCGCCGCCGGGATCGCCGCACCCACCCACTCATTCGCCCCCAGCTTCCGGGCGGCGGTCGCACCCACCATGATCGGCAGGAAGTAGAACACCGAACGCCACATCGCGTGCATGAACACGTAGGTGTCCGGCTGCTCCTCCATCGGCGCGCGGAAATCCTGCCAGCCGAAGGTGTCGGCCAGCACCAGCAGCGTGATGATCAGCGACGCACCCAGCAGGGCCCACAGGATCGGGCGGAACGTATCGGAGAGGAACTCGAAACCGTAGTCCACCCAGGAGTACTTCCCGCGCACCCCCTCGTACTCCTTCTTCGAGGGCGCGGCCTCCTCATCGAGCTTGCCCATCCCCGGTTCCTTGACCAGCGCGTTGTAGTACTCCGCCACGCCGCCGCCCATCACCACCTGCATGCCGGTGGTGCCCTGCTTGACCACACCGAGCACCGCCGGATCGGACTCCAGCTTCTCCACGTCCACCTTGCCCTGGTCCCGCAACTGGAAACGCAGGCGGGTCGCGCAGTAGGTGAGGTTGGTGACGTTCTCCGCCCCGCCGATCTCGCGGAGGATGTGTTGGGAGGTGGTTGTCGTCGACGCCATCTGTTCAGACCTTTCGTCGGTTCAGGTGCGACCGCGACAGGACTGCTCCCGGCACACCGTGAATCTGTGTCGTCCGGGCCGGAAGAAATCGCCCCGGTTATAACCGGCAACCACGAAACCAGTCTCCTCGTGCAACTTCCTACCGAGACCTCGCCCGTGGCACCTGAGCCGAAACAAGCTCGACTGACCTCAACTTTAGGCGGGAGCAGGCCCGTTTGGAAGAGTTCCTGAGATTCAGGCCACTCCGCCGCACAGGCCGGCCTGTGGGCGGGATCAGGACATAACCACCGCCTCGTTCCACGCGGGTCACCTGCCACCGATACCATGTGCAACCATGCCGAGAATTCGCCCGTCGGTGCTGGCCGCAGCCATCACCGGCCTCGCCGCCCTGATCATCACCGCCGCCCCCGCTGCTGCGCAGTCATCTTCGACGACCGTCGGGCCCGCAGCCCCCTGCTCCCCCGGCCTGTCCTCATTCGGCGGTTCCTCTCTGGCTGGTTCCTCCGCCCCGATGCTCCGGGGCACCCCCGGAACGACCCTGCCCGTGCTCAAGGGCCCCACCCAGGCCATGCACCTGGTCACCGGTGCCGGCTCCCCGCAGCGCACCGACCAGCGCTGGGCCCTGGCCGGCACCGACCTCGGCATCGCCTTCACCGACGAAACCGGAGAGACTATCCTCGCCTTCGGTGACACCGTCGCCTGCGACGGCACCCCCACCGACTGGCGCTCCAACACCCTCGTGCGCACCACCGACCGCAACTACACCGACGGACTGCACATCGACCAGGCACTGACCGCCACCGGATTCCGCGACGAAGGCAAGGCCGTGGAGTTCATCCCCTCGCTGAAGATCCCCGGCGTCGAGCACACCACCATTCCCACCGCCGGCATCGCCGTGGGTGATGTCCTCTTCATCGACTACATGTCGGTGCGCTCCTGGGGTGCCCCGGGCGAATGGGTGACCAACTACGCCGCCACCGTGAAATCCACCGACGGCGGCGTGACCTGGCAGCTCGTGCCCGAATCCCTCCGGATCAACAGCACCGGCCACGCCGACGTGCTCGCTGCGCTTCCTGAGCTGCCCGCGGGCTACGGCATGGATAACGAGCAGCTGCAGATGAGTGCACTCGTCCACGGCGGGGACGGCTGGATCTACCGCATGTCCACCCCCTCCGGCCGCCAGGAACAGGCGGTCCTCGCCCGCATCGCACCGGAGGACTTCCCCGACGAATCCGCCTTCACCTACTTCGACGGCACCAGCTGGCAGGACGACCCCGCCGTAGCCGTCCCGGTTCTCGACGGGAAGGTCTCCGAGCTCTCCCTGACCTACAACGACCACCTCGGCCAGTGGGTGGCCATGTACATCGACGGCAACGGCATGGTCCTGCGCACGGCCGACGAGTTGACCGGCCCCTGGTCCGAGAAACGCATGCTGGTCAACACCGGCACCATCCCCGACCTTTACGGCGGTTTCGTCCTCCCCTACAACGACGACCGCCACCTCTACTATGTGGCCACCACCTGGTCCTCCTACAACGTGATGCTCATGCGCACGGACCTGGGTGAGCAGACCACGGCGCTTGACGACCAGGTCGAGGTCGTCGGCACCCTCGACTTCAGCGACCCGGCGGAGCCGACCCTGGTGGAGGAGCCTGGGCTCCCGGCGGTGGAATAGGGGAAACCGCGGAGCGGGTAGATATACGCCTGGGCTGCCTACCCCGCCAGCGCGGCGAGCAAGGTGATCAGCAGAGTCGTGCCAGCAAGGACGCCCACCAGGATCCACAGGGATCGGTTGCCGAAGTTCGGGACATTCATGCCGTGCCTGCGGACGAAGAGTTCGTCATCGTCTGGCTCGTTGTAGTAGATAGGTCCTCCCGGGGACTATTTCGTCGATTTCTGTCAGAAGACAGGAATTTATCTCTGCAACTCTGACCAGAAATTCAATATTTCAGACAAGAGTTGCAGAGATAAACCCTGCGCGCCCACTCTGAGCACCGCCCCGACCAAGCCCCACCCAGCAGGAAACCCCGCCCCCACCATGCGGCGGGGACGGGGTCAACTGGTACTGGAGCTAACTAGCCCTTAGTTGCCGGCCAGCTTCTCGCGCAGAGCAGCGAGCTGCTCGTCGGAAGCCAGGGAACCACCGGTGGTCTCCGGAGCGTCCTCGGATGCCGGAGCTGCATCCTCGGACTCGGAGGAGTAGTTGGTGGCAGCCTGCTCGGCAGCCTGCTCGGCGGCGACACGGTGACGCTCGATCTGAGCGGTGTGCAGCTGGTGGCGACGGTCGGCCTCTGCGTAGCGGGCCTCCCATGCCTGACGCTGCTCGTCGAACTCGGGCAGCCACTCGTTGGTCTCCGGGTCGAAGCCCTCGGGGAAGATGTAGTTGCCCTGCTCGTCGTAGGAGTCGGCCATGCCGTACTTGGACGGGTCGAACTCCTCGGTGTAGTCCTCGTCAGCCTGCTTGAGGGACAGGGAGATGCGGCGACGCTCGAGGTCGATGTCGATGACCTTGACCATGGCCTCCTGGCCGACGGTGACAACCTGGTCCGGGACCTCGACGTGGCGCTGAGCCAGCTCGGAGATGTGGACCAGGCCCTCGATGCCCTCCTCGACGCGGACGAAGGCGCCGAACGGGACGAGCTTGGTGACCTTGCCCGGGACGATCTGGCCCACAGCGTGGGTGCGGGCGAAGACGCGCCACGGGTCCTCCTGGGTCGCCTTCAGCGACAGGGAGACACGCTCGCGGTCGAGATCGACGTCGAGAACCTCGACGGTGACCTCGTCGCCGACGGTGACGACCTCAGACGGGTGGTCGATGTGCTTCCAGGACAGCTCGGAAACGTGAACCAGGCCGTCGACACCGCCGAGATCGACGAAGGCGCCGAAGTTGACGATGGAGGAGACAACGCCCTTGCGGACCTGGCCCTTCTGCAGCTGGTGCAGGAACTCGGAGCGGACCTCGGACTGGGTCTGCTCGAGCCATGCGCGGCGGGACAGGACCACGTTGTTGCGGTGCTTGTCCAGCTCGATGATCTTCGCCTCGAGCTCCTGGCCGATGTACGGGTCCAGGTCGCGGACGCGACGCATCTCGACGAGGGAGGCCGGCAGGAAGCCGCGGAGACCGATGTCCAGGATGAGGCCGCCCTTGACGACCTCGATGACGGTACCGGTGACCGGCTCGTCCTTCTCCTGCAGCTCCTCGATCGCACCCCAGGCGCGCTCGTACTGTGCGCGCTTCTTGGAGAGGATCAGACGACCCTCCTTGTCCTCCTTGGTGAGGACCAGTGCGTCGATCTGATCGCCGACCTCGACGACCTCGTCCGGGTCGACGTCGTGCTTGATGGACAGCTCGCGGGACGGGATGACGCCCTCGGTCTTGTATCCGATGTCAAGCAGGACCTCGTCGCGGTCGACCTTGACGACGGTGCCTTCAACGATGTCGCCATCGTTGAAGTACTTGATGGTCGCGTCGACTGCGGCGAGGAAATCCTCAGCGGTGCCAATGTCGTTGATGGCAACCTGAGGGGTAGTGGTGTTGGACATGTGTTGAGTTGCTCCGAGTTGGATAGGAGATAGAAAGTGGGCAGGAACGTGTCTCTCGGTATCCGCCGTTGTCCGACGGGTCGATCTCACCCCACAACTGCCCAGGCCCTCCTATTACAGCCCGTAGCACCGCAAAGCACAGACACGCGCCTAGAACCCTACCTCCTCACCCGCGTGGGAGCAACTACCACGGAAAAGGATTTCATGCGACTGACCTCACCGACCACACCTGACGCAGCGGCCTCGGCCAACCGTTCCTGGTGGGACCAGGATGCCGCCGATTACCACGCCCGTCACGACGCCTACCTCGAGGGTTTCCACTGGTCCCCGGAGATGCTCACCGAGGAGCAGGCGCGCCTGCTCGGCGATGTCCGCGGGCTGAATGTTCTCGAACTCGGCTGCGGTTCCGCCCCCTGTGCCGCATGGCTGGCCCGCGACGGCGTCGGCTTCGTCACGGGTTTCGACATCTCCCGGGAAATGCTCTCCCACGCGGACGGCACCGTCCCCCTGACCCAGGCCGATGCGCAGGCACTCCCCTACCGGGACGGCTCCTTCGACGTCGTCTTCTCCGCCTTCGGTGCGCTGCCTTTCGTCCCCGACGTCACACCCGTGCTTGCCGACGTCGCCCGCGTCCTGAGCCCTTCCGGCCGCCTGGCATTCTCCGTCACCCACCCCATGCGCTGGATCTTCCCCGATGACCCGACGGAATTCGAGGCGCAGATCAGCTATTTCGAGCGCGAGTACGTGGAGACGGACGAGGACGGCACCGTCACCTACGCGGAGTTCCACCGGACCATCGGCGACTGGGTCCGCGCCCTGGTCGCCACCGGTTTCCGGCTCCTGGACATCGTGGAGCCGGAATGGCCGGAGGGCCTGACCCGGACCTGGGGACAGTGGTCACCTGAGCGCGGGCGGATCTTCCCGGGCACCGCGATCTTCGTCGCGGAGCTGGCCTGAGCTCTCCATGACATGGAGCACCGGCCCGTCCCAGTCGAGGTCGATGACCCCGGTCTCCCCGAAGCCCAGGTCCGAGTAATAGCCGACCAGGGTGTCCACACATTCCAGGAGAAACGGCCCCGGATAGGTGCGGTAGCCGTGCTCCACCAGTGCCCGGCCGCTACCTGAGCCCTGGCGGGCGGGGCCGACGCCGAGCCACCGCAGGTAGGAGTATGTCCCTGAACGGGAGGTGGCCCACATGAGCCGTGCGGAGCGGCGTGCGATACGTATGCCCTCCACCGGGCCGGCATGCTGCAGCACCGCCCAACCGAGGGCCAGCTGGTCGCGGAGGGAGGCTGACCAGCCCCGGCCGCTCCGCCACAGGCCGACCCCGGCGACCTCACCGTCCGTGGTCAGGTGCAGCCAGGCGTCACCGGCAGCGGCAGCCGCGCGCACTTCACCGCGGAAGAAGATCGGCAGCACCCGGGCGCGGAGCTCCGCGTCGGGCGACAACGCGCGGAACAGAGCCTCATCACGGAAGGCGCCGGCAAGTACCTCGGCCGCGGCGTCGATGTCCGCGGGCGTCGCAACGCGGATCAGTGCGCAGCCTCATCCCAGTCGGCGCCGGCCCCGGCGGAGACCTCCAGGGGCACGCGCAGGGTGATGGCGGAGTCCATCTCGCGTTCCAGGATGCCGCGGACCTGCTCGAGCTCGCCCGGCGCGATCTCGACGACGAGTTCGTCATGGACCTGCAGCAGCACCCGGGACTTCACCCCGGCGGCGCGCAGTTCGCGGTCGACTCGGATCATGGCCACCTTGATGATGTCGGCGGCCGTGCCCTGGATCGGGGCGTTGAGTGCGGCGCGTTCGGCGTTGTCGCGGGCGACGCGGTTGTCGGAGTTGAGTTCCGGCAGGTAGCGGCGGCGGCCGAAGAGGGTGGAGGTGTAGCCGTCCTTGCGGGCCTGGTCGACGACCTCGGCGAGGTAGCGCTGGACGCCGCCGAAGCGCTGGAAGTAGTTGTCCATGATGCCCTTGGCCTCCCCGGCGGGGATGTTGAGCTGCTGGGAGAGTCCGAAGGCGGACAGGCCGTAGACCAGGCCGTAACTCATGGCCTTGACGCGGCGTCGCAGTTCGGGGGTGACCTGGTCGATGGGGACCTCGAAGACGCGGGAGCCGACGTAGTTGTGCAGGTCCTCGCCTTCCTTATAGGCCTCGATGAGGCCGGGGTCCTGGGAGAGGTGCGCCATGACGCGCATCTCGATCTGCGAGTAGTCGGCCGTGAGCAGACATTCGTAGCCCGCGCCGACGACGAAGGCGGAGCGGATCTTCCGGCCGGCGGGGGTGCGCACGGGGATGTTCTGCAGGTTCGGCTCGGTGGAGCTGAGGCGTCCCGTGGAGGCGACGGTCTGGTTGAAGGTGGTGTGGATGCGGCCGTCGTGCTGGACGGTCTTGATCAGCCCCTCCAGGGTGGTCTTCATCTTCTGGTATTCGCGGTGCGCGAGCAGGTGGTCGAGGAAGGGGTGGGGGTGTTTGAGGGCGAGCTGCTCGATCTCCTTGGCGGCGGTGGACCAGCCGGTCTTCGTCTTCTTCGTCTTGGGCATGCCGAAGGTCTCGAAGAGGACGACCTGCAGCTGTTTGGGGCTGGACAGGTTGAGGGCGGGGTCGTCGGCAAGCTCGCGTGCGGCGGACTCCTCCTCGGCGACCTGCTCGACGAAGGTGGCCAGCTGTTCCTCGAGTGTGGCGACGTCCACCGCGATACCCGTGGCCTCCATGCGGGCGAGAATGCCGGCGAGCGGGATCTCCATGTCGTGGTAGAGCTCGAAGGCCTGGATCTCCTGGAGCTGGCGGGTCAGCTCCTCAGCCAGTTCGAGGATGGCGGCCGCCGAGTCGACGAGCGAGGTGTCGCCGAGCAGGGAGAGCTGGTCCTCTGGTTCGGCGAGCTGGCGCTGCAGGTGGCGCTGGTAGATGTCCCTGAGGTCGTAGGTGCGCTGGCCGGGGCGCAGCAGGTAGGCGGCGATGGCGGTGTCGTGGACGACGCCGTTCAGCTCCATGCTGCGGCCGGCGAACATGTGGAAGGCCGCCTTCGACTCGTGCAGGTACTTCGGGGAATCGGAGGCCAGCCAGTCCGCCAGGACCTTTTCGTCCGCGGGCGCGAGCTCGGCGAGTTCGGCGCTGACGGCGTGGCGCTGCTTATCGACAACCGCCACCGCCGTCACCTCCCCCTGGTTCGGCGTGCCCACGCCCTTCACGTACAGGGCAAGTCCCTGGCCTTGACGCTCGGAGAGCCAGGTGGCGAGCGGGGTGTCGTCGACGACGACGTCGGCAAGCTCGACGCCGGCCTCGACGGTGCCTTCGGTCGGTACGGCGGCCAGGACACGCTCGCGCAGGTTGGCGCCGAACTCGAGGTCGTCGAAACGCTTTGCCACCTCCGCGACATCCGCCGGCCTGAGTGTCAGCTGGTCCGGGCCGACCGGCAGCTCCATGTCGGTGAGCATGTGCGTGAGACGACGGTTGAGACGTACCTGCTCGAGGCGCTCGCGGAAGTTCTCGCCGGCCCTGCCCTTGATCTCATCGGCATGCTCGAGAAGGTTGTCCAGGGTGCCGTACTGCAGGATCCACTTCGTGGCGGTCTTCTCGCCCACACCGGGGATGTTGGGCAGGTTATCGGACGGGTCGCCGCGCAGGGCCGCGAAATCCGGGTACTGCTCCGGGGTCAGCCCGTACTTCTCCTCCACAGCCGCCGGGGTGAAGCGGTGCAGGTTGGACACCCCGCGCATCGGGTAGAGCACCGTGACGTTCTCATTGACCAGCTGGAGGTAATCCCGGTCGCCGGTGATGATCAGCGTCTCATAGCCCAGGGGCTCCGCGGCGGTGGCCAGCGTGGCGAGGATATCGTCGGCCTCATAGTTCGCCTTGCTCAACGTCTGGATACCGAGCGTGCCCAGGACCTCCTGCAGGATGTCCACCTGCCCCTTGAACTCCGGTGGCGAGGCCTCACGCTGCGCCTTGTACTCGGGGAACATCTCCGTGCGGAAGGTCTTGCGCCCCACATCGAAGGCGACGGCCACATGCCCCGGCTTCTCCTCGGCGAGGATGTTCGCCAGCATCGACAGGAATCCGTACACCGCATTGGTGTGCTGACCACCTGTGGTGGAGAAGTTCTCGGCAGGCAGGGCATAGAAGGCACGGAAGGCCATCGAGTGCCCGTCAATGAGCAGAAGGCGGTTGTTCTCGGTCGTCTCAGTCACGCTGTCCAAGTGTAGCCAGGCCCATTGCACCACCGGCAGGCCCGTGCACTAAGATCTTCCCTTGCTGCCCCCGTAGCCCAATTGGCAGAGGCAACGGATTCAAAACCCGTGCAGTGTGGGTTCGAGTCCCACCGGGGGCACTCTGTGCAGGATCCCGCGACACCGCTCCCGTGGTGGCGCGGGATTTTCGTCTCCCTGGCCCTGGCTGGGCCGTAGGTTAGGTCCCGTCATGGACGGTCCGGACACGTATCTCCCGGGATGCGTACTGCCGGACTGGCCCAGTCACCCGCGAGATATGTTTCGGGAGCTATCGGTCGGGACCTATCCCACAACATATCCCCGGGTCCCTGGGGAAATCGATTCCGATAAGAACCTTTTTCGTGACCTGCGACACATGCCGAAGTATTAATATGATTGCCATGAAGAAGTTCACGCGCACCTTCGCGGTCCTCGCCTCCAGCGCCGCCCTGACCTTCTCCGGAATGGGCGTCGCCTCCGCACAGTCCAGCATCAGCGATCTTGAGAGGCTCTCCTCCTGGATCGGCGAACCCGACAACAACGCCCATGCGGAGCGCGAGCTTCGCGATGCTGCCGTCGACTGGGCACGGCGCACCACCAACAACCACCGTGACAGCCTCAACAACCAAGCCCGGGATGCTCACCTGCCCAGGGAAAACGAGTGGCGCTGGTCAAGCGTTGACGGCACCCAGGTCCACAACTCCAACTGGGGCGGCGTCCACTACCGCTTCTACAAGGTGGAACGGAACAAGTACCGGAACATGGTCCGGGACTTCAAGGGCTCCGGCCCCCTGGACGGCTTCCGGAACGGCAAGTACGGCGTCCACGCCCGGACCCAGGGCAACCACGTCTACGTGACCGTCGCCTTCCAGCGCTGACCCCCATCCAACCCAAGCCCCCACCACACCGGTGGGGGTTCAGAACTGCAGGCCGTGACCTTGTGCATAGGTGTTGCCGTCCCGGTCGCGGTAGGGGTAGTCCTCACCGCAGTATTTGCCGGGGACGTCACGGGGTGAGTTCTCGAGGGCCGCGACGTCAGCCGGCAGGCTCATCGGCAGGCGGCCGGCCGGGCCGCCGTCCTCACCGGCCAGGGAGCGCAGCAGGTGGTCGGGGTGGATCTCGAAGGTGCCGATGACGGCCGCTGCATCGGGCTCGATCTCACCCAGCAGCCAGGGGTTGGTGAAGTTGACCACCAGGAGGGTGGGGACGGTCTGCTCGATCTCCCGGACCCGGTCGATGTCGACACCGTTGGCGCGGGGGTCGACGGACAGGGCCACGCCCTCGCGGTCGTCCTCGAAAAGCGCGATCTCGGGGCGGGCCCAGACCAGGGCGATCTCGGCGTCCGCGGGGTCGTCGACGATCTCGGCGCCCGCCCACACGCGCCCGATGGAGTCGACGAGTGTGGCCTGCACGTCGTCGATGAGGGTGCGGCCGGTGACGAACGGGTGCACCTTGACCGGCCTGGTCAGGTCCAGGGGCAGCAGCCCGTCGGAACGCAGGAGGGTGACTGACTGGCGCTGGGCCTTCTCCCCCAGCGCGGCGACCTCGGCGCCGCCGATGATCTCTCCGGCAGCCTCAACATCGACGTAGGGGTTCTCGAAGAGACCGAGCGCGAAGATCTCGGTGAGCAGGCGGGTGCAGGCCTGGTTGAGGTCGGCGTCGGCAAGCAGCCCCTGCTCGATGGCTCTGATCAGCTCGGTGGGGTCGGCCATGTCGGAGAAGATGTCCGTGCCGGCTTTGACGGCCGCGGCGAAGCGCTCGGATTTGCTCAGTTCCTCGACGCCCCAGACCATGGCGTCGATGACGCCGGAATCGGAGTTGACGTAGCCGCGGTGGCCCATGCGGCGGCGCAGCAGCCGCTCGAGGAAGACAGCGTTATAGGCGAAGGCGACCTCCGCGAACTGGGTGGTGGGCCCGGCCCAGAACTGTTCGTCGAGCTGGATGGCGGAGGTGTTCACCGGCCTGGCGTAGTACGGCATGATCGAGCTGGCCCCGGCCACGCACGCCGCCTGGAAGGGCGGCAGGTGGTACTTCTCCAGAGCCCCCTCGGTGGGGTACTCGTTGGTCTGGCCCCACTCGAAATGGGGGTCGTGGCCGTCGAGACGCACGCCACCACCCGGGAAGTGCTTGATGGTGGTGGCCACCGACGTCGCGGACAGTTCCCGGCCCTGCATGCCGCGCACGATGTTGCCGATGTAGGCCGTGACCAGCTCGACATCCTCACCGAAGGTGCCGTTGAAACGCGACCAGCGCGGCTCGGAGGCGACGTCAGCCATATAACCGTAGAGCTTGTGCAGTCCCCCGGCGCGCCATTCCTTCGCGATCTCCGCACCGAAGACCTCCATGAGGTCCGCGTCGTCGAGGGCGGCGAGGCCGAGTTCGTTGGGCCATTCGGAGAAGACACCGGCGGATTCGTTGACGCCGAACTGGGCGACCAGGGCGACGTGGTTGCGCGGGTTGGAGGCGAATACCGCGGGGATGCCCAGGCGGGAGTTCTCCGCGACCTCCTGGACGGTGTTGGTCCAGGTGGCCAGGTCCGCAGGCCCGAGGTTGTCGCGGCAGATGAGGAAGCGCTGGTGGCGGACGTTGACGGCGTTGTCTGTGGAGGAGGTCACCAGGACCGGCTCCGGATAGGGCTGGGAGGTGATGGGGTTGGCGTCACGCCAGACATCCCTGTGGTTGAGGACGCGCCCTTCCTCCGCATGGGGCAGGAACCGGGAGTAGCCGGGATGGTGGGAGCCGATGATCATCAGGCCCGCCTTCTCCTCCGGGGTCATGCGCTGGACGAGGTCGGCGGCGCGTTCCCCGGGGTTCAGCCGCCAGTCCTCGTAGGGGTTGAGTTCCCCGTCGCCGTTGAGGTCGCGGAACTCAAGGTTGTCCCGGGTGATCAGGCGGCCGGTCCGGCTGCCCAGGGCCGGCTGGAGGGGCACGATGGCAGTCATATCCCCAGCGTATCGCCACGGAGGTCACCCCGCCCCGGTAGGATTCAGCCGTATGCGCCGCACACTGATTTCCCTGACCACCGCCGCCACCCTCATCCTGGGTTTCGCACCTGCTGCGCAGGCCGGCCCGTCCTCCCTGCTTCCTCCCGAGGTGAACTCGAAGGTGCAGGAGGTGCCCGCTGAGCTGCGTCCGGGTTCCTCCGGTGCGGAGCTCCTCTCCTCGAACCCGTCCCCGGAACAGCAGCGCGAGGCCGCCATCCTGCTCGGCCGGGACTGGCTCATCGGTTTCGTGGGCGTGGCGGTCATCGGTGGTGTCATCCAGGCCGTCTCGGTGCATGTACGTTAGTCCCGTACACTGAGGGGCTGAAATTTCGAGCCCCCTGACCATGGAAGGCGTGCGCCGAGAAGCCATGACCACCCCCCATCATTATCCAGCCAAGACTCCGCGCACCCCGCTGCACGTCGTGGCCAATCTCATCCGCGGCGCCCTCATCGGCATGGCCGAGCTTGTGCCGGGTATCTCCGGCGGCACCGTCGCGCTGATCATCGGTGTCTACGAGCGCGCACTCAACACCGGCAACCAGCTCCTGCGCCGTCAGTTCTCGCAGGTGGACTGGTTGTTCCTCATCGCCGTGGGCGTGGGCATGGTCACGGCCGTGTTCTCCATGTCGACGGTGCTGGTCACCTTCGTGGAGGGCTACCCCGAGGTGGCCCGCGGCCTGTTCCTGGGCATGGTCGCCGTGTCCATCCTCGTGCCGGTGGGCATGATGGACCCGCAGGACCTGCGCCGCCGCCTGCCGGTGGCCGTCCCGTTGTTCATCGTGGGCGCGGTGCTGGCCTTCCTGGGCACCAGCTTCACCTCTGCCCCGCAGGAGAACCCCTCGCTGGTGATCATCTTCCTGGCCGCGGCCGTCGCCGTGTGTGCCCTGGCTATGCCGGGCCTGTCGGGTTCCTTCCTGCTGCTGGCCTTCGGCCTGTACAACCCGATCATGGCCTCCCTGTCCGACCGGGACTGGGCTGTCATCCTCACGTTCATGGCTGGTGCCCTCGTCGGCATCGCACTGTTCATCCGCGGCCTGACCTGGGTGCTGGAGAACCACCGCACCCTGACCCTGGCATTGATGTCCGGCCTCATGCTCGGTTCCCTGCGCGCCCTGTGGCCCTGGCAGTCCGAGGACGCGGAGCTGCTGGCACCGGGTGAAAACGTGTGGACGGTCGTCGGCGTGGCCGTCATCGGTGCGGTCATCGTCGCCGCCTTCATCATCGCCGACCGCATCGCCACCACCTCCCGGGCCCGCGAGTCCACGGTCGTCGCGGAGTCCGTGCCGGCATGAGCAGACGCCGGTGGAGTGCGCTGGCGGTGATCGCGGCGGCGTCGATGAGCATGAGCGCGTGCGTGACCAACGTCGAGGAGGTCCACCCCGAGGGCTGGACCCCCATCATCCCGGAGGCCGTGCCGGAGATCGCCGCGATGGTGCCGGAATCCGTGGCCGCTGACGGCGTGCTCAGCGGCGGCACCAACCCGCCCTTCGCACCCTTTGAACTCAAGGACTCCGACGGCGCGATCGTGGGTATGGAGATGGACCTTGCGCGTGCCACCGCCGCGGTGATGGGCCTGGAGTTCCGCCCCGTCGAGCAGGACTTCGCCCTGATCATCCCCGCCGTGCAGGCAGGCACCCTCGACGTGGGCACCTCCGGATTCACCGATAATGAGGAACGCCGCCGGTCGGTTGACTTCATCAACTTCCTCTACGCCGGCATCCAGTGGGCCCGGCCCACCGGCACCGACGTCGACCCGGAGAACGCCTGCGGTTTAACCATCGCGGTGCAGCGCACCACCGTCTCCGAGACCGATGACGTACGACCGAAATCGCAGGCCTGCGAGGAGGCGGGCAAGGAGCCCATCACCATCCTGTCCTACGACACCTCCGACAACGCCGCGCTCTCCGCGCTGCTCGGGCGTGCCGACGCCCTGTCCGCCGACTCCCCCGTCACCGCCTGGGCCGTCGCCCGTTCCGACGAGGGTCTTGAGCTGACCGGCGACATGTTCGCCGCCGCCCCCTACGGCTGGGCCGTACCCAAGGATTCCGAACTGGGCCCGGCGATGGCCACCGCCCTGCAGCACCTGATCGACACCGGCGACTACCAGCGCATCCTCGCCCAGTGGGGCGTGGAGACCGGACTGGTGGAACAGGCCATGATCAATGAGAAGGAGATTGACGCATGAGCACCCCCGCCCCCATCCAGGCGAAACCCCTGCGCCATCCCGGCCGCTGGATTCTGGCCGCCATCGTCCTGGGCCTGGCCGCCTGGTTCGTCATCGGCGCCCTGAACAACGAGGCCTACGGCTGGGACATCTACCGCGCCTACCTCCTCGATACCCGCATCGCCACCGCCGCCCTGCACACGCTGGCGCTGACCGTCCTGGCGATGATCCTCGGTGTGGTGCTCGGTGCGACGCTGGCCGTCATGCGGATGTCCCCCAACCCGGTGCTGCGCGGCGTGGCCTGGGTCTACCTGTGGATCTTCCGCGGCACCCCGGTCTACGTGCAGCTGGTCTTCTGGGGCCTGCTCGGCTCCCTCTACCAGTCCATCAACGTCGGCTTCACCGAGATCGAACTCGAACCGCTGCTGCGCAACGCCTTCCTCCTGGCCGTGCTGGGCCTGGGGCTCAACGAGGCCGCCTACATGGCCGAGATCGTCCGTTCCGGCATCTCGTCTGTGCCCGAGGGCCAGATGGAGGCCTCCAAGGCACTGGGCATGAGCTGGACGCTGACCATGCGGCGTACCGTCCTGCCGCAGGCGATGCGCATCATCATCCCGCCGACCGGCAACGAGCTGATCTCCATGCTCAAGACCACGTCGCTGGTCGTGGCCATCCCCTACACCCTCGAGCTCTACGGCCGTTCCATGGACATCGCCGCCGCCCTCTTCGACCCGGTGCCCATGCTGCTGGTCGCCGCCACCTGGTACCTGGCCGTGACCTCCCTGCTCATGGTCGGCCAGTACTACCTGGAGAAGCACTTCGAGAAGGGCGCACGCCGCGAACTGACCGCCCGCCAGCTCGCCGCCCTCGCCGACGCCGAGGGCACCATCCCCGGCAACATCACCGTGAAGGAGTCCTAAGTGACCGACCTGATGATCGACGCCCAGCAGGTGTGCAAGTCCTTCGGCCAGCTGGAGGTGCTCAAAGGCATCGACCTGCAGGTGCCCACGGGCACGGTGACCTGTCTCATCGGCCCCTCCGGCTCCGGAAAGTCCACTTTCCTGCGGTGTGTGAATCACCTGGAGAAGGTCACCGCGGGCCGCCTCTACGTCGACGGCGAGCTCATCGGCTACCGGGAGCGCAACGGTGTCCTCCATGAGATCTCCGAGAAGGAGGCCGCCCGCCAACGCTCGGGAATCGGCATGGTCTTCCAGCAGTTCAACCTCTTCCCCCACCGCACGGTCCTGGAGAACATCATCGAGGCACCGATCCACGTCAAGGGCCAGTCTGCGGCTGCAGCGAAGAAGCGTGCCCTGGAGCTGCTCGAGCAGGTCGGCCTGGCGCACAAGGCCGGTGCCTACCCGGTGCAACTCTCCGGTGGCCAGCAGCAGCGCGTGGCCATCGCCCGCGCCGTGGCCATGGAACCGAAGCTCATGCTCTTCGACGAACCCACTTCCGCGCTTGACCCGGAACTGGTCGGCGAGGTGCTACGTGTCATGCGCCAGCTCGCCGCGGACGGTATGTCCATGATGGTGGTCACCCACGAGATGGGTTTCGCCCGCGAGGTCGCCGACACCGTCGTCTTCATGGACGGCGGCAAGGTCGTCGAGGCCGGCTCCCCGGAGCAGGTCCTGGACAACCCGCAGGAGGGCCGCACCCGCGCCTTCCTCTCCTCGCTGTTCTGACTCACAATCCCCGCGGGTCGAAGATGTTGCGGTGGCCCACGAAATCGAAGATGAAGCGCACGGCCGATTCCCGGTAGTTGAGGAACTGGCCCGTGCGCACCAGGTGGAGCACCTCATCGAGGTCCGCCCACCGCACTTCATCGACCTCCTCGTTGGGCACGGCCAGCTGTGCCAGGTCCACCTCCCGGTGCAGCAGGTAGAAATCGTCGAAGCCGTACTCGAAGTTGAAGGTGAAGCTCGGGCGGGCACCCTCCAGGTCGATGTCCAGGCCCAGTTCCTCGCGTACCTCCCGCATCGCGCCCTGCCGGCTGTTCTCCCCGGCGTGCACGCTGCCGCCGACGGTGAAGTCCCACAGCCCCGGCCAGTCCTTCTTGCTCAGCGTCCGCTTCTGGATGAGCATCTGCCCCGCTCCGTTGAACAGGCACACGTGCACCACCACGTGCAGCTGCCCGTCCACCTGGCCATCCTGACGCACTCCGGTACGTCCCGTGGGCAGGCGGTCGGCGTCGAAGAGGTCCCACAGTTCGATCACGGCAGCCACTCCCCGGCGATGTGCCCGCGGTAGCCGTTGGCGCGCAGCTGCGCCACCCACTGCTCCAGCGGCAGCTCCCCCGTCCCCGGCGCCCCGCGCCCGGGTAGATCGGCGACCTGCACATGTTCGGGCACCACCCCCTCGAGCTCCACGGCGTCGTTGACGGCGAGGTGGTAGAGGTCGAGCAGGAGGCCGCCGTGGCTGAGGAGCGGGGCGGCGTCGATAAGCGTCCTGACGGGATAATCCGGCGCACCGGAGATCGGCTCGATCATCGCCACTCCCCCGAAGCGCTTATCGACGTCCCCCGCCACCGCCGCGAAGCGCTCCACCTGCCGCCCCGTCAGCTGCGCCCCGCCGCGGCCGACGAGCAGGTTGAAACGCTCAACCCCGGTCAGCTCATGGAAACGCTCGATCGCATCAAGGTGCGCGGCCGGCATGTCCTGCTCATGCAGGATCCCGCGGTCCCCGGCTGCCAGGTCACCGCCGAACATGTTCAGCGCCACCAGATTCAACCCGCGGCTGCGCAGCTCCCCCACCACGGCGTTGATCTCCGCGTCCGTGGGATCCGGGACCGGGAACGGCCACCACAGTTCCACATCGGTGGTGGCGGCCGCATCCAGCCCCTGGGTGAGGCTGGAGCGGCCGATGGAGCAGTTCATCGCGGTGATCATGGTCCCACTCTACGATGAGATCATGGACAAGATGGACAGGAAAGTTGCCGTGGTCACCGGTGCCGGCGGGGGCCTCGGCCGGACCTTCGCCACCGCGCTCGCCGAGGAGGGCTGGGCCGTGGCCCTTCTGGGGCGCACCCGCCGCACCCTCGAGGAGACCGCCGAGGGACTCGCCGACGCGCTGGTCGTCCCCTGCGACATCTCCGACGAGGCGAGCGTCGCGGTCGCCTTCCAGGAGATCACCGGCCACTACGGACGCCTCAATCTGCTGGTCAACAACGCCGGCATCCCCGGCCCCACCGGTGAGATCCACACCATCTCCCCTGCCGAGTGGCGCGCGACCCTCGACACCAACATCACCGGCACCTTCCTGTGCAGCCGGCAGGCCTTCGCCTGGATGGCGGCGCACGGGGGCGGACGGATCATCAACAACGGTTCCATCGCCGCCCACTCCCCGCGCGCCGGGGTCGGTGCCTACGCCGCCTCGAAGGCGGCGGTGGCCAGCCTGACGGTGTCGACCTCCCTCGACGGGCGCCCCTACGGCATCACGGCGACCGAGCTGGACATCGGGAACGTGCGCACCGCACTGCTGGGTTCCTTCACCGGTGCCGAGCCGATGTTCGACGCCGCCGAGGCCGCCCGTCTGCTCGTCGCGGTGGCCGCGATGCCGGCGGATGTCAGTGTGGATCAGGTGACGGTGACGGCTGCGGGCATGCCCTACCTGGGGCGAGGATAACTGCAGTTCAGCGGGCCCAAATCCCCCGGAAGGGGGTGTCATGTCGGGGTCGTGGTCTAGCGTGAATGTCGAACGTCAGATCGAACTCCTGCAAGCCACGTGAGGACGTGAGCCCGATCGACCCACTCCACTCCATCAACGACCCCGACGACCCCTACGCCGTGGCCACCATCGAGGCCAACCGCGCCGTATTCAACCTCTGGCGGAGGCTCGCCAACCACGTCAACGCGGAGGTCGACTGCGACGTCAACTACGCCGCTCTCGTCCGCAGCACCGGCCTCAGCCGTCGCGAGATCGAACGCAATCTCATGGCCATGACCACCCTCGATGAACTGCCCTCGCTACGCGCCCACCAGCAGCAGCTGCATCTGCTGGACATGCACCGTCTCCGGGCGATCGACTCCGCCCTGGCGATGGCCGACCGCGGGTACTTCCACGAGCTGGATGAGCGGCTGACCAGCTACCTCACTGCCACCCGCCCCGGCCAGCCGCTGCCCACGGCGCGGGCCATCGCCAAGCGGATCAAGGCCCTGCTTGACGAGCTCGACGCGTCCATCGCCACGGACGAGGAGGAGCCGGAGCTGCCCAGCGCCACCTACTCGATGCGGATCAACGATGACGGCACCGCTGACCTCTTCGCGCGTTTCGACGCCCCCACCGCCGCGGCCATCGACGCCCGTGTCCGCGCCCTGGCCCGCGAGCGGAAGATCGGCTTCGCCGCTGCCCACGCGCTGCTGGTCACCGGTGAGGACAAGGGCATCAAGGTGAACCTGAACCTCTACCGGGCCCACGATGTCCCGGACGCCCCCGTCTACTTCCCCCGCGCCGGTTGGCTCAACCCCGTCCGTGCGCAGGAGTGGCTGACGAAATCCGCCACCGTCCGGGACCTCGATGGGGTCGCAGAATTCTCCACCGACGCCTACCGCACCCCGGAGCGGCTGGAGGCCCTGATCGAGGGCCGCGACGGCGTCTGCCGCTATCCCGGTTGTACGGTGCCGGCCGAGTTCTGCGACAACGACCACATCCGCAACCACGCCGACGGGGGCCGAACGGAGGCGGACAACCTGGCCAAGCTGTGCCGCCACCACCACAACCTCAAGACCAGCGGGCACCTCCGCTACGTCCTGGACACCGTCACCGGACATGTGATCTGGCTGCTGCCCCATGGCCAGTGGCTGGAGGACGAGCCCGAGGGGCCGCTGAGCCCGGATTCGCGCCGCTGGGTGCAGACCTTCGTGCAGCGCCGCGACGCCCGAAATGAGCGGGCCCGCGCACGGGCCCAGGCCAGGAAGCAGGCGCGGGATGAGCTGTCAGAGAAGACCCGAGACACCCCGGACCAGGGCGGTGACGCCACCGGCGGTGGCCAGGACGAGGGCGATGTTGCGTGCCCGTGGTCGGCTGACCTTCTCGCTGAGTCGGACGCCGATCCACAGGCCGAGGGCCATGCCGAGGAGGCCGACCGGCCAGATCAGCCAGTTGGTGTCGGTCAGTGAACCCGCGCCGGAGAGGATCTTCGTGATGAACGACAGTGCACCGGCCACCATGAAGATCGGCTGCAGGGTGGCGGCGAAGGACTGCTGCTGCCAGCGGGAGGCCTGCGCGTAGACGGTGATCGCCGGCCCGGCGATACCGGCGAGGGTGTTCATGAAACCACCCGCGATACCGGCCACGACAGCTGGGGCGGTGCCCTCGGCACGCGGAATGAGACTCTTTCCGAAGGTGGTCACCGCCAGGGCGATGAGCAGCAGCGCGCCGACGAGGGCCTGCAGGAGGGAGCCGGAGACCTCGCGCACCAGCAGGGCCGCGGGGACGGAGCCGACGATGAGCACCGAACCGATGATGGCGAATTTGCGCCAGTCGACGTATTCGCGGACGGTGGCCGTCGTGGCGGCCGCGTTGAAGAAGGCCAGCACATTGACCACGAGGATGCCCTCGACAGGCCCCATGATCACGGCGAGCACGGGGCCGGCGATGAGGCCGAGCCCCATGCCGGAGATGCGCTGCATGGCGGAGCCCACCGCGACGATGAGGAAGATGAGGAGAAGTTCGGCGATCACCCGAACAGATTACCCGTTGGTGCTACGATATTTCGCTTCGACTGCCTCGACGACGGCGTCGGGAAGCAGGCCGCGGACATCGCCGCCGTATTTGGCCACCTCCTTGAGCAGGGAGGAGGAGATGTAGCCGTATTTCTCGTCGGTGAGCAGGAAGAAGGTGTCCACGCCGGTCAGCCGGCGGTTCATCTGCGCCATGGGCAGTTCATACTCGTAGTCCAGCGCGGTGCGCAGGCCCTTGACCAGGGCGGTGATCCCGTGCTTGGTGGTGTACTCCACGAGCAGCCCACCCCACCAGTCGACCCGGACGTTGGGGATGTCCCGGGTCACTGACCTGATCAGTTCCATGCGTTCGTCGATGGTGAACAGGCCCGTCCGCTTGTTCGGGTTGCCGGTGACCAGGACGGTGAGTTCCTCGAAGTGGGCCGCGGCCCGGCGGAAAATGTCCAGGTGACCCATGGTCACGGGATCGAACGAACCGGGGCAGACTGCTCTCACTGGGGGTCCTTTCGGTGGTAGACGGCCATGTCCATGCGCGCCATGCCGTAGGTGCGCTTCTTCAGTTTCTGGGTGGTGGGCTCGTAGCCTTCCGGCCAGTCGGTCTCGGGCGAGGAGCTGTGGCGCTCGACGACGACGGCGGCACCGTCGACAAGCGCGGGGGCGAGGGCCTCGAGCATCTCGCGGACGGATTCGTCGGCGAGTTCATAGGGCGGGTCGGCGAGCACCATGTCGAAGTAGTCGCGCGGGGCGTTCGCCAGGTAGGTCGACGCCTTCATCTCCTCGATCCGCACGGCCGGGTGCTTGACCACACCCGCGTTATGCCGGATGATCTCCACCGCCGCGCGGTCATTCTCCACGAGCACGACCTCCGCCGCGCCACGCGAGGCAGCCTCGAGGCCGAGGGCCCCGGAGCCGGCGAAAAGGTCGAGGACGCGGGCGTCGATGAAGCCGAAACGCACCTGCAGGGAGGAGAACAGTCCCTCGCGGGCCCGGTCGGAGGTGGGGCGGGTGCCGGCGGGCGGGACCTTGATCCTCCGCCCGCGGGCCTCACCGGAGATGATGCGGGTCATTCGTTGACCTCCAGCAGCAGCTGGCCGCCGAGAACATCGGAGAAGTCCTCCCGGGCCAGCTTGCCGACGGTGCCGGGACCGGGGGCGAGCACCGGGGCCTCGAGCTTGACGGCCTCGACGGTGGCCAGGGCGTCACCGGTGGCGACGGTGTCGCCGGCTGCGACGTGGTAGCGCACGATGCCGGCGAAAGGGGCACAGATATCCATGCCCTACACCCTAACTCTTCTCCAGGAACTCCCGGTCAGTACGGTCGATCTCCAGGACGACGCGCTGGGCGAGCAGCGGATGCCGGGCAACCAGCTCCGTGGCGTCGTGGGTGGCGCGTTCGATGAGGGCGTAGTCCTCGATGAGGTTGAGCAGCTTGACGGTGCGCGCTGTACCCGACTGACTGGTGCCCAGCACGTCACCCTCCTGGCGGTGGATGAGGTCGAGTTCCGCCAGCTGAAAGCCGTCGGTGGTGGCGGCCACGCCGGCGATCCGGCCGTCGTTGTCGTGGAGGGTGTGGAAGATGCACGTCGAGGCGTGCCCGCCACGCCCCACCCGGCCGCGGAGCTGGTGGAGCTGGGAGACACCGAAGTTCTCGGCCTCGCGGATGAGCATGACGGTGGCGTTGGGCACGTCGACGCCGACCTCGATGACGGTGGTGGCCACGAGGATCTGGATCTCCCCGGCGGCGAAGCGGCCCATGATGTGGTCCTTGTCCTCGCTGCTCATCCGGCCGTGGAGGTAACCGACGACGAAGTGGCGGAAGGGGCCGTGGCCGAGGAGCTCATAGACCTGGTGGACGCCGCCGTCGCCGTCGATACGCGGGCACACCACGTAGGCCTGCCGGCCGGCCTCCACCTCCCGGCCGATGCGGTTGATGGCCCACCGTATGCCGTCCGGCTTCGACTCGGGGATGACATAGGAGGTGATGGGTTTGCGGCCCCCGGGCAACTCCCGCAGCGTGGAGACCTCCAGGTCGCCGAAAACAGTCATGGCGATGGTGCGTGGGATGGGGGTGGCCGTCATGACCAGCAGGTGCGGGGTCTGCCCCTCCCTCCCCTTCGCACGCAGGCGGGCGCGCTGCTCCACACCGAAGCGGTGCTGCTCATCGACGACGACGAGGCCGAGGTCGAAGAACTCGACGGTGTCCTCGATGATCGCGTGGGTGCCCACCACGATGTCCGCCTGCCCGGAGACGATGTCGAGCAGTGCCTGGCGTTTGACGGCCACCGGCATGGAACCGGTCAGCGGCACCACCGAGACCGGCACCCCGGCGTCGGCGAGCAGGGCCGTCAGCGTACGGGCGTGCTGGACCGCGAGCACTTCGGTGGGGGCGAGCATGGCGCACTGGCGGCCCGCATCAACGGCCTGGAGCATCGCCACCAGGGAGACGACCGTCTTTCCGGAGCCGACCTCGCCCTGCAGCAGCCGACTCATCGGCTCACCCTGGCTGAGGTCCCCGGCGATCTCGCCGATGACGGTACGCTGCCCCGCGGTCAGTTCATAGGGCAGGTCCCCGAGCAGGCGGGCACGGTGGCCCTCCGCCACCGGGGCGAGTGCGGGTGCGTGGCGACGCAGCGTCTCCAGCCGGCGCAGCGCCATGACCAGACCGAGGGTGAGCGCCTCGTTGTATTTGAGCCGCTCCAGGTGCGGTTCCGGGCCCTCGGGGCCGGGGAAGTGGATGCCGCGGACAGCCTCGTCGAAGCTGATCAGACCGGCGGGCACCTCCCCGAGCGGTTCCGGTACCGGGGGCAGGGTGGTCAGGATGTGGCGGATGGCGGCCATGATCCGCCAGGAGGCCACCCGGCTGGTCGCCGGATAGATGGGCACGTGGTCGAGGCCGCGCAGCAGCTCATCGGGATCGCCGTAGAGGGAGAGCGTCTTCAGGGAGGCGCTGCCGGCGGCCCGCTCCCCCGGCCGCGGCAGGATGAGGAAATCGGGGTGCTGCAGCTGCGGCTCACCCCGGTAGAACTTGAGTTTTCCGGCGAACATCGCCCTGGATCCCTCGCGCAGGACCCGGCCCACGTAGGAGGAGTTGAAGAAGGAGGCGGTGAAGACGGTGCGGCCGTCGTTGATGGCCACGCGGATGACACCCTTGCCGTCGCGGGTGTTGAAGTGGCGCACGCCCATGATCTCACCGACGCAGGTGATCATGTCGCCCTCCTGGGCGTCCTCGGCGAGCACGCCGGAACCGTGGCGGGACCAGGCGCGCGGAGTGTGTTCGAGCAGGTCCTGGCAGGTGGTGTAGCCGAAGGCCTTGGTCAGGGCCGTGGCCTCCTTCTTCGGGAGAACATCGGCCAGCAGCCGGTCGTCGGTCCAGCCCAGCACGGCTACTCGACCCCGATCTCCAGCAGATGCCCCAGCCCGTCGGCGGGGTAGGCCATAACGTCGACGTGCAGGGCGGCATCGATCTTATCGACGTCCACCTCCGTCCCCGTCAGCAGGATCACGTGCTCGCCGCCCTCGGCCAGCAGCTCCCGGCAGGCGGCCTCTGCGGCTGCCTCCACGGTGGTGCGGACGTCCGCCGGCGTGAGGATCGCGGTGCGCATCGAGGCTGCCGCCTCGGACATGGTGTAGGCCGCCACCCCGGCCGGTGCCTGCGGGTCGTGCACGCTCAGCGCCGCGATACCGGAGACCAGTCTTCCCGTGGGCACGATGGTGAAGGACTGGTCGAGGGCATGGGTGGCGCGTTCCACCGAGACCAGCTGGCGGCGGTCCAGCAGCCCGTTGGGCAGGAGGATCAGCTCCTCCGCACTGGAGTTGCGCACCTCGGAGAGGATCCCGGAGACGACGTCCTCCCCCGGTGCCACCACCACCGCCCCGGCCTGCCGGTAGAGGTCCGCGACGGATCCCGGCGGGGTGACCGCGACGATGACCCGGCGCGGGGTGGCCACCTGAGGGGCGTCGGGAAGCACCTCGATCCGCAGGTCGGAGACTTCACCGGTGGCGTAGGCCGTCTCGATGACGCGGCCGGGTTCGCGGGAGTGGATGTGGACGCGGGCACTGGTTTCGTCGATACGCGCGAGCACCAGGCTGTTGCCCAGGGCGGCCAGGGCGTCCTCGAGGGTGCCGAGGTCGCCGAGGAAGAAGAACATGACCTCAAGTTCGGCGGTGGGGCCGGTGGTGGTTCCGGTGGGGATGGCGGTGCTGGCGGCGGTGCCGCGGATCTCGGCGAGGAGTGCCTCCAACAGCACGAGGAAGCCCGCTCCCCCGGCGTCGACGACCCCGGCCTCGCGGAGTATGTCGAGCTGGGAGGGGGTGTTGGCCAGGGCGGTGCGGGCGGCATCGACGGCTGCGGGGACGACCTCCTGCAGCTGTTCACCGGCGGCCTCCGCGGCGACGGCTGCTGCACGCAGCACGGTGATGACGGTGCCCTCGACAGGTTCGGCGATGGCGCGGTCGACCAGCTGCACCGCGAGGGTGAGGGCGCGGGCGATGCAGGCGCCGTCGACACGTCCGTGGTCGGCGGAATCCGCGATGGCGCGCAGCACCTGGCTGAGCACGAGGCCGGAGTTGCCGCGCGCACCGCGGACGCTGCCGATGGCCAGGGCGCGGGCCACCTCTCCGACGCCGGGTTCCCCGGCCAGCCGTTCCGCCTCGGCCAGGGCCGCCTCCATGGTGTGGGCCATGTTGGAGCCGGTGTCCGCGTCCGGGACGGGAAAGACGTTGAGGGCGTTGATCTCCGCGCGGCGGGCGGACAGCTCGGCGACGGCCCGGGCCGCCCAGTCGTGGAGTCGGCTGCCGTCTAGCTCTCGCGGATAGGACATAACGCCGTAGTTTACAGCTGCCAGTCCACGGTTTCGGCTCCGACAGACTCCAGGAGCTCATTCGCCCGCGAAAAGGGGCGGGAGCCGAAGAAACCACGGGAGGCGGACAGCGGGGAAGGGTGCGGGGACTCGATGCGCGGGGTGTCGCCGAGGAAGCGGCCGGTGGTCTGGGCGTCGCGGCCCCAGAGGATGGCCACCAGTGGCTGCTCCCGCTGCGCGAGGGCACGGATGGCGGCCTCGGTGACCTCCTCCCAGCCCCGGCCCCGGTGGGAACCGGCCTGGCCGGGGCGCACGGTGAGCACCCGGTTGAGCAGCAGCACCCCCTGCCGTGACCAGGGGCTCAGGTCGCCGTCATCGGGTGCGGGCACGCCGAGGTCCGCGGAGAGTTCCCGGAAGATGTTGGCCAGGCTGCGCGGCAGGGGACGTACCCCGGGACGGGTGGAGAAGCTCAGCCCCATGGCATGCCCCGGCGTGGGGTAGGGATCCTGGCCGACGATGAGCACCTTGACCTGGTCGAAGGGGTCCTGGAAGGCGCGGAGGATGTCGTCCCCGGGCGGCAGGTAGGCGGGTTCGCTGCGCAGGAAGTCGCCGAGGGCATGGATGCGCTCCTCGACCGGTTCCAGTGCGGGTAGCCAGGACTGGTGGACGGGCAGCATCAGAAGCTCACCCAACCGTGGCCGTAGCGGGGTTCCTCGCCGTCGATGGTGACGCGTTCACCGCGCACCACCCGGCCGATGGAGCGGAAACCGGAGGGCGGGTCGCCTGCGGTGGTGGCCAGCAGAGTGTGGTCCTCCCCGCCGGAGAGCACCCACTTCCACGGGTCGGCGTCGAGCAGGTCGGCGGCCTCCATGATCAGGGGTGCCGGGCAGATGTCCGCGGAGTGCAGGTCGATGCCCACCCCCGAGCGGGAGGCGATGGTGTTCAGGTCCACGATCAGTCCGTCCGAGTTGTCGGTCATGGCGGTCGCCCCGGTGGCACGCGCGACGACGCCGCGGCCGGGGTTGAGACGGGGGGCGCAGTGGGCATCGACGAGCGGGGTGAATTTCTCCGGCACCTGCTCCCGCCCGTAGCGCTCCAGCAGGGCCAGGCCGGCCGCGGACCAGCCGATCCGGCCATGCGTGACCACCCGCTGGCCGGGCCGGGCCCGGTCGAGGGTCAGCTCCGGGCGCGAACCGCCCAGGGAACCGATCGCGGTGACGGAGAGCACCAGTTGGTCACCCTCGGTGAGGTCCCCGCCGACGAGTTCGGCGGAGTACTCCCCCACCCGCTGGTGGATGCCGGTGGCCACCCCGCGCACCCAGTCCACCGGGGTGTGGCGCGGGGCGGAGACAGCCAGGAGGGCGGCGATGGGGCGGGCACCCATCGCCTCGATGTCGGCGAAGTTCTGCACGATCGCCTTCTGGCCGATCTCCTCCGGCGTGGACCAGCCGACCTTGAAGTGGCGGCCCTCCACCAGCATGTCCGTGGTGGCCACGGTGCGTGAATTCGGGGAGGCGTGGTTGAGCACCGCGGCGTCGTCACCGTTGCGTGAGGATGGCGCCGCCTCCATGATCGCCTCGATCGTGCGGTGTTCGCCGACCTCCCCGAGCGTCGGGCCGGAATAGTGGGCGGGGAAGATGGTCACGCCAACCCTTTCGATAGACTTGCGGTTCATGAGCTCCGCTGCTTCCCCCCAACCTAGTCGCTCCGGCAAGACCGCCGTCTACCTGTCCCTGGTCCTGGCGGTGGCGCTGGTCATCGGCGTTGTCCTCGGTGCCAAGGTCGTATTCGACCGGGCCGCCAAGCAGCCCGTGGTCATGAGTGAACTGCCCGCCCCGCTGGCGGATTCCCGGGAGTGCGCCGATTTCATCGCCGGTCTGCCGGATGAACTGATCGGGCATAACCGGGCCGAGATCGTCGAACCCGTGCCCGCCGGCGCCGCGGCCTGGACCTCCAGCTCCGTGGAGCGGGTGACCCTGCGATGCGGCGTCGACCTGCCCTTCCAGTACACCGACTACGCCCCCACCGAGACCATCGAGGGGGTCGAGTGGCTGCGGATCACCGACGCCACCCCGGGTTCCACCCTGTCCTCCTGGTACACCGTCGACCGGGAACAGGTTGTCGCCGTCACCGCTGACGAGGAGTCCCTGGGGCGTGCCGGCAACCCGGTCGCCGACCTCGCCGAGAACGTCTCCGCCCTGCCGGCCGCCGAACACGAGCCCTACCCCGCCCCGCTCTCCCGGCTGGCCCCCGCCGGGGACACCGGCGACCGCTGTGCGGATCTCATGGCCGCCCTGCCGGAGACCATCGCGGAGGATTACGAGCGTATCGACGTCGCCGAGCCCCGCACCGCCGCGTGGACAGCCCCGGGTCTCGAGCCCGTCGTCCTGCGCTGCGGTGTCGCCCCGCCGGAGAACTACCGCCCGGGTCTGCAGCTCAACCAGGTCAACGACATCGTCTGGTTCGAGGACACCACCCTGGCCAACGGCACCACGTCCTCGACCTGGTTCGCGCTCGGCCGCGACATCGACATTGCCGTCAGCGTCCCTCAGGCGACGGGCAACGCCGCCGTCGTGGAGCTGGGCGAGATCATCGCCGCGGAGACTGCAGAGCAGTAGTAACGAGGACGTCGAGAAGCTCCTCGTAGGGCACGCCTGAGGCGGCGAACATCTGCGGGTACATCGAGATCTGCGTGAAACCCGGCATGGTGTTGATCTCGTTGAGCACCGGGCCCTCCTCCGTGAGGAAGAAGTCGACGCGTGCCAGACCCTGGCAGTTCAGTGCCCGGAAGGTCTCGATCGCCATCTCCCGGAGCCGGTTGTTGGTCTCCTCGCCGAAGGGTGCGGGGATGGTCGGGGTGACCACGTCGTCGAGGTATTTCGTCTCGAAGCCGTAGAAACCCTCATCCGAGTCGTTGGTGTTGTTCAGCTTCGCCGGCACGGAGGCCACCAGCGTGCCGTCCGGGTACTCGAGGACACCGACCTCGACCTCCGCGCCGACCAGCTCTGCCTCGATGATGACCTTGGCATCGGATTCCCGCGCCAGCGCCACGGCAGCCGGCAGCTGCGACCAGTCGCTCACCTTCGACACCCCGATTGAGGAACCGCCGCGGGCGGGTTTGACGAAGACGGGCAGGCCCAGCATGTGGCGCTGCTTCTCGTCCAGGTCATCCTGCCCCTCCCGCAGGATCACCTCAGCGGTGATGGGCAGGCCCTCTGCCGCGGCGAGCTTCTTCGTGAACTCCTTGTCCATGCCGCAGGCCGAGGACAGCACGCCCGTGCCCACATACGGCACACACGCCATCTCGAGCATGCCCTGGATGGTGCCGTCCTCACCGAAGGGGCCGTGCAGGACCGGGAATACGACGTCGAGCCGGGCGTGCTCCGTACCGGCGGTGAGGTTGCGCACCAGGCCGCGCTCGGCCGGGTTGAAGGAGAGCGAGAGCTCCGCACCGGGCACCACGGAGGGCAGCTGCCCCTCCCTGATCATCAGCGCCGTGGGATCGGCCTCACCCACCGTCCACATCCCCTCACGGGTGATGCCGATCGGCACGACCTCGTATCTGGACGGGTCGAGGTGCGACATCACCGCCCCTGCGGACACGCACGACACTGAATGCTCGCTGCTGCGGCCGCCGTAGATGACGCCGACCGTGATGCGCTGTGGTTGTTCCATGACGGATCAGCCTACCGGGTTGTACTCCGCCTTCTTGGAGCGACCCATCAGTGCCGCGATCATGTCGCGGACGTCCAGGCCGCGGTGGCACACGGCGTAGACGGCCTGGGTGATGGGCATCTCCACCTTGTTGGCCCCGGCCAGCTGGTGGATCGAATTCGAGGAGATCACGCCCTCGGCGACCTGCCCGTGGGTGGCCTTCATCGCCTCCTCCAGCGTGCCGCCCTCACCGAGGCGGACACCGAAGGAACGGTTGCGCGAGAGAGGGGAGGTGCAGGTGGCCACCAGGTCACCCAGGCCGGCCAGCCCGGCGAAGGTGCGCTGATCGGCGCCGAGTTCCTCGCCCAGACGGGAGATCTCGGCGAGGCCGCGGGTGACGATGGTGGCCAGGGTGTTCTCGCCGAAACCCAGGCCGGCGGCCACACCGCATGCCAGGGCGATGACGTTCTTGCAGGCGCCACCCAGTTCCACGCCGACGACATCGGTGTTGGTGTAGGGGCGCAGGTAGGGGGTGGCCACTGCCGTCTGCACCAGCTTGGCCCGCTCCTCATCCGTGCAGGCGATGACGGTGGCGGCGGGCTGTTCCAGGGCGATCTCGCGGGCGAGGTTCGGGCCGGAGAGCACCGCGATGCGGTCGGTGTCCGCCCCGGTGATCTCGGCGATGACCTGGCTCATCCGCAGGTGGGTGCCGGTCTCGATGCCCTTGGAGATGCTCACCAGCGTGGAATCCGCCGGCAGCAGCGGGGTCCAGACCTTGAGGTTGTCGCGCATCGTCTGGCTGGGGACGGCGAAGATGACGATGTCCGCGTCCGCGAGAGCCAGGACAGCGTCATCGGTCGCGGTCACCGCCTCGGGCAGCCGGATGTCCGGCAGGTAGTCCGGGTTGGCGCGGGTACGCTGGATCTGTTCCGCCAGTTCCGTGCGGCGGGCCCAGAGGGAGACGGTGCTGCCGCCGTCGGCGAAGACCTTGCCCAGGGTGGTGCCCCACGAACCTGCCCCCATGATCGCGACCTTGACCACTCGCTGCTCCCTACATTCTCTAGACGTCCGTTGGAAACCAGCTTAAAGGATGCGTTGGTCCTGCGAATCGGGCGGAGGTGGGTGAAAATGGTGGGAACCGTATCCGAGACCGACCGAGGAGAGTCATGGCGAAGAATCCGCTGCCCCACGAGGTGGACAAGGACCAGGGGCCGGAACTGCTGGTCAATGGTCGGCACCAGGTGATTCCTGCGGATCCGGCGAAGGAGTTCAAACGCGCGATGCTCGCCGCCGGAGCCGTGCTCTGGCGCGGGGACATCACGGACCTGGACACCGTGGAGGTGGCCGTCATCCACCGCCCCGCCTACGACGACTGGTCCCTGGCGAAGGGGAAGGTCGACCCGGGCGAATCGCTGCCCACCACCGCCGCCCGGGAGATCGTGGAGGAGACCGGCTTCGAGATCCGCCTGGGCAAGCTCCTGGGTAAGGTGACCTACCCCGTGCTCGACCGCATGAAGGTCGTCTACTACTGGACGGGTGAGGTCCTCGGCGGGGAGTTCACCCCCAACGCAGAGGTCGATGAGCTGCGCTGGCTGCCGCTGGCGCAGGCCCGGGAGCTGCTCAGCTACGAGGTGGACCGGCACGTGCTGGACAAGGCGGAGAAGCGGTTCCGCCTGCCCGCCACCTCGCGGGTGCTCTACGTGCGCCACGCGCGGGCCCACAGCCGACGTAACTGGGAGGGCGACGACAACCTGCGCCCCCTGGACAAGAAGGGCCGACGCCAGGCGGAGATGCTCGTGCCCATGCTCCTGCCCTATAAACCCACCGCCGTCTATTCCGCCGAGCCGGACCGCTGCCAGGCGACGGCCGCTCCCCTGGCCGATGAACTCAACGTCGAGATCACCGTCGACCCGTTGTTCGGGGACGAGGCGTGGATCGCCAACCAGGTGGCCTGCCAGCAGCGTTTCACCGAGCTGATCGAGGCCGGCGGCACTTCCGTCGTGGTCTCCCAGGGCGAGTCCGTCCCGCACATGATCGCCTGGCTGAGCGCGAACGGGCGCCTGCCGCTGGATGAGATCGAGGCGAAGAAGGGTTCAGTGTGGGTGCTGTCCTTCAACGAGGGTCAGCTGACAGGGGCGGATTATCTGGCCAGCCCCCTGCCGGCCAAATAGGCTGGGTCCATGACTGATCTGACCGCCCGCCGCGACACCTCGGGCACCTGGACCGTGAGCAACGCCTCCGGCGCGGAACTGCGCATCGGGGCCCCCGGTGAGGAGGGGGCCTTCTCCCCCGGTGAGCTGCTGCAGGCCGCGCTGGCAGCCTGCTCGGTGCTCTCCGCGGAGACCCAGCTCGCGCATAACCTGGGTGCGGATTATGAGGCCACCGCCACCGTCGAGGGTGTCGACGATGAGGGGGCGGGCCGGGTCGCCGGGCTGCGGGCCACCATCTCCCCGGACATGTCGGCGCTGGACCCGGCGGAGCAGGAGAAGCTCATCGCCCGCGCTGAGCGGGTCATCGAGCGGTTGTGCGCCATCAAGCGCAGCCTCAACCACGGGGTGGCGGCCACCGCCGAGGTCAGACCTCGGCGGTGATCGTCGGCTTGAAGGCCGGGCGCTGCGCCTCGTAGGCGGTGATGTCGGCCTCCTTGCGCAGGGTCAGGCCGATGTCGTCCAGGCCCTCCAGGAGACGCCAGCGGGTGTAGTCGTCGACGGAGAACTGGTAGGTGTTCTCACCGGCGGTGACGGTGCGGGACTCCAGATCGACGGTGATCTCCAGACCCGGCTCAGCCTCCAGCTGCTTCCACAGCAGCTCGATGTCGGCCTCCTCCATCTGCGCGGCGAGCAGGCCGGCCTTGCCGGAGTTGCCGCGGAAGATATCGGCGAAGCGCGGGGAGAGCACAACGCGGAAGCCGTAGTCCATGAGCGCCCAGACGGCGTGCTCACGGGAGGAGCCGGTGCCGAAGTCGGGGCCGGCGACGAGCACGGAACCCTTGTCGTAGGGCTCCTGGTTGAGGATGAAGTCCTCGTCCTTGCGCCAGCCGGCGAACAGGCCGTCCTCGAAGCCGGTGCGGGTGACGCGCTTGAGGTAGACGGCGGGGATGATCTGGTCGGTGTCGACGTTGGAGCGGGTCAGCGGCACGCCGACGCCGGTGTGGGTGGTGAACTTCTCCATGGGGTTTCTCCTTAGAGGTCGGCGGGGCTGGCCAGGTGGCCGAGGATGGCGGTGGCGGCGGCCACCGGCGGGGACACCAGGTGGGTGCGGCCACCCGGGCCCTGGCGGCCCTCGAAGTTGCGGTTGGAGGTCGAGGCGGAACGCTCGCCCGGCTTGAGCTGGTCGGGGTTCATGCCCAGGCACATGGAGCAGCCGGCGGTGCGCCACTCGGCGCCGAAGTCGGTGAAGACCTTGTCCAGGCCCTCCTGCTCGGCCTGCTGCTTGACCATCGTCGAGGACGGCACGACGAGCATGCGGGTGTTCGCGGCGATGGTGCGGCCCTTGAGCACCTCGGCGGCCTCGCGCAGGTCCTCGATCCGGGCGTTGGTGCAGGAACCGAGGAAGACGGTGTCGATGGCGATGTCACGCAGGGGGGTGCCCGGGGTCAGGTCCATGTAGGTCAGGGCCTTCTCCGCGGCGGCCTTGTCGGCCTCGTTGGTGAAGTCCTCCGGGTCCGGCACGTCCGCGCCCAGGGGCAGGCCCTGGCCGGGGTTGGTGCCCCAGGTGACGAACGGGGTCAGGGCGGAGCCGTCGATCTCGACGACGGTGTCGAATTCGGCACCCTCGTCGGTGGGCAGGGTCTTCCAGTACTCGACCGCGGCGTCCCAGTCGGCACCCTTCGGCGCGAACTCGCGGCCCTGGACGTACTCGAAGGTCTTCTCGTCGGGGGCGACCATGCCGGCACGCGCGCCGGCCTCGATGGACATGTTGCAGATGGTCATCCGCGCCTCCATCGAGAGGTTGCGGATGGCCTCGCCACGGTACTCGATGATGTGGCCCTGGCCGCCGCCGGTGCCGATCTTGGCGATGATCGCCAGGATGAGGTCCTTGGCGGTCACCCCCTCCTGCAGCGTTCCTGTGACCTCGATGGCCATGGTCTTGAAGGGCTTGAGGGAGAGCGTCTGGGTGGCCATGACGTGCTCGACCTCGGAGGTGCCGATGCCCATGGCGATGGAGCCGAAGGCGCCGTGGGTGGAGGTGTGGGAATCACCGCAGACGATGGTCATACCCGGCTGGGTGGCACCCAGCTGGGGGCCGACGGTGTGGACGATGCCCTGGTTGATGTCACCCATCGGGTGCAGGCGGATGCCGAATTCCGCGCAGTTCTTGCGCAGGGTCTCCACCTGGATACGCGAGGTCGCCTCCTTGATCTCCAGCAGGGAACCGGAGACGATGCCCTCGGTGGGCACGTTGTGGTCCTCGGTGGCCAGGTGCAGGTCGGGGCGGCGGAGCTTCCGGCCGGCCATACGCAGTCCGTCGAAGGCCTGCGGGGAGGTCACCTCGTGGAGGAGCTGCAGGTCGATGTAGATAAGATCGGGCTCCCCGTTCTCGCCCTTGGCGACGATGTGGTCGTTCCACACCTTCTCGGCCAGCGTCAGCTTCTCGGCCATGGATGTCCACCTTTCCCTCAGAGAAATCTCACAACATGAGATGTTAGTATCGCGGTATGGGACAGTATAGCGCAGTTTCCGGGATCAAGGTTCTCGACCGCTCCGTTGCGATCATGACGGCCGTGGCCCCGCATCCGCTCTCGCTCACTGAGCTCTGCGAGACCACCGGCCTACCGCGCGCCACCGCACACCGCCTGGCCACTGCACTGGAGATCCACGGCATCCTCGCCCGCGGGGAGGACGGCCGCTGGAAGACCGGCCCTGTCCTGACCACCCTGGGCACCGGCGGCAAGGACCAGCTCATCGCCGCCGCCACCCCGGTGATGACCCGCCTCGTGGACACCACCGGCGAATCCGTGCAGCTCTACCAGCTCACCGGCACCTCACGCACCTGCGTCGCCGCCAAGGAACCACCCGTCGGCCTGCAGAATACCGTCCCCGTCGGCGCCCAGCTGCCCCTGACCTCCGGCTCGGCCGCCAAAGTCTTCCTCACCTTCGGTTCCAAGGAACTGCGGGACTCCCTGCTTGCCGACGCCCGATTCTCCCCCACCGACCTCGACGAGGTCCGGGTCCGCGGCTGGAGCGAATCCGTCTCCGAACGCGAGGTCGGCCTGGCCTCCCTCTCCGCCCCGGTGTTCACGCCCGCCGGCCAGTTCATCGCCGTACTCTCGGTCTCCGGGCCGGCCGAGCGTCTGCGCCCCCACCCCGGCGAGAAATGGGGCGCGGAGCTCGCGGCCGCGGCCCACCACCTCTCGAGTGCGCTCTAGGTGTCGATGTCATCCAGTGTGCCCGCCGGCCACACCACGTTCTTCGCCAGCGGGATCTGGTGCGAGGCGCTCTCGAGGATGTGCATGAAGTAACCGGCCGTGTTGGGGAGGGCGATGATGTCCCCGGCCCGCACACCCTGCGGAAAGCGGATGCGCCGGCGCAGGATGAGCTCGTCCTCGATGCAGTAGGCACCGACCAGGAAGGCCTCAAGCTCCTCCCCGTCGGTGTGTTCCGTGAGGTGGATGGGGTCGACGAGGTAGTCGTCGGAGGTGGTGCGGCACTGGGTGCGGTTCATCGCCAGTCCGACCAGCGGCACGCCGTCGCTGCGGGTCTTCACGAAGGCCACCTCCGCCAGGATCAGGCCGCAACCGTCGAGCAGGCTGCGCCCCGGCTCGAGGTGCAGGCGCAGACCCCGGTCAACCAGCCCCTCCGCGATCCCGTCGGCGAGCACCTCCCGCAGCCATGCCCCGCGTACCGGTGCCTGGTGGAAGGGGTAGACGTTGGCCAGCGGATCGGACTTCCAGGTGAAGGGGGTGGCGTAGCGGTCGAGCACCGCCCGGCGCGCCTGCTGGTAGTCCTCCCACTGCTGCCCGTCATCCAGGTAGCTCATGGGCACCCCGCCGCCCAGGTCGATGAAGGAGGGGTCATGCCCGGCGGTGCGGAGGGTGTCGATAAGCGAGAAACACTCGCGCAGCGCGGTGGCGCGGTCGACTGCCGAGTAGCCGTGGAGGTGGACGTGGAGACCGACGATGTCCACCCCCTCGACCGGGTCGGCGAGGTGCGCGGCCCAGTCGCGGGAGCGCTCACCGAAACGCGTCGGCGGCAGTAGCCCGGGATCGGGGGCGACACGCGGGGCGACGTGCGCCCGGCGGCCAGCGGTGAGCGCGGAGATGCGCTCGAGTTCGGCGCGGGAATCAGCGGAGATGGTCACCTGGTTGGCGATCGCCAGCTCCAGCAGGCGGTCCGGTTTGATCGCCGCCGAGAGGATGATGCGCTCCCCCGGCACCCCGCGGGCCAGGACCTGGGCGAGTTCGTTTTCGCTGGCGACGTCCACGCCGTGCCCGGCATCGCGGACCGCGTCGACGAAGGCGAGCGCCTTGTTGGCCTTGCGGGCGAAGAAGATGCGGGTGTCCACCCCGCAGTCCGCGCCGGCGGCCACCAGCTCCTGAATGTTGCCGGGCATGGGCCCCGGATCCAGGATATTGGCGGGACTGCCGAATTCAGCGAGCAGGTCCCGACAGGCCGGCAGATCCGCAGTCAGTTCCTGCGCCCACGGCTCCAGGCGGGCGGTCAGCGGCGGGATGCCGTGCGCCTGCTGCGGTCCGGGGATGACCCGGCGTGCCCACCGGGGGATGACGTCGTGGAGGGTGCGCGAGAGGGTGTCGTTGCCCAGCACCACGTCCTCGGTCATGCGCCCCACCGCGGCGAGGGTGTGCTGGCCCACGACGGTGCCGTCCGGTTCCACGTCGAGGCCGCGGGTCCCGGGGCGGATGCGGGCGAGGCCCTGCTCCACCAGTCGGGCGCACAGCGTGCCGGGTACCACCCCGGGCGGCGGGATGACGGCGTCGATGACCACCGTCGCCCCCAGTTCGCGGGCGAGTTCGCCGAGGGGTTCCTCCCCGCGGTGCAGATGGGAGATGTCGACGCGGCCGGCGTCGATGAGCTCCTGCAGGTGCCCGGCGGTCTCCGGGGGCGGGCCGAAGGCGACACGCTCGAGTCGGCGGGCCAGCTCACCGAAACCCTCCAGGCTGTCGCGCCCGGCGTAGGAGGCGCGCTCGACGATGGCCGGATAGAGGTCACGCCAGGCGATGCCCGCGGCCCAGTCATCGTCGGTGCTGCCGGTGCGTGCCATGAGCTGCGCGGCAGTATCTGTCAGTACCGTCAGCAGGCCCGGCATGTCCGCCACCCGGCGGATGCGGTCCTGGCCGGCGTCGATGATGTCGTGCACCTGCGCGGCATCGACCTCCGGTTTGACCACCATGAGCCTGCCCGTGCGGGTGACGGGGATGAACACCTCCGGGCAGCAGGCCCGGATGATGTCGATGAAGGTCAGCGCGGCCCCGCGGACGAGCACCCGGTCCTGTGACCCGATCCCGGCGAGGTTGCCGGCCGGGTAGGGCGAGGAGATCAGGCGCACGCCCTCGGGCAGCTGCTCGGGGCGCAGGGCACCCGGCCACCCGGTGGCATGCCCGGTGGCCAGCAGCACCTCGTCGGCCACCATGTCCTCCACGGCCCAGCGATCCTCCCGGGGCTCGATCCGCTCCACGTGCCTGTCATGCCGGGTGAAACGGCAGCGCGGGGGCAGGTGCTCCTCGAGCGCCGCCCAGGAATCGCGGAGGAACTCCCCCACCAGGCGCCGCGGCGGGAACGGGTCGTCGTGCGCGCCCCGCCAGTCATCGAAGCTGCCCAGTTGGGTGCGGACCACCGAGGACCGCACGTTGATCAACCATTCCTCCGGCTGCTGGGGGTCATAGGCCAGCGACCGGCCGTCATCGAAGACGTGCAGATCCACCGCCGCGCCCCGTTCCCGGGCGAGCCCGAACAGTTCCTCGGCCGCCCACAGGCCACGGGGCCCCCCGCCGATGATGTCCACCGTGATCACAGGTTCTCCTCCACCCAGTCGTCGTTGTAGATCGTGTCCAGGTACCTCGTCCCGTTGTCATGCAGGATGAGCACCACCTCGCTGCCCGGCTCCAGCTCCGGCAGGAGCTTCTCGACGCCCGCGATCACCGCCCCGCCCGAGGCCCCCGGCAGGATGGCCTCCAGCTTCGCCAACCGGCGGGCACCGGCCACCGAATCGCGGTCACTGATGCGCAGCACCCGGTGTGGTTTCACTGAGTTCGACAGCTCCGGGACCATGCCCGCCCCGAAACCGGGCAGATGCCGCGGGCCGGGAGCACCCTCGAAGAGCACCGAACCCTCCGCATCCACCGCCGTGACCTCCGTGTGCAGGCCCTGTGCGTTGATGTGCCGCAGACAACCGCCCACCGTGCCGGTGGTGCTCACCGCCACCACGAGATGGTCCGGGGCATGCCCCAGCTGCTGGAGAATCTCCGTCATGGTCCCCTCATCGTGCGCGCGGAAGGCCTCCGGGTTGGAGTACTGGTCCAGGCACTGCGCACCTTCGATCTCCCCGAGCAGCTGAGTCACCCGGGCGCGCCGGGCGGTGAGCCAGTCGCCGGTTGCCGCGTCCGGCTCGGTGACCTCGTGGACGACCGCGCCCAGGGCCTGCATATGGGCGATCGTGGAGCGGTTGGTCCGGGGATCCACCACACAGTGGAAGGTCCAGCCGCCGAGGACGGCCTCCTGGGCGAGCGCCACGCCCAGATTTCCAGAACTGGATTCGACCACCACGTCCCCGGGGCGCAGGGTGCTGGCGGCGACCATGGCGTGGGCGGTGCGGTCTTTGGCGCTGCCGCCGGGGTTGAAGCTCTCGAGCTTCGCCCAGATGGTGACGTCATGGCCGGCGGTGAACCGGTCGAGTCGCACCAGCGGGGTGTTACCGATGGTATTGGCGAGAGTGACGCCGGAGGAGACATCCATGCGGGAAATATTACGCGAAATCGTTCTCACAGGCCGTGGAAGAACTCCACGTGACGGGCCAGTTCCCGGTTGAGCGCCAGACCCGGCAACCGTTCCTCCACTACCCGGTTGACCTGCGCGTACCACCACTGCTGCTGCTGTTTCCCGGAGTTGAAGCGCGCCCACAGGTCCTCCCCCAGGATGGCGTGGTCATCGAGGATGGACAGCAGGTTGTGCAGCTTGTCCGCGCACGCGATGAGCACGGACTCGTCCGGGGCCCGTCTCGCCAGCTGCTCCAGGTAGGCGTCAGCCCGGGCCTGCCAGTCCGGCAGGGAATCGTCCTTGGTCAGCCCGAGCACGATGTCGGTGACCCGGTCGCCGAACTCCGCCCGCATGCGCGCCTCCGGGTAGTTCTCCGGCACGTCCTCCAGGGTGTCGTGGAAGAGCGCGGCGATGAGGATGTCCTCGTCATCAGTCACCTGGGAGACCAGGTGCATGACCGCATACAGGTGCGCGATGTACGGGATCCCTGAACCCTTCCGCACCTGGTCGCAGTGATTGACGGCCGCGGTGTTCATGGCGTGCATGAGGCGGTGGCTGAGCATCATGGGGCCGATCATAGGTGCGTGATCACTGCTCAAGATTTCGCGGTGGCTGAGGCACATTCCAGATCTGCTCATACCGTCCTGCCACGAGAGGCCAGATCACACTGAACGCCTCCTCGAAAGAGCCCAGTCCAGCCGCCCGTTCACCAAGAACAACGAACTCATGGGGAATGACCCGGCCCGAGGCATCTTCCCGCAGTTCCGGATCAGGAAAACGGAGAGCAATTTTATCGCCCACCTTCCTGTAGCCCTCCCTGCCGGGCAGCGTCCCGAAAACGGATTCATAGACTGGCAGCGGATCCTCGTAACCCCCTTTCAGGAGGAAACGAAAACCCCAGTCCCGACCGCGCGTGGCCCAGATCAGCTTCATCGCCTGGTCCTCAGCAAGATCCGGTTTTCCTCCGCCTTGTCGAGCGCCAGTGAAAAATTGGTCAACGAAGCCGTCAGATAGTTCTTCTGTGCGATCGCCTCCTCATGGATCGCATTCAACTTGTCAACCGCCAGGGCGGTCCAGTCATCAATGGTTTCCTTCGACAGGATTCGATCGAGGAGACTCTTCATGATGGCCAGCTTGCCTATTCCTACGCCCTTCAACTGGAAGGCGGTAACCACGAGAGCGATTCCGTATCCCCCGCCGCGCAACACATTTTCCGCGATTTTCGCAGGGAGGAGTTTTGCACGATTCCATCTCACCTGCCGCTGGAAAGGCAGGATGGCTGCAAGGGGGAGGATCAGGTCAAGCCCGATGTTCTTCTTCATCTCGATCTTGTCCTCCCCGAACTCCGCCGCCGAGAGCAGCATGAAGTCCTCCCCCACAGACAGCGCCTGCTCCCCTGCAACGAACTCCGCGAGCACATCCCTCAGATCCAGGATTTCCCCGCCAGCCTTGTTGGTGACAAGATCCCGGAAACGGATGACATCCATTTCCGGCCACAGGTCAGCCTTGGACAGGGCCAACACCCAGATACGGGGAAATTCCTCGAGTGGTTTCCCGTCCTCCAGCAGATCGTCCTTGAGCGACAGGAGACCGTTCCGAAAGTTGGTGAACAGAGCCTTCAGGTACCGCTCCTCCTGGCCCTTGTTGTCGAGCAGTTTCTGTCCGTCAACCAAGAAGAGCGCCGCATCAGAGGTCAACAGGTTCCGGAAGGTCGTGACCCTTCGCTTAGCTTCCTCCCCGCTGACATCCTGCTCGAACCACTCCCCCGGATAGTCGTGCCAGACCAGGCGGAGAGCGTCAAAAGGTAACTTCTTCTTCTCCTTCGCCTCCGGCTCGGCCTTCATGCGTACCGAAAAAGCATAGGAGTGAGAGGCAAACCTGTTTACCTCCGGTGTCTGCCGCGAATCCCGCATCCCCAGGTAGTTCTGATGCAGGCGCATTCCGTGTTTCTGATTGTCAGCGATAATCCAGAACAGCTGGTCGTCCTCGGGTTCCTGGGACAACCCATAGAAGGTTGACACCAGGACGGTCTTGCCGCTTCCACTCTCACCGAAAACGGCGATGTGCTGCTCCTGAATCCGGTTATGGTCCATTGCCACAGAATACGCCAGGTATTTCCTTGATTTCCCGGTGGCTGAGCATCAGTACGGGGTCCTGTCCGCCTTGTCCATCCACTCGGCGAAGATCTCACGCGCACGTTCGTCCGGGACATGCTCGAAAGGAATGAGACGTTCCCCGATGGGTTTATCCAGCTCCCGGTAGATGAGGGAATCGTCGAAATCGATGTCGGCGGCGTCCTCACGGGTGTTGGCGAACCAGACCCTGCCCAGCCGCGCCCAGTAGATCGCACCGAGGCACATCGGGCAGGGTTCGCAGCTGGCGTAGAGCTCACAGTCGGACAGGTCGAAACGGCCGAGTGTCTCCGTGGCCCGGCGGATGGCCACCATCTCGGCGTGGTTGGTCGGGTCGTTGGTGAGCAGCACACGGTTGTTGCCTTCGGCGATGATCTCACCGTCGCGCACCACCACCGCCCCAAAAGGTCCACCCTCGTTGGCCCGCATGCCCTCCCGGGACAGCTCGATTGCTCGTGTCAGGAATTCCGGGTTCATGACTCCACCTTATTGGCTGAAGGCCGGGTGGTAGCTGACCTCCCCCGCGGGCGGCGGGACATCGGTGAAGGACAGGGCGAGGAAGTACTCTGCTGGCGCGGCCCGGTAACTCAACCCCGCGACCGGGCGGAAACCGAAGCGGGTGTAGAACGCCGGTTCCCCGAGCAGGACCGCCCCGGCTGCCCCGGCCCCGCGCAGGGTGTCCAGGACATGTTCCATGAGCCGACTGCCGATTCCCCTGCCCTGCCGGTCGGGGCGCACGGCCACCGGCCCGATGCCGTACCAGCCAGCGGTTCCGTCGCCGATGCTCACCGGGGAGGCGGCGACATGTCCGGTCACTTCCCCGTCCTGTTCCGCAACCAGGGAAACGGTGAGTGCCCCGGCCTCCCGCAGGGCATCCACGATGGCCGGCTCCGAACCGTCGGAATGCTCGACGCCGGCGAAGGCCTGCGTGACGACATCGCGCACCACCTCAACGTCCCCGGTGGTCTCTGGCCGGATGTGCAGCTGGGAGTGCCTCACCTGCGCCTCCAGTTGTGCGCACACCCACGGGAAGTCCAGGCGCTCCTGCTCAATCCGCAGGCAGCGCCCCTGGGCACGCTCACGTAGATAGTCCAGCGCCTGTTTCTCCCCGGGAGCAAGATTCGTGACGTCATACGGCAGCGCGGTGGATTCCTCAACGGCCAGATCCTCATGGTGGATGATCGTGTCCAGATCCATCAGGACTGTCCGCATGGCCGGCAGCACTGCACGGGTACGGCTGACCATGTTGAATCCGTGGGAGTCCAGGTCGCTCCAGTAGTGGACGTTCTTCTCCGCCAGCCACCCCAGTCCGGCCGCCAGCGTGTCAGAACGGTAACCGCCGCCGAACATGGCCCAGGTCCCCTCAAGCTGTGGCAGGGCCAGGAAGGACTGGTGGTTCTCCACGATGATGATGTTCTCTGCCGCCACCTGACGGGCGGCCAGCTCCGTCACCGGGCAGAGCACATGGAGGAAGTCTCCCACGAGCAGGGTCGGGTCCAGGGTGCGCATCTCCACCATGAGAGGTTTCTGCCGGAAACCCTGCATGGAATGGACGGCAGCGACCACCTTGTCGTGGTCTCCGATCCATTTCGTGTCCACCCCGCGAATGGGCAGTTCACGCAGGTAATAGTCCGCCGTATCATTCTCCTGCAGCCACCGGATCACGTCGACGTACTGGCTGACCTCCAGGTCATTCCACTGCGCCCAGGACTGCGCCTCCGCGGCGAGCGGGGCCCGCACCTTCTCCCCCAGCTTGTCGACGAACAGGTCCAGCACCTCAACCATGCGCACCCATTCATCAGCGCATCCTGCGGCCGTCGCAGCAGCAGCCGGGGTATCGAGCACCACCCTGGCCGGGACGTCGTAGGTGCCCAGATAACCGAGGCGCTTACGGACGGTCTCCACCTTCCCCGGGTAGCCGGCCCAGTGTTTCAACCACTCGCCCACTGCCCGGCCACCGTCGGCGGCGACGTCCTGGGCGGTCGGCGGCTGCAGACTGATGCCCCGCGGGGTGAACTCACCCAGCAACCACGCCCGGTGGTTGCGCCGGTAGAAGGTCTCCGCCTGGGCCCGCACATCCTCCTGGTGCTTCACAGTTCCTCGTGCTCCCGGGCCTCTTCAATGGTCAGTTGGCTACACAGGGAGTATTTCCGGTCAGGGCATTCCACCAGCAGCACACCACCGATATAACTCTGGACGGTCTGCAGGAGCTTCTCCGGCGTAGCCATGATCATGTGGAAGCCGAATTCGGTGAAGGCGTCCAGGGCGGCCCGGGTGAAGGTGGCGTCGGCCCGGTCGAAGGCCTCGTCGAGGATGATGGTGCCGAACTTCGGGTAGGTGGAGCCCTCGTGCCGGATCACCGAGTTGCGCGACAGGATCTCCGACAGGCCCATGCCGCACAGCCGGTACTTCAACGCAGCCGCCAGGCAGAACGACGACAGCTTCTGCGCCTGGCCACCGGAAAGTCCGCGGGAGGACTCGTACACATGTCCCCGGGTCCCGTCATGCTTGATCTCCACGCCCTGGAAACGCACGTGCCGGCGGGTGTCAATGCGCAGGTCACGCAGTCGCTGGGGGTTGGTGTCCGAGATCGTCAGCTCCTGGATCACCTCCCGCATCTGCCGGAAGCGGTCCTCGCTCATCGCCAGGTCACCGGGGATCAGCGAACCCTCGATAGTGCTCCTGAGCTTGTCGATGAAATCTGAGGCAGCCTTCGGCCGGTCTTCCTTCACCTCAATCTGCAGGTGCGCACCGGGATAGAACTCCACCTCATTGAGGGTCTCGTTGATGCTGGCAATCGAGTTCCGCGTGGCGGACGTCGCGCTGCGGATGTCGCTGTAGAGCTGGGAGAGCGGCTGGATGGTGTCGTCGTGGAGCTTCTGGTGGAACCTGTCCTCATATTTGGGGAGGTTCTCGGCCTCCAGGTTGTCCAGCTCATCCAGGAAGTCGCGGGCCCATTCCGCGTCCACCCTCAGATCACTGCGGCGGTGCGGCCAGTCATCGATGTACCTTCCCATCGCATTGGTGATGGCGTTGTTGAGGGAGGACTCCGTTCCGTGCAGCCCGCTGAGTTCCTCCATGAGGCAGGTGCTGACCTGACGGTGAACGGTCTCGACGTTAGACGCGGTGATCGCATCCGCGAAAGGCTCACACCGCTTACGCAGCTTGGCTCGCACCACTTCATCGACGTCAGGTTGCTCCCCCACCTCCAGAACCACGACCTCTAGCTGCTCGTTGAGGTCGTCGACCTTGGCCTCAGCGACGTGAATCTCCTTGCTCAGTTTCTCGAGGACCGATTCCTCCCCCTCCAGCTTCTTCTGCTCGTTCCGCAGCTGCGTCCTGAGCTGTTCGCGCTGCGTGTCCTTGCTCTCCAGCTGGTCCAGATGGTCCTGGGCGCGGTGGAGCTCCAGGTTGAAGGTGGGGACGTCGATGTCGGCGAAAGCACTGGTCTCCAGGAGGCGTTCCGCGAGGGTGCTCCAGTTCCCGTATTCAGCGATCTGTTTCTTCAACTCGGTTTCGTGGGCCTCAAGGGCCGTCAGCTCCTCGCGGAGTTCACCGGCCTGCCTGGTCAGGAGCTCGATCTTGAACCCGACGTTCCCGGACAGCACCCATCTGCTGCTGTCCCTGATGTTGAAGCGGTCGTCCTTGACGTGCGTGGCACCGTCCTTGATCTGCCCTTCCTCCGTCACCGCCCGGCGCGCCCCACGGAACTGGTCCATCGTGTCGGCACACAGGTGGTCGAAGCGGGAGGCCAGGCGGTACTCGAGCCACGCCCGGAAGCGTGACTCCTTCACCTCGATCTTGCCGGCCAGGGAATTGGGTGTGCCTGGCACCTTGGCGCTGAATTCCTCGTCCTTGCCGATCCGGATGTACTGCAGGCGGGCCCCGAGGTGCTCGTTGTTCACGAACCGGGACACCTGCTCGTAGTGTTCCTCGGGCACCAGCATGTCCCGGGCGAAGCTGAACATGGTGCGTTCCGCGGCCGGCTGCCAACGCTCCTTCTCCTCCTCCCGGACGGCGATCAGGTCGGCGACGAAGGGGAGCTCGTGGGCAGGGATGCCGGTTGCCTCGCAGATCTTCGCCTTGGCGAGCAGCTTGTCGTGGTCCATGCTAGAGCGGTTCTTCTTCACCGACTGCAGTTCCGCGGTCACCTGCTGCAGTTTCGGGCGGGTGCCCTTCAGCTCGGTGGAGATCTGGACCCACCGTTCATTCGCCAGCTCATGGGACGCCGTGAATCCCTTGAGCTCCTCAGCGAGTGTGGAGCGCAGTGCGAGAAACTCCGGTTCTGTGGCCGGCAGCTGCCTGCCGAGCACGACGACGCGGTCCGTGAAGTGCCGGGCATTGTCCGCCACCGTGCAGAGTCGGTCCCTCAGGTTCGCAACTTCAGTTTTCGCCGCCCGGATGGCGTCGTTCTCGTTGCCGTCCAGTGCCCTTTCCAGGCCGGTGACGGTGGAGCGGACCCTGGCGACGGTATCCTGCTGCACCCTCTTCTTCTGGTCCTGCGTGCGCAACGCTTGTTCCAGGGTCTCGATCTCCTCCTCGAGATACTCCTCCTTCGCATCCGACATGAACCGGGGCAGCGCATCGATCTCCTCCTGGAGCTCGTCGACGGCCCTGCGGACCTCGCGGCGCCGGCTGTCCGCCTCACGGATCGGGCTGAGGCATTCAATCTGGCGACGCGCGTTGAGGACAGCCTGGTAGGCGGTCTCCAGCTCGGTGAAGTTGTCCACCGCAGTCTTGGCGGCACGGAAGGTGTCGGGCTCGCTCAGCATGAACTCCCGGATCATCGAGTTCAGGTCGCCCAGGTTCTTGGTGGACTGGGCCTGGTGCAGCAGCTCCCAGGCACCCAGGTCAGCGACCCCGATCCGGTTGCTGAAGTCGATGAGGAACTGCTTCTGGCGGTGCTCCACGCAGTAGGCCTGCGGGAACGACCTTTTGGCTGCGCCGACGTCGAGACCGTTTTTGGCGAGTGCCTCGAAATCCTCGATGTCGACTTCTCCGGGCAGGGTGATGAACAGTTTTTTGATGTCCGCGTCAGCGTGCGTGGAGGCGCGAAGGAACATCAGGTAGACCGCGGTGACGGTCTGGCCGAGCCCGTCACGGTAGGTCAGGGAGATACCCGACCAGGTGGCACCCGTACGGAGGAAGGACTGGGTGATCTCGTTGAACTCTGCGCTCTCCTCATTGGCCCAGGCACCACGGCAGTAGGAGACCAGGTTCCGGCCGCCGGCGTTGTCCTTGTCGGCTGCCGCGTTGAACCTGCGCTTCCGGGGCTCCACCAGCACCGCAGACACCGCGTCGATGAGCGTGGATTTGCCGGAGCCCGAGGGGCCGTAGATCAGGAAACCGTCCTCCGCGAGGTCGAAACGGGTGACGCCGTCGAACGTGCCCCAGTTGCACACCTGCAGGGTCGCCAGCCGGAACTGTCCGGGGATTGTTCTACTCATCATTATTCTCCATCGATTCCTCCACCGTGGTGGTGCCCACGGCGTCTTTCCGTTCCGACCACTCGGTGTAACTGTGGTGGACCGCCGCTATCTCCTCCGCCGAGAAGATGCTGGACAGCACCGGGGACACCTCCCAGCGCCCGGGTGTGGGGGTCCTCTTCAACACGCCGTGGTCAGCCAACACATTCCAGGCATTGTCAAAAGTGGTGCGCTGTTTCGCCCGGTCGGTGCCCGCGTCCGGCTGATACGGCAGGGTCTCCTCGAAGATGTGGTTGGCGTCAACGATCGTGCGCTCCCCGCTGACGGCGTGCGCCAGTTTCTTGCGGAGGTTCAGCACCACCGCGGTCTGCATGTGTGTGAGGGGCCGACGCCGGAACAGTGACGGTGCGCCCTCCGGCAGTGGATCCCAGTCGCGGAGGTAGGCGATCTCCCCCACCTCGTCGATGACGAGCTTGACCAGCAGGTTGTCCAGAAACGCACTGAGGGTACCCGCTGAGCGCACTATTTCGTGGTAGATGTCCTTGTCCTGCGCACCAGAGATGAAGGGACCACGCAGGAGTCCCCGTGCCGCCAGCCGTTGTTCGAGGGTGAAGTCCCCGAGGTCCCCGGGAATGGCGTCCATCCCGTCGGAGGGGTGTCGGTCATGTTCCCCGGCGTTGTCCACGACATCAGTGTCGGACGTGAGCTCGTGGTCGTCGAGGGAGCCGAAGAAATCAGGCATGGGCGTTGTCTTTCATGGTTGGCTGGTGGTCCCACAGCTGGGCCGTGGTCGGAACCTGTTCGCGAAACTCGTAGGCGGTGTAGCGGGCCTGCAGCAGTTTCCCTTCCGGTGAGGTCCACCGCAGGAATTCGGTGCCCTCTGTGCGGGTGCCGCGTTGCCGGGCGAGCTGGATCAGGCCCACGACGCTGGCCAGTCCCTGGGTGGCCGGCCGGGCCTCGAGCACCTCCGCGACGGTGGGTTGACTCCCTTCCGCGATGAGGTCGTTGATGGCCAGGTGCAGCTCGCCCCAGTCGACTTCCGTGTCGCGCAGGCGGGCCCGCAGCTCCTGGGGATCAAGGTCACCCGGCTGGTGGACCGGCACGTCGGTGTCGATGCGGAAGTCAGCGGGATCGTGTAGTGCCCATGACGCCACGGTGCTGAACTTCCCGCGGGTCAACCTGAGTTCCATGTCCAGGCTCTGGCGTGGTTTACCGCCGTTCCTGGTGAACTGCAGCGCGGCCAGTTCCGCGTCCTTGATGGAGTTGAGCAGGCCTTTGTGTGCCTCGTTCTCCCGCGACTGCACGAAGCGACGCAGGGAGCGGGACAGCCTGGTCTTGGCCTCCTGCACCGCACCGGCAGAGGAACGCAGTGAGGCCATCAAGCCCCGCAGCAGGGCCTGCTCCTCCCCGTCCAGGATGGGGATGAAATCACGCTTCAGCACCTCGGAGTGTGTCGCCTCGAACCTCGCGGACTCCTGGTGGTTGAGCAGGAGACGATAGAAGCCGTTGAAGGCCTGACCGGACTCGGACTGGTCGATGAGGTCGAGGCCGGTGAAGATCTCCTCGAGGACTTCGGCACCCCGGCGGTCATCGGTGAGGATCTGCTCGCGGAGCTTCAGGTCCTCACGCTCGATCTCCGACTGCACCCGGGCGAAGTCCGTGGGCAGATCCCGGATCAGGGAGATGACCTCCCGGGCCTGTTCGACGGCCTCACCGGTGTCCACCGTGCGCACGCCGTCGACTCTGATGGTGTCGATGCGCTGTTGCAGCTCATCGCGTTGCCGCTCCAGGCGCTCGATGGCACGGTCCTCATCAGGGTCCGTGTCCGCCTCCAGTGCGCTCAGACTGTTGAACACGTTGCTCAACCGCGAGCGCGTGACAGCACGTTTAGGGGTATGGAGTTGTTCCACGAAGTCCTGCGCCAGGTGGGCTCCAGGCGACAGCTCATACAGCTCCTCCGGCGCGTTCTGCGGGGCCCGGCGGGTGAGGAAACCACTGCGGACCCATTCCTCGATATATGCCTCGGTGCTGAGCTTGAGTTCGAGACCGGTCTGTTCCCGGACCTCCGGCAGGATCCGAGCCGTTGCGGCGATGAGTTCGGAGCCCGGGACCTGGCGGTTGTCGCCCCGGAACACCGCGGATAAGACAGTGAGGATGGCTGGAGCATTCGTGGCGCGCAAGAGTGCCCAGGCCGGCTCTTTAGCTGCAAGGTCGCTGAAGGTCAGGGCATTGGCAATTGTCCGCTCCGCACTCATGAACTAAAGAATAACGTCCGCCCCGGACATGACCTATCTGCCTCCACCAGTTAAGCGAACAGACTATCGATACGATTATGGGGACCGCAAAAACAGAAGAGGCCAGGTCAATGACCTGGCCTCTTCTGAACTTGTACCCCGTACGGGATTTGAACCCGTGTTACCGCCGTGAGAGGGCGGCGTCCTAGGCCGCTAGACGAACGGGGCATGTTCGCTTTTCAGCGCGGCGTCCCTTGCGGACTCCATTACTGTAAACGTTGCGGGTGTCGGTGCACAAATCAGCAGGTAAAAACGATTTTTAACATGATGCCAACCATGCGGAAACCCACCACACTCGGTGGTGGGTTTCTACTTCTGCCGAACCGTGGACGGTGGTACTTCCACCACTTCCGACGTCGGTGCGGAGGTTTCGTCGATCCGGGGTGATGATCCCGTCATGATCGCGTCCGCTGCAGTTCTGAGGAACTAGTTGTCGGGGGTTGGCCTGTCCTTGCCGTGGGGCTCGGGTGACGGCTGACGCTTCATATCGCTCCCTTTAGCTCCTGTACTTCGCGCATTTCTTGCGCTCTGGAAGTTCTGGATTACGGCCATGCCGCTTATGGGAGGACGCCTGCGCCGCGTCCGGAGATATGGTTAGTTCCACTTACTGCCATATGCTCTCCTTCCGGTAGTTCCATCCGGAGATTCTCGTTACCTTCTGCCTGGTACCGGGGGTCTGAGGTGTGATCCTCTCCGCTTAACTGCAGCATATGTCAGGGGGTTCATGAGTTAAAAGCTTATTCACTTTTTCGTTATAAAAAGTTACCCCCAACACATTATTTGCCGAGGTGTGACCCACGCACCATCGGTAAGTGCGGGGGTGAAATGCAAAAACAAAAAAGACTCCCGGACTCGAATGAGTCCGGGAGTCTTGTTGTACCCCGTACGGGATTTGAACCCGTGTTACCGCCGTGAGAGGGCGGCGTCCTAGGCCGCTAGACGAACGGGGCTTAGCGACATATTCTTCTCGCTTGCAGTGTGAGCTGCAGCTGGCCTACCAGGACTCGAACCTAGAATGACGGTACCAGAAACCGTTGTGTTGCCAATTACACCATAGGCCAATTCGGAGTGATCTCCTGTTGCACCGCAGGCATGGGGAAGCTTTCCACCCCGTGCCGCTCTGTGCAACGTGGATAACTATAACCAGAAGCGTACAGCAGTGACAAATCGCCAGCTCAAACATGGTTTATGGCCGTTCGCATACGCCAGAAGCCCCAATCCCTCCCATGCCGGACATATCGACCACGACCCCCCACCCGCCCTGACCCTTCTATCGAATCACGATAGACTTCTATCGAAATTCGATAGAAAGGCTCCTCCATATGTCCACGAAAATCACCGTTCTGCTACGCGGGATCCTCATCCTCGGGCTGCTGGCCTGTCTCGCGGTACAGATCCTCATCCCCACCGGTCTCTTCCTGGGTGATGCCACCGCTCCCGTGCCCGCCAAAATCGGCCTGAGCATCTTCGTGGTACTCGGCCTGGTCTGCGTCCAGGTCGCCATAGTCGCCGTCTGGCGGCTCGTCTCACTGGTCAGGCAGAACACGGTATTCTCCCCTGCCTCCTTCCGCTGGGTCGACACCGTCATCGCCGCCATTATCACGGCATCAGTCTTCGTCCTGCTCGCCGGATACGTCGTGGCCGAGGTCGATGACGCCCCCGGACTCATCCTCGTGACAGGCGTCTTCGCCCTGCTGCTCGCGGGCGTCGGGCTGGTCGTCTACGTTCAGCGGATGCTGCTGGTGCAGGCTACAGGTTTCTCCGCTGAGCTCGAGGCGGTCATCTGATGTCCATCATCGTCGACATCGACGTCATGCTCGCCCGCCGGAAGATGGGGGTGGGTGAGCTCGCCGAGAAGATCGGTATCACCCCCGCCAACCTCTCGGTACTCAAGAACGGACGCGCCCGGGCTGTCCGCTTCACCACCCTCGCAGCGTTGTGCGAGGCGCTCGACTGCCAGCCCGGCGACCTGCTGCGCTACTCCCCCGAATCCCCTGACTAGGCCGTCGGGGCGGCCTCGAAGGGGGTGACTGCGCGGGCCGCGCGCAGACGCGCAAGTGTCGATTCGCGGCCCAGCAGCTCCATGGACTCGAACAGCGGCGGGGAGACCTGCTCGCCGGAGATGGCCACGCGCAGCGCGCCGTAGGCGGTGCGCGGCTTGAGCTCCAGATCCTCGATGAGCGCCTTGGTCAGTACAGCTTCGATGTCCGGAGTAGTCCACTCGTCCACGGCCTCCAGGGCGGCAATACCGGCGTCCAGCGGCGCGATAGCGGCCTCCTTGAGGTTCTTCTTCGCCGCCCGCTCGTTGAGCTCCAGGTCCTCATCTGCGGTGACGAGGAACTTCAGCAGACCGTAGGCCTCGGAGAGCGTCTTGATGCGGGTCTGGGTGAGATCTGCCACGACCTGAAACTTGTCCGCCGGGTAGTCCTGCGGGAAGTCGGTGAACTCGCTCAGGTGGGCACGCAGGCGGGCCTCGAAGTCCGCGGGCTCCAGCAGGCGGATGTGGTCGGCGTTGATGGCCTCGAGTTTCTTCTGGTCGAAGCGGGCCGGGTTACCCAGCACGTCGGCGATGTCGAAGTTGGCCACCATCTCCTCAATGGAGAAGATGTCGCGGTCACCGGACAGGGACCAGCCCAGCAGAGCCAGGTAGTTGAGCATGCCCTCCGGGATGATGCCGTTCTCCCGGTGGTGGAAGAGGTTGGACTGCGGGTCACGCTTGGACAGCTTCTTGTTGCCCTCGCCCATGACAAAGGGCAGGTGACCGAACTGCGGGGTGAAGTCGGTGACACCGATGCGCTTGAGCGCCTCGTAGAGGGCCAGCTGGCGCGGGGTGGAGGACAGCAGGTCCTCACCGCGCAGGACGTGGGTGATGCGCATGAGCGCGTCATCGACCGGGTTGACCAGGGTGTACAGCGGGGCACCGTTGGAGCGGGCGACCACGAAGTCGGGCTGGGTGGCGGCCTTGAACTCGACCTCACCGCGGACCAGGTCGTTCCACTTCCAGTCCTGCTCCGGCATGCGCAGGCGCCAGACCGGCTGACGTCCCTCGGCCTGGAAGGCCGCGACCTCCTCCTCGGTCAGGGTGCGGTCGTAGTTGTCGTAGCCCAGCTTGGGGTCGCGGCCGGCGGCCTTGTGGCGCTCCTCGACCTCCTCCGCGGTGGAGTAGGCGGGGTAGACCTCGCCGGCGTCGATGAGCTGCTTCAGGATGTCGGCGTAGATGTCCATGCGCTGCGACTGTCGGTACGGCTCATGCGGACCGCCCTTCTCCACACCCTCGTCCCAGTCCAGGCCGAGCCAGTTCATGGCCTCGAGGAGCGCCGAGTAGGAGTCCTCGGAATCGCGGGCGGCATCGGTGTCCTCGATACGGAACACCATGGTGCCCTGGTGGCGGCGGGCATAGGCCCAGTTGAACAGTGCGGTGCGCACCAGGCCCACGTGCGGGGTACCGGTGGGCGAGGGGCAGAATCGAACACGAACATCAGTCATGCCCGTCATGTTACTGCTCAGCGATTTTGGCGCGCGAGGAAGTCCCTCGCCACGGCCGGGGCGTGCCCGGGCCAGGGATGGCCGGCGGACGGGGAGATCACCAGCTCGGTCTGCGCGCGGCAACCGGTCCAGGCGCGGTGGGTGCGGCCGCCGCCGGCCGCCAGGTGCACGGGCTGCAGCTGACAGCCGTTGCGGGTGCCCCACCGCTGAAACATCTCGTCAACGGAGAGGAAGGGGGCGCCGTGGCGCACTCCCCCGCCGTAGACCGCGACGTCATCATTGGTGGAGTGGATGAGCATGACAGGGACGTTGCCGCCCCAGCAGCCCTGGTCGGCAGCCGTGTAGAACATGCCCGACACACTCACCACGCCGGCGAGCAGCTCCGGGGCACGGCACGCCAGGTTGAGGGCGAAGGCCCCACCGTTGGAGTGGCCGATGGCGTAGATCCGGCCCCGGTCGACCGGGTGCTGAGCGGCGATGGCGTCGACGATGCCGCGGGCGTAGGAGACGTCGGCGTCCATGGTTGTCTGCGAGTAGGGGGCACCTGCCCAGGCGTTGCCCACGCCGCGGGCGTAGGCGATGATCGCGCCCGAGTTGGCACGCAGCCCGAGGGTCCGGGAGACCTCCTCCGCGCTGGCCCCCAGACCGCCGAAGACGAGCAGGACCGGGTGGGCGATGGCGGGGTTGTAGTTGGGTGGGAGCGAGACGAGCACGTCCCGGCCGCCCACCGCCAGGGGGAAGGTCGCGTCCCCGCCGGAGGAGCCACCCGGCAGCGCGAACCCCCCAGGCAGGGAGGACTGCGCCGCCGCCGGGGCGGGGGCGAGGGTTCCCAGGGAGAGGATGAGGGCGAGCATCGTCCCGAGGGCACGGCGGAGTGTCTTGGTCTGGATCACAGAAACCAACAATAACAACATTCACCCCAAGCATCCGGGGCTTTTATCCAACCGGGAGTCAAGCCAGGGTGGTGGATGACGGTGCCCCGGCCACGCACTAGACTGGCTCGACATGTGTGCCCACCGACCTGTCACCGCGCCGGACTTCCTCCTGTCCAGGGCGCACGGCTCGGTACGCACCCAGGGGGCGGTGGAGACGTTCACCGATCCCTGGGCTGCGATTGAGGCGCTGCGTTCCGGGCGGGTGCCCATCGTCGTCGGCGCACTGCCCTTCGACCGCTCCGCCCCCGCCGCCCTCACTGTCCCGGAACACGTGATCCGGGAGGACGGGCCGCTGGAGCCCCACGCCTACTACCGCCAGGGCGAGGGGGCGGTACTCCACGCCCGGATCTGCGGGGTGGACCCCGAGCCCGAGGAGCACCTGCGCCGGGTGGAGGCCGCCGTGAGCACCATCCGCGCCTCCAAGCTGAAGAAGGTGGTGCTGGCGCGCGCCGTCGACATCGCCTTCGATCCGCCGGTGGACCCGCTGTTGGTCGCAGCCCGGCTCATCGACAACTCCTACAACCGCGACGGCTTCATCGCTGACCTCAGCCCCGCGGGGCGTCCGGGCGACATGATCGTCGGGTCCTCCCCCGAGGTGCTGGTCCAGCGTCAGGGCTCGACTGTGACGGCCTATCCCCTGGCGGGCTCGGCGCCGCGCCAGGCTGATGCGGCGGCTGACGCGGCCGTCGGCAAGCGGTTGGCACAGTCCGCCAAGGACCTCGAGGAGCACCAGTACGTCGTCGAGCACCTGCGGGAGAAGCTCGGCCCCTTCTGCTCCCGGCTGGACATCCCTGCCCGCCCGGAACTGGCCCGGACCAACGAGATGTGGCACCTGGCGACCCCGATCGTGGGCACCCTGCGCGACCCGGCTGTCAACGCCCTGGAGCTGGCCGTGCACACGCACCCCACCCCGGCGATCTGCGGCACCCCCACCGACGCCGCCGAGGCCCTCATCGAGACGGCCGAGACCGACCGCCGTTTCTACTCCGGGGCCGTCGGCTGGTGCGACGCCTCCGGCGACGGCGAGTACATGGTGGCCATCCGCTGCGCCGAGGTCTCCGGTGACGGCACCACCGCCCGCGCCTGGGCCGGCGGGGGCATCGTCGCGGATTCCGACCCCGGGGAGGAGCTCGAGGAGACCACCGCGAAGCTGCGCACCATCCTGCGTTCGCTCGGGCTCTAACCCACAGCGCGCAGCAGCAGAGACCAATTCAATCTGCTTGTCGACGCCCCGCTACCCCGCCCGGGTTGCCGGACCACTGACGGCCACCCGCGTGGTGGCCGTCGTGGTGGTGCATTCTTAGGCGCGCTCCACCGGGTTGCGGAGGGATCCCAGACCCTCGATCTCCACCTCGATGGTATCGCCCGGGTTCATGGCCTCGGTGCCGGCCGGGGAGCCGGTGCAGATGACGTCGCCCGGCAGCAGGGTCATGGAGGCGGTGATGAATTCGATGATCTCGCCCATCTTCATGATCATCTGGTTGGAGTTGGAGTCCTGCTTGGTCTCGGTGACGCCGTCCTGGGTCAGGTGGGCGCGGATCGACAGGTTGTCCAGGTCGAAGGAGTCGATGTCGGTCTCGATCCAGGGGCCCAGCGGGCAGAAGGTGTCGATACCCTTGGCACGGGCCCACTGGCCGTCCGCGAACTGCAGGTCACGGGAGGAGACGTCGTTGACGATGGTGAAGCCCCGGACAACAGACTTCCAGTCTGCAGCCTTGACATTCTTGGCCACCTGGCCGACAACCACTGCGAGCTCACCCTCGAACTCCACCTTGGTGGCGAACTCCGGGATCCGGATGGGGGCTTCCGGCCCGACGACGGAGGTCGGGGGCTTGAGGAACAGGGTCGGCGGCAGGTGCTCGGCGGACTCCTTGAAGACCTCGGCGACGTGATCGGCGTAGTTGCGGCCGATGGCGACGACCTTGCTCGGCAGGGTCGGGGCGAGCAGCCTCACATCCGCCAGCGGCCACTCCCGGCCAGTGTACTCCGGCTCGGTGTAGGGAGTGTCCTTGATCTCCTTGGCGACGAGATTCTCCTCGCCTTCACCATCGACGACAACAAAACTGAAACCCTCAGGGTGGGCAATTCTTCCAAAGCGCATGGCGGCTACTCTACCGTGCCCGGGCCCACGCTCAGACCATCACGTCCTTCAGAGTTGATACAGGTAGCTGTGCCTGGTGTGCCAGGTACTGTTCCGCGCATGCCAGCGCATCGGTGAGAGCGTTGTGGTTGCGGTAGGCCGGGAGCCCGTAGCGCGCCCGGACCCGGGCCAGCCGGAGGTCCTCCCCGCGGGGGTAGGTGCCCATCCTCTCCATGTGGCGGCGTTCGATGGCGAAGGTGTCCACCATCGGCACCTGCAGCGGCGCATGGAACAGTCGTTGGCAGGCCGCTGAGAGGAAACCCTCCTCCATAGGTACGAAATGGCCCAGCATCGCCCGCCCCTGGAGCGCCGCCAGCAGCTGCCCGAGAGCCTCGGAGTGATCGATGCCCGCCGCGATCTCATCGTCGGTGAGCTGGTGGATCGTCGCTGAGGGACCGACGGTGAATCCCTCGGAGCCCCGCAGGATGACGTAACCGGCCCCCGAGAGGTCGATCTGTGTGCCGTTGACCGGCACCCAGCCGATGGAGACCAGCTGGTGTTTCCGTGCGTCCATGCCGGTGGCCTCCACGTCGACCGCCAGGAGGGGCAGTTCGGTGAGCGGGGTCTCCTCCGTGGGTGGGGGGACGGCGTAGAATTCCTTGAGCGGGCCGGTGGACTTCTGCGGCCGCGGGGAGCGGAAGGGCCACATCAGATGTTCCTCACCAGGTATTTCGAGGCCAGTGCGTTCTGCATGTCCTTGATGATCTGGAAGCTGTCGCGCAGGTGCTCCCGGTCCATCCTGCCCAGTTTATTGGGATCGATGTTGTAGTCCGGGGTGGTCTTCTCCCGCAGCTGGATGGCCTGGTGCCGCAGGGTGATGGAGGTGAGGTAGTCGAAGGCGTCGACAAGATCCTGTGCCCCGCGCTCGGAGACCCCGCCGGCAGCCGCCGAGTCGAGGAGCCGACGGCGCGTACCCAGGGCGGTCACGCCGCTGGACAGGGCGAACAGCCGCGCCATCTGGACGATGCCGGCCGTGCCGCCCTTCTTCACGTTGAGGGTGTTGGCGTATTCGCCGGAACGGTCAACGACCAGACCACGGAAGAAGCCCAGGGGTGGTTCACGGCGGGCCGCCAGGGCCGCCAGGTGGGCGTGCATGCGCCGTGCACCCCGGGCCCGGCTGACGGCACCGTTGTGGACCTCATCCCCCAGTCCGATCTCCCCCCAGATGCCGCGGAAGTCGAAGAAGGTCTGGGCGTGCAGGAGGGCGTCCGGTTCCGGGGCGGTGACCCACAGGTGGAAGGTGTCCGACCACTGGGAGACCGTCATCCGCCACTGCGGGTTCGAGGCCATCATGTCCCCCGGGCACAGCACCTGGCCCGCGGTGTCCAGGCCCCGGCAGACGTATTCGCTGAGCTGCGCGAAGTACTCGCCGTGTACGGCCTCGTCGTAGTCGTCGGAGAGCACCATCGCGTTGTCCTGGTCGGAGGCCAGGCCCATCTCCCGGCGTCCCTGGGAGCCGAGGACCACGAACGTGTAGGGCACCGGTGGCGGGCCGAGCTGTTCCTCCCCCAGCTTGAGCAGCCGGCGGGCCAGGGCATCCGCGGCGATCGTCATGATGCCGGAGGTCTCCTCCGCGGAGGCGCCGCGTTCGATGAAGCGGACCGCCACCTCCGAGGCCTGGGAGTAGGCGTTGCGCAGTTCCTCGGGCGAGTTCCGGCGGGAGAGGTCGGCGGTGAGGTAGATCGGGTCGTGGCGCAGCAGGCGCATGACGTCGGCGGTGGTGACGATGCCGGTGAGCTTCCCCTCGTCCACGATCGGGATGTGGTGGATGCGCATCTCCGCCATGATGATCATCGCCTCGAAGGCGAGGGTCTCGGAACTGACGGTCCGCGGGTTCGGGGTCATGATCTCCGAGACCGGGCGCATGATGTCCAGCCCCTGGGCCACCACCCTGCCCCGCAGGTCCCGGTCAGTGAGGATGCCCACCAGGGAACCGTTGTCCGTGATCAGCACGGAGGAGACCCGGTGGCGCTCCATCAGCTGGGCCGCGCGCTGGATGGTGGCGGCGGGCACCATGGACACCGGGTCGGCGATCTTGAATTCCCCCAGCCGGGTACGCAGCACATCGGAGGACTGGTCGCCGCGCAGCTCCGCCGCGGCGGCACGGATCCGGCGGGACTGGGAGGAGTAGAAGCGCAGGATGTCGGGATTGCGCTCCGCCAGGGCCTGGAACTCCGCCTTGGGCAGCAGCAGGATGAGGCTGTCCTCCACCGCGACCATCGTGTAGCGGGAAGCCTCGTTGCCCACCAGTGTGGAGTAGCCGAAGCTGCGCCCGGCGTCACGGCGGTCGAGGAGGATCCCCTCGTCGTCGAGCACGTCGACCGCCCCGGAGCGGATGATGTGGAGGTTGTCATTGGGCGCGCCGTAGCGGATGATGTGCTGGCCGCGGCGCACGTACTCCATGGTCATGCGCGCGGGGAGCTGATCCAGTTCAGCGGCGGGCAGGCGTGTGAAGGGCTCGATGTCCGCGATGAAGTCGCGGACCTCCTCTAGTTCGACCGTCATGTGCACAAGCCTAGGGCTCCGGTCACCTCCGCGGGCGGAAACTACTGGTAGGAGATGAACCAGGGGCGCGGCTCGATGCCGTAGGTCTGCTCCGGGGTGAAGGTGGGGTTGTCCTCGTCGATGAAGTTCTTCCACGCCATGAACCAGTTGTCATCCAGGCCCTGGCGGACGGCGTCCCAGGTGGCGAACTTCTCGTCCGGCACCCCGTGGCCGTCGGCGTGGAGGATGAAGGCCAGCTCCGGGTGGTCGGTGTTGATCTGCTCGCGGTCGCGCAGCATCTGCATCTGGAACTGGTGGACGATCAGGCCCTTCTGGGGCAGGTTGTTCTCGCGCACCAGCTGGGCCAGCCAGTCGGCGACCTCGTTGATTTCAGCGGCCTCGGCGTGGCCGACACGCTGGAGGGGCTGCTCGCCCGGCTGGAGATTCCACTCCGGGTCGAGCGCCAGGCCGACGTTGGGCCGTTTGAGCAGTTCCTCGTAGACCTCGGCCTGCTCGAGGAAGCTGGCCTGGCCGGGCTGGAGGTCGAGGAAGGCGTAACCGCCGGCCTCGGTGATGGCGTCGATGTAGCCGGTGAATTCGGCCGGGTCGCCGACGTTGGTGTACTTGCCGTCCGCGCCCGGGGAGGCGGAGGCGACGGTGACGATGATCTCGAAGGCCGGGACGACCGGCTGTTCCTCGAGCGCCTGGTAGCTCTGGATGTGGTCCTGCACCCGCGCCACGGCCTCGGCCGGGGGCTGCTCGCCCATCACGCCGAGGTCGCCGCCCCAGGGGTGGCCGTAGAAGGCGACCATGCGCCGGCCCGGGAAGACGAGTCCACCGCCGCCGGGCAGTTCACCGTTGGCGGCGAGGTCGACGGCGCGGTCGAAGCGTTCCTGGCTGCCGAACTGCTCTCCCAGGGCCAGGACGTCCTGTTCGGTGACCAGGGCCATGGACTCACTGGTCAGACGGGGGTCGGGGTGGTCGAGGACGGTCAGCTCCGCCCCGGCGGCCCGTGCGGTGGCCGCGGCGGCCACCGAGGTCTCCGGGCTGACCAGGACCGGGGGCATGACGTATTCCGGCTCAACTGCCGCGACGCCCTCGACCCCCTGCAGCTCCGCCGGATTGAGAGCGGCGATCTCTGCCACGGTGACCGGTTCGGCGTTCTCCCCGGCAGGCGCGGCGATGATCTCGGGGCCCTCCGGAATCGGGCCGGTCTCCCCCACCGCGATGACGCGGGAGGGTTCGAGGCGGTCAAGGCCGGCGGCGTCGGCAAGCAGCGGCACCCCCGTGGCGACGGCGATCTCCACCGCGCGACGCTGCTCCGCGGGTGCGGGGCCCGCGAGGACGACGACGTCGGCGGTGTCGAAGATGCGGTCCGCGGTGTCCGCGTCCGCGACCACCTCCGAGGAGTCCAGCGGAAGCCGGGGTGACCCGTCGGCTGTGGAGTTGTCCTCCGTTGCGGTGCTGCACCCCGCTGCCATCGCCAGTGTGGTGGTCATGGCCAGCGCAGCCGCCAGTCGCCTCATTCTTCTGCCCCTCAAGGTGGTCGTGGTCTCAGATGGTCGCGTCCACCCTACTGCAGGGCAGCGGCGATGCGGTCGCCGACGTCCGTGGTGCGGACCGGACCCTCGCGCTTTGCGACGTCCTCGGCCACCGCCGCCTCAATCCGTGCGGCGTTCTCCTCGTCCCCGAGGTGGCGCAGCAGCATGGCGGTGGACAGGATCGCGGCGGTCGGATCCGCAATGCCCTGGCCGGCGATGTCCGGTGCGGAGCCGTGGACCGGCTCGAACATGGAGGGGTTGGTGCCGGTGGCGTCGATGTTGCCGGAGGCGGCCAGGCCGATGCCTCCGGAGACGGCGCCTGCCTCGTCGGTGATGATGTCGCCGAAGAGGTTGTCGGTGACGATGACGTCGAAACGCGAGGGGTCGGTCACCAGGTAGATGGTGGCGGCGTCGATGTGGTTGTAGTCGACGGTGACCTCCGGGTACTCGGTGGCGATCTCGTCGACGGTGCGCTGCCACAGCCCACCGCCGTGCACGAGCACGTTGGTCTTGTGGACCAGGGTGAGGTGTTTGCGGCGCGACTGGGCCAGCTCGAAGGCGTAGCGGATGACCCGCTCCGCGCCGTAGCGGGTGTTCACGGAGGTCTCGTTGGCCACCTCGTGGGGAGTGCCCACGCGGATGGCGCCACCGTTGCCGGTGTAGGCGCCCTCGGTGCCCTCGCGGACGACGACGAAGTCGATGTTGCCCGGGTTGCGCAACGGGGATTCCACGCCCTCGTAGAGCTTGGAGGGGCGCAGGTTGACGTGGTGGTCGAGTGCGAAACGCATCTTCAACAGCAGGCCACGCTCGAGGATCCCGGGCGGGACCTCACCGGGGGCGCCGATGGCACCCAGGAGGATGGCGTCGTGCCCGCGCAGCGAGGCCAGGTCCTCATCGGTGAGCAGCTCGCCGTTACGCAGGTAACGGCGGGCGCCCAGGTCGTAGTCGGTGGTCTCGATGTCGTCGCGGAGGGTGCGGAGGACCTTGAGGGCCTCGTCGGTGACCTCCGGGCCGATGCCGTCGCCGCCGATGACTGCAAGTTTCATTCTGTGGGATTCCTTTCTCACCTGCTAGAACTACAGGGGAATCCTACCAGGCAGAACCTACGATTCGTCGGCGACCCAGTCATGGATGCGGCCCCGCTGGTACAGCAGCGGGCGCGCATCGTCCTCGGTGCCGCAGTCGGCCACCGAGATGGTGAGGATGGTGTGGTCCCCACCGGGGAAGGCGTTGACGATCTCACCGGCGAACCAGGCCGCGGCACCCTCGATGAGCGCCACCTCCCGGTTGCGGCGGACGATGTCCACCCCGGCGAAGCGGTCGATGCCCCGGGTGGAGAACTGCCGGGCGAGACCGCCCTGCCCCTCCGCGAGCACCGAGATACCCACCGGCGCCCCGACCGTGAGGTACGGCAGCGACGTTGAGCCGTTGTCGACGCTGAGGACGACCATCGCGGGCTCCAGGGACAGCGAGGAGAAGGCGCTGACAGTCAGGCCGACGTCCTCACCCCCGGAGCGGGTGGTCACGATGGTGACCCCGGAAGGGAAAGTACCCACGGCGGCGCGCAACTGGTCTCCTGACACGGTGAGATCTGCCAACGTCATCTTCTAGTTCTCCTCCTGGGCCCGGGCGCGGCCCAGCTCCCACTTGAGCTGGGTCTCGGACGGGGACTGGACCGGGATGAAGGCGGCCTCACGGAACCGGCGCGAGGCCGGGGAGGACTGCGCGTAACCGGCACCGCCGGCGACACGGACCTCCAGGGCGGTGGCGTCGACGGCGGCTTCCGCTGCGGCGAGGCGCAGCTCGAGCAGCTTCACGCGATCCACCGCCTCACCGTTGTCGAGCGCGGAGGCGATGGCCTCCTGCTCGGCGATCAGTTCGCTGATCCGGTCGCGGACCTGCGCCACGTCCCCGGTGAGCACCTCGTTGATGCCGGTCAGGCGGGTGGCGGCGGCGCTGATCGCGGCGTCGGCCAGACCGAGGCACTCGGAGGTCTGGAGGATCATGAAGGTCGGGCGCACCGCGCCGATGAACTCCTCGAAACCGCGCGAGAGGATCTGCGCCTCCGGCACGAAGACATCCTCCAGCGAGATCCACGCCGAGGCGGTCGCGTTCAGGCCCAGCAGGGCGAACGGCGAACCCAGGGTCACGCCCTCCGCATCACCGTCAAAGGCGAGCAGCAGACGCTCGCCTTCCGGGGTGCGGGCGGCGGTGACGATCAGGGCGTCATCAGCCAGGTTGGAGGCCCAGGCCAGACGACCGTTGAGACGGTAACCGCCCTCGACCGGGGTGGCGGCCAGATCGATGGTGCCGGCGCCGGCGGCCTCCTTGAAGGCGGGGGCCATGCCGGTCACTCCCGGACGCTGACCGGCCTCGAGGACCGGGAGGAGCTCATGGGCGTAACCGGTGTCGGCGGTGCGCAGGTAGGTGATCACCATGGTGTGCGCCCAGATGCTGAAGGCCACCGAGAGGTCCTCGGCAGCTATCCGGCGCAGCTGCCGGGCGGTGTCGCGCAGACCGTCGCGGATGAACAGTTTCTGCCCGCCCAGCAGCTCCAGGCCGTAACGGGCCGGGAGCTCGTTCTTGTCGACGGCCTTGGCATTCTCCGCGATCTTCTCCAGGATTGCTGAACCCATGCAGATCAGACCAGCTCGGAGGTGAGGTTGGCCGGACGGGTGTAGGTGTTGACCACCGGGGACCACTTGATGGCGTCGTCGTGGATCTTCTGCAGGGTCTCGCGGTCGGCGTCACCCTCGATCTCGACCTTGACGCGGACATCGGAGACGCCCGGACGCTTGTCCTCGGCCAGGTCACCCACCCCCCAGGTCGGGGAGACATCGATGTCGGACTCGATGTCGATGTCGATCTTGGTCAGGGTGACACCACGGTGGGTGGCGATGGCCTGGATGCCGACGGAGATGCAGGCGGCGAGGCCGGCCTGGGCCATCTCGGTCGGGTTCGGGGCGGTGTCGTCGCCCAGCAGTGCCGGCGGCTCGGACACCAGCACCGGCTCCAGGTTGCGGACCTGGGTGTAGTTGCGGAACTTGCCGTCAGCCTCCGTGTGGGTGCGGATCTTCTTGTGTCCACCCTCGGGGTTGTCGATGTTCTTCTGCGCGAGCTCGGCGAGCTTCTCGGCGTCGATCGGCTCGAGCGGCTGACCCTGCTGGTGGTTCGGGGTGAGGCTGGACATGGCTGTCTCCTTTGAGAAATAGCTTCTGGGACCGTTGGGAATATTAATCCACACGGTTCGGATTCACCATACCGTGTGGTCTACTTGGAGGTCCGGATGACCCACCTTCCCCGATGAGCTGCTCCGATCATGAATAAATTAATGAATAAAAAAGGACCCCCACCGCGGATTGCGGCAGGGGTCGGCAGAACAGTCGTTCTAGCTGTCCAGGTCGAGCTGGACAGCCGCGGAGGCGCCCAGGGACTCGGAGATCTTCTTCTCCAGGGCGGCGGGAACCTCGGCGTCGACACGCAGCACGAGGATCGCGCCGTCACCCTTGGCGGCCTGGGTCAGCGCGGCGGCCTCGATGTTGATGCCGGACTCACCCAGCTGGGAGCCGACCTTGCCCAGGGCACCCGGGGCGTCGGTGTACTCGAGGAAGAGGTTACGGCCCTCGGCACGCATGTCCAGGCCACGGTTGTCGATGCGGACGATCTTCTCCACGCGGTCCAGGCCGGTGAGGGCGCCGACCACGGTACGGGAGGAGCCGTCGGCGCCGATCACCTTGACGTCGACCGCGGAGCGGTGGGTGGTGGACTCGGAGGCGGTCTCGACCTTGTAGTCCAGGTCGCGGGCCTTAGCGATGGTCGGGGCGTTGACGAAGGTGACCGGCTCGTCGGTGGTGGCGGAGAACAGGCCACGGACAGCCGACAGACCCAGCACGGAGACATCGTCCTCGGTGGACAGCTCACCGCGGGCGGTGACCTCCACGTCAACCGGTGCGGAGTCGAGGAGCTGGCCGGCCAGCAGACCCAGCTTGCGGGTCAGGTCCAGCCACAGAGCGACCTCCTCGCCGACGCGGCCGCCGGAGACGTTGACGGCATCCGGGACGAACTCGCCGGCCAGGGCCTTGAGCACGGAGGCGGCGACATCGGTGCCGGCGCGGTCCTGGGCCTCGGCGGTGGAGGCACCCAGGTGCGGGGTGACGACGACCTGCGGCAGCTCGAAGAGCGGGGAGTCGGTGCACGGCTCGGTGGAGAAGACGTCGAAGCCGGCGCCCCAGATGTGGCCGGACCTGATGGCATCAGCCAGTGCCTGCTCATCGACCAGGCCGCCGCGGGCCGCGTTGATGATGATCTGGCCCTTCTTGGACTTGGCCAGCAGCTCGGCATTGAACATGCCGGCCGTCTCCTTGGTCTTGGGCAGGTGGATGGTGATGATGTCGGCGCGGGCGACCAGCTCATCCAGCTCGACGAGCTCCACACCCAGCTGGGCTGCGCGCGTCGGATTCGCGTAGGGGTCGTAGGCGATGATCTCGGTCTCGAAGGCCGAGAGACGCTGGGCGAAGAGCTGGCCGATGTGTCCGAAACCGACGACACCGATGGTCTTGCCGAAGATCTCCACACCCTTGAACTGGGAGCGCTTCCACTCGCCTTCACGCAGGGTGGCGTCGGCGGCCGGGATCTGGCGGACGGTGGCCATGAGCAGAGCGATGGCATGCTCGCAGGCGGAGTGGATGTTCGAGGTCGGAGCGTTGACCACCATGACACCACGCTCGGTGGCGGCATCGATGTCGACGTTGTCCAGGCCGACGCCGGCGCGGCCCACGATCTTCAGGTTCGGGGCGGCCTCGAGAACCTCGCGGGTGACGGTGGTGGCGGAACGCACCAGCAGGGCGTCGGCCTCCGGGACGGCTGCGAGCAGCTCCGGGGTGTTCGGGCCGTCGACCCAGCGCACCTCCACGGCGTCTCCGAGCGCGTCTACGGTGGACGGTGCCAGTTTGTCGGCGATAAGGACGACGGGCTTGCTCACGGGTGTTTACTCCTGCTTCGTTAATGAGGGTGTGGAACGTAGAACACTTTAGTCGGTGGACTTTGACCTTGGGCCACGACCTGCCCATATATGAGACAGGCCACTTCAGGAACGTACCCCCGCCCACCCACTGAAGGCGTTGGGGCCCTCGTCCCCGCCGCTGTAATCCAGGTCATCGACGTCCCTGACCACAGGTTTACCCATGGCGTACTCCACCATCCCCAGGAAACGGGCGCGGCGGTCACGCAGGAAGCCGTGGAAGTCGGACTGGTGCAGCAGGTCCGGGTTGAGCTCATGGGTGGCCAGCACCGTGTCGAAGTCGGCATCGTCGAGAAGCGACTTCGTCTGCACCCGGCTGAGGTACTGCGTCGGTGAGTAACCGTCGATGACCACCTCGGTGCGTTTGCCCATGGGCGTGCGGTTGAGCACGCTGTCCGCCACCACGTCCTCGATGCCGTTGTCCCGGCACCACTCGGCCGGGAATACGCGGTGGAAACCGGGGTGCAGATCAGGGAAGGTCCAGCGGTCGAAGGGCTGGGCGGAACGCCAGTCGCGGGCTCCCCTACCCATGAGCAGGGCGTAGATACCCTGGTAGACACCGGAGTTCTCCTGCACGGAGAAGAATCGGGATTCCGAGAAGGAGGCATCACTGATGGTCTTGGGTACCTCTGCCCCGGCATCGCAGATCCAGGCGGTGACCTGCTCGACGTCGCGGGCCGAGCGGTTGATCACCGCCGCCGAGCCGTAGAGCTCGCCGAGAATGCCGCACCAGAACCACTGGTTGAGCCGGTCCCACGCCCGGGCTGATGCCAGTGCCCTCGGTGTCTCCGCCAACCGGGCGAAGATGACCGCCAGCGGGATGAGCTGGGCGGTGTAGGGCACCTGCTCAATGGTGAGCATGCAGCGCTGGGCGAGGAACTCGGCGGTCTCCCGGAGCGTGATGCGCAGTTCCGCCCGGGCGGCCAGGTAGTCCTCGAGGGTGAGGTCGAGGATGTCCTCACGGTGGCCCGCCGCATGCCCCTGCCGGGAGGTGACCAGCAGGGAGACTGCCGTGAGGAAGTCTGTGCGCCCGATCCGGTCCAGTGCCGGGTACCGGCGCAGGACACGGCGGGTCTCCTCCCAGTCCTCCGCCATGGAGAACTCCGGGTCCTGCGTGGCGAAGACCGCCGTGAGCAGCTCGAAGACGTCCATCTGCAGGCCGGCGGAATTGGCCTGCGCGAAGATGGAGCCGATGCCGGTCTGGGCGGTCTCCCGGGCCAGCCGGATCATGGGGATGTCGTAGGCGGCCAGGGGCTTGACGATGCGGTCGTAGAAACGCTTGACGCCCTCCCGGGAACCGGCGTCCCGGGCAGCGACGTCGAAGAGCAGGTCCGTGCCCGCCTCCCACAGCAGCGAGGACACGGGGATGCAGCCGTGTGCGACAGCCGCCTCGCGGCTGGTGATGCCACCCGGGATGTCGGGGCCGAAATGCGATCTGACCTGGCCATCCTCATCCACAGAGAAGACCGCGTCATCGGGCATCACCTGAGCCTCGACCGCCCGGGAGACCTCCACGTAGAAGGTGCGGCAGATGCGTTTGGAACGGAAGTCGACGGTGTCCACCGAACCGTCCCCGCGCAGGCAGTGGTAGAGGGTGGTCAGGCGCTGCTGGCCGTCGAGAAGCAGCAGGCCGGGCGCGGAGGTGGCAGCGGGGGCGCCGGAGATCGGCCGCGGGCGGAAGCGCATGGGCGCGTTGCGGGTGTCCAACGAGAGCAGCGAACCGACCGGGTAACCGCGCAGGACGGTTACGATGAGCGAACGGATCCGGTCGACATCCCACGCGTAGGCGCGCTGGAAATCAGGCAGCTGGAGCTCGCCGCGGTCGATGCGGGAGAACAGGTCAGGCAGGTCGTAGCTCGGCGTGGTGAAACCCATGGCGTCGAGTCTATCCCCGGGTGTGAGGCACCGCTGGTGGGTGACTCGACATGCCCACATACCGAGCGGTACGGTAGCGTGATCCGCAACAAGACCATACTGTCTATCTGCACCGAACCGGAGGTTATACGTGGCGATGTTGACACGGCGCATATTCCTGGGCGCCGCGACCCTGAGCACACTGGGGGTCCTCGGCGGTCGAGCGGCCTCCGCCGGCAAGGACCCCGAGCCGTCCGACGCCATCACCATCGGCTACGTGCCGATCGCGTGCTCTTCTCCGCTGCTTGCCGCGGACGCGATGGATGCCTTCCGGCGCCGCGGCCTCAACGTCACGCTCCGCCGTTTCGCCGGTTGGGCCGACCTGTGGTCCGCCTACCTGACCGGCCAGCTACACGTCACCCACATGCTATCCCCCATGGCCGTCACCCCCACCTCCCGGCCGACCAACCTGGCCTACACGATGAACACCAACGGTCAGGCGATCACCGTCGCCTCCCGTCTCCACAGCGAGATCTCCGGCCTGCAGGACCTGCGCGGCCGCGTCATCGGCATCCCCTTCGAGTACTCCATCCACTCGCTCCTGCTCCGCGACGCCCTCGTCGCCCACGGCGTCGACCCCGTTGCCGACCTGGAGCTGCGCCTGCTGCGCCCGGCAGACATGGTCGCCCAGCTCGAGGTCGGCGGCATCGACGGCTTCATCGGCCCCGAGCCCTTCAACCAGCGCGCACTGGCCACCGGTTCCGGCCGCGTCCTGCACATGACCAAGGAGTTCTGGGACCGCCACCCCTGCTGTGCCCTGGCCATCGGCGAGGACTGGCAGGACGCGCATCCGGCGCAGGCCACCGCCGTCACTGATGCCCTGGCCGAGGCCTCCGCATTCCTCAATGCCCCCGGTAACCACGCCGAGGCAGCCAACATCCTCTCCCATGAGCGCTACCTCAACCAGCCGGCGTCACTCATCGAGCCGGTCCTCGAAGGCGCCTACCGCAACTGGGCCGGCGAGGACATCATCGACCCCGAGCGCATCCACTTCGGCGATGCGACCGACCCTGCCGCCACCGACTGGATGCGTGAGCAGCTGACCCGTTGGGAGCTCGTGTGAGCCCCCGCGTGCGCGCGGGCGCACTCGGCCTGGTCCTGTTCGTTCTCAGCGTCGGCGCCTGGCAGCTGGTCGTCAACGCCGGGGTCCTGTCCAGCCTCGCCCCCACCCCGGCAGGGGTCTGGCAGCGCGGCGTGGAGATCCTCGCCGACCCCTTCTACCGCGACGGCCCGGGCAGCGTCGGCATCTTCTGGCACCTGATGACCAGCCTCCAACGGGTGCTCATCGGCTTCCTGCTGGCCGCACTGATCGCCATTCCGCTGGGCTTCCTGCTGGGGCGGGTGCAGACGCTGCGCTGGGCCGTGGACCCCCTGGTGCAGATCCTGCGCCCGGTCTCCCCGCTGGCCTGGCTGCCCATCGGCCTGGCCCTGCTCCACGACGCCGAGCGCACCGCCGTCTTCGTCATAGTGCTCTCCGCCCTGTGGCCGATCCTGATCAACACCATCGACGCGGTCATGCACATCCACCCGACCTACCTCAAGCTCACGCAGACCCTGGGCACCCCGTTGTGGCTGGCCGTCACCCGCGTGTGGCTGCCCGCGACGCTGCCCGGGATCATCACCGGCCTCCGCCTGTCGCTGTCGACCTCCTGGCTGGTCATCATCGCCGCGGAGATGCTCGTCGGCGGCCAGGGCATCGGCTTCTTCGTGTGGAACATGTGGAACCGCCTCGACATCGATGCCATCGTCGTCGCCATCGTCCTCATCGGCCTGACCGGCCTCATCCTTGACCACCTCGTCGCAGCACTGCAGAAGACGGTCCGTTATGACTAGCACCATCGCCCTCGGGGGGATCACCCGTTCCTACGGCCCCACCCGCATCATCGCCCCGACCTCCATCGACATCGCCTCCGGCCAGTTCGTCTCCCTGCTCGGCCCCTCCGGTTGCGGCAAGTCCACGATCCTGTCGATGATCGCGGGCCTCGACCACCCCTCCACCGGCGAGGTCACAGTCAACGGCCGCAGCGCCGTCGTCTTCCAGGACCACGCCCTGCTGCCCTGGCTCAGTGCCCGCGGCAACATCGAGTTCGGCCTGCGCTCCGTCCACCCCTCCCTGAGCCCGCTGGAGCGTCGCACCATCGCCGACCGCCACCTCGATCTGGTGGGACTGGGCCACGCCGCCGACCGCCGCCCCGCCCGCCTCTCCGGAGGCATGCAGCAGCGCGTCGGCATCGCCCGGGCCTTCGCCGTCGAGCCTGAGATCCTGCTTCTCGACGAGCCGTTCGGCGCCCTCGACGCCCTCACCCGTCGGGAGCTGCAGCTGCAGCTGCTCCAACTGTGGGAGGCGGACCGCCGCACCGTCGTCATGGTCACCCACGACGTTGACGAGGCGATCCTGCTCTCCGACCGCATCCTAGTGATGTCCCCGTCCCCCGACGCCACGGTCATCGCCGACATCGCCGTCGATCTCCCCCGCCCCCGGAGCAACGTTGACCCTGATCCCGCGCTACGCCGTGAGCTGCTGGGACTGCTGCACTCCTAACCTCATGTGGGTGTGAAGGTCGGCGTTTCTCCCTCACCATCCCTTCCATGCTGCTACCGTCGCTTCTTAGTGAACTGTGTCACAAGACACTTTTCCCAGTAGTACCTGACCTCTCAATGAAATCCGGAAGGACCCATCATGGACCCCATCGCCTTCATCGAAGACAACAGCAGCCAGCGTGCCGAGGGGCTTGTCAACCTCGGGGTGCCCCAGGAGTGGGCGATGCCGGCGACCATCGCCATGTCAGTCGGCAGCATCCTCCTGCGTTTCCTCTTCCCCTTCTGACGCGAAAACCGCCCGGCCCCTCCGTCATGGAGGGACCGGGCGGTTTTGGCCTTCCGCGGGACTTAGGCGGTGGCGGTCAGCGGGTTCTTGACCCAGCTCATGAGGTCACGCAGCTTGGCGCCGGTCTCCTCGATCGGGTGTGCGGCATACTCGGCGCGCAGGCCCTCGAGCTCCTTGTTGCCGTTCTCGACGTTGGCGATCAGGCGCTTGGTGAAGGTGCCGTCCTGGATGTCGGTCAGGATGTCCTTCATGCGGGACTTGGTGTCGGCGTCGATGACGCGCGGGCCGGAGACGTAGCCACCGAACTCGGCGGTGTCGGAGACCGAGTAGTTCATGTTGGCGATGCCGCCCTCGAACATCAGGTCAACGATGAGCTTGAGCTCGTGCAGGACCTCGAAGTAGGCCATCTCCGGCTCGTAGCCGGCCTCGGTCAGAACCTCGAAGCCGACCTTGACGAGCTCCTCGGTGCCACCGCAGAGGACAGCCTGCTCACCGAAGAGGTCGGTGACGGTCTCGGCCTCGAAGGTGGTCGGGATGACGCCCGCACGGCCGCCGCCGATTGCGGAGGCGTAGGACAGGGCGAGGGCCTGGCCGTTGCCCTTCGGGTCCTGGTCGATGGCGATGAGGCAGGGAACGCCCTTGCCGTCGACGAACTGGCGGCGGACGAGGTGGCCCGGGCCCTTCGGGGCGACCATACCGACGACGATGTTGTCGGCCGGCTTGATCAGGTCGAAGTGGATGTTCAGGCCGTGGCCGAACAGCAGGGCGTCACCGTCGTTGAGGTGCGGCTCGATGTCGTTCTCGTAGACGGACTTCTGGGAGGTGTCCGGGACGAGCAGCATGATGACGTCGGCCCAGGCGGCGGCGTCGGCGTTGCTCTTGACCTCGAAGCCGGCCTCCTTGGCCTTCTCCGCGGACTTGGAGCCCTCGCGCAGGCCGATGACGACATCGACACCGGAGTCACGCAGGTTCTGGGCATGGGCGTGGCCCTGGGAGCCGTAGCCGACCACGGCGACCTTGCGGCCCTGGATCAGGGAGAGGTCGGCGTCGGCGTCGTAGAACAGTTCAATAGCCATGGGAGAGTTTCTCGCCTTTCGTCTTATGCAGATGCTGATGTCGTTTGTACCACATCATGAGACAGAGTTACCCATTCTGGTGGACCTAATATGCAGACCGTCTCACCAGATGGGATTTTGGGATGTTATTTCGAGGGTGCCATCGTCTTTGGACCGCGGTTGAGCGCGATCTGACCGGACTGGACGAGCTCGCGCACACCGAAAGGCTCGAGGACCTCCAGCAGGGCACGCAGCTTGCCCGGGGTGCCGGTGGCCTCGATGACCACGGACTCCTGGGCGACGTCGACGACGCGGGCACGGAAAATGTTCGCGGCGTCGACAACCTGCGGACGGTTGGTGTTGTCCGCGTTGACCTTCACCAGCATGATGCCGCGGGCGATGGTGGACTCCTCCTCGAGGCGGACGACCTTGAGCACAGGGATGATCTTGTTCAGCTGCTTGGTCACCTGCTCGATGACCAGCTCGTTGGCGTCGACCACGATGGTGATGCGGTTGATGCCTTCGGTCTCCGTGTTCGCGGAGACCAGCGACACGAGGTTGTAGCCGCGGCGGGTGAACATGCCGGCCACCCGAGAGATGATGCCGTCGACGTCCTGGACCAGGACGCTGAGGGTGTTGCGGACGATATCAGTGGGAGCCATGTTCCTAGTTCTCCTTCTGCTCGGCAGACTCGTCGATGACCTCATCGATGGCGGCGGGGGTCTCAGCGGCGGACTCGTCACCTTCGAAGAACGGGCGCAGACCGCGCGCGTACTCGATGTCGGAGTTGGAGGAACCGGCCGAGACCATCGGCCAGACCTGGGCGTCCTCACCGACGATGAACTCGACGACGACGGGGCGGTCATTGATCTCGCGCGCCTTCTGGATGGCAGGGATGACCTCCTCCTCCTTCGTCACCCGGATCGCGGCGCAGCCGAGCGCCTCGGAGAGCTGGACGAAGTCCGGGATGTAGGTGTCACCGAAGCCCAGCTTTGTGTTGGAGTAACGGCCGTCGTAGAACAGGGTCTGCCACTGGCGGACCATGCCCAGGTTGCCGTTGTTGATCAGGGCGACCTTGATCGGGAACCCCTCGACGGCAGCGGTGGTCAGCTCCTGGTTGGTCATCTGGAAGCAACCGTCACCGTCGATCGCCCAGACCTCCTTCTCGGGCTGGCCGGCCTTCGCGCCCATGGCGGCGGGCACGGAATAACCCATGGTGCCCAGACCACCGGAGTTGAGCCAGGTGCGCGGGTTCTCGAAGTCGATGAACTGCGCGGCCCACATCTGGTGCTGGCCGACACCGGCGACGTAGATGGCCTCCGGTCCGACCTCCTTCGACAGGGTCTCGATGACGAACTGCGGGGAGAGCATCCCGTCGGACTGCTTCTCGTAGCCCCGCGGGAAACGCTCCTTGAGCCCATTGAGGTACTCGACCCACGGGCCGATGACCGGCGGGTTGATGTTCTTCGCGGACTTGTAGGTGCGTGTCAGGGCGGAGAGGACCTCGCGGGCGTCGCCGACGATCGGGACGGTGACCTCGCGGATCTTGCCGATCTCGGCCGGGTCGATATCGGCGTGGATGACCTGGGCGTCGGGGGCGAACTCGTCGAGGTTGCCGGTGACGCGGTCATCGAAACGCGCGCCGATGGCGATGAGCAGGTCAGCGCGCTGCATGGCGCCGACGGCCGGGACGGCGCCGTGCATACCGGGCATGCCCATGTGCAGCGGGTGGGACTCCGGGAACGCACCGAGGGCCATGAGGGTGGTCACGACCGGGATGCCGGTGTACTCGGCGAAGTCCAGCAGCTCCTTGTGCGCGTCGGCCTTGATGACGCCGCCGCCGATGTAGAGGCAGGGTCGCTCGGACTCTGCGATGAGCTGGACGGCCTGGGTGATCTGGCGCGAGTGCGGCGTGGTCACCGGCTTGTAGCCCGGCAGGTCGATCTTGGGCGGCCAGACGAAGTCGAACTCCGCGTTCTGGATGTCCTTCGGGATGTCCACCAGGACCGGTCCCGGACGGCCCGTCAGCGCGAGGTGGAATGCCTCGGCCAGGGTGCGGGCGATGTCGTTGGGGTCGGTGACCATGAAGTTGTGCTTCGTGATCGGCATGGTGACCCCACGGATGTCCGCCTCCTGGAAGGCGTCGGTGCCCAGCAGGCTACGGCCGACCTGGCCGGTGATGGCGACCATCGGGACCGAATCGAGGTTGGCGTCGGCAAGCGGGGTGACCAGGTTGGTGGCACCCGGGCCGGAGGTGGCGATGCACACGCCGACCTTGCCGGTGACCTGTGCGTAGCCGGTGGCTGCGTGGCCGGAGCCCTGCTCATGACGCACCAGCACGTGGCGCAGCTTGGTGGACGAGAACAGGGGGTCATACAGCGGGAGGATGGCTCCACCGGGCAGGCCGAAGACGATGTCGGTGCCGAGCTCCTCCAGGGAACGGACGATCGCCTGGGCGCCGGTCATCCGCTCCGGGGCGTCAGCGGCACCGGGCGCCTTCTTGGCGACCGTGGCCGGGGTGGGCGATTGCGAAGCTGCCACGTTATCTAGCTCCTAATTCACAAGGACAATGCAGTTGGATACGCTACCCGGCAACCACCCCTGTGGTGTGGAGTGGGTGCACCGGATCGCAGGCGGCGACAAAAGTTGTCTGTGACCATTGATGAACACTAATGACAAAGCCCCCGAACAGACACTGATGGTGGGTGCTGTCGAGGGCGCTTGTCGATACGACCGGGCGGGAAGTCGTTACGGCAGGCGCCGCGCAGCTACTACCCGAAGTCGAATACTGATCATGACGACGATCATACACACCGATTTGCGGATAGTCGTATCGTGGGCGCCATGCTTGAGTTCGTCACCTATCTACTTAACCGTGCCTGGCACTGGATCGCCGATGTGGGTCTGACCCTGGCGATCCTGCTCGTCATAGCACTCCTCGTCCCCCGGATCGGCCGCTTCGCGCAACGCTGGTTGTCCCGCGGCATCGAGGAATCCACCGACGCCGACGAATCCAAGACCCGTCTGGCCCTCACCGGCGTCGCCATCTACATCGCCCAGATCATCGCCTTCTTCCTGCTGCTCATCTTCCTGTTGCAGGCCGTCGGTTTCTCACTGGCCGGCGCCGCCATCCCCGCGACCGTCGTATCGGCGGCCATCGGTTTCGGTGCCCAGTCGATCATCGCCGACTTCCTCGCCGGGCTGTTCATACTCACGGAGAAGCAGTTCGGTGTCGGCGACTGGGTTCGTTTCGAAGGCAACGGCATCGTCGTTGAGGGCACTGTCATCCAGGTCACCATGCGCGCCACCCGCATCCGCACCCTCAAGCAGGAGACGGTGATCATCCCCAATTCCACCGCCAGGGTGGCCATCAACTCCTCCAACTACTGGTCCCGGGCCGTCGTGGTCATGCCGGTACCACTGCTGGGTTCCGATGACGCGGAGGACGCCATCAACCGCTCCGAGGCGGCCACCCGCCGCGCTTTAAGACGCCCCGATGTCGCCGCCGAGCTCATCGGCGAGCTCGACGTCCACCCGGCTGTTGACGTCAACCCGCCCGCGACCGTCGGCATGCCCTGGACCGTGGACATGCGTTTCATGATCCAGGTCCAGGCCGGCTCCCAGTGGCTCGTCGAACGTGCCATCCGCACCGAGATCCTCGACGAGTTCTGGAACGAGTACGGCTCCGCCACCACCGTCACCGGTGAGGTCAAGGACCGCGTGGACACGGTCACCACCGCGGCCATGACCCACTCCCCGCTCATCGACGCCCCGCTACCCGGCACCCGGGACTCCGCCAACGATGAGGAGGCCACCGTCCCGGAGGGTTTCGCCGACGAGGAGGGCCGGGACCCGGCCGTCGTCGACCGCGGTATCCAGGGCGACGAACCGGAGGACACCGTCGAGGAGGAGACCCCCGCCGGGGGCGTGTTCCGCAACGATGAGCCCGTCTCAGGGTGGAAACGGTTCGCCTCTGTCGGCGGACGGGTCCGCCCCTCCACCACCTACCTCTTCGGGGTGCTGTTCACCCTGCTCATCCTCAAGAGCCTCACCGTCGAGGCCGGCGAAGGCGGTCCCTCCGGCATCCTCGCCCCGCGCCCGGTGAACACCGCCCCCGCAACCTCCGAGCCCACCCCCACCCCGGAGCCGGAATCGACCTTCGTTCCTGAGCCGACCCTGCCCACCGGGACCTTCACGCCCACCACCCCCACCGGCACCCCGGAACCGACCCCCTTCGGCGGGGAGGTGCAGGAGCCCGAGTCGACCCCGACCCAGCCACAGCAGGCCCCCCAGCAGGCCCCTACCCCCCAGCCGACCGCCACCCAGCCACAGGTCACCCCGGAGACAGGCGCCCCGACCACCCTGAACTAGCATTGACTCCATGAGTTCAGACGCTGTGCACGCAGAGTCCGTGCAGTTCAGGCCGGAACGCACCCACATCCTCGCTGCTGTACTGATGAGCGCCATCGCGTTGCTGGTCATCGGTTCCGCCCCGCAGTACCTTTTCTGGGTGCTCATCGTCCCCGTCCTCTTCATCGTCTGGGTCCTGCGGGCCCGCACGACGGTGGGGGAAAAAGGAGTGGACATCCGGTATGCCTTCCGTGGCTCCCGCTTCATCAAGTGGGAGAACATGGCCGGCATCGCCTTCAAGGGTTCGCGTGCGCTGCTGACCACCAAGGACGGTAAATCCCACCCCCTGCCCGCCGTGACCTTCAACTCCCTGCCGAAGCTGGCGGAGGCCTCCCGCGGCCGGATCCCGGACGTAGTGGGTTCCGCCGAGGAGGCCGCCGAGGACAAGGTGACCATCATCCGACGGGATGGGGAGCAGATCCTCATCTCGAAGGAGGAGTACGCTGCCCGGCAGGAATCCTCCGGGAAGAAACCCGACAACCCCGACACCATCAACAATTCAAGGAGCAACTAAGTGATCCCGCTTCGATCCCGAGTCACCACCGTCGGCCGTAACGCCGCCGGAGCCCGTGCCCTGTGGCGTGCCACCGGCACCCAGGAGCACGAGTTCGGCAAGCCGATCGTCGCGATCGTCAACTCCTACACCCAGTTCGTGCCGGGTCACGTCCACCTCAAGAACGTCGGCGACATCGTCGCCGACGCCGTCCGTGCCGCGGGTGGCGTTCCGAAGGAGTTCCACACCATCGCCGTCGACGACGGCATCGCCATGGGCCACGGCGGCATGCTCTACTCACTGCCCTCCCGTGAGATCATCGCCGACTCCGTCGAGTACATGGTCAACGCGCACACCGCCGACGCCATGGTCTGCATCTCCAACTGCGACAAGATCACCCCGGGCATGCTCAACGCCGCGCTGCGCCTGAACATCCCTGCCGTCTTCGTCTCCGGCGGCCCGATGGAGGCCGGCAAGGCCGTCGTCGTCGACGGCGTCGCCCAGGCCCCCACGGACCTGATCACGGCGATCGCCGCCTCCGCGAACGAGGCCATCTCGGATGCTGATCTGGCGACCATTGAGGAGTCCGCCTGCCCGACCTGCGGTTCCTGCTCCGGCATGTTCACCGCCAACTCGATGAACTGCCTCACCGAGGCCCTCGGCCTGTCCCTGCCGGGCAACGGCACCACGCTGGCCACCCACTCCGCCCGCCGCCGCCTCTTCGAGCAGGCCGGCGAGACCATCGTCGACCTGTGCCGCCGCTACTACGGCGAGGAGGACGAGTCCGTCCTGCCGCGTAATGTCGCCACCAAGGAAGCCTTCCGCAACGCCATGGCGCTGGACATGGCCATGGGTGGCTCCACCAACACGATCCTGCACACCCTGGCCGCCGCGCAGGAGGGTGAGATCGACTTCGACCTCAGCGACATCGAGGAGATCTCCCACCAGGTCCCCTGCCTGTCCAAGGTCGCCCCCAACGGCGACTACCACGTGGAGGATGTCCACCGTGCCGGCGGCATCCCCGCCATCCTGGGTGAGTTGCGCCGTGCCGACCTGCTCAGCGACGACGTCCACACCATCAGCTACAACTCACTCGGCGAGTGGCTCGATGACTGGGACATCCGTGGTGGCAAGGCCACCGACGAGGCCCTCGATCTCTTCCACGCCGCCCCGGGTGGCGTGCGCACCACCGAGCCCTTCTCCACCGACAACCGCTGGAGCTCCCTGGACACCGACGCGAAGAGCGGCTGCATCCACAACGTTGAGCACGCCCACTCCGCCGATGGCGGTCTGGTGGTCCTGCGCGGCAACCTGGCCCCGGACGGATCCGTCCTCAAGACCGCCGGCGTCAAGGAGGAGCTCTGGAGCTTCACCGGCCCGGCCCGCGTCGTCGACTCCCAGGAGGCGGCCGTCTCCACCATCCTCAAGCGCGAGGTCCAGCCCGGTGAGGTCGTGGTCATCCGCTACGAGGGTCCCGCCGGCGGTCCCGGCATGCAGGAGATGCTCCACCCGACCTCCTTCCTCAAGGGTGCCGGCCTGGGCGAGGCCTGCGCGTTGATCACCGACGGCCGCTTCTCCGGCGGCACCTCCGGGCTGTCCATCGGCCACATCTCCCCCGAGGCCGCCCACGGTGGTCTCATCGGCCTGGTGCGCAACGGTGACCCGATCACCATCGATGTCCAGACCCGCCGTCTGTCGCTGGATCTGCCGGAGGAGGAGATCGAGACCCGCCGCGCGGAGATGGAGGCCAGCGAGAAGCCCTGGACCCCCGACCGCGAGCGTGTCGTCACCAAGGCGCTGCGCGCGTACGCCGCGATGGCCACATCGGCCGATAAGGGTGCTGTCCGCCAGGTCGACTAACATCGGCCGGGTGAGTTCCCCCGATACATCCCTGAAGCCCGCGAAGCTTTCCCTGGACACCATCCTCAAGATGGTGACCGCCCTGGGACTGGTCGCGGGCTTCGGCGTCACGGGGCGCCAGCTGATGATCACCGACTTCCCCGTCGACATGATCATCTACCGCGAGGGCGTGCGAGCCTTCCTTGAGGGCAGTGAGATGTACTCCGTCCCCATGTACGCGGGTGACCTGGCGCTGCCGTTCATCTATCCCCCGTTCGGCGCCCTCGTTCTCGTGCCCCTCACGGTCTTCGACGCCATCCACCACGACCTTGCCGGCGACATCATCATCATGGCCTCCTCGGCGTTGATCCTGGTCTGCCTGTGGTTCGTGCTGAGGGCGGTGACGCGCGGGAGTGTCGATAAGCGCGGCCTGGCCGCCCTCACCGCTGCGACCTGGCCGGTGGTACTGCTCATCGAACCTGTCTGGTTGAACGCGGGCTTCGCGCAGGTCAACGTGGTGATCATGGCGCTGGTCGTACTCGATCTCGTGCCCAGGCGACGTTTCCTGCCGCAGGGCAGCCTCATCGGCATCGCGGCGGCCATCAAGATCACCCCTCTGGCGATGCTGCTGTATTTCCTCCTGCGTCGCGATTTCCGAGCCATCATCACCGCCGGTGTCTCCGCCCTCGTGGTCACGGGGCTGGCCGCACTAGTCCGCTGGGACGCGACCGTCGACTACTTCTCCACCGTCCTGCTGGGCATGGGCACCGACAGCGAGTTCGGCGTCAGCGCCGTCTACCAGTCCAACAGCTCCCTCAAGGGCATGCTCATGCGCTGGTGGACCAGCGACGCCGCCCTCGACGCGAACTCCACCCTGACCAACATCATCTGGCTGGTATTCGCCCTGTTGACGATCGTACTCGGCGGGTGGCTGATGATCGCGCTCTTCCGCCGCGACATGCTTATCGACGCCGCCCTCGTCAACGCCGTCATCATGCTCCTCATCTCCCCCGTCTCCTGGTCCCACCACTGGGTCTGGCTGACCCTGCTGCTGCCGGTCCTCGCCTGGCGTTGCCTGACGGTGCTCCGCGCCCCCGTGACACTGTCCGCCCTTGTTCTCCTGTGGTCCGTCCTCGTGCTCACCCAGCCCCCGAAGTGGTGGTTCGGCGACTCCGTGGAGATCCACTACTTCAACGCCGTGGACAAATTCCTCGTCTCCGATTTCGTGTGGCTGGGCCTTGCCGTGCTCATCTCCTGGGCCTTCGCTCTGCGCCAGGCTCCCCGCGCCCCTACACCCTCCTGAGCTGCCCTTTCATCGAAAGTTCACCCCCATCCGTCACCCTCATGTCGGGGCCGTGGTCTAGCGTCGGAATCGAACAGGAAAGCGACAATGTTCGAAGGGGGTGAACACGCACGATGCAGCCGTCATGGAGTATCCACAACGCGGCCGACCCGCATGCGGTGGCACGCCTGCACAAAACCGCCGGGGAGTACCACTTCTGGCGGGCGGTCGAACCCGACGACACCGCCAAGGACACCGAGGACTGGACCACCCTGGCCACCCGGATCACCCGCTCCACCGCTCTACCCCAGGACCACATCACCGCCAACCTCTTCGCACTCGAGACCCTCGACCGGCTCCCGAAACTCAAAGAGCTGGTCGAGACCACCTGGGTGCTCGACATGCGCTACCTGGGTGTCATCGACCGTGCCGCCACCAGAGCCCCGCAACGCCTGCAGGACGACCCCTACTACTGGGAAGCCCTGGATCAGGCACTGGTGGACAGGCTCACCCCGTCCCGGGCACACCAGCTACTACCCGTACCCCGGACCATCGCCCGGGTCGTGGACACCACCATCACCACCCTGCAGACCCACGACGACCACCCGGCCTGGCCCCCGGTCCCGGAACCCGACCCACCACCAGAGCCGGAGGGGGATCCTGAGGAGGATCCGGACAGCCGGGAGGACAACTCCGAGGGGAACACAGGGGCACAGGGCTCTGAGGGGGATCCCGGTACCGGGGAGCACGACGCCGAGGGGAACAGCGAGGACGACGGGGAGGACACCGCGGCCAGCCCGCAGCCGTGTCTTGACCCGGCAGAGCTTATGCGCTCCCTGCCACCCCTGGGCGATGTCCCGGCGCCGGGGTTGTGGATCGACACCGAGGACAACGCCACCCTCCGCTTCGAACTCTCCGTCGACCAGGCCACCGGCACCCTGATCCGGGATGCGGTGTGGCAGGTCGCCAAGGCCGCTGGCATCAGCCAGGCCCGCGCCATGGTCATGCTCATCCTCGGCCAGGCCACCACCTCGGTGACCACCCACCTCTACACCGCCCGTGATGTCCCCGACGCCCCGGTGTTCCACCCCCTGGCAGGGGTGCTCACCGAGCAGGCCGCCGCCCGTCTGCTGGGCATCTCTGAGCGCGCCACCGACATGGATGCCGCTGCCACCGCCCACACCCCGGCCTACACCCCGACCGAAGTGATCCGGGCGTTTCTGGTGGGTCGGGACTGGTGCTGCCGGTGGCCGGGCTGCGGGACACCCGCACTCGGTGGGGACAATGACCACCGGGTCAACCACCATGAGGGTGGGCCCACCACGCCGGCGAACATGGTGATGCTGTGCCGGCACCACTACAACCGCAAAACTGACCTCCAGGCCACCTATCTGCTCGATCCCATCACGGGGGATGTGTTCTGGTTGTTTGCCGACGGTACCTGGGCGGTGGATCATGCGGAGGGGCCGTTGGCGCCGGTGGAGAAACGCTGGGTGCAGACCTACACGCAACGCCGGCAGCGTCGGGGTGAGCGGGCCGCAGCGAGGGCGGCGGCCCAGGAATTCGAGGCGTACCAGTACGGGGCGGAAGCGCGTGCCCGGGCGCAGGAGGAATTCGAGGAGGCCATCGCCGAGGCCGATACCGACCCCGGTCGGGCCCCACCCGGAGGCCCCGACCAACCACCCTCCTGAAACGGCTCACCCCGGGCCTGCCTGCACATGGCAGGAACCCGGGGCAGGCGGGGACGTCGATAAGCAGAATTCAGAAAAAGAAGAACCGGCCGTGGCACCTACATCCACGGCCGGTCCAGGGGCACCCAGATCCCGACGTCAGAGCAGAAGGTCAGACGAGAGGGTTGACACCTGCGCCGAACCACCAGAGAGCGATACCGCCGGCGATGGCCAATACCAGGAAGATCCAGGAGCTGACCAGCGGGCGACGGGCCCAACTGCGCCCATAGTCCAGGGAGATGAAGCCCGGGCCGGTGAACTGGAGGGCGAGGGAGCTGCCGAGCAGGACCAGGGAGAGCCACACGGATTCCGGCCAGGCGAAGACGTTGAGACCGGCACCGGAGGTAGTCAGTTCATGCAGGGCGGTGAACGACGTCGCGACGGTGGCGACCATCGCGAAGACGGGCGTGATCAGGCCCAGGAGAAGGAAGACACCGGCGGCCAGCTGCAGGGCGGGGACGATGATCGCCAGGCCGCCCGGGGCGAGGTAACCGGCGTAGTCCGCCTCCAGGCCGGACAGACCCGGGTTACCGCCGAGGCGGAAGAAGGTGCCCACGGCCTCGAGGATGAGCCACAGGCCGAGCATGACGCGGACGATCAGCAGGCCGAAGTCGATGGTGCCGCGGCGGTGGTCCGGGGCATCCGTCGCCACTGCCGTGGAGCCCTGGTCGTATTCGGTGACGGTGGACACCGGAGCGGCGGCCGGGGTCGAGGTCACCGCCATCGGAGTGATCGTGGTGGGCTGCTCCTTGGGGCGGTCGTAGGCGAAGGTCTCATTGCCGGTGTTGGCGGGCGCGGCGAAGTCCTGATCGGTGTAGGCCGGGATCTCCTGCGGGGCGGCGCGGCCGGAACGGTTGAAGAGGCCACCGGAGGTCTGCGGAAACTGGGCCGTGGCGGTGTCTTCACCATCACCCTGCGCAGCGGAGGTGGCGTCCTTGCGGTAGGTGGGCACGTCGTCGTATGAGCCCGCGCGGTCGGGGGTCTGGTTTTTGTCGCTCATACCGCCAGGTTAGGACAATCCGGCCACCGGGGTCGGGCTTGAACGGGCGTGCCGTGTTGCGAAAAACCTACAGATCGGTCACGGGCAGCGTGTCAGCACCTTCGTCATGGCGTCGTGCTCGGCGCGGGTGACCCAGAGTCCGTAGGTGACCTTGACCTCAATCTGGCGGGCGATGTAGTCGCAGCGGTAGTCCTGGTTGGGTGGGAGCCAGGTGGCGGCGTCGGCGGCGCCCTTCTGCCGGTTGAGGCCGGCGTCGACGGCCAGGAGGTTGAGCGGGTCGTTGGCGAAGTCCCGGCGGGTCTGTTCGTCCCAGGACTGGGCACCCTTGGCCCAGGCGTCAGCGAGCGGGACGACATGGTCGATGTCTACGAGCGCTCCCCTGCCCCGGACGAAGTTGATCGTCTCCCCGGAGAAAGGGTCCTCGAAGATGCCGGACTCGACGAGGCAGTCGCGGGTGCCGGGGCGGATGGCCACGTCGGCAAGGTCGCGCTGCAGGATGTCGTTGCGGGTGTCGCAGCCGTTGTTGCCGCCGGCAACGCGCACGTTGTCGGTCCAGGCGGAACCGAAGAGGTCGCGGTCGTAACCGGTCATGGGTGCACGGCCCTTGACCTCCAGGGTGGCGAGCTGTTCGCTGGCGGGGGTGGAGGGGGTGTCGATAAGCTCGAGGTCGATGAGGACCAGGGTGAGGATGCCCAGGAGGAGCGTGCCGAGCACACTGAAAACCTTTTTCATGACGGCGTCACTCTAGCAACCCCGGCGTTGACGTAGAGCATTCCCCCCGCTAAGGTTGTTGACATGACAACAGGGAATGACATCAAGGACGACTGGGCCGGCGACGCACAGAACGCCTCCCCCGACGGGGAGTTCGTGCGCGACACCAACTACATCAACGACCGCATCACCGCCGAGGCCCCTGCCGGGGAGCCGACCGAGCAGCCCGACGGCACCTTCCACTGGCCGGTCGAGGCCGGCCGCTACCGTCTCGTCGCCGCCCGCGCCTGCCCCTGGGCACACCGCGCCGTCATCGTTCGCCGCCTCATGGGTCTCGAGGACGTCATCTCCCTGGGCCTGACCGGCCCCACCCACGACAACCGCTCCTGGACCTTCGATCTCGACCCGGGTGAGGTTGACCCGGTCCTGGAGATCCCCCGACTGCAGGGGGCCTACCTCAACCGCTTCCCCGACTATCCGCGCGGCATCACGGTGCCGGCGATCGTCGAGGAGTCCTCGCGGAAGGTCGTCACCAACGACTACCCCTCCCTCGTGCGCGACATGATCACCCAGTGGCGTGAGCACCACCGCGCGGGCGCCCCCGACCTGTGGCCGGCCGAGCACGTCGAGGAGATGGAGGAACTCAACGAATGGCTGTTCACCGAGGTCAACAACGGTGTCTACCGCTGCGGCTTCGCCGGCTCCCAGGATGCCTACGACGCGGCCTATGACCGGTTGTGGGCGGCACTCGACAAGCTCGAGGAGCGCCTGTCCACCCGCCGCTACCTCGTCGGCGACCACATCACGGAGACGGACATCCGCCTGTTCACCACCCTGGTGCGCCACGACCCCGTTTACCACGGCCACTTCAAGACCGCGCGCAACAAGATCACCGAGATGCCCAACCTGTGGGGCTACCTGCGCGAACTCTTCCAGCTGCCCGGATTCGGCGACACCACCGACTTCACCGAGATCAAGCAGCACTATTACATCGTCCACACCGAGATCAACCCCACCCGGATTGTGCCGAAGGGCCCGGACCTGTCCGGCTTCGCCACCCCGCACGGCCGCGAGGCGCTCGGCGGGCAGCCCTTCGCCGAGGGCACGACCCTGCCCGGCGCCATGCCGGCCGGTGAAGAACTGAAGAACCCGGAGCCCTTCCAGGCCTAACCCAGCCGGGACGCCGCAGCCGCGACACTGGCGGTGAGGCGTTCCAGCAGCTCGGATTCCAGGCGCCAGCGTTGCCAGTGAAGGGGGACCTGGAGGACGGTGGCGTCGAGAAGCGCGAGTTCACCGGATTCCAGGAGCGGCCCGGCCTGCAGCTCCGGGATCAGCGACCAGCCCAGCCCCACGCGCGTGGCCTCGAGGAAACCCTCCGAGGAGGGGATCTGGGACACCGCCCGGTGGCGGCGCACGGAATCGTCGAGCCGGCCCTCCAGGTCCGAGTCCTGCAGCGCGTCATTGGGGCCGAAACGCAGCGCCGGCATGGTCGCCCAGTCCAGCACGCCGCCGCGGGTGTGGGCGTCGCGCAGGGCGGGGGTGGCCACCGCGCGGTAGCGCATGATCCCCAGGGGCGTGGAATCGCATCCGGAGACCGGCGTGGCCTCCCGTGTGATGGCACCCAGCACATCACCGCGGCGCAGCAGGGAGAGGGTGTGGGCCTCATCCTCGACGTGCAGCCGCAGGGTGGCGGCCTCGAAACCGGCGACGTCGGCGAGCACGGGGCGGAACCACGTCGCCAGGGAATCGGCGTTGACCGCCACGGACAGCGGTACCCGCTCCAGGCGGCCCTGCAGCCGGGACCGGGTCTCCGCCTGGAGCAGCGCCATGCGGCGGGCGGCCTGCACGAGGACCTGGCCGGCCTCCGTCGCGCTCGCCGGACTGGTGCGGCGCACGAGCACGCGCCCGGTCTCCTTCTCCAGCGCCTTGATGCGCTGGCTGACGGCGGAGGGTGAGACGCCGAGCACGGCGGCGGCGATCTCGAAGCTGCCTTCATCGACGATGGCGAGCAGGGTCTCCAGGTGCACCGGGTTCATGAAGCAATTCTAAACCAACCTGAGGAAATGTAACTGGTCTTCATCACTGCGCCGGGAGAAACTGTCAGACATGTCGATCGTGCTCGCCGGGCTGCTGCTCGGATTCTCCCTCATCGTGGCCATCGGGCCGCAGAACCTGCTGCTCATCCGCCAGGGCGCACGCCGCGAACACGTCACCGCCATCATCGCGGTGTGCCTGCTCTCCGACGTGCTGCTCTTCGGCCTGGGCACCCTGGGCGTGGGCGTGCTCATCGACCGCGCTCCCCTGCTGCTCACCGCCCTCAAATGGGCCGGCGTGGCCTACCTCGCATGGTTCGCGCTGGTCGCGCTCATCGACGCCCTCCGTCCCCCACGCCCCACCGTCATCGTCGAGGAGGAGCCGCCGACAACCGGCGGCGGTGTCGCGCTGGCCACGCGGGTGCGCGCCCATGCCCCGGTGGCGACCGCGGTCGTCGTCACGTGGCTGAACCCCTCCGCCTACCTCGACTCGCTGGTCATGATCGGCGGGCTGGCCAACCAGTACGGCGACACCGGCCGCTGGCTGTTCACCGGCGGCGCGCTGCTGGCCAGTCTCATCTGGTTCCCGCTCATCGGCTACGGGGCCGGACTGCTCTCCGGCCCCCTGTCCAGCCCGCGGGTCTGGCGGGTGCTCAACATCATCATCGCCGTGGTGCTCGCCGGGCTGACCTGGCGGCTGGCCACGGGTTAGTCGGCAATTAACCTGCCGGAGTCAGTACGGGTATCTTCCAGGCGCCGTCAAGGATTTCCTGACGTGGCCGGTAGAGACGAATGAGGAAATTCCACCCTTCAGGGGTCAGAATTGTATTGGGTGTGCCCTCGGGGAAGTCGCCGAAGCGCACCGTGACCGATCCGTCAGCATTCGGGGTGGCCGTGATGTTGTTGACGGTGTAGGAATCGGCAGTGTTCGGTTCGAAATAGCCTGCCTGGTTGTATACGGAAACAGACCAGAATCCGTCGACGGGCACATCCACGAAGGTCAGTTCGTATCTGCCTCCCGCCACGGCCGGATTCACCCCCACGTAGGAAGCTTCGTTACTGGGAAGTCCGCCCCAACCGGCTGCAGTACCGATCAGGTGACGCACCGGGTCAACCATGTCCTTCCGTCCGAACATACCCTCGAAACCGCTCATCTCAGCAGCGAGGGCCAGCAGAGCATCGCGCGTTGCGTCGAAACTCTTCGCGTCGTAATCCGGATACGTGAATGGTGTGGCCGACCGTGCGTTCAGGCTGATCTGATCCTGGAGGGCGGTGACCTCCGCGATATCCGTTGGATCGGCGGGATCAGCCAGGATGCGGACGGCGATCACGACATACGGTGAGTCGAACAGCTCCGTGGTCAACTCATAGTCGCCGGCATCGTGATATATGGCGTTGATGAAATGGTCCTGATTCACCACCATGGCGGAGAGATAACGCTCGCCGGACTCAGGAAGGGTCAACGTGGCCCCGGCACTGATGTCCACGACCGCGAAACTGTACAGGGTGTCGCGATTGAGCCGGACCACCGTCTGTCGATCGATCGCGGCAGGTTCACGGTTGTGCAGGAAAAGATTCACTCCACCGGCATCGCGACTCAGGTCGTGTATCATTCGATCGGTTTCGGCCCGAACAAAGTTATCCGCATTCACATGTATCGACATTGATTGCCCCCTTGGACGTCAATGTGAACAGTATCACAAATAACCTTGTCTCCGAGCCGCGATCAAAACCTCTAGTCGGCGTGGCGTCGTGAAGCGGTGGCGTTGGCCCAGATGTTGATGCCCGCGTCGCGCGCGACATCGTCGATGGCCTTGAGCTCCGCTGCCGAGAACTCCAGGTTGTCCAGGGCGTCGAGGTTCTCGTCGAGCTGGGCGACGCTCGAGGCGCCGATGATCGCGGAAGTGAGTGTCTGTTCCCCGAACTCCCCCTGCTGACGCAGCACCCACGCAATCGCCATCTGCGCCAGGGTCTGCTCGCGCTCCTGGGCGATGTCGTTGAGCCGGGAGATCATCTCCAGGTTCTCGGCACTGAGCATGTCACCGGACAGCGACTTGTCCGCCGCCGCCCGGGAATCGGCGGGCACACCACCCAGGTAGCGGTTGGTCAGCAGGCCCTGCGCCAGCGGGGAGAAAGCGATGGTGCCCACCCCAGCGTCGGCGGCGGCGGCCAGCAGCGAATCGCCGTCCTCGCCCGGCTCCTCCACCCAGCGGTTGACGATGGAGTAGCTCGGCTGGTTGATGATCAGCGGGCACCCCTCCTCCGCCATGAACTCCGCGGCCTCACTGGTCAGTTCGGGACCGTAGGAGGAGACACCCACGTAGAGGGCCTTTCCGGATGCGACGATGTCACGCAGCGCGTAGAGGGTCTCCTCCAGCGGGGTGTCCGGATCCGGACGGTGGTGGTAGAAGATGTCCACGTAGTCCAGGCCCATGCGCTCCAGCGACTGGTCGAGGGAGGCCATGAGGTATTTGCGGGAACCACCGAAACCGTAGGGGCCCTCCCACATGTCCCAGCCGGCCTTGGAGGAGATCACCAGCTCATCGCGGTGGGCGGCGAGATCCTGCTTCAGCAGACGGCCGAAGTTGCTCTCGGCGGAACCGTAGGGCGGGCCGTAGTTGTTGGCCAGGTCGAAGTGGGTGACACCGCGGTCGAAGGCCCGGCGCACGATGGCGCGCTGGGTCTCCAGGGGCTTGTCGTCACCGAAATTGTGCCACAGGCCCAGCGAGATGGCCGGCAGCTTCAGGCCGGAACGGCCCACCCGGCGGTAGGGCATGGTGGTGTAACGGTCGGGGGCGGGAACATAGACAGTCAACAGGAGACCTACTTCAGCTTCTCGGCGATGAGCTTGTTCACCTGGGCGGGGTCGGCCTTGCCGCGGGTCGCCTTCATCACGGCACCGACGATGGCACCGGTGACCTTGGTGTTTCCGGCACGGTACTTCTCCACGATGTCCGGGTTGGCGGCCAGGGCCTCGTCGACGGCGGCCTCGATGGCGCCGTCATCGCGCACGACCTCCAGACCACGGGCCGCGACAACCGCGTCGACGTCGCCCTCACCGGCCAGGACACCGTCGACGGCCTGGCGGGCCAGCTTGGTGGTCAGCTTGCCCTCCTTGACCAGGGCGACGACGCGGGCGACCTGAGCCGGGGTGATCGGCAGGTCAGCCAGCTCGGTTTCCTGCTCGCGGGCGGCCGCGGAGAGGTAGTTGACCCACCAGGCACGTGCCTCATCGGGGGTGGTGCCCTCCTCGACGGTGGCGAGGATCAGGTCGAGCGCACCGGCGTTGACCAGGTCGCGCATCTCGGCGTCGGCGATCCCCCACTCCTCCTGGATGCGGGCGCGGCGGATCCACGGCAGCTCCGGCAGGGTGGCGCGGATTTCCTCGACCCACTCCTTCGGGGCGAGCACCGGGGGCAGGTCCGGGTCGTTGAAGTAGCGGTAGTCCTCGGCGGACTCCTTCGGGCGTCCCTTGCGGGTGGAGCCGTCGAGCTCCTGGTAGTGGCGGGTCTCCTGGACGATCTCCTCGCCGTTGACGATGGCGGCAGCCTGGCGCATCATCTCGTAGCGCACGGCCTGCTCGACCGATTTCAGGGAGTTGATGTTCTTGGTCTCGGTGCGGGTACCGAACTCCTCCTGGCCGATCGGACGGAGGGAGAGGTTGGAGTCCACGCGCATGGACCCCTGGTCCATGCGGGCATCAGAGACACCGAGGGCGGCGACGAGCTCACGCAGCGCGGTGACATACGCGCGGGCGATCTCGGGAGCGCGCTCACCGGCCCCGATGATCGGCTTGGTCACAATCTCAATGAGCGGCACACCGGCGCGGTTGCAGTCCACCAGGGAGGCGGTGGCGCCGTGGATGCGGCCGGACTGGCCACCGACGTGAGTGAGTTTGCCGGTGTCCTCCTCCATGTGGGCGCGCTCGATGTCGATGCGCCACGGGGTGCCGTCGTCAAGGACGATGTCGAGGTAGCCGTCGTAGGCGATCGGCTCGTCGTACTGGGAGATCTGGTAGCCCTTGGGCTGGTCCGGGTAGAAGTAGTTCTTGCGGGCGAAGCGGGAGGACTCGGCGATGGAGCAGTTCAGCGCCAGGCCGATCTTGATGGCCCATTCGACGCCCTTGGCGTTGACCACCGGCAGGGCGCCGGGCAGGCCGAGGGAGACGGGGTCGACGTTGGAGTTGGGCTCGGCACCGAAGTGGGCGGAGCTGGTGGAGAACATCTTGGTCTCCGTGGCCAGTTCGACGTGGACCTCAAGGCCCATGACGGGGTCGAACTTCTCCAGGACCTCGTCAAAGTCCATCAACTCATGAATCGCGGCAGTCATGGCAGACAGTCTAGCGCGACCCGCGTCTAGGCTCGTCCCATGGGTCTTGACGTAAGCATCGTCCGCGGCGGCACCTCCCGCGCGGTCTTCGTGAACATGTCCGATCTCCCGGACACCGGGCGGGATGAACTGTGCCTGCAGCTCATCGGTTCCCCCGACCCCGTGGCTGTTGACGGCCTCGGCGGCGGCGTCTCCTCCAACTCCAAGGTGATGTTCGTCGGTCCCTCCGATTCCCCGGAGGTGGACCTGGACAGCCTCTTCGCCCAGGTGTCCCCGGATACGGCGGTCATCGACTGGTCGGGCAACTGCGGCAACATCTCCGCCGGCATCGCGGCTTATGCCCTCTCAGCCGGCCTGGTGGAGCGGCTGCCGGTGCGGGTCCGCAACCTCAACACCGGCGCCCTCTTCGAGCTTTCCGGCACCGACCCCCGGGAGCGTATCGACGTCCGCTTCCGCCGGCCCGGCGGTGAACAGACCGGCGAGATCTTTCCCCGCGGCCGGGTGTGTCACGTGGATGGGCTGGAGGCCACGCTCATCGACGTGACCAACCCGGTCGTCATCGTGCGGGCGGCGGACGTGACAGAGCCTTCCCTGGAACGGCTCGAACGACTCCGGGTCGCCGCCGGGGAGGCCATGGGGTTGGCCCCCTCCCCCGCCATCCCGCGGGTCGCGCTGGTGGAACCTGCCGACGGGCGGTTACGCGTCCGGATGACCTCGATGGGCAGGTTCCACCATGCGCTGCCGGCCACCGGCATCCTGGCCCTGGGTGCGGCGGTCGCGCTGGGTGGCACGGTCATCGACCTGCCCGCACAGCCGGAAGTCGTGCTGGAGCACCCCAGGGGTACGGCGACGGTCTCCGCGCTGGTGGACGGTGATCAGCTCGAGTGGGTGGCGCTCGCCCGCACTGCCCGGGTCATCATGACGGGGCGGGTCCATCTGCCCTGAGCTCGAGCAGCCGCTTCAGTACGTCAAGGTCCCGGCCCACCGCGGCGGCATCGGCGGCGAACTGTTCATCGTCCATCCCGAGCTGGCGCACGGTGAGCCGCACCCGGACCTCCCCTCTCTCCGCCTCCGCAAGGCCGGCGGCCTACAGGTGCAGGTTCTCCGGATCGGCGTGGATGATGCGGCTGACGTGGATACTCTTCACTGTTTCTCCTCCAGTCGCGCCCAGACCTCGGCATAGGACCGGGCCAGGGAATCGACCGTCTCGTGGGCGTTGAGGCCACTGGGATTGGGCACGACCCAGGTCTCCACCCCGCCGATCGGTTCCTCCTGCAGACCGACCTTCGCCTTCGGGTGGGAGAAGGCGGTGCGGTAGGCGCCGATACCGGCGATCATGATGACCTCGGGGCGGAAGCGGGCGGCCTTCTCCGCCAGCTCTGCTCCCCCGGCCCGGTACTCCTCCCGGCTGAGCTCAGCGGCCCCGGCGGTGGCGCGGGGGACGATGTTGGTGAAGCCGAGGCCGCGGCGGTTGAGCATGGCCTCGTCCTCGGTGGCGAGGCCGTGGCGGGCGTCGACAAGCCACTCGGTGATGCCGGCGGCGTGCAGCGCCGGCCAGAAACGGTTGCCGGGGCGGGCGAAGGGGGCGTCGACCTGCTCGGAGAGCAGCCCGGGGTTGATGCCGACGATGAGCAGCCGGCAGCCGGCGAGGTTGCGGTCGTGCACCTAGCCGAACATCGCCTGGGCGGTGACCCAGCGGTCCATCGGTACGGTCTTGAGTTCGCCCACGGCCTCCTGGAGCGGGATGTTGACGATGCGGTCCCCCTGCAGCGCCACAGTGGTGCCGAACTCGCCGCGGTGGGCCGAGCGGGTGGCGCGCACACCGTAGCGGGTGGCCAGGACACGGTCGAAGGCGGTCGGGGTGCCGCCGCGCTGGATGTGGCCCAGCACGGTGGTGCGGACGTCATGGCCGAGACGCTCGTGGATCTCGTCTGCGATCTGCTGGCCGATGCCGGTGAACGTCTCGTGGCCGAACTGGTCGACCCCTCCGGAACGCATCTCCATGGTGCCCTCCTTCGGGGAGGCACCCTCGGCGACGACGATGATGCCGTACTTCTCCCCCATCTGGAAGCGGCGCTCCATCTTCTTGCAGATCTCCGCGATGTCGAAGGGCACCTCCGGGATCACGGTGTAGTGCGCGCCGCCGGCCATGCCGGAATGCAGGGCGATCCAGCCGACGTGGCGACCCATGACCTCGACGATGAGGATGCGGTTGTGGGATTCTGCGGTGGTGTGCAGGCGGTCGACGGCGTCGGTGGCCACGGCCACGGCGGTGTCGAAGCCGAAGGTGTAGTCGGTGCCGTTGACGTCGTTGTCGATGGTCTTGGGCACACCCACCACCGGGATGCCGTTGTCGGCCAGCCATTTCGCGCCCTTGAGGGTGCCCTCGCCGCCGATGGGGATCAGCGCGTCGATCTGCGCATCCGCCAGGTTCGCCTTGATCTGGTCGATGCCCGCCTTGAACTTGTCCGGGTGCAGCCGGCCGGTGCCCAGGATCGTGCCACCCCGGAGGAGGATGCGGTCAATGTGCTCATCGTCGTAGAGGTCGACGCGGCGGTCCTCGAGCAGGCCCACCCAGCCGTCCTCGTACCCCACGACGGTGGAGCCGAACTCGGCGCTGGCGGTACGGACGATACCGCGGATGACGGCGTTGAGGCCGGGGCAGTCGCCGCCGGAGGTGAGGGTGGCAAGTCGCATGCGCCCCACTCTAGCCCGGCACCGGGTGATCGGCACGGAAGAACGCGACCGCCACCAGGCCCAGTCCCAGCACCGCCGCCGGCAGCAGCAGGGCGATCGCCAGGCCGGGTACGAAGCCCAACGACACGGCGCCGACCTGCATCGCGGCACCCACCCCCGCGGCACCCAGCACGGCGCCGGTCTGCCGGGCGGTGTTGTACACCCCGGAGGCCGCACCCATGTGGGCGATCTCCACCGAACGCATCGCGGTGGCGGAGTTCGGCGCCCACACCAGCGAGTTGCCGATGCCCATCAGGACGGCGGAGAAGAGGAAGAGGTTGACGGGGGCGTCGGTAAGCATGATCCAGGCGGTGAAGACCAGCGCGATGATCATGGTGGCGAAACCACCCACGGACAGCACGCGCGGGTGGATGCGGTCGGCCGCCGGACCGATCAACGGTGAGGCCACGCCCGCGACCACCGCCATGGGGATGATCATGAGACCCGCCTGCTGGGAGCTGAGCTCCCGGCCGTCCTGCAGCCACAGCATGATCGGCAGCATGATCGAGGAGACCGCGAAACCCATCGTCGCGATGGAGAAGGCCCCGATCGAGTAGTTGCGGTTGCGGAAGATCTCCAACGGCACGAGCGGTTCACTCCCCCGCGCCGTCGCCGTGGCCTGCAGGCGGACGAACAGCACCATCAGCAGGACGCCGGCCACCAGCAGACCAATCGACCAGGCCGGCCAACCCAGGCCGGGCCCCTGCTGCACCGCCACCACGACGGCGACCATGCCAAACAGGGAAACGATGACAGAGACCGGGTCGATGCGCCGGGCATAGGTGGGCAGCCGCGGCACCCACAGGCCCGCGAGGATGAAGGCGAGGATGCCGACGGGCAGGTGGACGAGGAAGACACCCCGCCAGCCCACCGCGCCGACGAGGAAACCGCCGAGCACCGGGCCGACGAGGCTGGCCACCGAACCGACCGCACCCCAGGCGCCGAGCGCCGAACCGCGTTTCTCCCGGGGAAAGACCCGGTTGATCACGCTCATTGTCTGCGGGGTGAGGATCGCCGCCCCCACGCCCTGGGCGGCCCGGGCCAGGATGAGCAGTTCGAGGGTGGGCGCGAGCATTGAGCCGAGGGCGGCGAGCGTGAATACGACCACGCCGATGCGGAAGAGGTTGCGCTGGCCGTAACGGTCACCCAACCGGCCGGTGAACAGCAGGGGCACCACCAGGCAGAGCAGGTAGATCGAGGTGACCCACACGACCTGGTCGAGACGGGCGTCGAAGGCCGCCATGATGCCGGGGGTGGCAACGGCGACGATGGTCTGGTCCAGCAGGATCATGAAGAAACCCAGGCACAGGGCGGCCAGGGCCCGCCAGGCCTGGGGTGCGGGTAGAACGGTGCTCACGGCGAGGACTCTATCCGGGCCGGGCGCAGAACCACCAGACCACGCAGGATCGCCCACACGGAGATGAGCACCCACGTCCCCGCCAGGGCAGCCGCCGTGGTGTAGATGGACACCCGTGTGAGCAGGCCGGCCGCCACCACCAGTCCGATGGGTGCGGAGAACTGACCGATGGCCATGAACACCGAGAACGCCCGGCCGCGCAGACGCTCCGGGGTCTCCTCGGTGATGAGCACCATCTGCAGCGGGCCGATGAGCCCGCCGCCGAGACCGGCGACGGCCATGCCGGCCAGCACCAGCCAGGAGTACTGCAGCGCGCCCATGAGCACGAAGCCCACCACGTAGAGCAGCATCGCCGTCACCCAGATGGTGCGGCGCCGGCCGGTGCCGAGCGTGGCCACCAGCGCCCCGGAGATCATCATGCCCACGGCGTAGGCGGACATCGACAGCCCCAGCATCAGCGGGGCGTCGATGGACTGGAAGTGGGCGGGCATGAGCACCGCCAGATAGGGGCTGACCAGGGCCGCGGAGATGAGCGTGACCGCGGCGAGCAGGCGGACGGGCGCAGGGCGGATCACCTCCGCCCAGGAGCGCAGGGCGCCGAGGTCCGGGGTGTCCACGGTGATCTCCTCCTGCGGTGCCGGAATCAGGCGCAGGAGGGTGGTCAGCGCGGCGGCGAGCAGGGAACAGCCGGCGGTGATCCACAGGACGTGCCCGATGGGCAGCGCCGACATGAGGAAACCAGCCAGGGCGGGGCCGAGCAACCAGGCGGTGCCGCCGATGGACTGGTTGATCCCGGCGATGAAGTCGAGGGAGCGGCCGGAGGTGCGTGCCACGTCACCGACAAGTGCGGAGCGGGCGGCCATGCCGGGAATGTCGCCGACCGCACCGATGATGCCCAGTGCAATGAACCACGCCAGGTTCAGTCCCACCAGCTGGTCGACGAGGATCACCCCCACGATGGAGAGGCCGGAGATGATGTCCGAGATGATCGACATGGGTTTGCGCCCCAGTGTGTCGATGAGGTGCCCGCCCAGGAAGGCGAAGGCCAGACTGGGCAGGGCGATCGCGGCGGCGACGAGGCCCGCCGCGGCCGGGTCGCCGGTGCGTTCGAGCACCAGCCAGGGCCACACGATGGTGGCCACCGCGTTGCCCAGCATCGACGTCGCCGCCGATGCCAGGTAGATCCACACCATTGCCGGATTCGGGTTCACGGGGAAAGCATATCTGTCCGTCTCACGTAGGCTGTCCGGCATGGCAATGATCGACATCAAGTCCCCTGAAAACGTCTCCACCGCGGCCGTCGTGTCGCTCGGTCTGCTCGGCGGGTGGCTCTCCGCCCGCGAGACCGGTGCCCGCCCCCTCGGCGGTGTGGTGCTGGCCGCGGCCGGTGGCTGGGCTGCCCGTTCCTGGCTGGCCAAGACCAACCCCGCGACCACGGCTGCCCTGACCGGGCTCTATGTCGGTGGCTTCGGCGCCTCGCACCCCCTGGCGAAGAAGATCGGCGCCTGGCCGGCCGTCGCCGTGGTCACCGCGGTGACCGCGGGTGCGGCCTACGCGCTGTCTGACGCGAAGTAGGCTAACGCGCCTCGGCGGCCTCGAGTTCGGCGTTGAACTCCTGCTTCGAGGCCTGCCACTGGTCCTCGGTCATTCCGATGCGCCAGTAACCGGAGATGGAGACATCCTCGCGCGCCACCCCGTTATCGACGAAGAGGAAGCGGCGCAGTTCCTTGATCATCTCCGCCACGCCGTGGACGAACCAGCTGGTGCGCTTCGCCGGGATCCCGGCGGAACGCACCGCGGCGGACAGTTTCGTGCCGTGGGTCGCGCCGTTGCGGGGCACCCAGTGCAGGCGGACGCCTGCCGGTTCCGGCATCTCAAAGGTGGAGGCGGCGTCCTCGATCTCGATGTAGACCTCCGCTGTGGCACCGGCAGGCAGCTTCTCGACGCCCGCCGCAATCGCCGGTGCCGCCGACTCGTCACCGGCGAAGAGGAAGTGCTCGTACCCCTCACCCGGGCCCCAGGCACCGCCCGGCCCCAGGAAGGCGACAGTTTCCCCCACCTCGGCCCGCTGCGCCCACGGGCCGGCCAGTCCCTCGGAGCCGTGGGTGACGAAGTCGACGTCGAAACGCCCCGTCTCCGTGTTGATGCGGCGGAAGGTGTATGTGCGGGTGACCGGCCGCGGCTCGTCCTCACCTCCGAAGATCAGCTTGATGTAGTGGTCGGTGTGGGGAAGGTCCACACCGACCAGTCCGGGGGAGTCGAAGCTGATACGGACCAGTTCGTCGGTGAGTCGTCGAACATTGGTGACGGTGGCGGTCCGCTTCTCGCGCTTTTTGCGGGTGGGGGTTGTCATGGGCGGTCTCCTGTTTCTACTTAGGATTACCTAAGCTACCAGGATTTGCCTCAACCGGCACGTCGCACATCCGGGGTGGTGGGCGAATGCGGCTCCTCCGCCCGGGCGATCAGTGCCCGCAGATCACTGACCGAGACGGTCGCGTCATCGCTGACATGGTCAGCCACGGCGTTGCCGATGATCCGGCGGATCACCGCACCCGTGGTCTCCTTCCGCTCCCGGGCGAGTCCGCGCAGGATGTTCAGTGTGCTGACCGGGAGCCGGACCGTGAAGGTGTCCATGGCCTCGCCGGTCCGCAGGTGGGTGACCGTGTCGTCGGCGCCGATCCCGTCGTGCGGTTCGGTGTGCTCGTGGTACTGGGTGAAGTCGGTGCTCATTGTCCTGATCCCTCTCTGCGACGGCCCACCCAGGATCTGTCCCATATTTTCCCTGATCAGGCCATATTTTCTGGTGTACACATATCGTATGACGCCAGCATGCGGGAAAGCTAGGGCCGTGACGGGAAGGTTACGGCAAAGAGACCGCGCCGCCCTTCAGTTCTTCCGGCGGTGCACCCGCCAGCGCTCATGCAGGTTGCCGATCACCGTCATCACTAGACCGACGGCGAAGGCGGCGAAGACCGTGCCCTCCCGCACACCGTGGAGGCCTCCCATGAGCACCAGGGAGAGCAGCGCGGAGATCGCGACGAGGCTCCAGTCGAAGATCATCTTCACCTTGCTGAAGGGCGCCCGGGTGATGATCGTGATCGCCGTGACCAGCCCCTCCGGCGGGGTGTAGGTCAGCCGGGGCCATACCTCCAGGTAGACACCGAGGGCGACGACGACGGCACCGACCACCGTCCACACCCACTGCATCGCGTAGTTGGCGGGCTCGAGCCACCAGGTGACGGCCATGCTCAGGTCGACGAACCAGCCGAAGAGGAAGGTCACCGGCAGCTGCAGCAGCTGGACGGGCGGGAAACGGCGGCGCAGGAGGAGGATCTCAATCGCAAGGACCACCAGGCAGAACAGCACCACCCAGGTGCCGACAGTGAGCCCGGTGGCCAGTGAGAGAACCGTCGGGAGGGAACTGATCGGTGCGGTGCCGAGTGCCGCCCGCACCGTCACCGCCACGCCCAGGGACATGAGGAAGAGACCGAGCGTGAAGATCAACGCCCGGCGCAGCTGATGGAGGATCACCGGTCCATCACGCCGGTACAGAAATCAGGGAAAGGAAAGTACATATCCCTGACACTGTATCAACGCAGGTTCTACCCTACTTCCGGCCTGCCTCGTAGGCGGCGCCCACGCGGTAGAGACGGTCGTCGGCGAAGGCGGGGGCCATGATCTGCAGACCCACCGGCAGACCGGTGTCCGCGGCGAAACCGGCGGGCACGGACATACCGCAGAGGCCGGCCAGGTTCAGCGGCAGGGTGCACAGGTCGAAGTTGTACATCTCAACGGGGTCGGCGACCTTCTCGCCCAGCTTGAAGGCGGTGGTCGGCGTCGTCGGGGTGACCAGGACGTCGACCTGCTCGAAGGCGCGGGCGAAGTCCTGCGCGATGAGGGTGCGCACGCGCTGGGCCTGCACGTAGTAGGCGTCGAAGTAGCCCACGGACAGTGCGTAGGTGCCCAGGATGATGCGGCGCTTGACCTCCGGGCCGAAGCCGGCGGCGCGGGTCAGGGCCATGACCTCGTCCGCGGAGCGGGTGCCGTCGTCACCGACGCGCATGCCGTAGCGCATGCCGTCGAGGCGCGCCAGGTTGGAGGAGACCTCGCAGGGCATGATCAGGTAGTAGGCGGCCAGCGCGTCGTCGAAACGCGGGCAGTCGACCTCGATGATCTCCGCGCCCTGGGCGGTGAGCTGATCCAGGGAGGCGCGGTAGGACTCGAGGACGCCGGGCTGGAAGCCCTCGCGGTTGAACTGCTTGACCACACCGACCTTGAGCCCCTTGAGGTCGCCGGAGGCACCCTCGCGGGCGGCGTCGACGACGCTGACCAGCGGGCGGTTGACGGTGGTGGCGTCGAAGGGGTCGTGGCCGGCGATGACCTCGTGGAGCAGCGCGGCGTCGAGAACCGTGCGTGCGCCGGGGCCGGCCTGCTCCAGGGAGGAGGCGGCGGCGACGAAGCCGTAGCGGGAGACGGTGCCGTAGGTCGGCTTCACACCGACGGTGTTGGTCAGCGCGGCCGGCTGGCGGATGGAACCACCGGTGTCCGTGCCGATCGCCAGGGGGGCCTGACCGGCGGCGATCGCCGCGGCGGAACCGCCACCGGAGCCACCCGGGGTGCGCTCCAGGTCATAGGGGTTGCGGGTCGGGCCGTAGGCGGAGTTCTCCGTGGAGGAACCCATGGCCAGCTCATCGAGGTTGGTCTTGCCCAGGATCGGGATGCCGGCTTCACGGATCTTGCGGGTCACGGTCGCGTCATAGGGACTGATCCAGCCCTCGAGGATCTTCGAGGCGCCGGTGGTGGGGGCGTCGGTGGTGACGATGACGTCCTTGAGTGCCAGCGGCACGCCGGCCAGCGGGGAGGCGGGGGCCTCGCCGGCGTCGAGACGCTTATCGACGTCCTCCGCCGCCGCCAGCGCAGCCTCCGCGCCGACGTGCAGGAAGGCATTGAGCTCGCCGTCGGTCTCCGTGATGCGGTCGAGGTGGGCCTGGGTCACCTCCCGCGAGGAGACCTCACGGGAGTGGATCTTCTCCGCCAGCTCAGCAGCGGTCAGAGAGGTCAGCCCGGAATCGGGCAGGGTGTATGTGGTCATGTCGGTGTCTACTCCTCACCCAGGATCTGCGGAACCATGAAACGGCCGTCCTCCACTGCCGGGGCCTGGTCAAGGGCCTGCTCGGCGGTCAGGGTGGGCACCACGATGTCGTCACGCATGGCGGTCGAGATCGAGTGCGGATGGCTCATCGGCTCAACCCCCTCGGTATCGACCTTCTGCACGGCGGAGACAGCGTCGACGATATCGTCGATCTGCTCCGCGAAGAGCTGGAGCTCCTCCTCGCTCAATGCGAGACGGGACAACATGGCGAGGTGGGCGACCTCATCACGCGAAATTTCGGACACGGGGACTACATCCTTCTACGCATCGTTAAATGAACCTGCCCCATGCTACTGCAGTCCCCCGGGGGAAACTTATCTGAGGTCCCTGCACAGCCAACATGCACCTTTATCTATGATGGAGTGACCCAGATTCATTTTCCTCCGGAAGGAAGTCCCCGTCACCATGTCTTTTCTCATCCGCGTCCTGCTCGCCGACATCCCCGGGAGCCTCGGACAGCTTGCGGAGGCGATCGGGCTGGTTGACGGCAACATCCATTCCGTCGACGTCGTCGAGGTCTTCCCCGACGGCACCGTCGTCGACGACATCGTCGTCTCCCTGCCCAAGGGTGTCATGGCCGACACCCTGATCACGGCAGCCGGCACCGTCGAGGGCGTGGAGGTCGACTCCATCCGCCCCTTCTCCGGGCGGGTCGACCGTCGCGGCCAGATCAAGATGCTCGCCGAGGTCGCCGCCCACGCCCGCAACATCCCGCGCGCCATGGACGAACTCGTCGCCGTCATCCCCCAGTCGATGACCGTGTCCTGGGCCGTCGTCCTCGACAACACACAGTCCGAATCCCTCATCACCCGCGTCGCTGCCTCCCAGGCCGCCCCCGAGGACGACGGCTCCTCCCCCGTCGACATCGACGTGGCGACCGCCCGCATCCTCAACCCCGAATCCGAGGAGTGGATCCCCGAGTCCTGGGGCCTGCTCGACTCCTCCCTGGCCGCCACCCCGCTGGGCCGGACCGGCATGGTGCTGGTCCTCGGGCGCACCGGCGGCCCCGATTTCCTGGCCACCGAGGTCGAACACCTCGGCCACATCGGCCGCATCGTCGGTGCGATCCTCAGCTGACAGGAGGTGGGGCATGCGCAACCTGCTTCTGCTGGCCGCACTGTTCCACGCCACCTGGTTCGGGTTCATCTCCTTCACCTGGACCATCAACCACCTGGTGGCGGCGGTCATCGGCATCATCGTCACCATCGCGGTCGGCCTGACCCTGCTCCTGCGGGAGGACCACCTCCCCCGGGTGATCGTGGCCAACATGGCCGGGCTGATCGCGCTCAGCGGCTGGGGTGGCTGGCTGGCCATCCAGCTGCTTGACGACGGCCCCGTCGTCCACCTCTACGCCCTCTACCTGCCGCTCGCCTCGGCCGTGGTCTTCGTTGTGGCGGCCTTCCTCAGCACTACTCCGGTGAACCGGTCTCCAGGAGCCTGACGAAGCCGGCCTCGTCGAGGATGGGCAGGCCCAGTTCGCGGGCCTTCGTCTCCTTGGATCCGGCATTCTCGCCGACGACGACGTAGTCGGTCTTCTTCGACACCGAACCCGAGGCCTTGCCGCCGCGGGAGAGGATGGCCTCCTTGGCCCCGTCGCGGCTGAAGTCCTCCAGGGAGCCGGTGACCACGATGGTCAGCCCCGACAGGGTCTGGGTGGCCAGCTCGCCACCGGCCTCCTCCATGGTCACCCCGGCCGCGGCCCAGCGGTCGACGAGCTGGCGGTGCCAGTCCACCTCGAACCAGGCGCGGAAGGACTCGGCGATGATCATGCCGACGCCGTCGGTCTCGGCGATGTCCTCGGCAGGCGCCTCGATGAGCGCGGGCAGGGAGCGGTAGCGGGTGGCCAGGGCGCGGGCGGCGGTGGGGCCGACGTGGCGGATGGACAGGGCGACGATCACCCGCCACAGGTCGGTGTTCCGCGCCTCCGCCAGGTTGGCCAGCAGCTTCTCACCGGAGGCGTTCACCTTGCCGGTCTTGGTGGTGTAGACCTTCGAGGCGAGCAGCTTCTCGGCGGTCAGGTCGAAGAGCTCGGATTCGTCGGTGAGGATGCCGGTGCGGATGAGGTCCTTCGCGCCCTTCTCCCCCAGCGCCTCAATGTCGAATCCGCCGCGTCCGGCCAGATAGGTCAGGCGCGAGGACAGCTGCGCCGGGCAGGAGCGGGTGTTGGGGCAGCGCCAGTCGACGTCGCCTTCCTTCTGCGGGGCCAGGCGGGTGCCGCAGGAGGGGCACAGCGTGGGGAAGATGAACTCGCGTTCGGTGCCGTCGCGGCGTTCCACCACGGGGCCGAGGACCTCGGGGATGATCTCGCCGGCCTTGCGGATGACCACCGTGTCGCCGATGAGCACGCCCTTACGGGTCACCTCGGTCTGGTTGTGCAGGGTGGCCAGGGAGACGGTGGAGCCGGCGACGAAGACGGGCGTCATCACCGCGAAGGGGGTGACGCGGCCGGTGCGGCCGACGCCGACCTGGATGTCCATCAGCTTCGTGGTCACCTCCTCCGGCGGGTATTTGAAGGCCACCGCCCAGCGCGGGGCGCGTGAGGTCGCTCCGAGGGCGCGCTGCTCGGCGTAGGAGTCGACCTTGACCACCACGCCGTCCATCTCGTGGTCGGCGTCGTGGCGGTGCTCCGCCCAGTAGCGGACCCGGTCGATGACCTCATCGGCTGAGTGGACCAGCTCAGTGTGGGGGCTGACGGGCAGCCCCCAGGCGGCCAGGGCCCGGTAGGCCTCGTGCTGGGAGTCCGGGCTGAAACCCGCGCGGGCGCCGATGCCGTGGGAGATCATCCGCAGGCGGCGCTTGCGCACGTCCTCGGGGTTCTTCTGCCGCAGGGAACCGGCGGCGGCGTTGCGGGGGTTGGCGAAGGGCTTGCCGCCCTCCGCCTGACGGAGCTCGTTGACCTCGTCGAAGTCCTGCAGGGCGATGAAAACCTCGCCGCGGACCTCCAGCAGGTCGGGCACGGGGAATTCACCGGTGCCGCTGAGCTCTTGGGGGATGTCGTCGATGACGCGCGCGTTGGCGGTGACGTCCTCGCCGACGCGGCCGTCGCCACGCGTGGCGGCGCGCTCCAGGCGGCCGTCGCGATAGACCAGGGCGAGGGACAGGCCGTCGACCTTCAGCTCCGTGAGGTAGCTCCCGCTCGGTGTGCGGTTGAGCCAGTCGAGGAGTTCATCCTCGTCGAAGGCGTTGTCCAGACTCATCATCCGCTCGAGGTGCTCGACGTTGTCGAAGGTGGAGGTGGCGGCCGCGGGGGCGCCGACCTCCATCGTCGGGCTCTCCGGGACGGCGAGTTCGGGGTGTTCCTCCTCCAGCTGCTGCAATCGACGGAAGAGCTCATCGAAGTCGGCGTCGGGGATCTCGGGCCGCGCGTTGTAGTAGAGGTCCCGGTGGCGACGCACCTCCTCGGCCAGCTCATTCCACTGTCGGTGCAGATCAGGGTCGATATCGGTCACAGGCTCAGTCACGGGGTCGATTCTAGACGTTGCGGATGATTCTGTTATTCCGTAATTTTGGAATTATGGATCAGACCACAGCGCTCGAGCGCCGCCTCCGCTCCATCGAGGCGCGTCTCAGCGACCTCGAGTCCCCCGCCGCCGCGCACATCCCGGAACCCGGCGTCGAGGACTCCGTGCTCTTCGTCGGCGACGTCACCTACGGCGGGGGCCGACGCGCGCGGTACCACTGGCACCGCCCCGCCGGGGCCCTCACCGGTATGCCCTGGGACGAGAACCTCGAACGTCTCGCCGCCCTCGCCCACCCCCTGCGCGGGGCCATCCTGCGGCGGCTGTTCCAGTCCCCCGCCACCGCCGCCGAACTCGTCGAGGAGGACATCGTCGGCTCCACCGGCGCCGCTTACCACCACCTCGGCGCCCTGCACTCCGGCGGCTGGATCACCCGCGAACCAGGGGGCAGGCACTCCCTGCGCACCGCCCGGGTGATCCCGCTGCTCAGCATCATCGCCGCCACCGAGGAACACTAGGAGCACCATGCAGCCCATGCAGCCCGAAGTCGGCCCCCGCCGACTCCCCCGCCGCCAGGTACTCATCGTGGTCGCTGCCATCGCCGTCCTCGCCCTCGTCATCGCCGCCCTGGCGCTGGTGGCCGGGCCGCGCCAGGTGGCGGTCGCCACCGAACGCACCGGCGACCCCGGACTGGCCACCCGCCTCACCGAACTCGCCGAACCCGGCCATCACCGGCTGAGCACCTTCCTCATCGAGGATGGCCGGGTCACCTACGCAGGGCTCGGCATGGACGAGCACTCGGAGGTCGAGATCGGTTCCCTGACCAAGACCTTCACCGCGGAGATCCTGGCCAACCAGATCGAGGCCGGCCGGGTGAGCGCGGGGACCACCGTGGGCGAGATCATCGACGCCGGGGACGCTCCCGTCGGGGACGTCACGCTGGCGGAACTCGCCGATCACACCTCCGGCCTGCCCCGCCTCGGCGGGACGAACTGGCTCGGCGGCGTGCTCTCCGGTTTCACGGGCGCGAACCCCTACGCCGGGATCAGCCGCCAGGACGTCATCGACGCCGCCCTGGCCGCCGAGCTGAGCGGGCGCGGGGAATGGGAGTACTCCAACCTCGGGCCGGCGCTGCTGGGGCAGCTGCTGGCCATCGAGGCCGGCACCACCTACGAACAGCTGCTCAGCGGGCAGATCCTGGAGCCACTGGGCATGACGGAGACCTACCTCATGACCCCGGGTTCCGTGCCTGCGGATGCACCGCGCGGACTGTACTCCGGAGAGAAGGAGGCCGAGCCCTGGGAGATGGAGGGTTACCTCCCGGCCGGCGGCCTGCGGTCCACCGCCGCGGACATGGCCCGTTACGCCACCCACCTGCTGGACCACGGCCTGCCCGGCCACGCGTGGATGGAGCAGGAGGACGGGATGATCGAGCACACCGGCGGCACCTACGGCTTCTCCAGCATCCTGGTGCTCGACCCGGCTTCCGGGCGCGCGGTATTCACCGCCGGGGACACCGGCACCCGCGTCGGAGACCTGAGCCGCGCCCTGCTCTAGGGTTGTGGCCATGACCTTCGACGCCACCCGCATGCTCTCCTTCGACCTCGAGACAACCTCCGCCAACCCGCTGGAGGCCCGCATCGTCACTTCTGCGCTGGTGCGTATCGACGGCCGCTCCGTCGACGCCGTCGAGCACCTCGCCGACCCCGGGGTCGAGATCCCGGAGGGGGCCACGAAGATCCACGGCATCACCACGGAGAAGGCCCGCACGGAGGGGCGCCCCCACGATGAGGTGCTGGCCGAGACCGTGGCGCAGATCAAGCAGGCCTGGGCAGACGGACTGACGCTCATCGTCTTCAACGCCAGCTACGACCTGACGGTGCTGCGCCAGCTCACCGGTGATTTCACCGTCACCGGACCCGTCTTCGACCCCTTCGCCGTGGACAAGATCCAGGACCCCTACCGCAAGGGCAGCCGTACCCTGACGGCCATGTCGGAGCATTACGGGGTGGAACTGGGCAACGCCCACGAAGCCACCGCCGATGCGCTGGCGGCGGCCCGCATCGCCTGGAAGCAGGTGCGCCAGTGGCCGGAGCTCAGCCGCAAGGACGTCGGTGAGCTCATGGAGTTCCAGGCCGTGGGCTACCACGACCGGCAGAGTGATTTCGCCCGCTATCTGGCGGGCCGGGGCAAAGATGCATCGACGGTGAACACGAGCTGGCCGATGCAGGGCTGAGCTCCAGCCAGGTGGTGATCCCCAGGCGCTGCAGGAAATCAAGGTCATGGCTGACCACGATGAGGGCCCCACGATAGGAGGACAGAGCGCTGACCAGCTCGGTCACACTGTCCAGATCCAGATTATTGGTCGGTTCGTCAAGGACAAGAACTTGATTTGTCGGGTCAGCGAGCAGCAGGGCGGCGAGTGCCACCCGGAAGCGTTCCCCGCCGGAGAGCTCCCCGACGGTCCTGTCCACCGCCACACCCGTGAACAGGAACCGGGCCAGTCCGGCCCGCGCCGCCTGCGCTGAGGCAGCCGGCACCGACTCGAGGACGGTGGCGGCGTCATCGAGATGGTCCAGCCGCTGGGGCAGATACCCCACCCGGTCGGTGAACAACGCCCCGGCGCGCCCGTGGATGAGGTCCTCCAGCAGCCGGGTCTTGCCCACCCCGTTGGGCCCGGTCAGGGCGAGCTTCTCCGGGCCCTGGACGGTGTACTCCCCCAGCGTGGCGATGCGCCGGCCGGCGGGCACATCCGGGTCCGGCAGCTCGATGCGGATCTGCCCGTCGCGGCGTACCTGCCCCTCTTTCTCGGCCACGGTCTGCCGGGCGTCCTCCAGTCGGGAATCCAGGTCACCCCGCAGCTTGCCGGCCGAGACCTGGGCCTCGGTCTTCCGCTGGTTCATGACTATCTTGGGTTTGCGTTTGTTGGCGTAGTCCGTGCGGGCGTAGCGGGCGCGCCGGGCCAGTTTCGTCTCCGCCTCGACGCGCTGGCGCTTCTCCTGTTTCAGGCTCTGTTCGGCGCTGCGCAGGGCCTGTTCGGCCGCGGCCTGCTGCACCGCAAGTTGTTCCCGGTAGTGGCTGTAGGGCCCGCCGTAGATGTGCAGGCTGTTGTGGTGCAGCTCGGCGGTGGCGTCCATCAGCTCCAGCAGAGCGGTGTCGTGGCTGACCACGATGAGCGCACCCCGCCAGTCCAGGACCATGTCGTAGAGCCGCCGGCGGGTGGGTAGGTCGAGGTTGTTGGTGGGTTCGTCGAGAAGCACGACATCATCGCCGGTCAGCCGGAGCCCGGTCAGGGCGATGAGGACGGCCTCGCCGCCGGAGACCTCGCGTGCCGGGCGGTCGAGGCCGATGCCGGGCAGGCCGAGGGCGTCGAGGGCGGCACGGGCGCGCGTCTCGACGTCCCAGTCCGCACCCACCGCCTCGAAGTGGCGGGGGTCGGCGTCGCCGGCCTCGATGGCCCGCAGTGCGTCAAGTGGGCGGCGGATGCCCAGGAGATCGGCGACCTGCGCGTCGGGGGCGGTGTTCAGCCGCTGCGGCAGGTATCCCACCGTCCCGGTGACCGACACGGTCCCGGCGGTGGGGTGCAGCTGCCCGGCGATGAGCCTGAGGAGGGTGGATTTTCCGGTGCCGTTCGCACCGGTCAGGCCTGTGCGGCCGGAGCCGAAGGCGGCGGTGATGCCGCGCAGAGCGGGCGTGCCGTCCGGCCAGGTGAAACTGAGGTCGGACAGGATGACGGAAGGGTCGTGAAGGTGTGTCAAGGTGACTCCGGTGTCTCGCGGGGAACGCTGACACCGGGGCCAGGAGATGGCCTCTACACGGGTCAGCGCTGCTTGGCTGCTGCGGGAACGCGGAGGTTCTTCACGTCGCACTTCCTTGACTGGGGGATGGTTCTCCCTGAGAAACTACCTTCTCGCCGCGGCGGGCACAAGCACCGGCGCGGTCCCCTCCGCGCTCCGGTTGACCTCGTACACATGGAACAGGGCCCGCAGGGCGCATACCGTTCCGTGGAAGAGCAGGACGGTCAGCCAGACCAGGCTCACCCAGTTCCACCAGCCGGAGCCGGTGACCTCCGCCAGCTGGTAGCTGCCGAGGGTGCAGGTCCCGGCCGGGAATACCGAACCCCACCAGCCCGGGTAGTAGCCGGGCCAGGTGACGATGTCCCGCCAGAACTTCCATGCGGCATACAGCGCCATGGGCACGCCGAGGGTGAACATGACATAGCCGATGACGATGCCGATCAACCGCCAGGTGGCGGCCTCCCCGATCCCGGGCGGTGAGTTGCTCAGCAGGATGGCCACCGCCGTGGACTGCCCCACGATGCCCAGCGGGATCCACGCCGTACCCGTCATCCCCGGGGGCAGGTAGAGCCGGCGGCGGATGACATCGAGGTAGACGCGGGCGAAGACCGGCAACGCTGTGGCCATGCTCAGCAGGAATCCCCCCAGGGAGACCAGCCACACCACCATGGCCCAGCCCGGGTCGAGCTGGCCGGATGCCACCAGCTGGGAACCGGAGTTCGCAGAGACCATCGGAGGCACCAGTGACAGTCCCCAGAAGAAGGTCGGGGCCCCGTGGAATTTCTTCAGCTGCCAGAGACTGATGATCCACGCCAGTGGGGTGGCCAGCAGCCAGGTGACCGTCTGCCAGCCCCAACTGCCCGTGACGGTGGTCCAGGCCCCGCCCAGGGCCAGTACGCCCATGACATACATGCCCCACGGCCCCATGTAGGGCTGGGTGAAATGCGGGTTGGCGTGCTGCAGCCAGCCGATGCTGATGGCCAGGAAGATGAGGCTGGCCGCGCCGAGGAGCAGCGGGCTGAGTCGGGTGGCCCCGTGGACGTGGGTCATGGTGGCCGCCAGTGAGGTGCCCATGACGCTGCCCGCCCAGGCGGGGCCGAGGGGTGGAAGCGGGGAACGGGCCATGGTCCTCGACTTTAGGTGCTGTATTCCCGGACAAATTAATCCGGAGGGTATTTACTTGCAGCCACGGTAGGTGAAGCATTGACCGCCGGCCTGGTGTGGGGGACGCTTGAGGCATGACAATGTCCCCTGCGGTCCAGGCTGAAGGCTTGAATGTACGCCGCGGACGCACCCCGGTCCTGGTTGATCTCGACTTCCGCATCCCGGCCGGTTCCATCACGGGCCTGTTCGGTCCCTCCGGCTGCGGCAAGACCACCCTGATGCGTACCATCACCGGGCTGCAGCACTACCGTGGCGGACTGCAGGTGCTGGGCCACCCGGCGGGCCATGCCTCGCTACGGGGACGGATCGGCTACGTCACCCAGTCCGCCAGCCTCTACCCGGAGCTGAGCGTGGACGAGAACCTCGCCTACTTCGCGCGGCTGGCGGGCGGAGAGATTGAGGGGGTCGTCGAGAAGCTCGGTCTGACGGAGGTGCGGGGGCAGCGGGTCAGTGCGCTCTCGGGTGGCCAGCGCGGCCGGGCCTCCCTGGGGGCGGCACTGGTCGGCGAACCGGAGCTGCTGGTCATGGACGAACCCACCGTGGGGCTGGATCCGGTGATCCGGGCCCGGCTGTGGGACAGCTTCCGCGAACTGGCGCAGGAGGGCCGCACCCTGCTCGTGTCCAGCCACGTCATGGAGGAGGCCGGCCGCTGCGACCGACTGCTGCTCATGCGAGAGGGCGCGCTCATCTGGCAGGGCACCCCGGCCGAGCTGCTGGCAGACACGGGGACCGACAGCTACGAGGACGCCTTCCTCGCCACCATCGAGAGGGGAAACCGGTGAATCCCGCCCTGCTGCTCACCACCGCCGGCCGCGTGCTGCGGCAGCTGCGCGCCGACCCCCGCTCGATGGCGCTGCTGCTCATCGTCCCGGCGCTGCTGCTCACGCTCTTCTACTGGATCTACCGGGATTCGCCGGAGCTGTTCAGCTTCGTGGCCGTGGTGATGACAGCCATCCTGCCATTGTCGCTGATGTTCATCGTCTCCTCGGTGACCATGCAGCGCGAACGGGCCAACGGCACCCTCGAGCGGCTGTGGACCACGCGCCTGCACCGGGTGGACCTCATCGGCGGCTACGCCCTGGCCTTCGGGATTCTCGCCGTCGCGCAGTCGCTCATCCTGGCGCTGGTGATGGACCTGTTCATGGACGTCGAAATGCAGGCCGGCTGGTGGGTACTGGCGCTCATCGCCGGGGTGACGGGGCTGGCGGGCCTGTCCCTCGGTCTGCTCGGCTCCGCCTTCGCGCGTTCCGAATTCCAGGCCGTGCAGCTCATGCCGGTGCTCATCATCCCGCAGATCCTGCTGTGCGGGCTGTTGGTGCCCCGCGAGGAGCTGCCGGATCTGCTGCGCTGGTTCTCTGCGGTGCTGCCGCTCTCGCATGCCGTCGACGCCGTCACGGTGGCGGCCCGCTCCGGTGTCACCGGCGAGGTTGTCGCTGACACCATCCGATGTCTGGCCTTCGCGCTGGTCTTTCTGGCCCTGGCCGCGGTGACCATGCCGCGACAGACCCGCTGAATCCGGCGGCTACAGGTCTCCGGCGTCGGTGCGCAGCATCTGCTCCACGGCCACGGCCATCCGGTAGGCCCCGGCGGCCTCCACGAGGGTGCCCTCGGTGATGCCGGCGCGCGGGTGGACGTCGACGCGCTCGGTCAGCCACTGCGGATCCAGGCCGAGGCGCTCCCAGAAACGGGCGACGGCCACGGCCCGCTCGCGGGGGTGCTCCAGCAGTGCGTCGACGGTGTCGCCCGGCCCGGTGACGCCCAGCCCGATGCGGGTGCCGGCGCTGACGGTGTGGCCGAGGCCGTCGTACTGCTCCGTGCCCTGCACCTGGTCGAGGCCGACCAACACGGTGCCGACGCCACAGTCCCGCGCCACCTCCCACAGGGGTGGGTATCCCGTCTGGTTGAGCAGGACGTCCTCGGCCCCGAGACCGTCGACCACATGCGCCAGGCGCTCGGCCAGGTCCTTCGGGTTGACGGGACGGACGGGGTTGAAGTCGGTGGCCCCGGCCAGCCCACGGGTGATCTCAGGCAGGGCCGGTTCGTCGAGCTGCACCGTGATCTTCGAGCGGAAGCGAGTGGCCAGGTGGCGGACGTGCTGGTTGACGCCCTCGATGAGGGCGTCGGTGAGGTCGCGCAGGGCACCGCGGTCGGTGATCACGCGGTGACCGTTGCCCAGTTCGATGCCGGCCGCCAGGGTCCAGGGGCCGGTGACCTGGATCTTCAGCTCAGGGACGGTGGTGCCCCAGGCCTCCTCGAGCTCGTCGAGGTCGCGGTGGAGGCGGTCCCAGGTCCGGCGGGTGAGCAGCTGTGGGCGGTCCGTCATGATCCAGGACCGGGGTCCGCGGTCGACGGTGACGGCCTCCAGGAGGCAGGCAGTGCGGCCGATGGGGTCGGAGCCGAGACCGCGGGCGCGCAGGTCGGGCAGGTGCGGCAGGTCACCGGTCTCCGAGAGAATGACATCGGCGGCCTCCGCGACTGAGGTGCCCGGCAGGGGGCCGAGTCCGTAGGCGCTCACACGGCCTCCGTCCCGCAGATGGTGCCGGAGCCCAGAACCACGTCCCCCTCCCCGTCGGGGTCAGGCAGGTAGAGCACGGCGGCCTGGCCACGGGCCACGCCCTGGAGGGGTTCGCGCAGAAGCAGCGTCATCTCATCGCCGGTGATCTCGGCACGGCAGGAGCTGATGCCGCCGTGGGCGCGGACCTGGACATGGGCGTCGAAGGAACCGGTCATCGCCGGGTGGAGCACCTTAAGCCGGTCGGCGTGGATGGTGGTCACCGACAGTGCGGAGCGCGGGCCGACGGTGACGGTGCCGGTGGAGGCGTCGATGTCGGTGACGTAGCGCGGGCGGCCGTCAGCGGCGGGATTGCGCAGGTCCAGCCCCTTGCGCTGGCCGATGGTGAAGTTCCAGGCGCCGTCGTGGTCGCGTAGTTCCGCACCGTCCTGGTCGACGACCATGCCGGGGCGCAGGCCGATGCGGGAGCCGAGGAAGGCCTGGGTGTTGCCGTCGGGGATGAAGCAGATGTCGTAGGAGTCCGGCTTGGACGCCACGGAGAAGCCGTGGCGGGCGGCCTCCTCGCGGATCTGCGGCTTGGGGGTGTCACCCACGGGGAAGAGGCAGCGGTCGAGCTCGTCGCGGGTGAGCACGCCGAGGACATAGGACTGGTCCTTGTCCGGGTCGGTGGAACGGCGCATGTGGCCGTCCGCGTCGATCAGGGCGTAGTGGCCGGTGGCCACCGCATCGAAGCCGAGCGCCACCGCGCGGTCGAGGAGCGCGGCGAACTTGATCTTCTCGTTGCAGCGCAGGCAGGGGTTGGGGGTCTCGCCGCGGGCGTAGGAGTCGACGAAATCATCGATGACATCGGCCTGGAAGCGGTCGGAGAAGTCCCACACGTAGAAGGGGATGCCCAGCTTGTCGCAGACCCGGCGCGCATCGGCGGAGTCCTCCAGCGAGCAGCAGCCGCGGGAGGATTCGCGCACGGCCTGCGGATCGCGCGAGAGTGCCAGGTGGACGCCGACGACCTCGTGTCCGGCCTCTACCATCCTCGCCGCCGCCACGGCGGAGTCGACCCCGCCACTCATCGCCGCTAGTACGCGCATGTGCTTCCTCCCTCTTTCCCTCATCTTCATCTTTCAACAATCAATCCTGCAGCGTAATCCCGAAAGGCCCTGATCCGAAACCGCCGAGCGAGTTCTAAAGGATCTAAGCTGTGCGGCTCCGGGATTCCTCTGCCTCCGATCATGACCGTATGGTGAGGGAGGCCTCCGCCACCGTCCACCCGTCCTCTTGAGACCCCAGAAACACCCGGTAGAACATGTCCCGTCGTCAACGACCCTCCCCCGATACCCCGACCACCGGCGCCGTCGCCGGCAGCTATGAGATCGACTCCGGCATCGCCGAACTCGTCCCCGACACCTTCCTGCCGGATGCCTGGACGCTGATGATCAACGGGGTGCCTTCCTCCCACGTGCAGATCGGCCGCCCCGATGTCCTCGAGTTCGAGTACATGCGCTGGATTGCGGCGATCGTGGAGCAGCAGGTGGACACCCACCATGATCCTGCGACCCTGCGCGTGACCCACCTTGGGGGTGCGGCCTGCACCATGGCGCGCTATTTCGCGGACCTGTGGCCGAAGTCCCGGCACACCGTGGTGGAGTTGGACGGTGAGCTGGCGCAGTATGTGCGCCAGTGGTTCGACATCCCGCGCTCCCCCACCGTGAAGATCCGCGTCGGCGAGGCCGGTGAGGTCACCGCGGGTTTCCATCCGGCCAGCCGCGACGTGATCATCCGCGACGCCTTCGCCGGCGCCCGGGTCCCCCTCAGCTTGACGACGCCCGATTTCTTCCGCGATGTGCAAAACGCCCTGGCCCCGGGCGGGCTCTATGTGTCCAACTGCGGCGACTTCCACAGCCTGATCGCCACGAAGACGGAGCTGGCCGGCATGGCCGAGGTCTTCGCCCATGTCGCGGTCATCGCTGATCCCCCGATGCTCAAGGGGCGGCGTTCCGGGAACATGATCCTCATCGGCAGTGACCATGAGCTGCCTGAGGAGGGCTCCCAGGCGGCTGCCGGGCTGGCCCGGGTGCTGCTGGGTGGTGCCGTGCCGGCCCACTACAAGGACGAGCGCTGGACCCGGGACCTCTTCTCCGGCACCGCACCGCGGCGGCTGGACGACCGGCACGATCATGCCGATGAGGGTGCCATCTCGCTGCTGGCGGAGACAGAATAGGCCCGATCGGCACGATCGTGCCGATAAATGCGCATGGACCCAGTGTGCGGCGTTAAACTATCCCCAGACGGCACGATCGTGCCGATTAAAGGAGGCAGGGTGACACCGGCAGAACTGGGCGAAGCGGCTCGTGCCCGCCGTATTGAACTCGGCCTGCGCCAGCAGGACCTGGCGGCCCTGGCAGGAGTGTCCGAACGTCTGATCCGGGAGATCGAAAAGGGGAAACCCAGTCTCCGGCTGGACACGCTGCTGCAGGTTCTCGATGTCCTCGGCTTCCGCATCGCACTGACCGAATTCGATGCCCTCCGTCCCGGAGCCTGAAGATGACATCCCCCACTGATCCGCGCCAGGTTCACCGGGCAGATGTCCTCATGGACGGCAAACTGGCCGCCCGCCTCACACGGGAGGGCAGCACCATCGAGTTCCGTTACGACGAGGACCACCTGTCCAGCGGAGGCTCCGCCGTCGCCACCACTCTCCCATTGTCCGATGAACCGGTGCGCACCACCGGTGGGGCAGTTCCGCCCTATTTCGCCGGACTGCTGCCGGAGGGCCGCAGGTTGAGCGCCCTCAAAAATGCGGTGAAGACCTCCGCAGACGATGAGTTCTCCCTCCTCCTTGCAGTCGGAGTTGATCCAGCAGGAGCGGTGTCCGTAGTCCCGGAAGGACAGCGACCATCCAGGCCCCAGGCTCGGGTGACGGTGTCCCCGACAGAGCAGCTCGACCTGGGGGACGTGCTCACCGACTCGGGGGTGACCGACCCTGTGGCAATCGCAGGGGTGCAGGACAAGGCCTCCGCCCGGACGATCGCCCTTCCCGTCCATTCGCAGGGGGCGGATGCCATCCTCAAGATCTCCCCGCCGGAGTTCCCCGCCCTGGTGGAGAACGAGTCAGCCTGCTTCGGGATCGGCAGGCGTAACCGCCTACGCATCCCCTATGCCGGGACGGAGCTGATCACCGATATCCATGGCCGGACGGGTCTGCTGGTGCGCCGCTTCGACAGGCAGGACGACCGACGGCTGGCAATGGAGGACGCCGCCCAGCTGCTGGGCATCTGGCCCGCGCAGAAATATGCGGTCACGATGGAGGAGGTCTCCGCAGCAGTGACCGCGGTCTGCGCCTCACCGGTGCTGGCTCTGCGCAATCTGGCTTTCCAACTGGCGATGGCCTGGTTGAGCGGCAACGGCGACCTGCACGCCAAAAACATCTCCGTGCTCCACGACGGCCGGGGCTTCTCAGTTAGTCCTGTCTATGATATCCCCAGCACGGTCCCCTACGGCGACTCCACGCTTGCCCTGGCAGTGGGAGGCTCAACCGGCGGGCTGAGCAGACGCCGCTTCCTCAGCTTCACCGATGTCACCGGCCTGCCCCGGGCAGCCGCGGAGCAGGTGGCCGACGAGGCCCTCCGCCTGACCGGTGATGCCGCCGAGGAGATCATCACCGCCACCGGATTCGATGCCCGCCGCGCGCGGGATCTGCGCCGGGTACTCGCCCACCGTCGCCGACACTGGGGGTAAGGCGGCTCAGCCTGCGTTGTTGAGCAGGATGAGCAGGTCACCGATCGAGTAGTCGGGGTTCTCCACCATCACCAGCAGGTCATCGACGGGCAGGATGCCGGATTCCAGGAGCTGGCCCACACGCTCGGCGATGTCCCCGGCCAGTGCCGGGTCAATGCCGGCCCGCTCGGCGGCGCCTGTCAGCGCGCCCTCGGGCAGGATGCCGGATTCCGCGGCGAGGATCAGGCCCGCCAGGGCGGCGTTGTCGCCGCCGAGGGCGTCGAGGATATCGGGGCCGGGGACGGTGTCGAGCAGTCCGCCGAGGTCGACGTGGCGGCCGGCGACGAAATCACCCAGCTGCGCATCGGTGCCGTTGAAGAGGTTGAGGTCGACGGGTCCGTTGATGCCGGCGACGCGGCCGGCATCGGAACGCTGCCAGAAGGTGAGGTTGTCCCAGCCGCCGACGCTCTCGGGCACGGTGTTCTGGTAGGCCGCCAACCACAGCGGGTAACGGGTGAAGGCATCGGTGTCGGCCATGTGCTCACGCCAGAAATAGCGGTAGGTGTAGACCATCGGGGTCCGGCCGGTGAGACGTTCGGTCTCAGTGAGGAAGTCCCGGGTCCAGGACTGCAGCTGCGCCGGAGACAGGCCCTCGTCGACCTCGATGTCGAGCACCGGGGGCAGGGAGGTGGCCGGGGCGGTGGCCAGCGCCGCGGCGTAGTGGGCGGCCTGGGTACGGGCGTCCTTGGCGGGACGGGCGTAATGGTAGGTGCCAACGAGCAGTCCGGCCTGGTGCGCGGCGTGGACATCCTCCAGGTAGTGCGGGTTGAGCCAGCCCTCCCCCTCGGTGGCCTTGACGAAGGCGAAGCGCTGTCCGTCGGCGGCGACCTCCCGCCAGTGGATGGGGGTGCCGTTGCCGCGCTGGTGGCCCGAGACGTCCACGCCGGAGGGTGCCAGCGGCGAGAAGGCGGTGGCGGGGACGGCGGAGAGAGTGAGTGCGAGTGTGGCACAGGTCAGGACAGCAGTCAGCCGGGGAAGAACCTTCATGATTGAGAACGCTAATCCATCCAGTCACACAAGTCTCACGATTCACGTGAGAAACTCCTGTCACACCATGCCGGCGGTGCGTGCCCTCGCCACGACCTCGGCGATCACCGCCAGGACGGCTTCGACGTCCTCCCCCGTACTGGTGTGGCCGAGGGTGAACCGCACCGCCCCCCGGGTATCGCGCTCGCTGACTCCCTGGGCCAGCAGCACGTGGCTGGCGCGGTTGACACCGCTGGCGCAGGCGGAGCCGGTGGATGCCTCGATGCCGGCGGCGTCGAGAAGCATGATCAGGCTGTCGCCTTCTGCACCGGGGAAAGACAGGTGGAGGTGCCCGGGCAAGGCAGGTTCCGCCGTATGGACGAGCACATCATCCACGCGGGCGAGAATGCCCTCGCGCAGGGCGTCACGCAGGGCTGACAGGCGGACGGTCTCCGCGGCGACCTCCCCCACCGCCTCCTCTAGTGCGGCGGCGGTGGCGGCGGCCGTGGCGACGTCGAGGGTGCCCGGGCGGATACCCCGCTCCTGACCCCCGCCGTGCAGTACCGGGGCCGGCGCCGGGGAACGCCGGGCCAGCAGCAGGCCGGAGCTGCGCGGGCCACCGAATTTATGGGCGCTGGCCGCCAGGGTGGTGGCACCGAGGGCACGGAAATCCACCGGCAGATGGCCGACGACCTGCACGGCGTCGACATGCACCGGCGTGCCGGCGGCGGAGGCGCGGGCGATGACCTCCTCGATAGGCTGGATCGCGCCGGTCTCGTTGTTGGCCCACATGCAGCAGGCCACCGCGGCGGGGGTGTCCAGGGCGGACAGATCCGAGACGCGCCCGTCCGGACCCACCGGCAGCAGCTCCGCGATTACCTCCAGGGCCTTGACCGCCTCGAGTACCGCCGGGTGTTCGATCGGGGTGGAGACGATGCGCTCCAGCTCGGAGGACCGGTACAGACCCGTCACCGCGAGGTTGTCGGCCTCGGTCCCGGAGGCGGTGAAGATGACCTCCACCGGGTCGGCACCGAGGAGGCGGGCGATGAGCTCGCGGGCGTCATCAAGCACCCGGCGGGCGGTGCGGCCGGAGCGGTACTGCCCGCCGGGGTTGAGCGCGCCGGCGTGCTCGACCCAGGCGTCGATGGCGACCTGACGCATCGGGGTGGTCGCGGCATGGTCAAGGTACCGGCGGGCGTGCTGCATCTACTTGCGCTGGTTGATCTCGTCGATGAGCGCCGGGACGACGTCGAAGAGGTCACCGACCACACCGAGATCGGCGATCTGGAAGATCGGGGCATCCTCGTCGTTGTTGACCACGACGATCTTCTTCGCGGTCTGCATACCGGAGGTGTGCTGGATGGCACCTGAGACACCCAGGCCGATGTAGAGGTCCGGGGAGACGGTCACACCGGTCTGCCCCACCTGGTAGGCCCCGTCGTAGTAGCCCAGGTCGACGATGTCGCGGGTGACACCCACCGCACCGCCGAGGGCGTCGGCGAGCTGCTCGGCCAGGGCCATCCCCTCGGCCGAACCGATGCCGCGCCCGACCGCCACGATGACCTTGGCCGCAGGCAGGTCCGGGCGGGAACCGCGCTGGGCCGGGGTGAATCCGGTGACGGTGACGTCCTTGACGGTGGCGGCCGGCAGGGCCACGGAGGTGACTGTGCCCGCGGCGGCCACCGGGGCGGACTCGACGACACCGGGGCGCAGGGTGTAGATCGGGCTGGCACCGCCGACGGCCGCGGAAACCTGGATCTGGTCACCGAAGACGGACTGGGCGGCAGTGCGGTCGGCGTTGATGCCGACCACATCGCAGAGCACGCCGGAGGCCAGGCGGGCGGCCAGCCGGCCGGCCACCTCGTTACCGGAGACCCCGGCGGAGATGACGATGGGGCCCGGGTTGGTGGCGGCCAGCGTGGCCAGGGCGTCGACCTTGGGCAGGACGAGGCGCTGGTCGGCGTCGGCGGCCTCGGCGGCCACGACAGTGGCGGCGCCGAGCTCCGCCAGGGCGGGCGCGAGCGCCTGGGTGACACCCGGGGCGCCGACGACGACGGCGGCGACCTCGCCCAGCGGGCGGGCGGCGGTGATCAGTTCGGCGGTGGTGGCGGCGAGCTCGGAACCGTTGTGCTCGACCAGGACATAGACAGTGGACATGTGGTGCTTTCCTAACAGGGGGTCGAGTGGATCAGAGGAACTTCTCGGCGACGAGGAACTCCGCGACGGTGCCCGCGGCGGCGGTCCCGTCGGAGCCGTTGATCACGTCGCCGGACCCGCGGGCGGGGCGGGTGTTCGCTGCGGTCACGGCGGTGGCGGCGTGTGCCAGGCCGACCTGTTCGGGGGCCACACCGATGGCGGCCAGGTCCAGGACGGTCACGTCGTGCTTCTTTGCGGCCATCAGCCCCTTGAAGTTGGGGAAGCGCGGCTTCGGTGCCTTGTCGGTGACGGAGACGATCGCCGGCAGCTGCGCGGAGAGCTCGAAACGGCCCTCGGCGGTCTCGCGGACAGCAGAGATGGTCTGGCCGTCGAGCGCCACGGAACGCACGTTGGTCAGGGCCGGGACCTGGCGGTACTCGGCGAGGATGCCCGGCAGGGCACCCATCGCACCGTCGGAGGAGGCGTTGCCGGCGACGATGAGCACCACGTCCTCGATGGTGTTGATGGCGTTGGTGAGCACCCAGGTGGTGCCCAGCAGGTCGGAACCGGCGATGGCGTCGTCGAGGATGTGGACGGCGTCGTCCGCGCCCATGGCCAGGGCCTTGCGCAGGGTCTCGTCGGCACCAGCAGGGCCGACGGTCAGGGCGATGACGCGGTAACCGGCGTCCAGGTTGTCGTCCCGCAGCTGGAGTGCCTGTTCCATGGCGAACTCGTTGATTTCGTCGATGACGGAATCGACGTTGACCCGGTCCAGTGTGTTGTCGGCCTCGAGGGCCTTCTGGGACCAGGTGTCCGGAACATGCTTGACGAGTACCACGATGGCGGGCATCGGCAGTCACCTTTCGACGGGGTTGGGGGGAATTCTGCAGAAAGTCTACTCTAAGGCGCTGTCAGCCCGGTCAGGCAACACTTAGTCTCCGGGCTCCATGGCCTGCCGGGGACCGCAGATCAGGGCCACACCCTGGGTGCCGATCCGGGTGCACACCACCGCCATCGATGCCTTCCCCTTCAGCTTCAGCTTCCTGCGCAGGACGTCCGGATCAACATCCACCCCACGCACGAGGATCTCCAGGGAACCGGCATCATGGCCGCTCAGGGCGGCCCTGAGCTTCTTCAGCGGCACGATCTCGCGGATCTCGAAGCCGGTGCGACCCGCCGGGATCACGTCCCCGGTCAGATAGGCGATGCGCTCATCGAGCATCCACAGTCCCTCCCGATGGGCGTAGTGGCGCACCAGCCCGGCGCGCACGACCGCGCCGTCCGGGTCGATGAGGAAACGGCCCGGTTCGCCCGCATAGATACCGTCCGGTTCAGAATCAGTGATCCGATCGGTCTTCCCGCCGGAGATGACGACCGCCTCCCGGCTGACCCCCTCCGCCAGTCCCGGGGTGTAGAGGCAGGCCTCCTTCACACCGCCGTCGACGCTGACCAGGCTGACCAGCCCCTCCCAGTCCGAGAAATCCAGGCCCGGGGCGCATTTGACCGCCAGTTCCTTCCCCGGCCAGGCGGCCAGCAGGTCCGGCAGCGGCGGCAGCAGCTGGTCGGGCCGGGTGATGCGCCGTCCCCCGGCCCGGCGCGCGGGGTCGGCGACGACGACGTCGGCCCCGTTGCTCACCGGGGCGGTGGCGTCGGCGCGTACCAGCCAGGCGGCGGGGCCGAGGTTGTGGCGCGCCATGAGCAGGCGGGTGTGGTCGAGGTCGCTGCCCAGGTATCCCAGGCCTTCCGCGACCACTGACGCCCCCTCCGTGCCCACGGAGCAGGTCACGTCGTGGACCAGGGTGTCCGGTCCGAGGGTGCGGCGCAGGCGGGCGGCGCGTTCCGCGGCCACGACCTGCGGGGTGGCCTGCTGGGCGGCGTCGAGGTCGGTGAGCCAGTCGGCGGGGAATTTCCCGTTCGTCACCGCCGAGCGGCGGGCCTGCGCGAGTTCTGTCACGGCGCGGCCGTGTTCGCCGAAGCGTTGGCGCAGGGCGGCGGTGTCGGCGAGCAGGCTCTTCCGGGTGAGTGCGAGGTCTGTGGTGGCCTCTGCGATCTCCTGCGTGTGGGCCGCCAGGAAGGCGACCTCGTCGCGTGTGTAGGCCATCAGCGTGTCGGACGGATCCGGTCGACCCAGGCGGCGTTGAAGTATTCGGCGTAGCGCGGGTCATCGACCGGGTCGCCGACGACAGGGCTGAGGTCCGCGGCGTCGGCGGCGGCCAGGGCCTGCGCCGTGGTGGGGAACTGGGCGAGGAAGGACAACTGGGCCCAGGTGGGGATGGCGAGGCGGACGAGGCCGTGCCGCCAGCCGTCGAGAAGCAGCTGCGGGGAGAACCAGCCCGCGTCGTCGGCCTCGGAGGTGTCGCCGTCTGGTGACTGCCCTTCCGGGGCGACTGCGACGAAGGAGATGGTGTCGAACCAGTGGAGGTCCTTCCACCCGCCCACCCAGCGGGCCCAGGGACGCAGACCGTGGGTGCAGACCCGCAGGTCACGTCCGGTGAGCATCTCCGTCAGGGAGATGCGGTGGGAGATGAGGTCGACGCGGTCCCGGTGGTAGGGCGTGACATCGGCGATCGTCGAACCGTCCGCGTGGTAGGCCAGCAGGGTGCCGGTCTCCTCGAAGAGTTCGCGGACTGCGGCGAAGACGACGGCGTGGGTCTGCTCGGGGCTCAGGCCCAGCCGGACGGCGAAATCCTCGACGGGTTCGCCGGTCCACAGCGCGGACGTGTCCCCGACGGGCAGGTCCCGCTGGTCCACTCCCCCACCCGGGAAGACGGTCATGCCGGGATAGTTGCGCATCGTGGAGACCCGTTCCTGGGCCCACACCTGCAGTCCCTCCCCGGAATCCCGGACCAGGATGACCGTGGTGGACAGGCGGGCCTGACCATAGCCGGTGGGCGCCTGACGTTGGGTCACGGCCGATTCACCTCCACAGTTCACTCTGGTCGGACCTCTTACACCGATAGTCTAGGCCCCACTCAGCGGCGGTGGGTGCCGGGGCGGCGCGTCCGGCGGGCGAAGTAGCGTTCGCCGATGCGGGAGACCTCGATGGGCTGGTGGAAGGTTGTGGAGAGGTTCTCGCTGGTCAGGACGTTGTCGATGAGTCCCTGGGCGACCACCTTGCCCTCGTCGAGAAGCATGGCGTGGGTGAAGCCGAAGGGGATCTCCTCCACGTGGTGGGTGATCATGACGATGGCGGGGGCATCCGGATCCAGGGCCAGATCCCCGAGGTAACCGACGAGGTCCTCCCGGCCTCCGAGGTCCATGCCGGCACCCGGCTCATCCAGGATGAGCAGCTCCGGGTTGGTCATCAGGGCACGCGCGACGAGGACACGCTTGCGTTCACCCTCGGAGAGGGTGCCCCAGGTGCGGTCGATGAGGTGGTACGCGCCGACCAGGTCGAGGATCTCGTGGGCCTGCTCGAAGTCGATCGCCTCGTACTCCTCGCGCCAGCGGCCGAGCACGGCATAACCGGCGGAGACGACGAGATCCCCCACGGTCTCGTTGTCGGGGATGCGGTTGCCCAGCGCGGCAGAGGAGACACCGATCATGGAGCGCAGGTCCCGCATGTCGGTGCGTCCCAGCTGCTCCCCCATGACGAAGGCCCGGCCGGTGCTGGGGAACTCCTCGGCGGCTGCCATGCGGATGAGGGTGGTCTTGCCGGCGCCGTTGGGGCCGATGATCACCCACCGCTCATCGAGTTCGACCTGCCAGGTGACGGGGCCCACGAGGTCCCGTCCCCCACGCCGGAAGGTCACGTCACGGAAATCGAGCAGGAGGTCCTCGTTGGTCTCGTCATTGAAGTCAGTCACATCCCCCATTGTGGCCGATTACCCGTGTCCCCTGTGGAACTGACACAGCTGCACTAGGCTCGTCAAGGTAATTCCAACCCCTATGTCGAAGGTGAAACACATGACAGGTCGACTCGGTATTGATGACGTCCGCCCGCAGATCTCCGGGCGACTGTTCCCCGCCAAGGCCGTGGTGGGCGAGGTCCTGCCGGTCACCGCCCTGGCCTGGCGCGAAGGACATGACGCCATCGCCGCGACCCTGAATGTCACCCCGCCCGGTGGGGAGACGGTGGGCCTCCACATGACCACGGACCCGCACAACCAGGATCGTGTCCACGGTGTCTTCGTGCCGGACACTCCCGGCGTGTGGACCTTCCGGGTGGACGCCTGGTCGGATGCGTTCGCCACCTGGCGCAACGCGGTGACCAAGAAGATGGATGCCGGGCAGTCCGCCGCCGAGCTGGCCAATGATCTCGCCCACGGCGCGGAGCTCTTCGACCGCGCCGCGGCCCAGGCCCCGGACTCCGTCTCGGGGGTGCTTGTCGACGCCGCGACCGCCCTGCGCCGCACCGACGGCGACGTCACCGACCGCGTCCGCATCGCGATGTCCGAGGTCGTCACCGCCGTGCTGCACGATCACCCGCTGCGCGACCTGCTCACCCACGGCCCGATCTGCGAGGTCAAGGTCGAGCGCCGCGACGCCCTGTTCAACTCCTGGTACGAACTCTTCCCGCGTTCCACCGGCGGACGGGACCAGGAGGGCCGCCCGGTGCACGGCACCTTCGCCACCACCGCGAAGGCCCTCGAGCGGGTTGCCGCCATGGGTTTCGACACCGTCTACCTCCCCCCGATCCACCCCATCGGTGAGGTCAACCGCAAGGGCCGCAACAACACCCTCACCCCCGAGCCGGGGGATGTCGGCTCCCCCTGGGCCATCGGTTCGAAGGACGGCGGCCACGACGCGGTCCACCCGGAGCTGGGCACCGTCGAGGATTTCCAGGCGCTGCTGACCCGCGCGGAGGAACTCGGCCTGGAGATCGCGCTCGACCTGGCGCTGCAGGCCGCCCCGGACCACCCCTGGGCCACCGACCACCGTGACTTCTTCACCGAGCTCGCCGACGGCACCATCGCCTACGCCGAGAACCCGCCGAAGAAGTACCAGGACATCTACCCCGTCAACTTCGACAACAACCCGACCGCGGTCTACGACGAGGTCCACCGCGTGGTCAAGTACTGGGTCGATCTGGGTGTACGCACCTTCCGGGTGGACAACCCGCACACCAAACCCGCCAACTTCTGGCAGTGGCTCATCGCCCGGATCCACGAGACCGACCCGGACGTCATCTTCCTCGCCGAGGCCTTCACCCGCGCCCCGCGTCTCTACGGGCTCGCCAAGCTGGGCTTCTCGCAGTCCTACACCTACTTCACCTGGAAGACGAGCAAGCATGAGCTGACCGAGTTCGCCTCCGAGATCCGCGACGCCGCGGACTACTCCCGTCCGAACCTCTTCGTCAACACCCCCGACATCCTCCACGAGTCCCTGCAGGTCGGTGGGCCCGCCGTGTTCGCCATCCGGGCCACCCTCGCCGCGACGATGTCTCCGCTGTGGGGTGTCTACTCCGGTTATGAGCTTTACGAGCACGTCCCCGTCAAGAAGGGTTCTGAGGAGTACCTCGACTCCGAGAAGTACGAGCTGCGGCCCCGCGACTTCGAGGCGGCCCGCGCAGCCGGGGACTCCCTCGAGCCCTACCTCGCCCTGCTCAACCACATCCGCCGGGAGAACCCGGCGCTCCAGCAGCTGCGCAACCTGCACTTCCACGAGGTGGACAACGACCAGATCCTGGCCTACTCCAAGCTCGACCCGGTCACCGGCAACATCGTCCTCGTGGTGGTCAACCTCGACCCGCACAGCACGCAGGCCGGCACCGTGCATCTGGATCTGAGGGCCCTCGGCCAGCACCCGGGTGCCAGCTTCCCCGTCCACGACGCCGTCACCGGCGCCACCTGGACCTGGCACCAGAGCAATTTCGTGCAGCTGGTGCCCGAGCTCGACGTCGCCCACGTGCTCATCCTGCCGAACGTCCCGGCCGACCGGCGTGAACCGCTCTCCTGGCGCCGGGTCACCGACTACCGGGCCTGATCCGGCCGCCTACGCCCGGCCCGTTCCTGTAGCGTCAGGAACGTGACCGGGCGGAGCAACTCCCCCAGACAAAAACGCATCAACCGCATTCACCTTCCCCCTGTGAGGTCCAGCCATGCACGACGCCCACGACGGCATCGACCAGAACCTGCTCATCCCCGACACGGACATGGAGCGGCTGTACAACTGCAGCCATCACGCACCCCATGACTTCTACGGCTGGCACGCCGTGCAGGGCGGCTCCGTCATCCGCACCCGCCAGCCGGGTGCCCTCCGCGTCGATGTCCTCATCCACAACGAGTCGCGTGAGGCCACCCCCATCGGCAACGACGTGTGGGTGCTGGGACTGCCGGACATCTACACCCCGGACTACCGCCTGCGCATCACCTGGCCGGACACCGGCGAGGCCGTCATCGCCGATCCATACGCCTTCCTGCCCACGCTGGGCAACCTGGACATCCACCTGATCTCCGAGGGCCGCCACGAGCGCCTCTGGGATGTCCTCGGCGCCAACGTCCGTTCCTACGAAACCGCCCTGGGCACCGTCAAGGGAACCTCCTTCGCGGTGTGGGCACCCAACGCCATCGGCGTGGCCGTCGTCGGTGACTTCTGCGGTTGGAACGCCGGCCACTTCCCCATGCGTTCGCTGGGTTCCAGCGGCGTGTGGGAGCTGTTCATCCCGGACATCGGCGAGGGTGAGGTGTACAAATTCGCCATCCAGACCAAGGAGGGCCACCGCCGCGACAAGGCCGATCCGCTGGCCAAGGCCGCCCAGTGTCCGCCGGAGACCGCCTCCATCGTCGTGGACTCCCGCTACGAGTGGAACGACGGTGAGTGGATGCGTAACCGCGCCTCCGCCGACCTGCTCAACCAGCCGATGTCGATCTACGAGGTGCACCTCGGTTCCTGGAAGATCGGCAAGGGTTATAAAGAGCTGACCACCGAGCTGGTCGACTACGTCGCCGAACAGGGTTTCACCCACGTGGAGCTCATGCCCGTCTCCGAGCACCCCTTCGGTGGTTCCTGGGGTTACCAGGTCTCCGGCTACTACGCCCCGACCGCCCGCTGGGGCAGCCCGGATGAGCTGCGCGGCCTGATCGAGGCCTTCCACAACCGCGGCATCGGCGTCCTCATGGACTGGGTCCCGGCCCACTTCCCGAAGGACGACTGGGCGCTGGCGCGTTTCGACGGCCCCGCCCTCTACGAGCACGCCGACTGGCGCCGCGGCGAGCAGATGGACTGGGGCACCTACATCTTCGACTTCGGCCGCAACGAGGTCCGCAACTTCCTCGTCGCCAACGCCCTGTACTGGATCGAGGAGTTCCACATCGACGGCCTGCGCGTCGACGCCGTGGCCTCCATGCTCTACCTCGACTACTCCCGCGAGGAAGGTCAGTGGGAGCCCAACCAGTTCGGTGGCCGCGAGAACCTCGAGGCGGTGCAGTTCCTCCAGGAGATGAACGCCACCGTCCACCGCACGCACCCGGGTGTGCTCACCATCGCCGAGGAATCCACCTCCTGGACAGGGGTCACCGCCCCCACTGAGCAGGGCGGGCTGGGCTTCTCCCTGAAGTGGAACATGGGCTGGATGAACGACACCCTCGAGTACTTCAAGCTCGACCCGGTCCACCGCGGGTACCACCACAACGAGATCACCTTCTCGATGATCTACGCCTACTCCGAGAAGTACGTCCTGCCCTTCTCCCATGACGAGGTCGTCCACGGCAAGGGTTCCCTGTGGGGACGCATGCCGGGTGATGACTGGAACAAGGCTGCCGGCCTGCGTGCCCTCTACGGCTACATGTTCTCCCACCCCGGCAAGAAGCTGCTGTTCATGGGCCAGGAGTTCGGCCAGACCGGCGAATGGGACGAGGCCCACTCCGTCGACTGGTCCAACCTGGAGGGCTGGGGCCACGAGTACCACGGGGGCATCCAGGATCTGGTGCGTGACATGCACCGGATCTACCGGGACTCCCCCGCGCTGTACTCCCAGGACCACGACTACCGGGGCTTCCAGTGGCTCAAGAGCGATGATGCCGCCAACAACATCCTCGCCTACCTCCGTTGGGGCAGCGACGATTCTGTGCTGCTCGCGGTGGTCAACCTCTCCGGCACCTCCCAGCAGACCTACCCGCTGGGTATCCCCCGGGCCGGTGACTGGGAGCTGGTGCTCAACACCGATGATGCGAAGTACCAGGGAGCCGGCAACGAGCTCCCCGAGGTCGTGAGCACCACGGACACCGGCTGGGACGGCCAGGAGAACTCCCTGGAGCTGCAGATCCCGGCCAACTCCGTGCAGTGGTACCGCCACCGCGGCTGATACCCTGCTTCTCGACGCCGACGGCGCCCGACCCCTGAACTCAGAGGTCGGGCGCCGTCGGTGTTTTAGGGTCAGTGCGGCTAGAAGAGTGCGGAGGCCATCCTCGTGCGGGCCGCGGTGACGCGGGGGTCCGCGGCGTCGAAGAGAGCGAAGAGCTCGACCAGGCGGTCACGCACGCGCAGCTTCTCCCCCGGTACGGCGGCCATGAGTGCCAGCAGCCGGTCGAAGGCACGCTCGGGTGCCCCGGCGACCACCTCCGCGTCGGCCGCGGTGAACTGCTTCTCCACATCCGTCGGGTCGGCGTCCGCGGCGGCGACCGGGTCCTCGGTCCGGGAGGCCGGATCGAGGCGCTGCAGCAGCTTCGCGGTGTCGCGGGCCTGGACGATGTCCTGGTTACCGGGGGCCTCGGCGAGGATCTCGTCGTAGACGGCGATCGCGGCGTCGAAATCACCGGTGTTCAGGGCCGCCAGCGCCTGGCCCAGGCGCGGATCCTCCGGGGTCTCCTCTGCTGCGGGTGCGGCCGCCTGGAGGCCCGAGAGCTGCGGGCCGACCTGGGTGACCAGGGCGTCGAGCCAGGTCCGCAGGGCGTCGGCGGGCTGGCCGCCCTCGAACTGGGTGACGGGGCGACCGCCGCCGAGGGCGATGACCGTGGGCAGGACCTGCACGCCGAAGGCCTGCGCAACCTCGGGGGTGGCGTCGGCGTCGACATAACCGACGATATAGCTCAGGCCGGCCCCCTCGGCCAACTGCTGCAGATCAGCGCGCAGCTGCTCGGATTCGGGGCTGCGCGGGGTGCCGACGAGCACCACGACCGGCACCTCGAGGGAACGGCGGACGACGTCGTTCTCGAAGTTCTGCGGGGTGACGGTCAGGTACGGGGCCGGTCCGGTGCCGGCGGCAGCCTGCTGGGCAGCCTGATCGCGGGCCTCCGCGCGGGCCTTCACCTCGCCGAGGTCGATGGCTCCGGAGACGTAGCGGTGTGGGGTGTTCAAGTGGTGTTCTCCTTAGAAGTGCTTCTCGAGGGATTCGACCTTCTGGTGCAGCTGGTCCGGGTAGCCGGGCCGGATATCAGCCTTGAGCACCAGGGACACGCGCGGCGAGACGGCACAGACCGCTTCGGTGGCCCGTCTGACCACGTCCATGACCTCATCCCATTCCCCCTCGACGAGGGTGAACATGGCGTTGGTTTCATTCGGCAGGCCGGAATCGCGGACGATCCTCACGGCCTCGGCTACGGCGGCGGACATTTCGGCGTCGGGGGTACCGGTGACGGTCGGTGCCACGGAGAAGGCGATGATCATGGCCTCCACGTTACCTGCGGTCCCAGCAGTGGCGGTGCCAGTGACGCCGGTCATCGGCGCCACGTCCGGTGTCGCGGGGCCAGGCGACGATGTGGGCGACCCCCGGCGGGATGTTCTGGTTGCAGCCCGGGCACACGTAGAATTTCTTCGCCGAATGCGAACCCATGTGCCGGAACTGGTACAACTCCCCCTGGGTCCACGAAGGCCCCTCGACAGTCTGGGTGCCGTAGAAGGCGGTGCCGTCGCGGGGCAGCTCCCTGGGTACCACCGCTTCCCGACGCCCGCCTCTGCGCGGGCGCTGCGGTCTGTTCCTGCGTGGCACTGCTAGAACAACCGCAGTTCGTCGGTCTCGATGCCGCGCAGCTCCTGGTAGTCCAGGGTCAGGCAGCGGATGCCGCGGTCCTCGGCCAGGGTGCGGGCCTGGGGCCTGATCTCCTGGGCGGCGAAGACGCCACGGACCGGCCGCAGCAGTTCATCGCGGTTGAGCAGATCGAGGTAACGGCTCAGCTGCTCGACGCCGTCGATACCGCCGCGACGCTTGATCTCCACGGCCACGGTCCCACCGTCCTCGTCACGGGCCAGGAGGTCCACCGGGCCGATGGCGGTGGGGTACTCGCGGCGTACGAGGCTGTAGCCCTCACCGAGGGTGTCGATATGCTCCGCCAGCAACTCCTGAAGGTGGGCCTCCACCCCGTCCTTGACCAGGCCGGGATCCTGACCGAGCTCATGGGTGGTCTCGTGGTGGACCTGCTCGATGGTGATGCGGAGCTGCTCCCCCTTCGAGTTCTCCACGATCCACAGCTGCTCGCCGGTGTCCTCACCGTCGATGTCGGTGATGGCTGTCTCAGTGAGCGAGCACGGCGGGGTCATCCAGTTGAGGGGTTTGTAGGCACGGTCGTCGGCGTGCACTGACACCGAACCGTCGGCCTTGATCATGAGCAGACGGTCGGCCATGGGCAGATGCGCCTCCAGGCGGCCGACATAGTCCACGGAACAACGGGCGATGACTAAACGCATGCGTTCCAGACTAGCCCGTGGTCACTTTCCGTTCTGACCCCGGGTGATCCTGCTGCGCAGACGGTGATGGTCGATGCGTTCCTGCCGCTCGTGCGGGGCGGACTCGATCCAGGAGGTCAGCGCCGTGAGGCTGGGCGGGTCAAGCGCCATCTCGTAGTGGGTGCCGCCGTCGCACAGGGTCGCCACCGACAGGCCCTCGGCCATGAAGGTGGCCTCCCCCGGGGTCAGCTGACGGGGCTCGTGGAAGTCCAGGCGCTGCCGGTTGAACACCTGGTCCGCCATCGGCGAGATGGACCGCAGCTTGAAGTACTCGAGGTCGTCGCCGTTGTAGCGGATCGTACCGTGACGCCAGCCGTGGACGCCGGAGGCCGGGAGGCGACGCAGGAGGATCGTCGTGCCGCGCGAACGCAGGGTGAGGAAGCGCCAGACGGCGAGCAGAACCGCAAGCACGGCAAACACGATCAGTACCCAGGTCACGATCTCCATGGCACGTTCCCCTTCCGGACGGTTGTCGGCTCATTCTATAGCCCACGCCTGCAATTGCCCAACGACAGCGCATGCCCGCAGGAGCAACCGTTTGTCCCTGCCCCGCAAACGACTGACACCCGCTGCCCTGGTGGGCAGCGGGTGTCAGTCTGAGAGAGGAAGAGGCGGTGCCTCCAGTGTGTTAAGCCTCGGCCTTACGGCGCACGGCGCTCAGTTCCGCCTCCGCGCGGAGACGGGTGAACTCGTCCGCATCCTGCAGCTGAGACTCGGCCAGCGAGGTGTCGACCTCATCGGCCCAGATCGCGTAGTCCGCGAGGATGGTGACCTTCTCCGGGGTAACGGAGAGGAAGCCACCATGGACGGCAGCAACGAGCCTGTCGCCCTCGACCGGACGGATGGTCACGACGCCGTTCTCGCGCAGCTGCCCGAGCATCGGCTCGTGACCGGACAGCACGCCGATCTCACCCTCAGTGGTCTGCGCGGTGACGATGCTGGCCGAACCCGACCAGAGCATGCGCTCCACGGAGACCAGTTCAACGGTGATGTCAGCCATGTGCGTCTCCTCTTACTTGCCGGTGAGCTTCTTGTAGGCGGCCTCGACATCGTCCAGGCCACCGAGGCCGTTGAAGGCCTGCTCCGGGTAGTGGTCAAACTCGCCGTCGCAGATGCGCTCGAATGCCTCGATGGTGTGCTCCAGCGGGACATAGGATCCCGGCAGACCGGTGAACTTCTCAGCGACGAAGAAGTTCTGGCCCAGGAAGCGCTCGAGACGACGTGCACGCAGGACGGTGATCTTGTCCTCTTCGCCGAGCTCGTCCATGCCGAGGATGGCGATGATGTCCTGCAGTTCCTTGTTCTTCTGCAGGATACCGATGACACGCTGTGCCACGGCGTAGTGACGCTCGCCGACGATCGACGGCTCGAGGATACGAGAAGTCGAGGACAGCGGGTTCACGGCCGGGTAGATACCCTTGGACGCGATCGAGCGGTCAAGCTCGGTGGTGGCATCCAGGTGGGCGAACACGGTGGCCGGGGCGGGGTCGGTGTAGTCATCGGCGGGCACGTAGACGGCCTGCAGAGAGGTAATCGACTTACCCTTGGTCGAGGTGATTCGCTCCTGGAGGACACCCATCTCGTCAGCCAGGGTGGGCTGGTAGCCCACGGCGGAGGGCATACGACCCAGCAGGGTCGAGACCTCGGAGCCGGCCTGGGTGAAACGGAAGATGTTGTCGATGAACAGCAGAACGTCCTGGTTCTGCACGTCGCGGAAGTACTCGGCCATGGTCAGGCCGGACAGTGCGACACGCATACGGACTCCCGGCGGCTCATCCATCTGGCCGAACACGAGGGCGGTGTCCTGGAGAACACCCATCTCCTCCATCTCGAGGAAGAGGTCGGTGCCCTCACGGGTGCGCTCGCCGACACCGGCGAACACGGAGGTACCGGAGAATTCACGCGCAATACGGGTGATCATCTCCTGGATCAGAACGGTCTTGCCGACACCGGCACCACCGAACAGACCGATCTTACCGCCCTTGACGTACGGGGTCAGCAGGTCGATGACCTTGATGCCGGTCTCCAGGATCTCGGTCTTACCTTCGAGCTCGGAGAAGGGCGGCGGGTCGCGGTGGATGCCCCACTGCTCACCGTCGCGGCCGAGGCCCGGCTCGTCGAGGCAGTCACCGAGGGCGTTGAAGACGTGGCCCTTGACGACGTCACCGACCGGAACGGAGATCGGCTTACCCGAGTCCACGACCTGGGCGCCGCGGACGAGGCCGTCAGTCGGGGCCATGGAGACTGCACGGACGAGGTTGTCACCGAGGTGCTGGGCAACCTCGAGGGTGATGGTCTTGGCGACTGCTTCGAGGGTGACCTCGACAGTCAGTGCGTTGTACAGGGCCGGCATCGCGCCGCGCGGGAACTCCACGTCGACGACCGGACCAATGACACGCACGACACGGCCGGCGCTGGACGCCTGCTGTGCGTTCTGCTCTGCGAGAGCTGTAGTCATTTTCTAGTCACTTTCTCCGCTATCGGCGAGCGCACCCGCGCCACCGACGATCTCTGTGATTTCCTGGGTGATCTGTGCCTGACGGGCCTGGTTGGCCACGCGCGAGAGGTCCTTGACCAGCTCGGTTGCGTTGTCAGTCGCAGACTTCATCGCGTTACGGCGGGATGCCGACTCGGCGGCGGACGCCTCGAGGAACATCGCGTACAGGCGACGGGACACGTACTTCGGGAGCAGCGCATCCATCAGGGTGTCCGCGTCCGGCTCGAAATCGACGTCCGGGGTGAGCTCGTTGCCGGATTCCAGCATCGACTCGCCGGTGTCCAGCTCATCCTCACGGATGACAGGCTCGATCGGCAGCAGCTGGTGTGCCACCGGAACCTGGGACAGCATCGAGACGAACTCGGTGTACACGACGTGCACCTGATCGAAACCACGGATCGCAGCGCCCTCGGAGTTGAGGCCGTCGCGGTACTTGGCCTCACCCTTCGAGCTTGCGTTGAAGCCATCGATGAGGTGGTGACGGACATGGTGGGTGGATTCCCAGGACGGGTCCTGGGAGAATCCGGTCCACTGTCCGGCGATCTCTGCGTCGCGGAACTTGTAGAAGCCGACGGCCTTACCGCCCGTGACGTAACGGACGACCTCGTAGCCGGCCTCCTCCAGCATCTTCTCCAGCTCTGCAGCCTTCTTGAAGACGTTGTGGTTGTAGCCACCGGCCATACCACGGTCCGAGGACACGATCAGGATGGCGGCAACGTTGCCGTCCTCGCGCTCGTGCAGCATCGGGTGGTCGAGGGAGCTCGCCTCAGAGAGGCGCTCCATCACGTTGGACAGCTCCTGTGCATAAGGCAGGGAAGCCTCGACCTTGGCCTGGGCCTTGGTGATGCGCGAGGTGGCGATCAGCTCCTGAGCCTTGGTGATCTTCTTGGTCGAGTTGACAGACCGGATACGGTCACGCAATTCGCGAAGATTAGCCATGGTTCACAATCCTCCCTTCGTTGTTGTTGACGGATTCAAAGTTGGGCATGGAGGCCCTTACTTCTTGGCCGTCTTGCGGGGGACGGTGAGCTGGGTCTTCTTGTGCTGGTCGCTGGACAGCGCATCAACCTCGGGCTCGTTGATGACCGGGCGACCGTCAGTGGTCTGGAAGGTCTTGGCGAACTCGTCGTTGGCGGCCAGCAGGGCAGCCTGGGACTCATCCGACAGGGCCTTGCCGCCGTCGATCTGAGCGTAGGCGTCCGCGACGTTGGCACGGAGGTACTCGTGCAGCTCGGACTCGTAGCGACGGACGTCCTCGACGGGAACGACATCGAAGGCGCCCTCACCGGCGAGCCAGATCGAGATGATCTGGTATTCAACGGCCTGCGGGGAGTTCTCGGCCTGCTTGAGCAGCTCGACGAGGCGCTGGCCACGCTCCAGCTGAGCCTTGGATGCGGCATCCAGGTCAGAGGCGAAGGTGGCGAAAGCCTCGAGGTCACGGTAGGCGGCGAGGTCCAGACGCAGGGAACCTGCGACCTTCTTCATGCCCTTGGTCTGGGCGGCGCCACCGACACGGGAGACGGAGACACCGACGTTGATGGCCGGGCGGACACCCTGGTTGAACAGGTCGGACTCAAGGAAGACCTGGCCGTCGGTGATGGAGATGACGTTGGTCGGAATGAAGGCCGACACGTCGTTCGCCTTGGTCTCGATGATGGGCAGTGCGGTGATCGAACCGGCACCGAGCTCATCGTTGAGCTTCGCGGCGCGCTCCAGCAGACGGGAGTGCAGGTAGAACACGTCACCCGGGTAGGCCTCACGGCCCGGCGGGCGGCGCAGCAGCAGGGAGATCGCACGGTAGGCCTCGGCCTGCTTGGTCAGGTCGTCGTAGATGACGAGGACGTGGTTGCCCTCGTACATCCACTGCTGGGCCAGAGCTGCACCGGTGAACGGGGCGAGCCACTTGAAGCCGGCGGAGTCGGATGCCGGAGCAGCCACGATGGTGGTGTACTCCAGGGCGCCGTGCTCCTCCAGGGTCTTGCGGACCGCCGCGATGGTGGAGCCCTTCTGACCGATGGCGACGTAGACACAGCGGACCTGCCTGGTCTTGTCGCCGGAGTCCCAGTTGGCCTTCTGGTTGAGGATGGTGTCGATGCAGACCGCGGTCTTGCCGGTCTTACGGTCACCAATGATCAGCTGTCGCTGTCCGCGGCCGATCGGGGTCATCGCGTCGATGGCCTTGATGCCGGTGGCCAGGGGCTCCTCGACGGGCTGACGGTCCAGCACGCCCGGAGCCTGCAGCTCCAGCACGCGGGTTTTGTCGGACTCGATGACTCCCAGGCCGTCAATCGGCTCTGCGAGGGGGTTGATTACTCGGCCGAGGAACTTCTCGCCGACCGGGATCGAGAGGACCTCGCCGGTCCGCTTGACCTCGTCGCCCTCCGCCAGGGACTCGAAGTTACCCAGCACGACGACACCCACGGTGTCGGTGTCAAGGTTCTGTGCGACGCCGATGACGCCGCCGGGGAACTCAAGCAGCTCATTCGCCATGACCGACGGGAGGCCCGAAACCTGGGCAATACCGTCAGCTGCCGAAATGACCACGCCGACCTCCTCACGGGAGGCCTCCGCGGAGTAGCTCGAGGTGTAGTTCGCTATCGCGCTACGGATCTCATCGGAGGAGATCGTCAGCTCCGCCATGTTCTTCCTGCTCTCGGTTGTATCTTCCAGCATATTTATAGTTCGTCTGTAGTCGTGTCTCAGGCGAGGTTCGTCCGCAGCTTGGCGAGCTTGCCCGCCAGGCTGCCGTCGATGATCTCGTCCTTGACGCGGATGGTCACGCCACCGAGGAGGCTGGGGTCAACCTCAGAGTGGATGGACATCGCACGACCGTAAATTCGTCCCAGCTTGTCGGCGAGCGCCGCCTGCTGGCCTGCGTTCAACTGCTCGGCAGTGACGACGTGTGCGACGGACCGGCCCTGCAGCTGTGCGGCTGCGTCGACCAGGTTCGTCATGTCGTCGATCGGGTTCTTCTCCGGACGGCCGATCACCTGCAGCGCGAGCGCCTCGGTGAACATGTTGACCTTGCCGTAGAGAACGCTGGCCAGCAGGCCACGCTTGCGTGCCGGGTCCGTCGTCTTGTCGGAGAGGAGCTGGGTCAGCTCACCCTCACGGTCCAGGACACGGGAGAGTCGGAACAGCTCGTCCTCGACCTGTCCCAGCTGACCCTGCTCCTCGGCGCCACGCAGGAAAGCGCGGCGGCCGAGGGCCACCAGACCTGCGCGGAACTCGCGGGGGGTGGACCAGGTGTTGGCGGCGGCCTCGTTGAGCACCGAGAGGGTGCTGTCGGAGACCTTGCCGCCGAACACGGTCCGGATCAGGCCCGTGCGCTGCTCCGGCGTGGCGGAGGCCTCGGCGACCGCGACACGCAGGGCGCGGTCGCCGTCGAGAACCTCGACGACGTCGAAAAGCTCGGTGCCCGTCTGGGCGGCGACGGCGACGGCCTTGCCCGAACCCCGGACGAGACCGTCCAGGTGGGACTCAACCGTTGCTAGTGCTTCGCGGCTCGCTGCGTGCATGGCGCTCACTTTCCTGCCGGTGCGACGGTGTCGAGCTCGGACAGGAACGAGTCAATCGTGCCGGAACGCTTGGTGGCGTCGGAAAGCTCGCCACCGAGCAGACGCTCGGCCAGGTTGATCGAGTTCTGTCCCATCTCCTGGCGAAGCTCTGCGACGACCTGCTCACGCTGGGCCGACAGCTGCTTCTCACCGGATGCGATGATGCGGTTGCTCTCCTCGGCGGCCTGTGCCTTCATCTCAGCCTCGATGAGCTTGCCCTTCTCGCGGGCCTGCTCACGGATCTCGGCTGCTTCGGCACGGGCCTCGGCGAGCTGCGCGTTGTACTTCTCAAGTGCGGCCTTTGCCTCGGCCTGTGCGGCCTCGGCACGCTGAATGCCACCCTTGATCCGGTCCTCACGCTCAGTCAGGACCTCCTGGAACTTCGGAAGAACGAACTTCCAGAAGATCAGCAGGATAACGACGAGCGGAATGATGGACCAGACGATGTCGTATGCCTTGGGCAGGAGGATCGAGTTGCCGCCCTCGAGGGGAAGGGTCTCAGCCTCCTGTGCAAGGTAGTAAATGACGTTCGTCATGAGTCTCCAGTCTTAAAGGGGTGTGTTTCCGCTCGAAATTAGAACAGGAAGCCGGCGACCAGGCCGATGAGGGCGAGGGCCTCAACGAAGGCGATACCCAGGAACATGGTGGTACGGAGCTGGCCGGCCATCTCGGGCTGACGTGCCATGCCCTCGAGTGCCTTGCCGACGAGGATGCCGATGCCCAGGCCCGGGCCGATGGTGGCGAGGCCGTAGCCGATGGTGCCGAGGCCGGTCACGGTGGACTCGGTTGCCTGAGCCAGGATGATCTCGTTCATGAAAGTCGTTCCCTTTCTTGGTGCCCGGTCAGGGGGTTAGACCGGGACTTCAGGTGGTGATTGAAGTGGGGTTATTCAGTTGGCCGCGAGGTTCGCGACTTGTCAGTGGGAGTCCGCGTGCAACGACAGCTCGATGTACACAGCAACCAGCAGGGCGAAGATGTACGCCTGCAGGAAGATGATGATGACCTCGTAGAGCGTGAACGCGATAGCGGCGATGATGGTCACACCAGACAGTGCGGTCCAACCGTTCAGCTGCCAGAAGAAGAAGTTCGTGGCGGAGTACAGGAGGACCAGGATGAGGTGTCCCGCGAGGAAGTTCGCCATGAGACGAAGCGCGAGAGTGACCGGCCGCATGATGAACGTCGAGAAGAACTCGATCGGCACGACAAGGATGTGCAGTGCCGGCGGAAGATTCGGGATGACCACCGAGGACTTGATGAACTTACCGAAGCCGTAACGCTTGGCTCCGGCGTAGATCATCGTGATGTAGCCCAGGATCGCCAGCGCGATCGGCATGCCGATACGCGCGTTGGGCGAGATGTTCAGCCCCGGAATGATCGTCGGGAGGTTGAACGCCAGGACGGCGAAGAAGATGGTGGCGATGACCGGCAGGAACCGACGCCCCTCCTTCTTGCCCAGGATGTCCTCGGCGATGTGCACCCGGACGAAATCCAGTGCGAGTTCTGCGAAGTTCTGCAGGCCTGACGGAATCAGCTTGGTGTTCCGGAAGGCGACAAGGAAAAGGACCGCCAGAATGATCGTCATCAGAATGCGGACGAGCATCAGTCGGTCCAGTGCGAACCATCCGTTTGCGAAATCCTCAAACAGGATGTGGCCGTAGTATTGCCCCGGGAAAAATTCAGGATCCAGTTCGGGTGCGTGAAACTCGCCCCTCATGGCCAGTGTTGTAACGCTCAGCGTTCTCTCCCGTGTTCGGGCCGTATGTGGAGTGTCATTTCCCATACGGTGCGATGGACGTCTGAAAATCTCTTTCCGCCACCACCTCGGACTCCGTCGCACATCAGCGAAGGCGGTGACTGGGGATGTACCGCAGCCCTGTACGGCGGCACCGTGTTTCCACAGGTGCCGCTTCCACATGCCGGGGTAACCCGCAGGACAGCTTATCAGGGTGGTTCTGAATTCTCCCACGGGACTCAGAAATGTTTGCTGACGTGGCGCGATACACCCCGCGCCACGCCCCCAATATGGCCTGTATCGGCAGCTTTGGGCGCGGCTGTAAGGTCCGTCACATGCGGGCGATCCTCCCGCCTCGCGGGGGTGATCACCCCCGTTTTCCGCCCCCGATGCGGCAGTCCCGCTGCTTACCGACGCCCCCGTCGCAGCTCTTCGCCAGCCCTTCCGCAGGTGAACCGGAGCTAGTTCACGTAGGTGACCCGCGCGGTGATCACGCCCCACACCTCGGTGGCCAGGACGATGATGAGCGCGACGACCGTGGTCACCAGCAGCGCGGTGCGGTCGTAGAAGGTCAGGTCACGGATCAGGAAGAGGACGACGAGGAGCACCACAACCTTGAGCAGCCAGCTGCCCAGGACCACCGCACCGGTGGTGGCCGGGTTGGTCGAGGAGGTGAACAGGACGCTCGCAGCGGTCAGCAGGACGAAACCACCGCCGATGGCCGCTCCGATCAGCACACCCCAGATGCCGGGGAGCTCGCGCACGCCGCCCCAGATCGCCAGCGAGATGATCGTGATGACAACGAGCGCGATGGTGCCGAAGCGCACCGCCCGCAGGAGCGGGCGGCGGGGGTCGTCGAATTCCGAGCGCGGGGCGCTCTCCGGTGCATTATCAGGAGTAGTCACGACTCCGGATCCTACCCGGCGGCCCCGGGCCTCAACCTGTGGGATCGGTGTGGACGACCACCTGGGTCGGCGGGGTCCGCCGACCCAGTTTGCCGGCGCGCAGCGGGATGAGGGTGACCAGGAACGCCACGACCAGCGCCATCAGCGTCAGGGCGACCGCCACCCGCACCGGCACCACGGAGAAGCTCACCGCTCCGAAGGCCACCACGCTGACCCACAGGTAGAGCACGAGCACGGTACGCCGGTGGGTGTGCCCCAGGGAGAGCAACCGGTGGTGCAGGTGGAGTTTGTCGGCGGCGAACGGCGAGGTGCCCTTGGCCAGTCGGCGCACCACCGCCAGAACCAGGTCCAGTACCGGAACGAAGATCGCCGCGGCCACCACGATGATGGGACTCATCAGCGCCACCATGTCCGCGGTGCCGTAGAGGGACATGTTGATCTTGCCGGAGGCCGAGGTGGATGCGGCGGCCAGGAGCAGGCCGATGAGCATGGAACCGGAGTCCCCCATGAAGATGCGGGAGGGCTCGAAGTTGTGGGGCAGGAAGCCCAGGCAGATGCCCACCAGTCCGGCCGCGATGATGGCCGGCGGGTAGGCGGAGACCGCCCCACCCTGGTCGTGGAGGACCGTCAGGGAGAAGATCAGGATCGCCGCGCCGGCGATCATGCCCAGGCCGGCGGCCAGCCCGTCGAGGCCGTCGACGAAGTTGATGGCGTTGATCAGCGCGACGGTGAAGATGGTGGTGACGATCGTCGCCTGCAGCTGGTCGAGCACCACGGTTGTGCCGTCGCCGAAGGGCAGGTAGAGCAGTGTCCAGGACAGGCCGAGGACGCTGAGGATGACCGCGGAGAGCACCTGGCCGATGAGTTTGGTGATGGCGTCGAGCTCGAAGAGATCATCGAGCACGCCGACGAGCACGATGGCGAAGGCCGCCCACACCACGGCGTTCATCTCCGGGGTGATCGGCATGAATCCCCTGTTCAACGCGGGCAGTTGGTTGGCCAGGAATACGGCGGCGAGGAAACCGGAGCACATCGCGACCCCACCCAGCCGCGGGGTGGGCTGGGTGTGGACATCGCGTTGCCGGATCTCGGCGATCCGGCCCGAACGCACCATGAGGGAACGGATGACACCCGTGGCGAGGTAGGTGACCGCGGCCGCCACGAGAATCACCAGACCGAGTTCACGCAGTGGGACACCAGCGCCCATGGTGGACCCCTCCCCTTCTAGGCCCTGCTCCGCAGCAGTTCCGGCTCCACGCCGATGACCTCGCCGATCCTCTCCGCCGAGATCGCGCCCTCCCGCAGGATGCGCGGGGCGGGACCGGAGAGGTCGATGATGGTGGAGGGCTGCCCCACCGGGGTTTCGCCACCGTCGAGGTAGACGGTCACGGCGGTGCCCAGCTGCTGTTTCGCGGCGATGGCGGTGGTGGGCGGCTCCTGGCCGGAGATGTTCGCGCTGGACACGGCCATGGGGCCGACCTCGCGGAGCAGTTCGATGGCCACCGGGTGCAGCGGCATGCGCAGCATCACGGTGCCGCGGGTGTCGCCGAGGTTCCACGGCAGCGAGGGTGCCTGGGGGACGACCAGCGAGAGCCCACCCGGCCAGAAGGCCTCCACGAGGGCCTGCGCCTGGGGGGTGAACTCGCGGACAAGGCCGCGGATGGTGTCCCAGGAGCCGACGAGCACCGGCACCGGCATGTCAGGGCCGCGGTGTTTGGTGGCCAGGAGATTTGCCACCGCCTGGTTGTCGAAGGCGTCGCAGCCCAGCCCGTAGAGGGTGTCGGTGGGCATGACGACCAGGCGGCCGCCGCGGGCGGCGTCGACGGCGGCGCGGATACCTTCGGCGCGTTCGGTCTCGTCGGCACAGTTGTAGATGCGGCTCATGGGGCTACACCTTACTCGCGGTGACGAAGCGGGCCCGACCGGTCAGGTCGTGCAGCACCGCGATGTCCCGGAAACCGCCGTGAGCTGCCAGAACATCCTGCACCTCCTGTGAGGTGGTGTCGTCGTGTTCGATGCCCACCACTCCCCCGGGCCGCAGCAGCGCGTGGATGGTCGGTGCCATCGCCTCAATGACGTCCATGCCGGATTCGCCGGCGAAGACGGCCTGCGGCGGATCGGCGTGCACCTCCACGTCCAGGTCAGGTGTCAGCGGGACATAGGGCGGGTTGGTCAGTACGAGATCGACCGTCCCGTGCCAGCGACTGAGCAGCTGCAGGTCCGTGGCATCACCCCGGATCATCTCCACGCCGGTGCCCTCCGCGTTGCGGCGGGCCCAGGCCAGGGCCTCCTCGTGCTTCTCGACGCCCACCACCTCCACCCCTGGCACCTCACGTCCGACGTAGAGCGCCAGGGCACCGGAGCCGGTGCACAGGTCCACCACGCGGGGTGAGAGGCTGCCGGCGAGCTGGCGCACGCCCCAGTCGGCCAGGACCTCGGTCTCGGGCCGCGGGATGAACACCCCGGGCCCGACGTGCAGGTCCAGCGCCCCGAATGGGGCCAGGCCGAGGATGTGCTGGAGCGGCTCACGCGCCTCCCGGCGGGCGACCATTCCCTCGAAACCGTCCGGCACTCCGTCACGCGAGCGCAGGGCGACCTCCATGGGGCCGACCTGCAGCAGGTGCGCGGCGATGAGGCGGGCGTCGACCGCCGGGGAGGGCACGCCTGCGGACGCGAAACGCTCCGCGGCGTCGGCAAGCGCGTCGCGGAGCGTACGGTGGGGACTCATCCCTGGTCGGCCTCGAGACGCTCGGCGCGCTCGGCCGCCCGTAGGGCGGTGAACAGATCGTCGAGGTTGCCGTCGAGGACATTGTCGAGGTTGTTGGCCTTGAAACCGATGCGGTGGTCGCTGATGCGGTTCTCCGGCCAGTTGTAGGTGCGGATGCGCTCGGAACGGTCCATGGTGCGCACCTGTGCGGCACGGCCCTCGGCGGCCTCGGCATCGGCCTTCTCGCGCTCCATCGCCTCCAGGCGGGCCTGCAGGACCTGCAGGGCACGCGCCTTGTTCTGGATCTGCGAACGCTCCTTCTGACACGTGACCACGATGCCGGTGGGCAGGTGGGTCAGGCGCACGGCGGAGTCTGTGGTGTTCACGCCCTGGCCGCCCTTACCGGAGGAACGGTAGACATCGACGCGCAGGTCCTTCTCCTCGATCTCGACGGCGCCAGGCTCATCGGTTTCGGGGAAGACCATGACTCCGGCAGCGGAGGTCTGGATGCGGCCCTGCGACTCGGTCACGGGGATGCGCTGCACTCGGTGCACTCCGCCCTCGAACTTGAGGACACTCCACGCCCCGTCCCGGGACGGCGTCTTCGAACGGATGGACAAGGTCATGTCCTTGACTCCGCCGAGATCCGACTCGGAGAGACCCAGGACCTCCCAGGTCAGACCGTGCTTGTCGGCGTAGCGCTCATACATGCGCGCCAGGTCGGCGGCGAACAGGGCGGCCTCCTCACCACCGGCACCGGCCTTGATCTCCATGATGACGTCATCGGCGTCATGCGGGTCACGCGGGGCCAGCAGATCCGCCAACTGTTCCTCGAGCTCCACCCGACGAGCCTCCAGACGCTCGGCCTCGGCGGCGAACTCCTTGTCCTCGTGGGCCATCTCGCGGGCGTCCGCGAGGTCCTCGCGCGTGCTCACCAGCTCTTTGTTGACCTTGATGATGGGCTGCAGCTCCGAATAGCGCTTCGACAGCTTGCGGAACAGCGCCTGGTCACCGGCCGTGGCCGGGTCGGACATCTGCGCCTCGATGCCCTGGTACTCGGAGACGATGTCGTCTACCGCGGAGACATGTCCTGCCATTTAGGAGTAGTCCTCCTCATCCTTGTCGGCGGCCATCGGGGCGGAAGATGCGACCTGCAGGAGGAACTCGCCGTTGCTCTTGGTCTTCTTCAGCTGCCTGATCAGCAGATCGATGGCCTGCTGGGGATCCAGTGCAGACAGGATACGGCGCAGCTTGTGCATGACGCGAGCTTCATCCGGTGCGAGCAGCAGCTCGTCCTTGCGGGTGCCGGAGGGGTTGACGTCCACGGCCGGGAAGACACGGCGCTCGGAGATCTTGCGGTCCAGCTTGAGCTCCGCGTTACCGGTGCCCTTGAACTCCTCGAAGATGACGGTGTCGCCAGCAGAACCGGTCTCCACCATGGCGGTGGCCACGATGGTCAGGGAACCGCCGTTCTCGATGTTGCGGGCGGCACCCAGGAAACGCTTCGGCGGGTACAGGGCGTTGGAGTCCACACCACCGGAGAGGATACGACCCGAGGCCGGGGAGGAGTTGTTGTAGGCACGGCCCAGACGGGTGATGGAGTCCAGCAGGACGACGACGTCCTTGCCCTGCTCCACCAGGCGCTTCGCACGCTCGATGGCGAGCTCGGCGACCGCGGTGTGCTCTCCCGGCGGGCGGTCGAAGGTGGAGGCGATGACCTCACCGTTGACCGAACGCTGCATGTCGGTGACCTCCTCCGGACGCTCATCCACCAGCACCACCATGAGGTAGCACTCGGGGTTGTTCGTGGAGATCGCGTTGGCGATGTTCTGCAGGATCGTCGTCTTACCTGCCTTCGGCGGGGAGACGATCAGCGCACGCTGACCCTTGCCGATCGGCATGATCAGATCGATGACGCGGGTGGTCAGGATCTTCGGGTCCGTCTCCAGGCGCAGGCGCTGGTTCGGGTACAGCGGGGTCAGCTTGGCGAAGTCCGGGCGGTTGCGCGCCTCATCGAGGCTCAGACCGTTGGCGGTGTCGACGCTGACGAGCTGATTGTACTTCTGGCGGTTGCGGCCCTGGCCGTGGGTCTGCCCGCCACCCATGCGGACCTTGCCGGTCACGGCATCGCCGGCGCGCAGGCCGGAACGGCGGATCAGCTGGTTCGGGACGAAGACGTCCGCCGGGGAGGCGTGGTAACCGGTGGTGCGCACGAAGGCGACGTTGCTGTCCACGATGTCGAGGATGCCGGCGACATCGTGCAGGTCAGAAGAATCCTGCTGCTGATCCTGGTGCTGCTGCTGGCCACCATCGTGCTGGTCGCCCGCACGACCGCGGCGGTTGCGGCGGTTGCGGCGACCGCGGCGGCCCTCCCCGTCCCCATTGTCGCTGCGCTGCTCGCGCTGCTCGCGCTGATCCCCGCGCTGGCCACGCTGACTGCGCTGCTCACGCTGTTCACGCTGACCGCGCTGCTGCTGGCCCTGCTCCTGCTGGTCCTGCCCGGAGTCCTGCGGCTGCTCCTGCTCCTGGGTGCGCTCCTGGCGCGGCTGCTCCTGCGCGGCAGTGGAGTCCTGCGAGTGCTGCTGATTCTGCTCCTGCTGGTCCTGGCCGGGCTCCTGGTCACGCTGGCCATGACGGGCACGGTTGCGGCGGGCACGGCGGGCAGCGGAACGGGACTCGTAGCGTGGTTCCTCGGAACCGCCCTCCTGGGCGGTCTCAGTTGCCTCAGCAGAGGCCTCCGCCGGAGCAGCCTGCTCCTGCGCGGTCTCACGGGTCCGACGGGCCGGGGCGGTCTTCTCCGCTTTCTCTTCCCGCTCCACCGACTCAGGTGTGGCAACCGGGGCGGCTTGCTCGGCCGGGGCAGCTGCACGGGAACGGGGCTGGACGGCACCCGTCTGGATGGCGGTGATCAGATCACTCTTCCGCAGGCCGGAGACCCCCTTGAGGCCCTTGTCCGCGGCAATCTTGCGCAGCTCAGGGATCTTCAGCGACGCGAGGTCGGCCGGAGCGGCAGCGGTGGCGGTGTCCGTATCGGTCACGGATGTCCTTTCGTTGCTTGACCAGACCCTGGTGTGCCATGGGTGAATGCGTCATGCACCGGGCTGGAAGCCTTCTGTGGAGTTGAGCAACTCAACGTCGCCCGCCACCCCAGGGCATATGTGCCTCGGGCGGCATGAACGGGGACGGAGCCGTACTTCGGTGGAGATCAGACCGGGCCGGACCGTGAAGGACCGCACCCTTCCAGGCCACGGCAACCGGCAGGCTGCACAGCAACAGAAGGTGGGTGGACGCGTAGGTCCGGGCGGACTGGAGGCCTGTGTGGAAAATCCCAGACCCCCGTCGATCTCCAGCCAGTGTAGCGTATGCCGCTGACACAATCGCATCGACCCTCCGGGCTAGAGTATTGGGCATGCTCTCCACCATGCAGAACGTGCCGCTGTCGATCTCCCGGATCCTCCAGTACGGTTCCACCGCGCATGCCACCACGAAGGTGACCACGTGGCGCACCGACAGTGCCGAGGAGACCACGTTCGATGAGATCCACGCCCGGGCCGCGGCCTTCGCCCACGCGCTGCATGACGATCTGGGGATCACGGGAGACCAGCGGGTCGGCTCCTTCATGCACAACTGCGCCGAGCACCTGGAGGTGCAGTTCGCGGTGTCCAGCATGGGGGCGATCTTCGCCCCGTTGAACAAGCAGCTGATGAGCGACCAGGTCCAGCACATCATCAACCACGCCGAGATCGAGGTCATCGTCTGCGATCCCCGGCTGGCCGGCCTGCTGGGTAAGGCGCTGGTGGACTGCCCCTCGGTGCAGGCGGTGGTCTTCACGGGCCTCGGCCCCCTGGCCCCGGTGATGGCGGAGCTTCCCGACGGCATCGCGGTCCACTCCTATGAGGCGCTGCTCGACGGCCGTTCCACAGTCTACGACTGGCCTGTCCTGGACGAGAACACCACCGCCGCGATCTGCTATTCCACCGGCACCTCCGGTCCGCCGAAGGGCGTGGCCTATTCGCACCGTTCGATCTACCTGCAGGCGATGGCGCTGCGTACCACTGACTCCCTGGCCGTCTCCCACGGCGAGTCCTTCCTGTGCTGCGTGCCCATCTACCACGTCCTGTCCTGGGGGGTCCCCTACGCGGCCTTCATGTCGGGCACCCCCCTGGTCTTCCCCGATTCAGACGTCTCCGCCCCGACGCTCGCCCGCCTCATCGCGGCGGTGCACCCCCGGGTGGCACACGGCGTGCCCACTCTGTGGATCCAGCTCATCGTGCACTACCTGCACAACCCGCCGGAGCGGATGTCCCTGACGGAGATCTACGTCGGTGGTTCCCCCGCTCCGCCGATCCTCATCGAACTGTGGGAGGAGCGCTACGGTGTCGACATCATCCACGTGTGGGGCATGACGGAGACGTCCTCGGTCGGCACCGTCGCGCGGCCCCCGTCCGGCTCCTCGGGCGAGGCCCGCTGGACCTACCGCGTCAGCCAGGGGCGGTTCTCCAACCTGCTGGAGTACCGGGTGGTCAACGACGGTGAGGTCGTCTCCTCCACCGACCGCAACCAGGGTGAGATCCAGGTGCGCGGCAACATCGTCACCGGCGCCTACTACCACTCCCCCACGGAGGTCGGCGACGGCACCGCCAGCGAATTCCGGGGCCGGGAGGTAACCGACGCAGGTGAGCTGTTCACCGACGACGGCTGGCTGCGCACCGGCGACGTAGGTTCCGTCACCGCCGACGGTTTCCTCACGGTCTCCGACCGCGCCCGCGACGTGATCCGTTCCGGTGGTGAGTGGATCTACTCCGCCATGCTGGAGAACATCATCATGAACGAGCCGGAGGTCGTGGAGTGCGCCGTCATCGGCTACCCCGACGAGAAGTGGGGTGAGCGCCCGCTCGCGGTGACCGTGCTGCACGAGGACATCGCGCAGACGGAACAGATCGCCGAGCAGCTCCGCGACGCCCTGCGTTCCGCCCTCCCGGGCTGGATGCTGCCGGAGTACTGGACCTTCGTCCGCGACATCGACAAGACGTCGGTGGGCAAATTCGACAAGAAGGATCTGCGCAAGCACCTGGCCGAAGGGGAGTTCAGGATCATCGCGCTCAAGGGCCCGGGACAGCCGAAGGACCCCCGGCCGGAGAACTGATCCTGGCATACTGCGGCCCAGGTTCCTAGGATATAAGGAACATGACGACGCAACTTCCTCTGCCGGGCTTTCCTGGGCGAGGCGGGCCGGGCACACCCCCACCGCCGCGGATCGACGGCGCCCGCGAACTCGTCGACACCTACGGCCGGGTCGCCCGTGATCTACGCGTCAGTCTCACCGACCGCTGCAACCTGCGCTGCACCTACTGCATGCCCGCTGAGGGGTTGGAGTGGCTGCCCACAGAGGCCTCCCTCACCGATGAGGAGGTCATCCGGCTGATCACTATCGCGGTCACCCGCCTGGGTATCCGCCAGATCCGTTTCACCGGCGGGGAGCCGCTGCTGCGGAAATCACTGGAGAAGATCATCGCCGCCACCACGGCGCTGCGCACCGACGAGGGCCAGCCCGTATCCACCGCTCTGACCACCAACGGTCTGGGGCTGCCACGCCGGCTCCCCGGCCTGCAGGAGGCGGGGCTGGAACGGGTCAACATCTCCCTGGACACCCTCGACCGGGAACGTTATACCCGCCTGACCCGCCGTGACCGGCTGCCGGATGTCCTGGCGGCCATCGACGCCGCCGTGGCCGCCGGGATGCACCCGGTCAAGGTCAACTCGGTGATCATGCCCGGCGTCAACGAGGCCGACATCGTCCCGCTGGCCGAGTACTGCCTGGACCGGGGCGCGCAGCTGCGCTTCATCGAGCAGATGCCCCTGGGGCCGCGCGATAAATGGCGGCGGGAGGACATGGTCACCGCCGACCAGATTCTGGAACAGCTGCGCACCGCCTTCGTGCTCAGCCCGGCGGAGGAGCCCCGGGGGGCGGCACCGGCGGCGTTGTGGGAGGCACGGGGTGTCGATAAGCAGGAGCTGCACGGCAGCATCGGCGTGATCGCCTCAGTGACCCGGCCCTTCTGCGGCGACTGCGACCGCACCCGGCTGACCACCGACGGGGCGATACGCACCTGCCTGTTCTCCCGCACCGAGACCTCCCTGCGGGAACTGATCCGCGGGGGTGCCGGGGACGCGGAGCTCGCCGCCATCTGGGCCGGGGCGATGTGGGGCAAACTACCCGGCCACGGCATCGACGATCCTGGTTTCCTCCAGCCGGACCGCCCCATGTCCGCCATCGGTGGCTAATCTCGTCTCCATGCGGTCCATCACCGAACATCTGGCAGCGCTCCTCGACCTCGACCTGGCCTCCCCCGGCGAGCCCGTGAGCGTCACCCCTGTCGACGCCCCGGGACTGGTGCTCGCCGCCGACGCCGTCGCGGTGCTGCCTGTTCCGCCGTTCTCCAATTCCGCCATGGACGGTTTCCTCGTGCGCGACGGTGACCTCGACGGCCCCGGCCCGTGGACGCTGCCCGTGTCCGGTGAGATCCCCGCCGGCGGTGTGGCCGCCGACGTCCCGGCCGGTGCGGCCCTGCGGATCATGACCGGCGCCCCCGTCGGTGAGCACCACGGGGACCTGCGGGTCATCCCCGTCGAGGACACCGACATCCCCGGTGGCCCGCAGCCCCTTCCCGGTTCGGTGACCATCCACTCCGTGCGTCCGGAACGCCGGCACATCCGCGCGCTGGGTGAGAACATCACCCCCGGTGAGGTCGTCGTCCCCGCCGGCACCCGCGTTGACCCGGGCGCCGTCGCGGCGTTGATCTCCGCGGGCCTGCCCCGCGTGACCGTCTTCCCCCGCCCCCGCGTGGCGGTCCTGTCCTCCGGTGACGAGCTGGTCGAGCCGGGCATGCACCCGGGTCCGGGGCAGCTGCCCGACTCAAACCGGCCGATGCTCGCCGCCCTGTTCGCCGAGCAGGGCATCGAGGTGACGCAGGTCCATTCCGGTGACCGGCCCCTTGATTTCCGGGCGGTGCTCGACCGGCTGTGCGCCACCCATGACCTGGTGGTCACCACCGGCGGGGTCTCCGTCGGGGCCTTCGATGTGGTGCGCGAGGCCACCTCGGGCGAGGGCGTGTGGTTCGGCACCGTGGCGCAGCGCCCGGGCTCGCCGCAGGGGTTGGGCACCCGCGGGCGGGCGGTGCTGATGTGCCTGCCGGGCAACCCGGTCGCAGCCTTCGTCTCCTGGTGTCTGTACGTGCCGCCGCTGCTGGCGGCGCTCTCCGGTACCGTCCCGACCCGGGGATTGTGGGAGCGCCCGCATATCCGCGCCACCGTCGCGGAAGGAGTGAGCTTTCCGGCATCCCCGGAGCGCACCTTCCTCGCCCCGGTCCACCTCGACTGGTCGGGCGGCCGGCCTGTCGCGGCCCCCTTCAACCGGCACAGCACCGGCTCCCATCTGGTGGCCTCCCTGGCCGGTACGGACGGGGTCGCGCTCATTGAGCCGGGTACCAGTCGACTGCAGGGCGGCGACACCGTCGGTGTCCTGCTCCGCCGCCCCTGAGCGCACCCAGTCAGTTCCTTCAGAAAGGTAAGCCATGAAGTTCACCCATCTCGACGCCGCCGGTGCGGCCCACATGGTCGACGTGACCGCCAAGAACCCGACCGTGCGTGCGGCCACCGCCCGCGGCGAGGTCGCCTGCTCCCCGGAGGTGCTGGCCGCGCTGCGCGACGGGACCGTACCCAAGGGCGATGTCCTGGCCGTCGCCCGGATCGCGGGCATCTCGGCAGCGAAGAAGGTGCCGGATCTGCTGCCGCTGGCCCACACCATCGGCGTGCACGGCTGCGTGGTCGATCTGGAGATCCTCGACGACCACGTCGCCATCGAGGCCACCGTACGTACCGCCGACCGCACCGGCGTGGAGATGGAGGCTCTGACCGCAGTGACTGTCGCCGCGCTCGCGATCGTCGACATGGTCAAGGGTGTGGACCGTTCCGCCTACCTGCGCACCTGCGGTATCACCGCGAAATCAGGCGGACGTTCGGGCGACTGGTCCCGCGAGCTGCCGCGCTGATGCCTGCCGTCATCGTCCTGGCGGGCGGACGCGGGCAGCGCATGGGCGGGGTGGACAAGGCGCAGGTCACCCTCGACGGTGTCCGCCTGGTCGACCATCTCCTTGCCGCCCTGGCCGACCATGAGGTGGTGGTCGTCTCCCCGCAGCCGGACCTGGGGGTCGCGGTGCCCGTGGTCAGCGAGGACCCGCCCTTCGGCGGCCCCGTGGCCGGCATCGCCGCCGGCTTCCGGACGCTTGAGACACCGGAACTCGTCGCCGTGCTCTCTGTCGATGCGCCGGATTCACCCGCCCTGCTGCCCCTGCTTGTTGATGCCCTCTCCCACCACCCCGCAGCCGACGCCGCCGTCGTGCGCGCCGCCGACGGCCACGTCCAGCCCCTGTGCGCGGTGTGGCGGGCAGCGGGGCTTGAGCGTGCGCTGGGCCGGCTGGACACCGTGCGTGATCAGGCGGCGAAGAAACTGCTGCGGACCGCCGACCTGGTCATCGAGGTCGACGGCGACGGGACAGAACGCGACTACGACACCCCCGGTGAACTTGCCGAACGCGGTGAGGTCGGTATCACCGGACGATGATGGTGCCGTGCTGGCCCCGCTCCCCTTCCGTCATGATGTGGTTGACGAAGGTGTAGGTGCCCGGCTCCTCGAAGGTCACCTCCACGAAACCGCCCTGGGCGGGCAGCAGGGGCAGCACCTGCGCGCCGGTGGACTCCCCCAGCCCGGCGCGCACGGAGTAGCTGCCCTCGCTGAAGACGGTGTCGAAGACGGCGCCGACGATGTGGAAGCTCAGCGGGTTGTCGGGGCCGACGTTGAGGACCCAGAACCGCACCCGCTGCCCGGCGGTGATCTCCAGCGGACGCAGGTCGTACTGGTTGGGGTAGCCGTTGAAACCGGTCAGGTCGTGGCGGCCGGCGTTGACGCGTTCGGCGTCGGCGCCGGTGTCGCGTTGGCCGAGGAAGATCTCGTGGGCCAGCAGTGTGTACTCGTGGTCGACCTCGTCGAGGCCTGCGGGTGGGTCGATGATGACGGCGCCGGCCATGCCGTTGGCGATGTGCAGGCTCATGGGGGCGGTGGCGCAGTGGTACATCCAGATCCCCCAGCGGCGGGCGACGAATTCGTAGACCAGGCTCTCTCCCGGTGAGATGGTGGCCATGGGGGCGTCGGGGCTGACCTCCCCGGCGTGGAAGTCGATGGAATGGCCCATGGTGCCGTGGTTGGTGAGGGTGATGCGGAAGGTGTCGCCGACCCTCCCGCGCAGCGTGGGCCCGGGGGCCTGGCCGTTGAACAGCCACTGGGCCTGCTGGTGTCCGGGGGCGACCTCCCGGATCTCCTCGGTGACGGTGAACGCCAGCTCGTGGACGGTGCCGGTGGGTGCGGGTGGGAGGGCGGGGTCGTACCAGGCGCCTTCCGGCAGTTCGGCGGCCAGGCGGGTGGCGGGGCTGGGCACATCGACGAACGGGTTGGTCTCCGGGGTCGGGCTGCTCCCCGGGGTGATGGCCTGGGCGGGGACATCGGTGGCGCCGGTGACCACGACGTTGAAGACCATCCCCTGGGCCCGGTGCCCGGCGATGGTGCACCACCCCTGCGTGTCGGCGGTGAACACGCCCGCATCGAAGGTGGCGGATTCACCCGGGTCAATCAGTTCGGTGGTGAAGCCGTTGAGGGTGAGGTCGTGCGGCTGGTTGCCCCCGTTGACCAGCTCCAGGACGAGCCGGCTGCCGGCGGGGATCTCCACCCGGTTGGGGTGGTAGGACATGCCATCGATGCGGATGGCCTGCGTGATGGTCTCCCCGGTCTGGGTCACCTCGGCCGGGGCCTGCGCCCGCTGGGTGCCCGGCCCGGTGGTCAGGGTGACGCCGAGGACGATGACGGCTGCGATGGCCAGGCCGATCACCAGCCAGGAGGCCCAGCCGGTCTGCGCTTCCGGCCCATGCTCCGGGCGGGGTTCGGTGGCGGGGGCACCCACGGGGATGGTCATCGAATAGCACCCCTGGAAACCCCTGCCTTCAGGCATGGGGAGGAAAGAGACGGGTTAGGTATTACGTTGGTTTTCGACATATTTCTTGACCACTTCCAGTGTTGCGCCGCCGACAGCGGCGACGAAGTACAAGTTTGTCCAGAGCGTCAGAAGCCTGGATAGGAAGGACGGGAACTCTTGCCTGAGCACACAGGGTGATCGTCCCTTGATCTGTTTCACCAGTCGGTGGATGCCGTACTGCGGGTCGCAGTCGACCAGTAGGTGAACATGATCGGGCATGGTGTCCGGCTCAATGATGGTGCATTCCCGTGTTCGGCGGCGACCTTCCGGACGATCTCGGTGAGCCTGACTGCCACGTCGCCCTCGATGACCGGGCGACGATATGTCGGGCACCATACGAGGTGGTAGGCACACCGGCAGACAACATTTCTGCTTGACCTGATATCAACCCTCTGGACGAAACATCACGTGGTGGGGTATAGCTGGCGGTGTGGACGAGATCGTGCGTTACACCTACCGCCTGCGCCCAGGCACCCAGGCGCAGCGATCGCTTTCCCAGGAATGGGGTCGGTGTAGGTTCCTGTGGAATGAGGCAGTCCACCAGCAGAAGGCCGGTAATAAGCCAACCCTGGCGAAGCTGGGGAAGCTGCTGACCGAGCTGCGGGGGAAGAACGCGTGGATGCGGGAGGGTTCCCAGGTCGCCCAACAAGCCACACTCCGCACCTATGCGCAGGCACTCCAACACTCCTACACGGTCAAGGGCCGGGGTCGGCCCACATACAAGACGAAAAAACGCGCTTTTCCGTCGTTGGAGTACTCCACCCGGGGGTTCTCTATCCGGGACGGTCGTCTGCGACTGCCCAAGGGTGTGTCGATTCCGGTGGTGTGGTCCCGCGAGTTGCCCTCCGAACCGACGAGTGTGCGCGTCTACCAGGACAGCCTCGGACACTGGTACGCCTCGTTCGTGGTCCGCCGCGAAGCGAAACCAACCCCGGAGACTGAGGGACGTATCGGTATCGACTGGGGTGTGTCCACCACCGCCACGACCACCGACGAGAATTATGACCTGCCCTACATGGGGCACCGCAGGCGCTGTGCCGCGGAACTGGCCAAGGCACAGCGGAAGATGTCGCGGCGTCACCGCACGGGACGCAAGCAGTCCAACGGGTATCAGCGTGCCCGCCGCCAGGCCGCGAAGCTGCACAAGAAAGCCGCTCGGCAGACCACGCACGACTCCCGGGTGTGGGCGAAGAAGATCACCGACAACCATCATCTGATCGCGATAGAGGACTTCAAACCGGCGTTTCTCGCCAGGTCCACGATGGCGCGGAAAGCCGCTGATGCCGCTATCGGTGCGGCCAAGCGCGAGCTTGTCACCAGGGCCGCGCGGGCTGGCCGGAAGGTGGTGCTGGTCACGCCCGCCTACACGACCATGACGTGTTCTGAGTGTTTCGCGAGAGCCAAGCAACCACTCGAACTCGAAGAGCGAACCTTCCGGTGCCAGACCTGCGGACACACTGCGGGTCGGGACCGGAACGCTGCCAGGGTGATCCTGGCTGTGGCAGAACGGGGCCACACCAGTGTTGAGGACATAAGACATGTGCACCCTCCTTCCGGGGATGTTGTGGATGCGGCCTGAGCTGGAAATCCCCCGCCTTTAGGCGTGGGGAACCCTTAACGGGACTCCTTCCGGTGTTGGCCGGCGATGGCAGGGACGAGGAACAGGACATGGGAGGCCAGGCCGAGCCCGATCATGATCAGCCCGGCGGTACGCGCCGGCCCGTCCGGGGCGAGCAGGGTGAATACGGCGCCGAGGTTGAGCAGCAGCACCCGGGCCACGCCCGCCCTGTCTGCCGTGTTCCGGGCCCGCAGGACCTGCTCCCGACCGCCGCCGAGGAGGGTGGGCAGCAGGTGGTGCAGGACGCCGGTGATCAGCTGCAGCAGTCCGACCCCCAGGAAGGCGGGGGCGAACAGGGCGGTGACCTGGCGGGCGTCGGCGGCCAGCAGGGTGCTCACGGCGTCCGCCGCGCACACTGCGGTCAGCCACAGCAGACCGGCGGTGACGCTGAGGGTGGCGGTGGACCAGTTCGCCCGGCCACCGAGGACTCCGGTGAGCACCGGCTGGATGACCAGCAGCGCGGCCACGACGACCAGCAGTTGGATGGCGCCGGCGAACACCGGCTGCCCGAGGAGGTGCGCGACGAGCACCGCAACGAGGGCCCCGCAGTGGAGGATGAGTGCCCGGGTGCAGCGGCGGCGGGCGGTGGCACTGATGCGGGTGCCGGAGAGGGTGGGCAGGAGCGTGACCACGGTGCCCAGCACGGTGAGGAAGGCGAAGCCCCAGATGGCAGCGCGGGAGTGCCCGGCGATCATGCCGGTGTAGTCGCCGACACCGCGGCCGGCGAAATTGCCGATCAGCCCCGCCAGTACGAGGAAGGCGGCGGCCGCGAGGTAGAAGGGCACGGTGGCGGCGAACTGCCCGGACAGGCTGCCGCGCAGGTGCGAGAACACGACGGCCATGTGCCACAGCCCCGCCCAGATGACCAGGGTGGCGGCGAAATCAGCGAGCGCACCCCAGTCGTAACCGGCCTTACCCACGATGAGCAGGATCAGGCCGACCTGGACGAGGATGATCCGGGTGACCACACCGCGGTAGCTGCCGGCGGCCGTGCGGGTCAGTGCCTCGGTGAAGTGGGTCGAGTAGATGAGGATCGCGGTGGTGACCACCCCGAGGGTGAAGGCATGGACCGTCACCCACCAGCTGACCGGGGCGCCCAGGGAACGGGCGAGGATGATGCCCAGCCCGATGAGCAGCCAGCTGCCCACCGTCGCGGCAGCCAGCGTGTGGTAGCGGCCGCGTCGGCGCAGGGAGACGTCGGAGAGTGAGAGCTCAGACACGGGTAGCCCTCCGTGCCCGCGCCTGCTCCCGGGCGATGCGGCGGCGGCGTTTATCGGTGGCGATCAGCGTCACGGCGGTGACCATGAACAGCAGCACGGCGACGACGTTGAGGATTCCCCCGCCCACCCAGGCGAGGTCGGTGGCCCGCAGGTCCGCGACAACCCGCAGGACCAGCCCGGCGTGGAGCAGGGCCACCGGGATATAGAGGGTGACGTGGTAGGGGATGGATTTGCGGATGACCCCACCGAGGATGAAAGGGGCATGCGCGAAGATCATGGAGACCACGAATCCGAGGAAGACGGAGTGGACGGCGGCATCGTGGAGGTGCCCGGCGCGGGTGTGCCCGAAACCCAGCCACAGCAGCCCCGCGACGATGAGCCAGCCGTAGCCGGCGAGCATGCAGATCGCGGTGTATTTCGGCAGTTTCCCGGCGTGGATGAGGCGGCGGGCGGCGTCCACACGCACGGTGACCACGGCGACCGCGATCAGCAGTACGCCCATGAGCGCGAAGCCGAGCTGCGGCTGCACCGCGAAGAGCAGGGCCGCGGCGACCAGGGCGAGGACGAGGGCGGTGATGGTGGTCTCCGCGGCGGTGCCGGCGAAGGAGACCCGGGCCAGTTCCATGCGTTCCCCGATGATGGTGGCCACGGCGAAGACGACGGCACAGGGGACGATGTCCGCGAAGTCCGCGCCTCCGCCCCACCAGACGGTGGCGAAGACCGCACCGATCACTCCCGACGCCTGGACCAGCACGGAGTAGGTGGCCTGGCGGCGGTGGATGAGTACATACACCGCGCCCAGCACGAGGAAGGCCACGGTGAAGGCCGTGGCCGGGACCAGCCGCGGGGCGCCGGCCAGGAGCGTGACCACGCCGAGGGCGTTGGCCACCGGACCAGTCCAGGCCCAGCGGGTCTTCGCCGCGACTGTACGTTCCATCCCGATTGCCCCGCCGACGAAACCGAAGACCATGAGGGCACCGTGGTCGGGGCCCAGGGAGGCGGGCGGGGTACCCGCCCAGAGGCCGAGGAGGGTGAGTCCGGCGAGCATGCCGGTGAGCAGGGAGACCCCCGCGAACATCAGCAGCAGGCCCCGGGGCCACACGGCGGACTTCTTTTTTGCCACGGTTTATATCGTACTATTTGGGTGACAGGCCTGAGCAGGTTCCGCTTCCCCGATCCCGGAGGACCACCCACCATGGACATGCAGCTGCCGATCTCCGACGCCCGCGAAGTGGACGAGACCCCCGTCCTCAACGCCGCCATCATCCCGCATGCGATCCGGCACGGCGCCATCCACGGCGCCCTGGGTTCGCGCCGGGTCGGCGAATCGATGATCCTCATCGCACCTCACAACCCCCTCCCCCTGCTTGGTGAGGTCAAGGCCAGGGCCGGGACCTTCAAGGTGACGTACCTGCAGGAGGGACCCCGCGACTGGCGCCTGAAGTTCACGCGAACCGCCTGAAAAGCCCTGCAGAAAGGCTAGAATCGGGGCATGCCCTCCCCATCAGCACGTGACGGCGTCCGCCTCGTCTGGCAGGGCATGGACACTGTCCGCCCGCAGGCCGCTGCACAGCTGGGGCCGCTGCGCCGGCATCACCGATCGGGAACCGAACGGGTCGAGGTACTCACGGAGCGGGACAACCTCATCCTGCGCGGTGACAATCTGCCCGCGCTGCAGGCGCTGGCCCCGCTGTTCGGTGGCACGGTGCGGCTGGCCTACATCGACCCGCCTTACAACACGGGCAGTTCGGACTACCTCTATGCCGACCGGCGCAGCCGGGCGGACTGGCTGAGTTTCATGAACGAGCGGATCAGGGCCGCCCTGCCCCTGCTCCGCGACGACGCCGTCTTCATCCTCCAGTGCAGCTTCCACCAGTCCGCCTACCTCGAGGTGATGCTCGACCAGTTCGAGGGACTGCACAAGGTCGCCGTTCTCCACGCCCTGGTCCGTCACCCCGACCGGACGCTGACAGCGGACAAGCAGTTCCACGACGTCGTCGAGCAGATCCTCATCTACTCCCGCGACCCGGACTTCCGCATGCCCGGCCGGCGGCGGGAACGCGACCTGACTGACTACCGCTGGCGGGTCGAGGTCACCGGCCCCGGTACACCGGCCGTCCTCGGCGGCCGACAGTGCACCATTTACCAGCCGGAGGCCTGGCGGAAGATCGACGTCACCCCCGGAGAGGGAGTTTTCCGCACCCACTCCATCCGGGGGTCCCTGCGGGAGAAGAACTCCTCGGGACGTTTCTGGGTCGCCCACCTGGAGCCCCTCGACCTGGCCCCGATGACGCTCATCGAGGTCCCCGACATCGGGGCTGACGGCCTGGGCCACCGCTACTTCCATACCCCGCGTACCGGGAACCGCAACGGCTCCTACTTCCAGGGCATGCCGCTCTCCCAGGACCACACGTGCCTGCCCCACCCCAATTTCCTCGATGTCCATGCGGACTACAACCGGGTCGCCGCGGAAGGCGGGGTGAGTTTCCGCAACGGCAAGAAACCGGAGTCACTGCTCCAGCTGCTCATCGAACGCTTCACGGAGCCGGGTGACACGGTGCTGGACTACCACCTGGGTTCGGGCACCACCTCAGCGGCGGCCCATAAGCTGGGCCGCCGCCACATCGGCATCGAGCAGCGCGAATGGGCCGAGACCATCGCCCTACGGCGGTTGTGCGGGGTCATCGACGGCGAGCAGTCGGGCATCTCCACCGAGGTGGGCTGGGCGGGCGGAGGCAGCGTGGTCTACGGGGAACTGGCGCCGGGGTGATTCAGCAGAGTCGTTCGAAGATGTCCGGCAGCAGCGGACAGACCACGCCGAGGGTGTCGCGGACCCCACCGGTGGAGCCAGGGGAATTGATGATCAGGGCATCCGCCGGACCTCGGCCGGTCAGGCCGATCAGCGCCCGGGACAGGCCCGCCTGACGGGTGGAGGTCAGCCCCTGGATGAGCACCTGGGTGACCAGCCCGTCGAGGCGCACCGCAAGCAGCGGGGCAGTGGCCTCCGGGACCTGGTTGCGGGGTCCGAGGCCGGTGCCGCCCACGGTGACGATGACGCGGTGGGCGGCGGCGCGGGCGTCGGCAAGCGCCCGGGACACGGCCCGTGCCCCCTCCTCGACGACAACGATCCCGGCCGGAATCCCGGCCTCCGCGAGCAACTCACAGGCCAGCGGGCCGGCGGTGTCCCGCCGTTCCCCGCTCAGGATGCGGTCGGAGGTGACGATGACAATGCCGGTCAGTCCGCTGGTCATATCCAGTCCTTTCTCCGGCACGGGCCTGTGATCTGTGCCATAGTGTAGGGCAGGAGCGCGGGCGCCCCGGCTGCGGGGCGGGCGGGCTGCCGGTGACATCGTCAAACAGAAGAAACCGAGATGCCCCTCCACCTCCGATTAAACACCAGAAAACCTGCACGAACCGCTGAAAACGCAGGGCAAAGGTTATACCGTCGTATTTAGCACAGATTTTCCTTGAATAAACACCCCCTGTTCAGTGAGGATCGCATGAGCACAAAACTCGACACGCAAGGCAGGGTCCTGCACGGCTGGGACCCTGAGAACGAAGAGACCTGGGACTCCTCCATCGCGTGGCGGACGTTGTGGATATCCACGATCATCCTCTTCATCGGCTTCGCCACCTGGTACCTGGTCTCCGCCATCGCCCCGGTCCTCAACTCGATCGGTTTCGACCTCTCCACCACCCAGCTCTACTGGCTGACCTCCATCCCGGGCCTGGCCTGCGGCCTGTTCCGCCTGGTCTTCATGTTCCTGCCGGCCACCATGGGCACCCGCCGCCTGGTCACGATGTCCTCGCTGCTGTTCATCATCCCCATGCTCGGCTGGTACTTCGCCGTCCAGAACACCGACACCCCCTACTGGTGGCTGCTGGTCCTCGCCTTCCTCACCGGTATCGGCGGCGGCGTGTTCTCCGGCTTCATGCCCTCGACCGGATACTTCTTCCCCAGGCGCCTCTCCGGCACCGCCCTGGGTCTGCAGGCCGGTCTGGGCAACTTCGGCATGTCCTTCATCATGCTCGTCGCGCCGTGGCTGATGGGTGTCACCCTCCTGGGCATCGGCTTCGTGGCCCCGCAGCGCTCCGGCGACGGTGAGGCACTCTTCGTCCACAACCCCGCCATCCTCATGGTCCCCTGGGCGATCATCATGGCCGCCGTCGCCTGGATCTACCTCAAGGACGTGCCGGTCAAGGCCAATTTCCGCGAACAGATCGACATCTTCAGCAACCGCAACACCTGGTTTCTGACGATCATCTACCTGATGACCTTCGGCGCCTTCTCCGGCTTCGCTGCCCAGCTCGCGCTGATCATCAACAACGTCTTCGGCTCCGGCTCCGAATTCGCCGCGACCTACGCCGCCGAGGACCTCCCCCGCGGCGCGACCTACGCCTTCATCGGCCCCTTCATCGGTGCCCTCGTCCGCGCCCTGTGGGGCCCGCTGTGCGATAAATTCGGCGGCGCGATCTGGACCTTCATCGGCGGGGTGGGCATGACCATCTTCACCGCGATCGCCGCTCTCTTCCTCACCCCGGATTCGCCGGACGAGTACATCTGGTTCCTCGGCTCGATGCTCATCATGTTCTTCTTCACCGGCCTGGGCAACGCCGGCACCTTCAAGCAGATGCCGATGATCCTGCCCAAGCGGCAGTCCGGCGGCGTGATCGGCTGGACCGGCGCGGTCGGCGCCTTCGGCCCCTTCATCGTCGGCGTCCTGCTGTCCCTGATAGCACCCGTCATCTTCTTCTGGGGCTGCGTCGTGTTCTTCGCCTTCGCCACCACCCTGACCTGGATCTACTACGCCCGCCCCAACGCCCCGTTCCCCGGCTGACCAAAGGATTTCGCCCATGACCACCACGACCGCAAACCCGCTGTTCAAGTTCGGGAGCTTCCTGCGTAAAGGCCAGATGACCGACAGTGGCCAGCAGCTGTTCCTCAAGGGGGGCCGCCAGGCGGACATCTTCTACCGCAACCGCTGGTCCTTCGACAAGATGGTGCGGTCCACCCACGGGGTGAACTGCACCGGCTCCTGCTCCTGGAAGGTCTACGTCAAGGACGGTGTGATCACGTGGGAGTCGCAGGCCGTCGACTATCCCTCGACCGGCCCGGACATGCCCGACTACGAACCCCGCGGTTGTCCCCGCGGCGCCTCCTTCTCGTGGTACACCTACTCCCCCACCCGCATCCGTTACCCCTATGCCCGTGGCGTGCTGGTGGACATGTACCGGGAGGCCAAGACCCGGCTGGGCGATCCGGTGCTGGCCTGGCGGGAGATCGTGGAGACCCCCGAGAAGCGCGCCGCCTACGTCTCCCAGCGTGGCAAGGGCGGGCTGATCCGCATCAACTATGAGGAGGCCGTGGAGATCGCAGCGGCCGCCCACACCTACACCATCCGCCAGTACGGCCCGGACCGGATCGCCGGATTCACGGTCATCCCGGCGATGTCGCAGGTCTCCTACGGTGCCGGCACCCGTTTCCTGCAGATGATCGGCGGGGTGGCCCTGTCCTTCTACGACTGGTATGCGGACCTGCCGCCGGCCTCCCCGCAGACCTTCGGCGACCAGACCGATGTCCCGGAATCAGGTGACTGGTACAACTCCTCCTACCTGATGATGTGGGGCTCGAACATCCCGGTCACCCGCACCCCGGACTCCCACTTCATGGTGGAGACCCGCTACAACGGCACCAAGGTGGTCGTCGTCTCCCCCGACTTCGCCGACAACACCAAGTTCGCCGACGAGTGGATGCGTATCAACCCCGGCACTGACGCCGCCCTGGCCTTCGCCATGGGCCATGTCATCCTCTCCGAGTTCCACGTGGGCAAGAAGACGCCGTACTTCATCGAGTACATGCGCAAATACACCGACGCCCCCTTCCTCATCGCCCTGGACGAGCGTGGGGACGGCACGGTGACGCCGGGCAAATTCCTCACCGCCTCGCTTCTCGACGCCGACGGCACCCACGCCGGGCTGCAGGGCTCCGCCAACGCCACCCACCGCCTGCTCACCATGCGGCCCGACGGCACCGTGGCCGACCCGGGCGGCACCATTGCCGACCGGTACGGCGAGGACGGGGTGGGCAAGTGGAATCTGCGCCAGGACGGCGTGGAATCCGTCATGTCCGTGGCCGACACCGGTACCTTCGACACCGCGGAGGTGCTCTTCCCCCGCTTCGACCTCGCCGCGGATCCCGAGGATGTCCAGGGCACCGGCCCCATCGGCGCCGGTGTCGTCCACCGCGGTGTGCCCTACCGGGTGGTCGACGGGAAGAAGATCACCACCGTCTTCGACCTCATGCTCGCCCACTACGGTGTCGCCCGCCCGGAGCTCAACCTGCCGGGCCAGTGGCCCACCGACTTCCACGACGTGAGCTCCCCGGGCACCCCCGCCTGGCAGGAGGAGCTGACCGGTGTGCCCGCCAATGCCGCAATCCGCATCGGCCGGGAATTCGCCCAGAACGCGGACGACTCGAAGGGCCGCAGCCAGATCATCATGGGCGCCGGCGTCAACCACTATTTCCACGCCGACAACATCTACCGCACCTTCCTGGCCCTGACCTCAATGTGCGGTACACAGGGCGTCAACGGCGGCGGTTGGGCCCACTACGTCGGTCAGGAGAAGCTGCGCCCGATGAACGGCTGGTCCCAGTACGCCTTCGCGCTGGACTGGCAACGCCCGCCGCGCCAGATGATCACCACCGGCTTCTTCTACCTGACCACCGACCAGTGGCGCTACGACAACTCGAAGGCCTCCCGCCTGGCCTCCCCGCTGGCCAACCGCGGGGTGGTCGGCGACAAGATGCTCTCCGACACGCTCATCGAGTCGATGAAACGCGGCTGGATGCCCGCCTACCCGCAGTTCAACCGCAACGTGCTGCTGCTGGCCGATGAGGCCGAGGCCAAGGGCATGGACATCAAGGATTATGTGGTCTCCGAGCTGGAGAGCGGCAACATGCAGTTCGCCGCTGAAGACCCGGACGCCCCGGAGAACTGGCCGCGCATCCTGCTCAACTGGCGCACCAACCTCATGGGCTCCTCCGCCAAGGGCACGGAGTTCTTCCTGCGCCACATGCTCGGCGTGGACTCCGACGCCACCGCGACAGAGCTGGAGGAGCACGAGCGTCCCGAATCGATCAGGTGGCGGGAGGAGGCACCGACCGGCAAGCTCGACCTGATGCTGACCACGGACTTCCGCAACACATCGACGACGCTGGTCTCCGACATCGTCCTGCCGGCGGCCACCTGGTACGAGAAGCATGATCTGTCCACCACGGACATGCACCCGTTCATCCACTCCTTCAACGCGGCGATCAACCCGCCATGGGAGGCCCGCACCGACTTCGAGGTCTTCCGGGACCTCTCGCGCGCCGTCTCAGAGCAGGCGGTGCGCTGGCTGGGCACTCAGACGGACCTGATCACCGCACCCCTGGGCCATGACTCCCCCGACGAGCTGAGCATGCCCAACGGCATCGTCCCCGACCTCGCGGAGACCGGCCTCATCCCGGGGCAGACGATGGCCAAGCTCATCCCCGTCGAACGCGACTACACCCGCATCCACGAGAAGTGGCTGCACCTGGGCCCGCTGACCGGCGAAAAGGGTACCGGTGTGCACGGTACTCCCTACAACGTGGCCAAACAGGTCGAGGAGCTCGCCGTGAAGAACGGCACCTCCGAGACCCTCTCGGCCGGGGAACGCCCCGACCTGGACACCGACATCAAGGTCATCGAGATGATCCTGCACCTGTCGGGTGTGTCCAACGGTGAAGTCGCCGCGGAGGGCTTCCGCAACCAGGGTGCGCGTGTGGGCACCGACATGTCGGATCTCATCGCCGGCAACGAGGGTGCGCGCATCGACTGGGACCGGGTGAAGGAACGCCCCGTGGAGGTGATCACCTCACCGGAATGGAGCGGTGACAAACGCAATGGCCGCCGCTACACGGCCTTCTCCATCAACATCGAGTACGACAAGCCCTTCCACACCCTGTCGGGGCGCATGCACTACTACCTCGATCACGACTGGTTCCTCGACTACGGCGAGGCGCTGCCCGTCTTCCGTCCGCCCCTGGACCGGCTCCACCTCAACGGGGAGACCAACCCGGGCCAGCTGGTCACCGGCGAGGACGGCAACCCCGAGGTCACCGTCCGCTACCTCACCCCGCACAACAAGTGGTCGATCCACTCGCAGTACTTCGACAACCTGCATGTGCTCTCGATCTCCCGTGGCGGCCAGGTGGTGTGGATGTCGAACAAGGACGCCGAGAAGGTCGGCATCGCCGACAACGACTGGATCGAACTCTACAACCGCAACGGCATCGTCTCCGCCCGCGCGATCGTCTCCCACCGCATCCCGGAGGGCACGGCGATCATGAACCACGCGCAGGAGCGCACCGTCGGCACCCCGCTCAATGAGGGGACCGGCCGCCGCGGCGGCACCCACAACTCCCTGACCCGAATCATGATCAAACCGGTGCACGTGGCGGGCGGCTACGGCCATCTGACCTACGGCTTCAACTACATCGGCCCCACCGGAAACAACCGCGACGAGGTCACCCGGATCCGTCGCCGCTCCCAGGAGGTGCAGTTCTAATGAAGGTTATGGCTCAGATCGCCATGGTCATGAACCTGGACAAGTGCATCGGCTGCCATACCTGTTCGGTCACCTGCAAGCAGGCCTGGACCAACCGCGAAGGCACCGAGTACATCTGGTTCAACAACGTCGAGACCCGCCCCGGCGTCGGTTATCCCCGGGGCTGGGAGGACCAGGACAAATGGGAGGGCGGCTGGGTCCGCACCTCCTCCGGGAAGCTCAAGCCCCGGGCGGGCGGGCGCCTGTCCAAGCTGTTCAACATCTTCCACAACCCGAAACTGCCGACGATCCACGACTACTACGAGCCGTGGACCTACGAATACGACAAGCTGCTGGCGGTGCCGGGCAACCAGAACACCCAGCCCACCGCCCGACCGATCTCCCAGCTCGACGGCCGGGAGATGAACACGATCAGCTGGTCCTCCAACTGGGACGACAACCTCGGCGGCTCCACCGCCACCATGGACGAGGACCCGGTCCTGCACCAGATGAACCTGGACGTGCGCAAGGAGATCGAGGACTCCTACATGTTCTACCTCCCGCGCATCTGCGAGCACTGCATCAACCCGACGTGTGTGTCCTCCTGCCCCTCCGGTGCAATGTACAAGCGTGCCGAGGACGGCATCGTCCTGGTCGACCAGGACCAGTGTCGCGGCTGGCGCATGTGTGTGTCCGGTTGTCCGTACAAGAAGGTCTATTTCAACCACAAGTCCGGCAAGGCCGAGAAGTGCACCCTGTGTTACCCACGCATCGAGGTCGGCCAGCCGACCGTGTGCTCGGAGACCTGCGTCGGTCGCCTGCGCTACCTGGGTGTGCTGCTCTACGACGCCGACCGCGTCGCCGAGGCTGCGGCCACCGAGAATCCGCAGGACCTCTTCGAGGCGCAGAAGGACATCCTGCTCGACCCGCACGACCCCCGGGTCGTGGCCGCCGCGCAGCAGGCCGGCATCCCGCACTCGTGGATCGACGCCGCGCAGCAGTCCCCCATCTGGGACCTCATCTTCACCTACGAGGTCGCGCTGCCGCTGCACCCGGAGTACCGCACCCTGCCCATGGTCTGGTACATCCCGCCGCTGTCGCCGGTCGTCGACGCCGTCACCGCCTCCGGCAACGACGGCGAGGACGACAAGGTGCTGTTCACGGCCCTGTCCACGATGCGCATCCCGCTCGAGTACCTCGCCGGGTTGTTCACCGCCGGTGACACCGCACCCGTCGAACGTTCGCTGCGGCGCCTGGTGGCGATGCGTTCCTACATGCGCGACATCAACCTGGGCAACGAACCGCAGGAACGCATCGCGGAGGCCGTCGGGATGACGGGCAGGCAGATCCAGAAGATGTACCGCCTGCTGGGCATCGCCAAATACGACGACCGCTACGTCATCCCCACTGCCTCCCCGGAGTCCCCGCGCGGCATCACCTCGCTCGACCCCTTCGGCGACATCGACCCGGCGGACGCCTTCCTCGACATGCCCGACCTCGGCGAGGGCGCCCCGGAGGCCTGCACCAGCCACGCTGCGGAACCGGCGGGCAAGGTCTCCCTGCTCAGCTGGACCGGCGACCGCCCGGAGGGGATGTTCCCGCCCCGCAGGGACGGCAAACCCCACACCACCAAGGACTGATCGCGATGGCACGCAACCACGTCGGACCCATCCCCGACGACATCACCCGCCCGGTGCGGGTGAATGAGAACCAGCGCCGCACCGTGGCCATGGCCGCCTCCCTGCTGCTGGACTACCCGGGTGAGGACTTCGGCGAGAGGATCGCGGCCGTCGACACGCACCTCGAACAGCTGCCTCCGGCCATCGCGGAGCAGTTCGCGGCCTTCACCGACGCGGCCCGCACCATGGGGCGCCGCGGGGTGGAGGAGCACTACGTGGAGACCTTCGACCAGCGTCGCCGCTGCTCCCTGTTCCTCTCCTATTATTCCGTGGGCGACACCCGCACCCGCGGCACCGCCATCCTCGCCTTCCGGCAGGCGCTGGCGCAGCTCGGCTTCGAGGAGCAGCGGGAGGAACTCCCCGACCACCTCTGCGTGGTGCTCGAGGCTGTCGCCCTGTCGGAGGGGAAGCAGCACGCCCAGACCGTGGAACTGCTCGCCGCCCACCGCGACGGCCTTGAGGTCCTGCGCACGGCGCTGAGCACCTTCAACTCCCCCTTCGCGCACCTCATTGTCGCCGTGGCGATGTCGCTGCCGAAGATCGACGCGGAGACCACCCACAGCTACCTCGATCTCATTCGTTCGGGGCCGCCGGCGGAACTCGTCGGCATCGGCACCCCCCTGCCCTTCCCCACCGCTCAACCGGATATCCCCTAGGACACAACCATGGACAATTTCGATGTTTTCCTGTGGGTGGCCTTCCCCTGGCTGGCGATCGCGGCCTTCGTCATCGGCATCATCTGGCGTTGGCGCACCGACCAGTTCGGCTGGACCACCCATTCCTCGCAGATCTACGAATCAAAACTCCTCCGACTGTCGTCCCCGCTGTTCCACTGGGGCATCGTCTTCGTCATCATCGGCCACCTCATGGGCCTGGCCATCCCGAAGTCCTGGACCCAGGCCGTGGGCATCAGCGACGCCACCTACCACCTCATCGCCACCTACCCGGGCACCCTGGCCGGCATCGCCGCGCTGCTGGGCCTGGCGGGGCTGATCTACCGGAGGGTGGTCAACCGGACGGTCTTTCTGGCCACGTCCCGCTCCGACAAGGTCATGTACCTGCTGCTCGGCGCCGCGCTGGTCTCCGGTTTCTTCGCCACCGTCACCCTCCAGCTCTTCGGTAGCGCACACGGCTACGACTACCGCGAGACCATCTCGCCGTGGCTGCGCCAGCTGCTGGTCTTCCAGGCCCAGCCCGCGCTCATGACCGATGTGCCGTGGCAGTTCAAGGTCCACGTTATCGCCGGTTTCACCATCATCGCGGTGTGGCCGTTCACCCGCCTGGTGCACGCCTTCTCCGCGCCGGTCGGCTACGTCACCCGCCCCTACGTGGTCTACCGCTCACGCGACACCCGCACCGGTCCGGTGAAGGAACACGTCGCCTGGGAGCCTGTCCGCTCCCACACCGAGCAGCTCGACGAACGCAACCAGACCCCCTCCCGCGGGGCCTGAGCCGCGCAGAACCGCAGCACACCAGGGGCCGGTACGTTAACGTCTGACGTACCGGCCCCTGAACTTTCCCCACCTGAAAGGTTCCCTCATGCGTCTGTCCCGTGCCGTCGGCCTCCTCGCTCCCGCCGCCGCCGGCCTGCTGCTGGTCAGCTGCGCCACCGACTCCGATTCCCAAGCCGGAACGGACTCCCTGACCATCCTCGGCGCCTCCTCCACCCGCGTGCTCAACGATGATTTCCAGACGCTGACTGATGCGGAGCTGGACTTCGTCAACGCCGGTTCCTCCACCCTCGTCCAGCAGCTGGCGGACGGCTCCCCGGGTGATGTCCTCATCACCGCCGACCGCGCGAACATGGACAAGGCCGTGGAACAGGGACTGGTCGAGGATCCCCGTGCCGTGGCCGTGAACACCCTGGTCATGGTCGTGCCTGCGGGCAACCCCGCGGACATCGGCTCCGTGGACGATCTGGCGGGTACCACCTTCGTCCTCTGTGACCCGCAGGTCCCCTGCGGCACCGCCTCGCAGGCCATCATCGCGGACACCGGCATCGTGGCTGAACCCGCCTCCCTCGAGCATCAGGTCGCCGACGTGCTGGGCAAGGTCGTCTCCGGCGAGGCCGACGCCGGCTGGGTCTACCGCACCGACGCCCTCTCCGCGGGCGAGGGTGTCGAGGTCATCGAGATCCCCGGCAGTGAGGACCAGCCCAACGAGGTCGTCGCCGCGGTGACCACCGCGGGTGTCGATAAGCAGGCCGCCACCGATTTCGTCGACGCCCTGACTGACGATGAGATGGTCGACATCTGGACCAGGCACGGGTGGACCCAGGCCAACTGACCGTGAAGCCCGCCCCCACCCGCACACCGGTCGCGGTGACGCTGCTCGCCGTCGCCGCCCTTGTCCTCATCCTCGGCCCCATCCTCGCACTGGGCGTCCGCGTCCCCTGGGAACGCTTCGGTGAGGTGCTCACCAGCCCCACCACCGCCGAGCTGCTCCGTGTCACACTGCTCTCTGCGGTGTGGGCCACCGTGCTGACCACCCTGCTCGGTGTGCCGCTGGCGCTGGCGATCCAGGACTGGCCGCGCGGGGGCAGGTTCATCCGGCTCCTGGTCATGCTGCCGTTGGCGATGCCACCGGTGGTCGCCGGCCTGGCGCTCACCGCGGCGGTGGGCAGACGCGGGATCACCGCCCCGCTTCTCGACGTCCTCGGCCTCCAGTTCGCCTTCGCCTTCCCCGGCGTCGTGCTCTCCCACATCTTCATCGCCCTGCCTTTTGTCGTGGTCACCGCCGATTCAGCGCTGCGCCAGATCGACCCGGAGATCCCGGCGAGTGCGGCCGGCCTGGGCATGCGGCCCCGGGAGATCCTCCGGAAAGTCACCCTGCCTGCCGTCGCCCCGGCCGTGGCCACCGGCGCGGGCCTGGCTTTCGCCCGTTCCCTGGGGGAATTCGGTACCACGCTGACTTTCGCCGGCTCCATGCCCGGCGTCACCCGCACCATGCCGCTGGGCATCTACCTGGAACGCGAGACCGATCCGGGCAGCGCGAACGCTCTCGGTGCGATCCTCATCTTCCTCGCCGTCCTCGTCCTCGCACTCGCTGCCCTGCCCGCCGCCCTGCGGCGCACACCGCAGCCCCGCGCCCGGCGGACCGGGGAACTCGACACCGGTGAGCTGCGCGCCCTCACCACCCCCGGGTCCGGCGGGGTGCCCGTCACCGCCGACGGCACCGTCTTCCCCGCCGAGCGCATCACCGCCGTCGTCGGACCCAACGGCTCAGGCAAGACCACACTGATGGGGATGATCGCCGGACGGCTGCGTGGCGCGGAGATCTCCGTCGGTGACCGCCCCGTCGACGGCCGACGCTTCGTGCCGGCAGCCGAACGCGGCGTGGTGCTGCTGACCCAGCGCCCCGGTCTACCGCGGACCACCACCGTCGCGGGTGCGGTGACCATGGCCACCCGCGACCCCGCGTTGACCGGGAAACTCCTGGCGGCGGCCGGGCTGGCTGAGCTGGCGGAGGTCTCCGTGCCTGCGCTCTCCGGGGGCCAGGCCGCCCAGGTTGCCCTGGTCCGCGCCCTGGGGACCCGGCCCGCGGTGCTCATCCTCGATGAGCCGCTGGCCGCAATCGACGTCGCCTCCGCCACCCGCTGGCGCCGGCTGCTGCGTGCCGCCGCGCAGGATCGCACCACCCTGCTGGTCACCCACGACGCCGTTGACGTGGCCACCCTCTCCGAGCACCTGGTGGTCCTCGAACGGGGCGAGGTCGCCGCTGCCGGCCCCACCGCGGAGCTTCTCGACGTCCCGCCCAATGATTTCCTCGCTGAGCTGGCCGGACTGTCCCGAATAGTCGGCACTGTCACGGCCCGGGAGGTTGACACGGTCACGATCCAGGGGACAGAATTGACCGTGACAGGCACTTTTGCCGGTTCAGTGGACGATGAGCTGCAGCCGGGTGATCCGGCCGTCGCGGTGTTCCCACCCGAGGCCACCGCCCTGCGGCTACCCGCCGGTGGCAGGGAGCCGCAGGAATCAACACGTAACATCTGGCGTGGGAGGGTCGATTCAGTGGTTGCCTCGACCGCCCGGACAGGGACGATGGTGACGGTCTCGGTCGGAGCCGCCCGGCTCCACGTGCCGGTCACGCGCCGTTCCGCGCTCACGCTGGGTCTGGAACCGGGTATGACCGTCGACTGCGTGACCAAGGCCCTGGCCATAAGTGTTCATCCGGCCCGCCGGAGATAACAGGAGGAGATCCCACATGGTGGACGCACCAGCACCGCGCCCGTCCGTCGAGCTGTTCTCGGACGCGCTGCCGCTCAGCGTCAAACAGCGGGAGGTCCTCGATGTGCTGCAGACCTTCCCGCACGGGGCCCGCTCCGCCGAACTCGCGGAAAAACTGGGTATGCATGTCAACACCGCCCGCGGCCACCTTGATGAACTGGTCAGCCGCGGCGCGGTCCGGGTCGCCACCACCCAGTCCGAAGGGCGCGGCCGGCCCTCCCTGATCTTCCAGGTCCGGGTCCCCGACAACCGGGCTGTAGTCAACGAATACGTCTCCCTGGTGGAGGTCCTCACCAGCGCCCTGGCCGGCACCAATTCCCTCACCCCGGAGACCCTCGAGCAGGCCCGCCAGCTCGGCCGGGACTGGGCCCGCCGGATGCACGAGGAGGGGCAGCCCCCCGCCAATGATGCGGATATCCTCGAGCAGCTCTACATCAAGCTCCGCGACATGGGCTTCGATCCCACGGTCACCCGCCCGGCCGATGAATCGGACGGCCACGGCCAACTCTCCCTGCACTCCTGCCCCTTCGTCACCGAGGGTAAACCCCGCCCGAGTGCCTTCGTCTGCGCCATCCACGAGGGCTTTCTGCAGGAGACCACCGGGTCCTGCCCGGAGCAGAACTCGGGACCGGTTTCACTGACGCTGCTGCCCTATGCCGACGACGGGGCATGCGTGGTGCGTGTGAACAAGGGCCCCCGGGCCACGTCTGAGCGCTGAGGGCCCCCAGGTCTGTGCCGACCCTGATAATCATCGGGGATCCCGCCGCTGAGCACCAGTTTCGTGTCATGATGAAAGCAGCTGCCCCGCCCGGGGCACCGCTGCTGTTCCAGTTCCAGAATCAGACACAACAGTGAGGAACGAGGCCACCCCCTCCCCCCGCCCGCTCCTCGCGTGAGGAGAACCGATGTCGGGCACGATTGAAGGCAGGGACGAATCACTGTGGACGGCCACCACGCCGCGCACGGATTATCCGGAGCTGGCGGGTGATGACACCGTCTATGACCTGGCCGTGGTGGGTGGCGGGATCACCGGCATCGTCGCCGCCTACCATGCGCAGCGGCGCGGGCTGCGGACCGTGCTCATCGACAAGGCCCGGTTGGCCGAGTGGACGACCGGTGGCACCACCGCGAAACTGACCTCCCAGCACTACCTCATCTACGACCATCTCATCGCCCGCCACGGGAAAGAGGTCGCGCAGGCCTACGCGGACGCCAACCAGCGCGGGATCGACAAGGTCGAGGCCATCAGCGCGGAACTCGGCATCGACTGCGAATTCTCCCGCCGGGACGCCTTCGTCTACAGCCGGCGGGAGGAACGCATCCCCGAGCTGCGTGCCGAGGTCGAGGCCGCGGTCTCGCTCGGCCTGCCGGCCAGCTTCGAGACAGAGACCGAGCTGCCCTTCGACATCGCCGGGTCGGTGAAATTCGCCGGGCAGGCCCAGTTCCACCCCAGGAAATTCCTGCTCCCACTCGCGGAGGAGTTCCGCAGTCGTGGCGGGGTGATCTACGAGCAGACCAAGGCCACCGACATCATCCCCGGGCAGCCGCACACCGTCCCCACGGACAAGGGGGAGCTGAAGGCGCGGCATGTGCTGCAGGCCAGCGGCGAACCCTTCTGGCGGCGGGACCTCTTCGACGGTTTCATGTGGCTGAAGATGTCCTATGCGCTGGCGGTGCAGCTGAAGGAGGGCAGTGACTACCCCGCAGGCATGTACGTGACCACCGGGGAACCGATGCGCACCATCCGCACCGCCTCCTACAAGGACCAGCCGGTGCTGGTCTTCGGTGGCGAGAGCCACGAATACGATGACGACACCTTCGACATGGACGCCCGCCACCGCACCCTCATCGAGGACGTCCGCGACAGGTACGACGTCGAGCAGGTGCTCTACCGCTGGCTGGCCGGCGACTACATGCCCTATGATCGCATGCCCTATATCGGTGCCCTGCCCGGCCACCGGAACATCCACGTGATCACCGGCTACCGGGCGTGGGGACTGGCCTGGGCGTTGTCCGCCGCAGCAGCCGTGGTGGCCGACATCGCCGGGGAACCCGAGGACTGGGTCGCGCCCTTCAGCCCCGACCGGATGGTGGAACCGATCCCCGAATCCGAACGCACCCACCGGTTCTGAGAAGGCTCAGGCCCGGGACAACTCCACGCGGACCGGTCCGGCGACCTCCAGCTCGTGGATCTTGAGGCCGGCCTCGCGTGCCTGGTCGAGGATCTTCTCGGAGACAGGCTCGGTGGACAGCACCATGATGGTCGGGCCGGCACCGGAGAGGTAGGCGGCGTAACCGCGGTTGCGCAGACGGTTGACCCATTCTGCGGTGACCGGCAGGACATCGGCCCGGTAGGGCTGGTGGAGCCGGTCACGGGTGCCCTCCCAGAGCAGTTCGGGGTGCTTCTGCAGGGCCACGGTCATCACGGCCACCCGCGAGACGTTGAAGCGGGCGTCGGTGTGGGTGACGTGGCTGGGCAGGACCCGGCGCACGGCCTGCGTGGAGGCGTGGAAGTCCGGGACCAGGGCGGTCGCACGGATCCGCGGGTCGACATCGACGGAAACCGCTTTGTAACCGGGCTGCGAGCCGTCGACGGGCGTGGTGGTCCAGGAGACCACGGCGGAACCGAGGACGGAGGCTGCGGCATTGTCCGGATGACCCTCGAAGGCGGAGGACAGCTGCACCACCTGGTCGGTGGTCAGCGGGTTACCGGCCAGCGCATTCGCGGCCACCACACCCGCCACGGCGGCCGCGGCGGAGGAACCGAGTCCACGGGACTGCGGGATGGCGTTGGTGCAGACCACGCGCAGGCCCGGGGCCTGGGCCCCGGCGGCGTTGAGGCCGGACAGGATGGCCTTGACCACCAGGTGGGAACCGTCGCGGGGCAGGTCATCCTCACCCTCCCCGTAGACCTCGACCTCCAGGCCGCCCTCGGTGACCTCGACCTCGACGGTGTCGTAGAGGCCGACGGCCAGGCCCAGGGTGTCGAAACCGGGTCCCAGGTTGGCTGAGGAACCGGGGACGGTGACGGTGGCCCGGGTGCCCACCTCGAGCTCGATGCTCATGAGTGCTCTGTCCTTTGTCTGTAGGGCTAGATCAGTCGGATGACGCTGTTGACGGCCTTGACCGCGGAGGTCTGCTTCAGCTCCTCGACGGTGGCGTCGAGGTCGGCCTCGCGCGCCGAGTGGGTGACCACGATGAGGCGGGCATTCTCCCCGGACTCCTCCTGGCGGACGGTCTTGAGGGAGATGTTGCGGGCCGCGAAGATGGCGGAGAGCTCGGCGAGGACACCGGTGCGGTCCTCGACCTCCATGTCGATGTGGTAGCGGGTGGTCACGTCGCCGAAGTCCGCGATGGGCAGGTTGGCGTAGGTGTTCTCACCCGGGGCGCGACCGCCGTGGACCTTGTTGCGGGCAGCGCCGACGAGGTCACCGAGCACCGCGGAGGCGGTCGGGGCGCCACCGGCACCGTTGCCGTAGAACATGAGGCGGCCGGCTGCCTCAGCCTCGACGAAGATGGCGTTGTAGGACTCGTTGACCGAGGCCAGCGGGTGGTCGACCGGCACGAGCGTCGGGTGGACGCTGGCGGCGACGGACTCGACTCCGGCCTCGTCGGCGACGCGCTCGCAGATGGCCAGCAGCTTGATCACGTAGCCGGCGTTGCGGGCGGCCTCGATGTCCTCGGCGGTGATCTTGGTGATGCCCTCGCAGTGGACGTCGTCGAACTTCACGCGGGTGTGGAAGCCGAGGGAGGCGAGGATGGCGGCCTTGGAGGCGGCATCGTGGCCCTCGACGTCGGCGGTCGGGTCGGCCTCGGCGTAGCCCAGGCGGGTGGCCTCGGCGAGCGCGTCCCCGTAGGTGGCGCCGGTGGATTCCATGGCATCGAGGATGAAGTTGGTGGTGCCGTTGACGATGCCGGAGATGCGCAGGATGTTGTCGCCCGCCAGGGAACGGCGCAGCATGCCGACCACCGGGATGGCGGCGGCGACGGCGGCCTCGAAGTAGAGGTCGACGTTGGCGGCGTCGGCGGCGTCGGCAAGCTCATCGGCGTGCGCGGCGACCAGGGCCTTGTTGGCGGTGACGACGGACTTGCCGGCGCGCAGGGCCGCGAGCACGAGCTCACGCGGGTAGTCGATGCCGCCGATGACCTCGACGACGATGTCGACGTCCTCGCGGTTGATCAGGCTCATCGCATCATCGGTGAGCAGGGCGGCGTCCACCCCCTCACGCGGCTTGGACAGATCCGATACGGCCACACCCTTGAGCTCCAGCGGACCGCCGATACGGTGCGCCAGCGCATCCGAATACTCACCCATGAGACGCAGCACCTCAGAACCGACGGTGCCGTGGCCGAGGATGGCGACACCAACCGGCTCGCCGACTCCCTTGCCGGGGTTGTACGTGGGCTGCTTGTTCTGGGTCATTGTTCTCCTGGGTCGTGTCGCAAGTCCGTGACGGAAACTTTCCTGGTCCAGCCTAGCGGGGCCGGTACCGTTCCTCAGTGCCCGGGCACCGGTGCCGGGGCATACCGGGCCAGTCTAGTCCACCCGGTCAGCGGTCACGATCGTGGCACAGTTGGCAGGGAACAGTCGACGGTCCATGCATATTCCCTTATACTGGGGAAACATCAGGTGTGTCCTAGGTCGGGAAGGAGCCACGTGTCAGTCCGTTCTTTTTTTGCTGCAGCCCTCCTCCTCAGCCTCCCGCCCATGAACGTCCCCTCAGCCGCCGCCTCCGAGGTCGTCGTCGCGGGAGATTCCTGCACCGTGATCCACACCCCCGCAGAGCACGAGGAGGTCCTCGCCCTCACCGGTGTGTTCGCCGCGAACTGGTCCGCCGAGATCCTCCGTGACATCCCCACCGCCGGCGAGGACATGGCCACCGCCCGCAGCTGGCACGCCGACAAGACCTCCGAAGAACTCGACGACATGCCCGACCACGTCCGCGCAGCCGTCGACCGCGTCAACCTCGCCGGCCAGCGGGTGGGCTACCGGGACGATGAGGCCACCGCCCCCCTGCGCGTGCTCGTCGACCGCAACGACCAGCGGGCCGCGGGAATCACCTGGCAGACCTTCACTGCCGTGGAGGCCCGTCGGCACATGGCCGCCGCCCGTGACACCGGCGCCCCGGCCCTGCTCAGCGGCACCCGGGAGAACCTCTCCGTCCCCGCCGATGAATCATGGCGGCGAGCCTGGGAACGCACCCCGGGTGCCCGGGCCGAGGCCGACGCCTCCCACACGGAACTGCGCATGTGCATCGGCCAGACCTCCGGCACCGTGGACCGCATCACCGTGAAGGCCATGGATACTGAGGCCCCGTTGACTTCCACGGTGCTCGGGTTGCCCACCGGCAGGATCCACAACCTCACCGTCCTGCGCCTGCTCGAAGAGGTCACCGGCCTCATGCCGTGACCTGCCGCTACTGAGAGCCTCAGGCCTCCAGCGCGAGGATGTCCTCAACTGTCTCGCGGCGCAGCATGAGCTTGGTCTTACCGGCGCGGACGGCGATGACCGGGGGGCGACCGAAGGCGTTGTAGCGGCTGGACATGGCGTAGGCGTAGGCCCCGGTGGCGGCCATGGCCATCAGGTCGCCGGTCTCGATGTCGGAGGGGAACTGCGCATCGCGGACCAGGATGTCACCGGATTCGCAGTGGGAGCCGACCAGCCGCGAGGGGATGCCCGGGGCCTCGGTGAAGCGGCTGACCACGCGGGCGTCATAAAGCGAGTCGTAGAGCGCGGGGCGGATGTTGTCGGACATGCCGCCGTCGACGGAGAGGTAACGGCGGGTGACACCCTCGTCGACGGTGACGTCCTTGACGGTGCCGACCTCGTAGACGGTGACGGTGCCGGGGCCGGCGATGGCGCGGCCGGGCTCGACGAGGACGGTGGGGGCGTCGATACCCAGCTCGGCGGCGGTCTTGGCCACGGCGGTGAGCAGGTCGTGGGCGACCTCGTCGACGTCGAGGGCCTCCTCATCCTCGGTGTAGGCGATGCCGTAGCCGCCGCCGAGGTCGAGTTCGGGCAGCTGGACGCCGAGCTCGCGGTGGATCCGCGAGTAGAGGGCCAGGACACGGTCGGCGGCCATGGTGAAGCCGGTGGCGTCGAAGACCTGGGAGCCGACGTGGCAGTGGAGGCCGACAAGCTCGAGGTTCTGGGCACGCACGGCGGCCTCGGCGGCGCGGAAGGCGGAGCCGGAGGCCAGGGAGAAACCGAACTTCTGGTCCTCGTGGCTGGTGGCGATGGCCTCGTGGGTGTGGGCCTCAATACCCGGCTTCACGCGGATCATCACCTGCTGCACGCGCTGCTCAGCGGCGGCGATGCAGTCGAGGAGGACAAGTTCCTGCTCGGAGTCGAGGACGACGTGGCCCACACCTGCCTGTACGCAGGCGCGCAGGAAGTCCGCGCCCTTGTTGTTGCCGTGGGCGGTGATGCGTGCGGCCGGGAAGTCGGCGGCCTGGGCGATCTTCAGCTCGTTGAGGGAGGCGACGTCGAGGGACAGCCCCTCCTCGTCGACCCAGCGGGCGATGGTGCGGGTGAGGAAGGCCTTGGAGGCGTAGTGCACGTTCTCCGGGCCGCCGAAGGCACGCGCCATGTCCTGGCAGCGGGAACGGAAGTCGTCCTCGTCGACGACGAAGACGGGGGTGCCGTACTCCTCGGCGATCTCCGGCAGGGGCACGCCGGCGATGGTGACCACGCCGTCCTCCTGGCGGACGGCGTTGCGGGGCCAGACGTGTGCCGGCAGATCGTTGAAGTCGGTCATCAACTACATCCTCTCCGGTGCCGTGACACCGACCAGGCCGAGCGCGTTGGCCAGGGTCTGGCGGGTCGCCGCGGCGAGTGCCAGGCGGGCGGTGTGGATCGGGGCGGCCTCTTCATCGGCCTTGGGCAGGATCTGGCAGTTGTCGTAGAAGCGGTGGAAGACGCCGGCCAGTTCCTCGGCGTAACGGGCGATGCGGTGCGGTTCGCGCAGTTCGGCGGCGGCCAGCACGACGGCCGGGAACTCACCCAGGGTGCGGATGAGGTCGCCCTCACGCTCGTGTGTGAGCAGGGAGTAGTCGGCGTTCTCGTAGGTCACGCCCACTTCGGCGGCCTTGCGGGCGATGGAGCACAGGCGTGCGTGCCCGTACTGCACATAGTAGACGGGGTTGTCGGAGGACTGGGAGGCCCACAGCGCCAGGTCGATGTCCAGGGAGGAGTCGACGGAGGAGCGGATGAGCGAGTAGCGGGCGGCGTCGATGCCGATCGCCTCCACCAGGTCGTCGAGGGTGATCACGGTGCCGGCACGCTTGGACATGCGCACAGCTTGTCCGTCGCGCAGCAGGTTGACCATCTGGCCGATCATGACCTCAACCTGGTCCGGGTCGTAGCCCAGCGCGGCGGCCGCGGCCTTGAGGCGGGCGACGTAACCGTGGTGGTCGGCACCCAGCATGTAGATGCACAGTGTGTGGCCGCGGTCGAATTTATCGGCGACATACGCGATGTCACCGGCGATGTAGGCGGCCTCGCCGTCGGACTTGATCACGACGCGGTCCTTGTCGTCACCGAAGTTGGTGGAACGCAGCCACCAGGCGCCCTCGGATTCGTAGAGGTTGCCGTTGTCCTTGAGCTTCTGCACGGCCCTGTCCACCGCGCCGGACTCGAAGAGGGAGTTCTCGTGGAAGTAGACGTCGAAGTCGGTGCCGAACTCGTGGAGGGATTCGCGGATGTGCTCGAACATCATCTCCACGCCGATGGCGCGGAAGGTCTCCTGTGGGTCCCCGGTACTCAGCGCATCCGGCTGCTTCTCGACGACCGCCTTCGCGATCTCGCCGATGTAATCCCCGCCGTAGCCGTCCTCCGGGGTGGGCTCGCCCTTGGCGGCGGCCAGCAGGGAACGGGCGAAGCGGTCGATCTGGCCGCCGTGGTCGTTGAAGTAGTACTCGCGGGTGACCTCCGCGCCGGCGGCGGTGAGCACCCGGCCCAGGGAATCGCCGACGGCGGCCCAGCGGGTGCCACCGAGGTGGATGGGGCCGGTCGGGTTTGCGGAGACGAACTCCAGGTTGATCTTCTCGCCCCGGAAGCGGTCCACGTGACCGAAGCGCTCCCCCGCCTCGAGGATCTTCGCCACGATCTCACCCTGCGCGGCGGCGGCCAGCCGGATATTGAGGAAACCCGGGCCGGCGATCTCCGCGGAGTCGACGGCTGCGTCGGCTACGAGGGCCTCGGCAAGCCAGGTCGCCAGCTCACGCGGGTTGGTGCCCACCTTCTTGGCCACCTGCAGGGCCAGGTTGGTGGCGTAATCGCCGTGCTCGGGGTTGCGGGGGCGCTCGACCACGACCTGCTCGGGTAAGACAGAAATATCGAGGTCGCGGGACGCCAGCACTTCGGTGGCGGTCTCCCGGATGAGGGACGCAAGATCAGCAGGTGTCATGGGCAGAAAGTGTAGTGCACTGACAGGAGGCTCTCACATTCCGCTCACCCGCCGTGTGTCCGGCTTTTCACAGTTCGCAGACGTACACCCCGGGTTAGGATGTTCCCCTGCCAGATTTTTCCCCGTCCGCCGCCACCGGAGAGTTGAGGCCCGCATGCGCGCCCTGATCCGCCCCCTCGCCGCCGCCCTGGGTGCCGCGACGCTCCTCTCATTGGCCCCGGCCGCGGTCGCCGCCCCGGCCCCGCAGATCACGTGGGAGGAGTGCCCCGATCTGGTCAGCGACAACAACGCTGAATGCGGGCGTATCAATGTCCCCATGAACCACGCCGAACCCGACGGCGCGCAGATCTCCGTCGGCTTCGTCCGCATCCCGACGGCCGACCCCACCGCCCGGCGCGGCACGCTCTTCGGCAACCCCGGTGGCCCCGGTGCGGAGGCATACTCCTTCTTCAACAACGACGGCGGCATCTGGCCGGTGGGCATCATGTCCGAATGGGACCGGGTGGCGGTCCAGCCCCGTGGCCTGACCGGCTCCACCCCCGTCAACTGCGGGGAGGAGGAACCCAGCTCACTGGGCATGCACGTGCGCCGCGGCGGATTCCTCCGCGAACTGTGCGGACAGCACTCCCCCGGCTACCCCACATCCCTGACCACCAGCAACACCATCGACGACTGGGAGCTGGTCCGGCAGGCTCTGGAGGAGGAGCAGATTTCCCTCCTGGGGGTGTCCTACGGCACCTTCCTCGCCTCCGGCTACGCCACCCGCTATCCGGAGCACACCGACCGGGTCGTCCTTGACTCGGTGATGAACCCTGAGTTGGCCTGGAACGGCATCCTCGGCGCCCAGCAGGAAGGCTACGAGGGCTCCCTCCACGACTTCATGGCCTGGGCCGCTTCCAATAATGACGTCTACGGCCTCGGTGACACCCCCCGTGGCGTCCACGAGGCCTGGGCGCGGCAGGTCTTCGCTGAGACAGGCACCACCCCCACGATCGCCGCCCCGGCCGCCACCGCCGGTGACCTGCCGCCGGGACTCGGCTTCACCGGCGGCTTCGGGGTCGGTGTCATGAACGCCACCAGTTCCTTCAACTCTTTCTTCAGGGGTCTGGTCTCCCAGGTTTTCACCGGTGGCGACCAGTCCGATTCCTTCACCCTCAACACCACCCGCGAACTACTGTCCGATGCCACACAATGGGACTTCCTCGCCCAGGTGATCAACGGCGAGGAACTTCTCGAGGACTACTACTACACCGCCTACGAGGAGGTGGAGGAGGAACTGACCGAGGAGGAACTCGCGGAGGAACGTGACGCCATGATCGGCGAGCAGATGCAGCTGCTGCTCATCTGCAACGAGAACCACCAGCCGGGATCACTGCGCCATCTCCCCCGCTACGCCTGGGCCCAGTACGTCACCGGCGACATCTTCACCTACCCCAACGCGCGTTTCGCCTCCGGGGCGGTCTGCTCCGGCGCCGATCCCGTGACGGACCTGCCGCCCATCGACGGCTCCCCGTTGGCCACCCGCCCCCTCGTCGTCCAGGGCACCGGCGACCCGCAGACCCCCCATTCCCTGCACGGCCCCATGTCGGAGGCAATGGGTGCCCAGGTCCTCACCGTCCACGGCAACGGCCACGGGCACGTCGCCTGGGGTAACGAGGCCGTCGACGAGGTTGTGGTCGACTACCTGCGCACCGGGAGGGTTGAGATCACCGACGTGGCGGGCCTGAACGGTTGAGCAGGACCGGCGTGGGGCCGGTGCAGGCTCTTCCGGTGGGGTGATTTGGGTCCGGGCACCGGGCAGGTGCTACACTTTCATCGTTGCCATCCCGCATGGGATGGCCGCGCTGTCTCCGTAGCTCAGTGGATAGAGCATTGGTTTCCGGTACCAAAGGTCGCACGTTCGAATCGTGTCGGGGACACAGCAGCAGACACCGTTCCACCCCCATTTCCGGGGCCGGACAGGTGTCATTTTTCCTCTCCGGGCCAGTGTCGCCTGCCGGGCCCCACCAGCCCTGCTGCCCAAAAATTCTTTGCGGGGCCATTGCCAACAGGAGTGAGCTGGGTTACACTTCAGATAGTGCTTCACCGAACAAAAGAAAACACAGAAGCTACTCGATCAGATGCCACGAGAGTGCCGGAAGAGACAGTAGGAACAGTGTAGGTTCGACTGAAGCCGCAGATCCCGGGTCACCGTCGCGAAGACGGAGCCCGGGATCTGAATTTTTGCACCCCCTACCTGCCTCCTCCCCCGTCGAGGTGTCGCCCAGCCGGATTTATCTGGTCAACTCCGGTCCGGAAATCCACGATTTTCCGCAGAGTTGATCACATAAATAGCTGTCAACCCCCAGGCAGCGGCAGGGGGAGCTTGCGGGAAGTCACGGTCGCGGCGCCCCAGTGCGGTTCAGGTGGGGCAAAGTGGGGCGCAGGCGGTGAGCCCAATCCACGATCAAGAGTGGCCCGCATAAACATGCCGCCGGCTGGGCCGAGTGGGCGGCAATCCGCACCCACATCCCGCCCAGGCAGGAGGAACATGACTACGATGTGGTCCATGTCACACAACATCAACGACCTTCTGTCCAAGCTGCCCGTAGACCGCATCGCCAACCAGCTCGGGGAGGATCCGGCGAATGTCCGCCAGGCCGCCGAGAACGTCCTGCCCGCCCTGCTCATGGGCATGGGCGCCAATGCCCGGGCCCCGGAGGGCCGGGATTCGCTCGCCAACGCCCTGGGCAAGCACGACCCCTCCCTCGCGGAGGGCGAGGTGGATGTCGAAGCCATCGACACCGACGACGGCGCCAAGATCGCCCACCACATCTTCGGTTCCCAGGAGGACCAGGTGGTCAGCCAGCTCGGCGGCGTGGCCGGCGGCAACGACCTGGTGAAAAAGCTGCTGCCCCTCCTCGCACCGATCGTCATGTCCTGGTTGGCCGGTCGGCTCCAGCAGCGCGGCACCACGGAGACGGCCTCCTCGCAGGGCGGGATGCTCGAGCAGATTCTCGGCCAGGTGCTCGGCGGCGGTGGCGGAGGCCAGGCCGCCCCGGGCGGCGGCATCTTCGGTGACCTGCTGGGTGGGTTGCTGGGCGGGGGACGTCGATAAGCAGGGAGAATCAGCCGCAACCCGTGGCGGAAGTGTTCCAGGTCACGTACGTTGGGGAATGAGGGCGTCCCCGGAGCGCGGACGCTGCTCCCCCTGAGAAATCGACGAGCAACCTGGAGGTGCCCATGGCCGGAGTCCCCGGAGATGCTCGCCCGTGAGCACTGTCCCCAGTCACATCCCCGACCGTTTCCTGAGTGGTTGAGTTCCCCTCCGCCACACCCTGTCCCATCACGGTGCGGCACTCTGATGAAGGGGCAGCCACTCATCACATGAGAGGTATGACCCGATATGAGCACGAACAGTTTCGATACCCGCGATCAGCTGAGAGTGGGTGACACCGACTACGAGATCTTCCGCCTGGACAAGGTGGAGACCACATCCCGCCTGCCCTACAGCCTCAAGATTCTCCTGGAGAACCTGCTGCGCAACGAGGATGGCCGCCTGGTCACCCGGGAGCAGATCGACGCCCTGGTCAACTGGACCCCGGAGGACACCTCCGAACGCGAGATCCAGTACTCCCCCGCCCGCGTCCTCATGCAGGACTTCACCGGCGTGCCCTGTGTGGTCGACCTGGTGGCCATGCGCGACGCGATGACAGACCTGGGCGGCGACCCGAAGAAGATCAACCCGCTGATCCCCGGTGAGCTGGTCATCGACCACTCGCTGATCGCCGACGCCTTCGGCACCCCGGAGGCCCTGGGCATCAACGCGCAACTGGAGTTCGAGCGCAACGAGGAGCGCTACCAGCTGCTGCGCTGGGCGCAGGAGTCCTTCAGTGATTTCGTGGTGGTCCCGCCGGACACCGGTATCTGCCACCAGGTCAACCTCGAGTACCTCTCGCGTGTGGTGTTCACCCGGGAGCGCGACGGCGTGACCCAGGCCTATCCGGACACCCTCGTCGGCACTGACTCCCACACCCCGATGGTCAACGGCCTCGGTGTGCTCGGCTGGGGCGTGGGCGGCATCGAGGCGGAGGCCGCCATGCTCGGCCAGCCCGCCAGCCTGCTCATCCCCGAGGTCGTGGGACTGAAGCTGACAGGTGAACTGCCCACCGGCACCACCGCCACCGACCTCGTGCTCACCGTGGTCGAGCTGCTGCGTGAGACCCGGGTGGTGGGCAAATTCGTCGAGTTCTTCGGCCCCGGCGTCGCCAGTGTCCCGCTGGCCAACCGGGCCACCCTGGGCAACATGAGCCCGGAGTACGGTGCGACGGTCGCGATCTTCCCCATCGACGACGAGACCCTGGACTACATGCGCCTGACCGGTCGCGAGGAACAACAGATCAAGCTGGTCGAGGCCTACGCGAAGCAGCAGGGCCTGTGGCACGATCCGGAGAATCCGGCCCAGTACACGCAGGTCGTGGAGCTGGACCTTGCCACCGTCGAGCCCTCCATCGCCGGGCCGAAGCGCCCCCAGGACCGGATTCCGCTGGGTGATGCCCCCGCGACGGTCCTCGGTCTGCTCGCCGGTGAGCGATCCATCTACGAGCCGGCCGACGGCGGCGTGGACGACGCCTCCGCGGATTCCTTCCCGGCCAGTGACCCGGTCTCTCTGACGACGGGCCCCCGGAAGGATCCGCCGCCGCGGAAGCTCACCCGGGAGCAGCTGACCGCCAACGCGAAGCTGGGCTGGCCCAGTGACCCGGTGGATGTGACCATCGGTGGGACACCGGCGATCATCGACCACGGTGACGTGGTCATCGCGGCGATCACCTCGTGCACCAACACCTCCAACCCCTCGGTCATGCTGGGCGCGGCCCTGCTGGCCAAGAAGGCGGTGGAGAAGGGCCTGAAGACCCGCCCCTGGGTGAAGACGACCCTGGCGCCGGGTTCCCGCGTGGTCACCGACTACCTGGAGCGTGCGGGGCTGACGGAGTACCTCGACGCCCTGGGCTTCAACAACATCGGTTACGGCTGCACCACCTGTATCGGCAACTCCGGGCCGCTGATCCCGGAGGTCAGCCAGGCGACGACCGGCAACGACCTCAACGTCGCCTCGGTGCTCTCGGGCAACCGTAACTTCGAGGGCCGGATCCACCCGGAGGTCAAGATGAACTTCCTGGCCTCCCCGCCGCTGGTCATCGCCTATGCGCTGGCCGGCAGCCTGCACACGGATCTGCTCACCGAGCCGCTGGCGAAGAACGCCGACGGCGAGGACGTCTACCTGCGGGACATCTGGCCCTCTGACGAGGAGATCCGCGAGGTGGTCAGCGAGAACGTCCGCGCCGAGATGTTCGAGGAGGGCTACGCCGATGTCTTCACCGGCGACGAGAACTGGCGCGGCATGGACGTGCCGGAGGGCGACAAGTATGCCTGGAGCGGGGAGTCCACCTATATCCGCAAGCCTCCCTATTTCGACGGGATGGGTGCGGAACCGGAGCCGGTCACCGATGTCACGGGTGCCCGCGTGCTGGCGCTGCTGGGTGATTCCGTCACCACCGACCATATTTCCCCGGCCGGCAACATCAACCCGAATTCCCCGGCGGGCCGCTACCTGCAGGAGCAGGGCGTGGCACCGAAGGACTTCAACTCCTACGGTTCGCGCCGCGGCAACCACCACGTGATGGTGCGCGGCACCTTCGCCAACGTGCGTCTGCGTAATCTGCTGGCCCCGGGCACGGAGGGCGGCGTGACCCGCCACTTCCCGGACGGGGAGCAGACCTCGATCTATGAGGCTGCGATGCAGTACGCGGAGGAGAAGGTCCCGCTGGTGGTCATCGCGGGCACCGAATACGGTTCCGGTTCCTCGCGTGACTGGGCGGCCAAGGGCACCACGCTGCTGGGTGTGCGTGCGGTGATCGCGCAGTCCTTTGAGCGCATCCACCGCTCCAACCTGGTGGGTATGGGTGTGCTGCCGCTGCAGTTCCCGGAGGGTGAATCCGCGGAGAGCCTGGGCATCACCGGTGAGGAGGTCTTCTCCATCACGGGCCTGGAGGGCCGGGCGGACATCCCGGAGACGGTGACCGTGCGCGGTGAGGCTGACGGTCGCACCGTCGAGTTCGAGGCGGTCGTCCGGGTGGATACCCCGGCGGAGGAGGCCTACTACCAGCACGGCGGCATCCTGCCGTACGTGCTGCGTCAGCTCCTCTGACACCTCAGCAGCCCATACCCGGCGGGAGGTTTCGGCACCCGCAGGGCATGGGCTAGCCTGTGGGGCATGACTGACCCGCTTGCGAATCCTGAGACGACCGACGAGCCTCCCAGTATCCGTGCTGCCGCGCCCGCCCCGAAAAACCGGTGGTGGGCGACGGGCGGACTGATCCTGGCGGTGGCGCTCCTGCTCATCTTCGTCATCGGGGTGCTGTAGCAGGGTGCCGTGGGCGCAGGTAGGGTGAGGAATCGTCTGTACCCACGATCATGAAAGGCCGCGCAATGCTGTTTCTGGCACGCATGGATGTCACGTTCCCCGAGTCCCTCACCCCTGAGCAGGTCGCCGATTTCCAGGTCCGCGAGAAGGAGTACTCCGGCAACCTCCAGAAGGAGGGCGTGATGAAGGGCATCTGGCGCGTGGTCGGCGAGTACGCCAACTACTCCATCTACGATGTGCGCGACAATGATCACCTGCACGAGGTGCTCTCCGGTTTCCCGATGTACAAGCACATGGACATCAAGGTCACCCCGCTGGCGCAGCACCCGAACGCCACCCGCGAGGACTTCTTCTAGGCTCCTGCGCTTATCGACGAAACACCGCCCGTCCCCCACGTTCTCATGTGGGGGACGGGCGGTGTTTTCTTTCCCCCTGGCCCTGGCTTGGATTCGTGGGGGTGTCAGCCCTGCGGCATGATGAACCAGGCAATGATGTACGCCAGGATCTGGGGGCCGGGCAGGAGGAAGGAGACCACGAAGATCAGGCGGACCAGGGTGGGGTTCCAGCCGTAGGTTTCGGCGATGCCGCCGAGGACGCCGCCGACGAAGCGGTCTGTGTTGGAACGGTGGAGGCGTCGCTGGTGCATCGGGGTGTTGAAGTCGTTCATGTCAGGCTCCTCAGGTCTGTTTCTCTGTCAACTCCCATTGTGTCAGCCCGGCGGGGCGAAGAACATGGGGAAAAGCCCTGAGGAAACCCTGAAGCTTCAGCCGGCTCAGCAGTCGGAGTCGGCGTCTGCGTCGGCGGGTTCCGTGAGGGAGCCGCAGAAGTCCGGATGGCCCGGAACGTTGCTCACCGCGGTGACACCTTCCATGAAGGCCTTGACGTGGGTCAGCTGCTCCGGCGTCATGTGGTCGAAGACGACCCGGCGGACGCTCTCCACGTGCTCCGGGGCGGCGGCGCGCAGCCGGCGCATGCCGTCGTCGGTGAGTGAGACGATGACGCCGCGGGCATCACCCTCGCTCTTGCGTTTGGTCACCAGTCCGCGGCGCTCCATGCGGGTGATCTGGTGGGAGGTGCGCGAACGGTCCCAGTCCAGTCCGGCGCAGAGGTCACGCAGGCGCAGCGCCTGGTCCTCTGCCTCGGAGAGGGATACCAGCACGGAGAACTCGGAGCTGGAGAGGTCGCTGCAGCTCAGCAGGGTCTCATCCAGTACCCGGTCGATCTTGCGCATGCCGGCGAGGATGAGCCGCCACACCGCCTGTTCTTCATCGTTGAGCCAACGAGCCTCGGTTGCCATGTCATCGACTATAACCCCGCCATAGGTTGCATCAATAATCGCGGGTGCCGGATCGGTGCTTGCACTCATCTCTGTCCACTCCTCTGGTTAGGGTCCATGACCTGCTTTTTCTTATTCGTTGAAACTAATCATACACGACATGTTGACAAGTCATCAACATTTGTTAGAGTGGTCATCGAACCGCACGACGGCAGGCCCACCGGGCAGGCCGGGGAGCGGTCAAGAATTTTAGCGACAGCACACACCAACTCAAGGAGATCAAGAAATGACTGACTACAACGGCACCTGGGTCCTGGACACCGCCCACACCGAGATCGGCTTCACCGCCCGCCACGCCATGGTCACCAAGGTCCGCGGCAAGTTCGAGGACTTCGAGGCCTCGGCGGTCGTCGACACTGAGAACCCGCAGGCATCCGTGGTCAAGGCAGTCATCAAGACAGCCTCCGTGAACACCGGAAACGCCGACCGCGACGGCCACGTCCGCGGCGACGACTTCTTCGCCGTCGAGCAGTTCCCGGAGATGACCTTCGAGTCCACCTCCTTCGATATCCACGGCAACTCCGGCACCGTCACCGGCGACCTGACCCTCAAGGGCATCACCAGGCCGGTCACCCTGGACGTCGAGATCTTCGGCGTCGAGGAGGATCCGTTCGGCAACACCCGCATCGGCTTCGAGGCCACCACCAAGATCAACCGCAAGGACTTCGGCGTCGACTTCCAGGCCCCGCTGGGCTCCGGTGGCGTGCTGGTCTCCGAGCAGATCACCATCGAGATCGACGGCTCCGGCATCAAGCAGGCCTGAGGCCTCGGAGGCTGAAAGGCCTCTCCCCCAGTTCCACCCCCGCACCCACTCTCCTCGAGGTGCGGGGGTTCTGGCGTCCTGAGGCCCCCTAGAGCAGCATCCCGCTCGATTTGAGGTCCTCGATGGCGTATTCGGTGCGCCCGACGACCCGGTTGTAGCGCTGGGGTTCACACGTGAGGACGATGACCTGGCTGGTCCGCCCCATCTGGCTGAACAGCGTGGCCATCAGTCCGAGACGCCCCTGGTCGGTGGAGCCTAAGGCGTCGTCGATGATCACGGGGACGGGCACCGTCCCGTCCGCGCTCTCCCGGGAGGTCAGGCCGGCGATGGCGAAGCGGGTGAGGATCGCCAGCTGCTCCTTCGCCCCCGCCGACAGCCCGTCCACCGGCACGGTGTCCGCGCCGATGCTGCGCTGGGTGACCTCGAGATCCTCCGAGAGCGAGAACTCCACCTGCGGGCCGAAAACGGTGCGCGCCAGGCTGGTCAGCTGCTCGGCGAAGGGCCGGGCATAGCGGGCGCGCGCGGCATCCCGGTGCCGGTGGAGGGTCTCACGCAGCAGGCGCACCGCCTCCGCCCGGCGGCTGACCGAGTCGAACTGGTGCTGCGCCGCCGCCAGTGCCGCGGCCGCCTTGTCCAGGCGTTCCGCGGCACCGGTGGCCTGCTCGATCCGCCCCTGCAGCTCACGGAGCGTCAGCTCGGCCTCGCTTATCGACACCCCCAGCGACTCCACCCGTTCCTTCGCCCCCAGATGGAGGCCCGCGGCAAGTTCCGGGTCCACGGCGGCGACCTCCGCCTCCGCGTCCCGGGAGCGTGCCTCCGCCTCCTCCCGGGCTTTCCCGCACTCGAGTAGAGCGGCCTCCAGAACCTCGTCCGCTGCTGCGTCCACCGCCTCTGCCAGGGACTGCTGCGCTGCGGCAAGCTTCGCCTCGGCCGCCTCGATCCGCACCCTCAGGGTGGTCAGCTCGGTCTGGGCCTTGCGTTCCTGCCAGGGGGCGAGGTCGGCGCCCAGGACGTCGATGAGTTTCCGCGCCTCCTCCTCGGCCTGTTCCGCATCCTCGACCGCGCGGGCGGCCGCGGCGGCGTTGATTTCCGGCAACTCCACCTCGGCCAGTTCCTGGTCGAGGCGCGCCAGCTCAGCCACGAGTGTCTCCTCATCCGCCCCGCCGAGCAGGTCGGTGCGCTCCCGCAGCAGCTGGGCCAGTTCCTCGGCGGCGGTGCGGGCCTGCTCACGGGCAGCCCGCACCGTCGGCAGGTCCGGCAGCTCCAGGTCCGCCAGCAGGTCGGCGAGTCGGGCCTCGGCCGCGGCGACCGGGTCGGTGCCGGAGGTCTCGTCGCGGCCGGGCATGTAGCGGGCGGTGATCTCCCCGAGGGTCAGCTCTGTGCCCTGGGCAAGTTCGACGTGGAGGGGGGCGCTGTCGAACGTGCGGGACTCCCCGTCCACGGTGATCTGTGTGCCCACCGGGGCGTTGAGCTCCAGCTTCGCGGCGGTCTGCTCGCGCAGGCGGCGCTGCAGGGTCACCTCCGTGGTGGCCTCCTCCACGGAGGCGACATCAGCGTCGGTGATCTGCCGGCCCGCGGTCTGTTCCCGCAGCGCACGGACCCGGTCGTTGAGTTCGCTGACCTGACTGAGCTGCGCGGACAGCTCGGCCCGGCGCGCGGCGGCCGTCACCAGGCGCTGGTGGCGGCGTGCTTCCCGCAACTGCCCGGCGGTCTCCTCCAGATCGAGCTTCGCGGCGGCGAGCTGTTCCCCCAGCTGCTGCAGTTGGGTGTTCTCCTCTGCCGCGGCCTGCTGTGCCTCCGCCAGCCCGCGGCTGCGAAGTTCGAGCTCTTCCCCGGCCTCCGTCACGGCCAGGCGCAGACGGCCGCGCTGGGCCACGGCCTCCCCGGCGCGCTGGTGGGCCTCGGCGGCCAGCTGGAGTTCCCGGCGCAGGTGGGTTGCCTTCTCGTGGGCCTGCCTGGCCACTTCCGACTTCTGGGCGAGCGCAACCTCCTCGGCCTGCGCCTCGGGCAGGGCTGCGGCGTCGCGGTCACGCCGCTCGACGATCCGGTCGTGGCGGTCGACGAAGCCCTGCAGTTCGCGGTGCTCAGCCTGGGCAGCCGTGTGCTCGGTCCGGGTGTCCTCGCAGGCCTGACGGGCATTCTTGAGGTCGTTGGCGGCGTCACCGCGTTTGGCCGACCAGTAACGGGTGTACTCCTTCTCCACGGCCGCCAGCAGGGCGGTGTCCTCGGTGCCGGCATCGGCTTGCCCACCGTCGCCACCGTCGCCGCCGTAGCCGTCGAGTGCCTTCGTCAGGGAGGGGATGCCCACGGCGCTGATGGTCTCGCCGAGATCCTCCTGACTCATGAACAGTGCCTGCAGCAGATTTTCGTCGAGGTGTTCACGGATGATCTCCTCGAGGCGTTCATCCGCCTCCCGGCCGGTGTGGTTCTCCCGTTGGGGCGTGCTGATGTTCAGCTCCGACTTGGCACGGCGCAGCCAGTTCTTGGTGATGGTGAAGGTGTGCGGGCCGATCGTGGCGTGCAGGGTGACGGTGGGGGATTCATCCCGGCCCACCGGCTGGAGGGCCTTGACCTCCTTCCTGGTGGTTCCGTGCTTCTCCAGCAACACGGTGCGCAGGGCCTCCACGGTGGTGGACTTGCCCTGTTCGTTGTCGCCGTGGATGACGATGACGCCGGTCTCGGGCAGACCGGACAGCTCCAGCTGTTCGATGCCGCGGACGTTGCGGATGCTCAGGGAGTGGATACGCATGGGGCTAGTTCTCCTTGGCCAGGCGGAAGAAGAGGTTGACGGCGTCGCGGGCGGTGGGGTCCGTCCCGGCGGATTCGACCAGCTCGCCCAGCGCGGTGGCGGCGAAACCGGTCAGTCCGAGGGAGTCGAGTTCCTCCGGGCCCGGCTCCAGGTGCAGGTCGGTCAGGCGGGCCCGTTCCCGGAGGGAGGCAAAGACGGGTTCGTGCTGCGCGATGCCCTCCTCGAGCAGCCGGGTGGCGGACATGTCCAGTGTTCCGCGCAGGCCGTATTTGATCACGGTGCGCTCCTTGTCCGGGTAGGCGTCAAGGGCGTCGAGGAATTCCGCCACGTCCTCCTCCCCGCCCAGTTCCCGGTCGAGGGCCTCGAAGGTCCACTGGCCGGTGGTGACCTCCGCCACCTGCACGGCGGCGTCGCTGGTGGTGGTCTTCTCTACTTGCACCACCAGGGCCTTGCCGGAGTTGGTCTCCCCGCCCCCGGCGGTGGCGTGGTCGCGGAAGTCGGTGGTCTCGGGCGCGCCGGAGAACCACACCCGCCCGGAGGCACCCACCGGCTGGGCGGAGTGGGTGTCGCCGAGCGCGAGGTAGTCGATGGTGCCCTCCGCCAGGCGGGACTCGGCATGCGCCAGGTCGATGAGGTCGGGGGTGTGTTCGTTGCTGCGGGCCTCGGCCTGGCCGTGGGCGACCATGATGCGGATATTCTCCGTCGGTTCCAGGCCGTCGAGGGCCTGCCGGACCAGGTCGGTGGTGGCCTTGCGCGCCAGCAGGGGTGCGCCGAGCAGCTCCACGCCTTCGGTCACCGCCACCACCTGGGAGTCGGCGAGCACATGGACACCGGGCAGGTCGAGACGGCGGAAGACCGAGTCCGCCACGAGGGGATCATGGTTGCCGGGCAGGAGATAAACCGGGACGGGTAACCGCCGCAGCTCCTCCAGTGCCCGGCCCGTGGTCTGCGCCGAGAGCGAATTCGAGTCGAAGACGTCACCGGCGATGACGATGAACTCCGCCCCGTGTTCGAGCGCCACCTCCCCCAGGCGGCGGAGGGTAGCCAGGCGGGCGGCGTCGAAACGCGCCTGCGCCTCCCCGGCCAGGAACCAGCGGGTCATGCCCAGCTGCAGGTCAGAGGTGTGGATGAAGGTTGTGGCGGTCATGGCTCAATATCTATCACGGCCTCCCGACACAGGGCGTCGTAGAGATCCTCGATGTCAGAGACCGCGCGCAGCTGATCAACGTTGGTGTAGGAGATCGAACGCATCGCCTTGTGCAGCAGATCCAGGTCGGAATCATCCAGCGCCGGGGCCACCCGCGGTTCGGGCAGCCCGGGCAGTTGGCGGCCGGTCCAGAACAGCTCCGGGTCGTTCTCCGCCTCGCGGGAGGCGTCCCTGGCCTGTGCCATCACCGCCTCCTCCAGGGAGGTCAGGTCCAGACCCCGGAAGGTGAACAGGGCCAGCGGATCGGCGTCAATCTTCGCGGCGAGCTTCTCCAGCACAGCGACCTCGTGTTTGCACACCGGGGCGGGGTCGGGACAGTCACAGGACAGGCGGATGTCGTTGATGTCGTCGGTGAGCAGCACCTCCAGCAGATGCTGCGAGACCTCGCCCTGCCGTGCGTGGCGCATGCCGTCGGGGGTGCGCGCCAGTTCCGCGGCGACCACGGCGAGATCATCCGTCGAACGGTAGGGCAGCTGGACGGTGACGGTGAAGGGCTCGTTCTGGGAGCCGGCGACCCGGGCGTGCGCCCGCCCGGCGCGGATGTCCAGGGAGATGACGTGCCCGGCGTCGGCGTACCGGCGGCCACGGCTGAGCCGGCCGGAGTCGGCGCGGGAGGTGGCGACGTCGACAAGCAGCTGGGCCGCGGGTGAGAGCGTGGCGCGGCGGCGCTTCGGCGGGGAGTCGACCTCCTCCGGTCTGCTGACGCGGGTGCGGGCGCCGAAGTTGGCGTAGATGACGTTGTCGTCGCTGGGGCGCTGAGCCATCTAGCTCTCCCTCCCGCGGTAGCTCATGAGCTGGGCCAGCTCCTCCGGGCCCAGCTCGGTGATCCAGCCCTCGCCCTCGCCGATGACTGCACCGGCGAGCTCTGTCTTGCCGTCGAGGATGTCCTGGATGGATTCCTCCAGCGTACCGGCGGTGATCATCTTGTACACCGCCACGTCCTTCTGCTGACCGATGCGGAAGGCACGGTCGGTGGCCTGGTTCTCCACGGCCGGGTTCCACCAGCGGTCCATGTGCACGACCATGCTGGCCGCAGTGAGGTTCAGCCCGGTGCCGCCGGCCTTGAGGGAGAGGATCATCGCGCGTGGGCCCTCAGCGGACTGGAAGTTGGCGACCATCTGGTCCCGCCCCGTCTTGGTCACCCCGCCGTGGAGGAAGGGCACCTTCTCGCCGAGACGCTCGGACAGGTAGGGCACGAGGATGTCTCCGAAGGCCTTGTACTGGGTGAATATGAGCATGCGCTGGTCGGTCTCGATGGCCTCGTCCAGCAGGCGCATGAGCTCCTCCACCTTGCCGGAACGGTGGCGGCCCCGGATGGTCACCGGGGAGCCGTCGCCGAGGTACTGGGCCGGGTGGTTGCAGATCTGCTTGATGCGCGTGATGGTGGCCAGCACCAGGCCCCGGCGCGCGATGCCCTCGCGTTCCGCGAGGCGTTTCTGCACGTCTTCGACCAGGGCCTTGTAGAGGGCGGCCTGTTCGGCGGACATCTCGACGGTGATGATCTCCTCGCTCTTCTCCGGTAGATCATCGATGATGGTGGGGTCCGTCTTCAGCCGGCGCAGGATGAACGGGGCGGTGAGCAGGCGCAGCCGCTCGGTCATCACCTCGTCGTGTTCGCGTTCGATGGCCTTGGCGAAGTGGTTGCGGAAGAAGCTCGTCGAACCGAGGACGCCGGGGTTGCAGAAGTCGAGGATGGAGCGCATCTCCGAGAGGCGGTTCTCCACGGGGGTGCCGGTCAGGGCGATGCGGTGGCGGCTGGGCAGGGAACGCACCGCCTTCGAGGCCCGGGTCGTGGAGTTCTTGATGGCCTGCGCCTCATCCAGCACCACCCGCTCCCAGCCGATCCGGCCCAGCTCATCGAAGTCGCGGCCGACGACGCCGTAGCTGGTGATCACCAGATCCGATTCCGCGACCCGTTCAGTCAGCTCCGCGTCGTGGAACCGGTCGGAGCCGTGGTGGACGAGCACCCGCAGGGAGGGCACGAATTTCGCGGCCTCCTTCGCCCAGTTGCCCACCACCGAGGTCGGCGCGACCACCAGGGTGGGGCCTCCGGCCTCCCCACGTTCGTGTTCGACGGCCAGCAGGGCCAGCAGCTGCAGTGTCTTGCCCAGCCCCATGTCATCGGCCAGGACCGCACCGAGGTTGTTGCGCGACATCCAGTACAGCCAGTCCACGCCGCGGCGCTGGTACAGACGCAGCTCCGCATGGACCGTGTCGGGGATCTCCACGCGGTGCGGGGCCTCGTTGATGAGCGACTCCGGCCCGCCGAGCAGCGCCGTATGCCAGGTCGAGCCGGTGAACTCCACCGGCTCCTGCGTCATCGACTCCAGGGCGAGCTGGCGCAGCTCCGCCAGGGTCACCTCGCCGCCACCGGCGGGGTCGGCATGGTCGCGGTTGAACTCCTCGCGCCGGCGTTCGACGTCGGCGACGAGCTGCTCCCAGCCGGGCTGATCCAGGGCGCGCGCCCGTTCGGCCAGGGCGGCGGCCTGTTCGAGTTCTTTGCGACGCCGCTTCCGCGACGTCTCCGTCAGCTGGTCCATGTAGGAGTTGATCCTGCCCAGCGCGGAGGTGTCCGCCAGGACCCACTCGCCGCGCAGCCGGATCAGGCCGGATTTGGAGCGGACGAGCTCGTCCATCTCCTCGTCGGTGAGCTCGACATCCCCCACGGACAGGCGCCAGTTGTACTCGACGAGGCGGTCCAGCCCGAAATGCGACTGGGTGGCTCCGACCGCCGGGTCGGTGACCTCGGAGGTCTCCAGGCGGGCCTTCGTCTCGAAGGCGGACCAGGCCTTGGGCAGCATGACGGTGAAACCCTTGGCCTGCAGCTGCGGCACGGCCGTGGTGATGAAGTCGACGATCTCCCCGGTGGACAGGTGGACATCCCAGTCGCCGTTGCGTTCCTCCTGCCGCGGCGCGAAACGGGTGCGCTGGTCCGGGTCGAGCAGTTCGGTGACGGCGATGGCGCGGCGCTGCGCGAGCCGCAGCTTCTCCACGCTCGAGCGGTCCAGTTCCTCTGCCCGGATGGGCACGGGCGCATCCGTGCCCGAGCGGACCTGGACGCGTACCGGCCAGCTCGCGTCGTCGGGATCGCCGCGGACCTCGGAGGCGGGGTCATCGCGCGGGGGCTCCTCCACGATGAGGACCATCTGCAGGTCGACGGCGGTGATGGAGTCCTTCCAGTCGTTCATCGCGCGCAGCAGGCCCGGCCCGCCGCGGCGCAGCGGGGTGGAGTTGAGCAGCGAACCGGCGAAATCGTGCCAGGGGTAGGGGCGGGTGGACTCCCCCAGGTCGGTGAGGATGTCCGAGGCGATCCAGTGCACGAGGTGATCGGCGATCTCCTCCAGCGCCCGGTTGTTCGCGGTGAGGATGCCCGGTGCCGCGGCGATCATCTCCGCGAGCCAGCCCCGCTCCCCCAGGCCGGAGGCCAGCTGCCAGTGCGGCCACCACTGGTTGTCCTCGAAGACGAGCTTGGGCACCACGCGGCCGGCGCGCACGAATCGGGTCAGGCCGGCGTTGAGGTGGATGAGCCAGACCAGGTCCGGGGCGATGGCCGCGATCTGCCCCTTCGTCGCCGCGGCATCGGGGCGCAGCAGGAAGGACAGCTGTTTGAGCACGTCGACGGCGTGCTCGGGGGCGTAGGCCGCGGTGGGGATGCGCAGCTTCACGGAGCGGCCGCGCGGGGTGCGCAGCTCGGTCTCGAGGCGGTGGCGGAAGGAGCGGTCGTCGAGAAGCGAACGGGCCGCGGGCGGGAAGGCCTCCTCGGGCGCCGATGACGGGAGCACCACACGGTGTCCCGCGGTCTGCTCGACCCACAGATGCAGCCCGGAAGGCATCCAGAGACCGTGCAGGAGGAACGAAGGCATAAGGACAGTTCTACCATCAGCTGATGATCGTTACCCTTTTGTTAGGTATCGGCTCGCTGCAGGTTGCCGCACAGAAAAGGCCGTGACATGATGCAGGTCACAGTAAGATAAGGGTCTGTGTGGTTTGGGTGACACCGGTAACTGACCTAGGTTGCCGTTGGACCCGTCAATGGAAAGGACCCCAACCAGTGTCACAGACAACCTGGTTCATCATCGCCATCGTCATCTACATGGCGACGATGCTGGCGATCGGTTACTGGAGCTACCTCAAGACCGACAAATACGACGACTACGTGCTCGCCGACCGCGGACTCAACCCCTTCGTGGCGGCGATGTCCGCCGGCGCCTCGGACATGTCCGGCTGGCTGCTCATGGGGCTGCCCGGCGCACTGTTCGTCACCGGACTCTCCGAACTGTGGATCGCCATCGGCCTGCTCGTCGGCGCCTGGGCGAACTGGAAGTGGGTCGCACCCCGGCTGCGCTCCTACTCCGAGGTGGCGAACAACTCGATCACCCTGCCGAGCTTCTTCGAGAACCGGCTGCGCGACAGATCCCGCGCCCTGCGGATCATCTCCGCGCTGATCATCATCTTCTTCTTCACCTTCTACGTCTCCTCCGGCATGGTCGCCGGCGGCCGCTACTTCGAGGCCACCTTCGGCGGCGAGTACCTCAGCGGCATGCTCATCGTCGCGGCCGTCACCGTCGCCTACACCTTCGTCGGCGGCTTCCTCGCGGTCTCCTACACCGACGTCGTGCAGGGCACGATCATGTTCGCCTCCCTGATCATCGTGCCGGTCATGGCCCTGATCGCCCTGGACAACCCCTCCGACATCTGGACCTGGGCGTCCAGCAACGACTACGGCCCCTACACCGACGGCATCGGCAACCCGACCTACTTCAACATGGTCGCCGGCGTCTCCGCCGCGGCGATCATCGGCAACCTGGCCTGGGGCCTGGGCTATTTCGGCCAGCCGCACATCGTCGTCCGCTTCATGGCGCTGCGCACCCCGGCGGAGGCCAAGCAGGGCCGGTGGATCGGCATCGGCTGGATGTTCCTGTGCATCGCCGGCGCCACGATGACCGCCCTGGTGGGCACCGTCTTCTTCTCGCAGAACCCGGACATCGCGGTCACCGACCGCTTCGCCTTCGAGACGATCTTCCTGGACATGGGCCGGCTCCTCTTCCACCCGCTGATCGCCGGCCTCGTGCTCACCGCCGTGCTCGCCGCGATCATGTCGACGATGTCCTCCCAGCTGCTGGTCGTCTCCTCCTCGCTCGTTGAGGACCTGTACAAGATCGTGGCCAAGCGCCTGCCCGCCGAGAAGGTACTGATCAACCTCTCGCGCGGCGCCGTCGTGGCCATCGCCCTCATCGCCGGCGCCCTGGCCATCAACCCCTCCGACTCCATCCTGGGGCTGGTCGGCTTCGCCTGGGCGGGCTTCGGCGCGGCATTCGGCCCGCTCATGCTGGCCTCGCTGTACTGGAAGCGACTCAACGCCGCCGGTGCCATCGCCGGCATGATCACCGGCGCGGTGGTGGTCTTCGCCTGGGGCACCTTCGGCGGCTCCGAGATCATCTACGAGATGGTCCCGGGCTTCATCGCCGCCACCGCGGTCCTGGTCGTGGTCACCCTGCTGACCTCCCCGCCGGCCGAGGAGATCACCTCCGAATTCGACCAGGCTGTCCGCCTGTCCGAGGTCCTGCGCACCGACGAGGACATGGATGTCGAGACCGCTGCCGCCAAGGTCAAGGGCGTCAGCGAGGCCTGATCCGCACACCCCCGGGAACCTGAAGGGCCTCACACCAGTCCAATACTGGTGTGAGGCCCTTCCGTATCTATCTACTGCTGCTCATCTGCGCCACGCTGTTCGCCGCGTGGCCACCCACCCCACGGCAGGAACCCGGCCTGCCGGTGCTGGATGAGCTCCTCCCCCACATCGCGCAGGTACCGCAACGCCCACGCGTGCTCGGCTACGAACGCGACCTGTTCGGCACCGGCTGGGCCCCGGCCGGGGGCTGCACCGTACGGGAGGCCACGCTTGCCGACGCCGGCGGCCACCTCAGTGACTGCCGCGTCACCGGCGGCACCGGCACCGACCCCTACACCGGGGACCCCCTCAACCTGGGCCGGCAGGTGGAGATCGACCACATCCTCCCTCTGTCCGCCGCCTGGGACCTCGGTGCCCACCGTTGGGACAGAGCCCGCCGGGAGGCCTTCGCCAACGACCCACTCAACCTCGTGGCCACCTCACGCGCCGCCAACCGGGAGAAATCCGACCACCTGCCCACCGGCTGGTTGCCCGGGGACCGCGGCGCACACTGCTGGTATGCCCGGCGCCTGGCACTGGTCGCCGCCACCTGGGAGATTCCCCTGCCCGCCGACGAACTGGCGGCGATGCGCCGGGCCTGTCAGCCGCGCGTGCCGGGCGGAGACTGGTTAGGGTTGTCTCCGGACCATTGATCACCCCCTACCCTCCGGAGAAAGGCGCTGATCCCTGCCGTGACCACGATCCTCATCGCCCTGCATGTCCTGGCCGCCGTCCTGTTCATCGGCCCCGTCACAATCGCCGTTTCCCTCTTCCAGGGCCAGGCTCTCCAGGCCCGCGGCGGCGATGCCCGGGCCGCCGGCGCGGCCAGGGTCCTGCACCGGTTGAGCAGCACCTACGGCGTGCTCGCCGCCCTGGTGCCGCTGCTGGGCGTGGCGGTCATGTTCACCGACCGGATGTATTTCAGCCAGAGCCAGTACCTCTTGGCCATCGGTGCCGCCGTCATCGCCTGGATCATCCTCCTGATCCTGATCATCCCCCGCCAGAAGAAGATGATGGGTGCCCTCGGGCTGCTCGACCCGGATGACCTCGACCCGGAGAGCGACACCCTCGCCGAGGATCAATGGGAGGGGACGAAGACGCAGCTGTCCATGTTCGGCGGCATCTTCGCCCTGCTCTGGTTGATCATGTTCGTGCTGATGTACGTCTGAGCGGATCAGCCGCCGAAACCGTTGAGGGTGTTCTCCACCGTCGCGGCCGTGCGGAAGACCGCACCCCAGCGCAGGGATGGTGCCCCTGCACCGCGACTGAGGGCCTGCTCAACCAGGTCGCAGGTCTCGTACTCGACACCGAGACGTCGGGCCGTGATGTGGCTGACCAGGGCGATCTCCCATTTCGGGGCGTTCTCGTCGAACCCGGTCTCCGGATCCTGGGCCAGCGACCGCAGTGCCAACTCCTCGATGGCCGCCAGGGTCAGGCTCTGCCCCGCCGAGGGGGTGACCTCCAATCGGTGGTGCGCCTGCCCCCGGATCGCCGGGACACCCGTCTCCGTGTCCTCCGCCTCAGTCAGATAGGGGACGATCCGCTCGCGCCACAGGTTGCGCAGCATCTCCACCTCCCGCCGGGGGATGAGCTCCGCGAACTGTGACAGAGCGGGTGCATCCGCCGGTCCGGGCCGGAAGAGCGCGAGGTTCTCCGGTTCCGGTTCCGCCTCTGATTCCAGGGCGGAGAGCCGGTCGGCGACAACCACATCATCACGGAGGAGATAGTCGACCGCCCGGCCCTGGGAGCTGGGCACCACCATCGGCTGGGCATCCGGGCGAGGTACCCAGCCACGGACCTGCCACTCCTCCACCGAACGCAGCTCGATGGCGCCCACCCAGGAGCTGCGCGAGGGATCCCCGACCACACCGCTCCCCCACCGGAGGTAGAGCCCCCAGCCCAGCGCCAGCGCGGTGGGCAGCGGGAAACGGCCGTTGCCGGCCACGAAATCCACCACCCACCGTTCAGCTGCCTCCTGCTCCGCAGCGGAGCGGCTGCCGGCCAGTTCCTGCTCGACCTCCCGGTAGGGGTCCCGCACCAGGACCGGCGGAGCGATGCGCGTGTGCCCGGCCGTGCCGGCCACCGGGAAAGCGGGGTTCGGCAGGCCCTGCAGCAGGTCCTCCATGACCTGGGCGGTCTCCAGGGCCCGGCTCCAGTCGATCTCGTCGGGGACCGCCAGCTCCTCAGTATCCTGCGGGACGCCGAGCCCCAGGCGGAGCCCGGCAAGGTGACTGACCACGGCCACCTCCGTGTCCGGGACCTGCTCGACGAGCCCGCTGCCCCGGGAAATACCCTCCCGGCGACCCTGGATGAGGGCACCCAGCAGGCGGGCCAGGAGGATGAGCACGCGGTGCAGTACCGCGGGCCCCGCAAGGTCGCGGCTGATGATGATCCGGTGGCAGGCCTCCTCACGGCCGAGTTCCGGGACCGGCCGGCACTGGTGGTCCCGGCCGGTGTTCTCGATCCACCCCGCCGAGGTATGCCCACTACCCTCCGCCCATTCCAGTACTGTGCCTATGCGCCACAGGTAGGACAGCGCCGACCGCTCCCGCCGACCCAGGTGGGGCACGAACTCCACCAGCGTGGGGGCCAGCTCATGCGGCTGTGCGGGGTCAGCCACCGCTGTGTGGTCGATCGTGCCGACAAGCTCCTCCTCGGCGAGTTCGACGTCGAAGAGCAGGAAGAGTTCCAACCGGCAGCCATCAATGGTATTGAGCACGATGGGGCGGGTGCCCTCCGGCACGCGGTGGCCGTCAGCCTCCCACTCCTCCCGGGTGGCGGGCAGCGGATTCGTGGACCACGTCTCCCCCAGGCTCTCCCGGAGGATGTCGGTGCCCCAGCGGCCGATCAGCTGATCCCCGATCTGCGCGGTCGCCGTCACCGGGAAACGCGGATTGGACACGAGGAATTCGAGCAACCACCGACGCACCAGCACCCGGTCCTCGTCGAGGACGAAATGGTTCAGGTGCGCGCTGATCGCATCGTACGGCTTCAAGAGGTCTCCTAGTCTCCCGGGGGTCTTCTATCCTTAATTGAACATGAGAAGCCGACATCTTTGAGCTGAATACCGATCACGTGCCCCCGGCTACCCCCTGCACGGGGTCAATCGTTCACCTGGTAGCGGTGCCCCAGCAGCGTTCCCTCCACCGCCCCGGCGACGTCGAAGACCAGCGCCCACCGCAACCCTTCCGGAACGGGCATATCAGGCAGGCTCAACCACACCGCCACCCCCATACCGGGAGGCACCTCCAGCCGTAACCGGCGGGCCGCCAGCCAGGCGGCCATCTCCAGTTCCAGAGGACTGGCCACCTCCATCGCATGGGGGAACTCCACCTCCGGGTCCTCCAGGGTCCCTGTCAGATACAGGACGACCAGGTGTGTCACCATCTCCAGCACCCGGTCCATCACCCCGCGCTGCATGAGGAAGGGACTGAGGTTGAGGTGGAAGAAAATCTCCCCGCCGTAGAGCTCAGTCTCCTCCGGATCCTCCAGATCCAGGTGGTGGCTGAGGTCCTCGAACAGGTCCGGTTCCCACCGCACCAGGCCATGGACCTCCGTGATCCGGGCGAACATCGCCCGCTCCCGCTCCCCCACATGACCAGAGAAATCTACGAAATCAGGCACCGGGAACTCCGGCGCACCGACCTCCCGGTACTCAACCGGTGGAACACGCTCCACCAGGCACGCACCGGGCACATCCTCCGGTAGGAAGAGTTCCATCTCCTCCCCGTGGGAGCCGGGCACGGTGACGGGCCGGGCAAAATCAGCCGGAAAGAGCCCGTCGAGGGACCATTCCAGTTCCGTGCGCAGCGGGACCCGACACAACCGGTCCCAGTTGCGTTCATCCGCGATCGCCCAGTGTCCGTAACGGCGCGCCAGCTGTTCGCCGGCAACCACCGCCTGGGTGGTGTCCAGCTGGACGTTGACCGCCACAAATTCCAGCAGCCACCGTTCCACCACCCTCCGGCGCTCCGGATCCGTGATCTGCCGGATCTCACGGGCGGTGCGGACGAGGTGCCTGATGGGATTCATGGAAGCATTCCAGCACAGGAATCCCGGTGGAGATGACGAACACCCCCGTCTCCACCACGAAGGGGAGAACGGGGGTGCCAGTCAGACAGTGCTAGTCGCGCCCGCCGCGGAAACCACCGCGGCTGCCGCCACGGTCATCGCGGTCACGGCCACCGCGGAAACCGCCACGGTCGTCACGGTCACGCCC